>NZ_JAPVYB010000002.1:0-580088 GCF_041431615.1 Streptococcus sp. 27098_8_82
TGTGCTTGCGGAAACTGATGCGCTAGTTGAGGCGGACATGCTTGCTGAAACTGATGCACTCGTGGAGGCTGAGGTACTTGCACTTACTGATGCACTCGTGGAGGCGGACGTACTTGCGCTTACTGATGCACTTGTCGAGGCGGACGTGCTTGCTGAAACGGATGCGCTCATTGAGGCTGAGGTACTTGCGCTTACTGATGCACTTGTCGAGGCGGACGTACTTGCACTTACGGATGCACTCGTTGAAGCAGACGTACTTGCGCTTACGGACGCACTTGTTGATGCAGACGTACTTGCGCTTACTGATGCGCTCATGGATGCTGAGGTGCTTGCACTTACTGATGCACTCGTCGATGCTGAGGTACTTGCACTTACGGACGCACTTGTTGACGCGGACGTGCTGGCACTCACTGACGCACTCGTCGATGCGGACGTACTTGCAGAAACAGACGCGCTCGTTGAAGCTGACGTACTTGCGCTGACTGAAGCACTCGTGGACGCTGACGTACTTGCAGAAACAGACGCACTCGTGGACGCTGACGTACTTGCAGAAACAGACGCGCTCGTTGAAGCGGACGTACTTGCGCTTACTGATGCGCTCGTTGAGGCCGAGGTGCTTGCACTTACTGATGCGCTCATGGATGCTGAGGTGCTTGCACTTACTGATGCGCTCGTTGACGCGGACGTACTTGCACTTACTGATGCGCTTGTTGATGCCGAGGTACTTGCACTTACTGACGCACTCGTTGACGCAGACATACTTGCGCTTACTGATGCACTTGTTGAGGCAGACGTGCTGGCACTCATAGACGCGCTAGTAGACGCGGACGTACTTGCACTTACTGACGCACTGGTTGAGGCAGACGTGCTGGCACTCATAGACGCGCTAGTAGACGCGGACGTACTTGCACTTACTGATGCACTGGTTGAGGCGGACGTACTTGCACTTACTGATGCACTCGTGGAGGCTGAGGTACTTGCGCTTACTGATGCGCTGGTAGACGCAGATGTGCTTGCTGATACGGACGCACTCGTTGAAGCCGACGTGCTTGCTGATACAGAGGCGCTCGTCGATGCGGACGTACTTGCGCTCACGGATGCACTTGTGGACGCTGAGGTACTTGCACTTACTGATGCGCTCGTGGACGCTGAGGTGCTTGCTGATACAGATGCACTAGTAGACGCGGACGTACTTGCTGATACAGATGCACTTGTTGAAGCAGACGTACTTGCTGATACAGATGCACTTGTAGACGCGGACGTGCTTGCTGATACAGAGGCGCTCGTCGATGCGGACGTACTTGCACTTACTGATGCACTCGTTGATGCTGACGTACTTGCGCTTACTGACGCACTCGTTGAGGCCGAGGTGCTGGCACTCATAGACGCGCTAGTAGACGCGGACGTACTTGCGGATACGGATGCGCTGGTTGACGCGGACGTACTTGCACTTACTGACGCACTCGTGGAAGCCGATGTACTTGCGCTTACTGATGCGCTGGTAGACGCAGATGTGCTTGCTGAAACTGAGGCACTCGTCGACGCAGATGTGCTTGCACTCACTGACGCGCTAGTTGATGCGGACGTACTTGCGCTTACTGACGCACTCGTGGAAGCAGACGTGCTGGCTGAAACTGATGCGCTCGTGGAAGCTGACGTACTTGCACTTACCGATGCACTCGTTGAAGCAGACGTACTTGCTGATACGGACGCGCTCGTGGAAGCTGACGTACTTGCACTCACTGACGCGCTAGTTGATGCGGACGTACTTGCGCTTACTGACGCACTCGTGGAAGCAGACGTGCTTGCACTTACTGACGCACTTGTTGACGCGGACGTACTTGCGCTTACTGATGCACTCGTGGAGGCAGACGTGCTTGCTGATACGGACGCACTTGTCGATGCAGACGCACTTGCGGATACGGATGCGCTCGTGGACGCTGAGGTGCTGGCACTCACGGACGCACTCGTTGAAGCAGATGTGCTTGCTGATACGGACGCACTCGTTGAAGCTGAGGTACTTGCAGACACTGACGCGCTCGTTGAAGCAGACGTACTTGCTGATACGGATGCGCTCGTGGACGCAGACGTACTTGCAGACACAGACGCGCTAGTCGAAGCGGACATGCTGGCACTTACTGAGGCGCTTGTTGAAGCGGATGTGCTGGCACTTACTGAGGCGCTCGTTGAGGCTGAGGTACTTGCACTTACAGATGCACTCGTCGAGGCAGACGTACTTGCACTTACGGATGCACTCGTTGAAGCAGACGTACTTGCAGAAACTGACGCGCTCGTTGAAGCGGACGTACTTGCAGATACTGATGCGCTCGTCGAGGCAGACGTGCTGGCAGAGGTTGATGCACTTACAGAAGCAGATTTACTATCTACAATAGACTGACTCGCTGAGGTCGATGCACTAAGGGACGCTGAGGTACTAGCCGACACAGAAGCACTGGTCGAAGCGGATGTAGAAGCTGATGTTAAAGCCGAACGACTTGATGCAAGATCTTTTACTACTCTATTTGCAGTAATAGTATCTGTAGAATTGTCTGGATAAGTAATGGTGACTGTTCCGTTTGCAGAAACAGTAATCGTAGCGGCAGCTGGTATATCAGGATTTGCTGCTCTTACCGCTGCAGCTACAGCATTCCTTTCATTTGTAGATAAATTAGAAAGATTATTTACATACGTTATTGTCGGATCCGCAGGGTCGTACTTTTCATTTTGACTTTTAACAGTAAGGAGAAATCTTTCAAGTCTATTCCGATTAGCATTATCCACCATTGAAGTGGCATTCCCTGAAGGGTCCCACGCAACTATATAACGAGTATAATGACCAATAACTGTATCTGTAGGAACCAATCCAAACATTCTAGTTCTTAGAGGATTATCTACGGTAGCATTACCAGGCTGGCCAAGATTCTCTGTCGAATATTGTACCCAATTGGGAGAAAGGTAAGTACTATTAGGACCACCTTCAACATTTCGGATGACAACTCTATTAACTTGACCGCTATTATCAGTGGTTTCTACATAAAATTCAAAGGATTCACCACGGTATACTACATAATCCCCAGATTTCACTTGGGGAGCTTCCGTATCCTTTTCCGCAATAGTTGTATTAAATCCTGCCTTATCCCAACTTCCATTTGTCGTAGCAGCAACTTGTTCAAACTCAAGCGGTAGATTTTTATTGGTAATTTTCTTATCGCTAGTTACTAAGCGGAGGCCTAGCTTGACTTCACCACCAGCATCATTTACGCGCGTAGTAATTCTTAGAATATTATCGCTGACAGATTCACCTGTATATAGATTCCAAGCACCACCTGAATTGTAAACTCCACCATTTGCAGCATTTTTACCATTAATCGTCACTGTACGAGTTTCCTGATTGCCACTGATAGATACAAGTGCACCGAGGTTAGTCTTTACCTGTCTTGGTGTAAGGGTTATCGTCCAAGTCAAAAGTCGATTAACATCATCAAAACTTGTAGTAACACCTTGAATCATATCGCCTTTAATATCACGATATTCGACATTAGGACCTGAGTCCGTTACATCCCGACGCGTTCTTCTACGTCTAGTTTGGCTAGAAGCTTCTGTCGACTGCTGGCTGCTTTTGGATCTAGCACTCTCTGATGTAGAGGTGGTAGATGTCTGACTGGCTGAGACTGACTCTGATGCACTAGCGGACGCACTAGTGCTTGCACTAACCGAATCAGATGTACTTGAAGACACTGAAAGAGACTCAGATACACTTAAGGAATCTGAGACTGCTTGAGATGTGCTGGCACTGATAGAGGCAGAGCTAGACTGTGACATTGACTCTGAAGCTGAGATGCTGGCAGAGATAGATGCACTGACAGAAGCACTGGCACTGGCTGAGGATGTATCTGATACAGACTCTGACTCAGTATGTGAGCTTGCCGTTGCAGTTGCTGCTTCAGTAGCACTGCTTTCTTCTCCTAAAACTGTTTCACCACGTGTCGCTAAAACGTCTGTCGTATCAATGACCTTTTCCAGAGCCTGACCGTCTTCTGCATGAACAGTTGTACTTGTCACAACAGCTCCGCCCAGCACGGCCCCTGTGGCGACAATACCCCTCAAAAAGTCTATGCCGCTCTTTTTATCGGTAACTTGTTCTTCCGTTACCTTGAGCTCGATCGATGAAAGGCCTCCCCCCTTCATTGATCTAAAAAGGCCGAACTGTGATGTCGCAGCACGCAGCCAATGCTTACCCGATTTAATCAGCTTAAAACGAGTCACACGCTCTACTTCGTGGTACTTACCTTTTTGACGTTTAAAAAACATAATTCTCCCTTTAATTTATATCCTTTTAAAAATCCATTAATCCCATTTTACCACACTATTATATAAAATGAACAATAAATTACTTATTTTTTTTGCTGAAATTGTTTTCAAGTATTTCCAAAGATATTCATATTCAAAAAGAATCGCCTTACTTTCATGCCTCTTTTACAAATAGAAAAAACGCCAAACAGCGTTTCTTGCATCTTATGACGGAAGACATGGGATTCGAACCCACGCACGCTTTTACACGCCTACTGCGTTTCCAACACAGCCTCTTAAGCCTCTTGAGTAATCTTCCACAAAAGAGAAAGCCCAGCTTTCTCAAAACTTTAACCATTATACCACATTACAGCCCCAACCGCCATAGTTTCCGTTAAATTTTTTCACAAATTCGACTAAAGTCCAAACATTCTGGTTCAAATCAAAGATTTCTGTCGTATCCATACGAATCACATGCAGCTGATATGGTTTGTCAGCATCTTCTATCTTTTCAGCTGATACGAGGCTATAGCCCAGTTCTTCGACTTCCTTTAGGAAACCATCTCGATCTTCCTCTGACGCGAAATAGGCCCAATGGTCAATCTCGCGCTCCTGACTATGGTCATCGCCGTCCTGCTCCAGCTGGTACCAGACCCGCTGGTTGAGAATGGTCTGATACTCGTATTCATTAGGATAGAGAAAGTCAAAGTACTGATTCCATTCCTCGTCTTCCAAGGTTGCCGAGTCATAGCGGCGGTCTGGAAAGTCGCGCATCACGTTTGCAATCGGCTCCAGATGGCTTTTCTTGTCTTGCAGATAGTAGTAAAACTCAATATTTCCATCTGTTGTAATCACACCAACATGAATGCCACCGACCTGGCCCAAAGCCTCAGAAAGCTGGTCCTCAATCACATTCAGCTCTTTAAACTCATCACTAGATGGAAAACCTGTCTCCCCATCGTACTGGAGGAGCGTTACCTTGAGCCTCATAGCATAGGCGTATAGAGGATAGGGTGCCTCATCAGCAAGAGCTAGATTCAGACGGATACTAGCCAACTTGTCATCTATATAGGTTGAGAAAGAGCCCCACTCACTCGGAAAAGGATCCTCAGCAGGCACATCAAGCACTGATTCTTCCACCTTTTCTACTTTCTCTTCTTCTTGCTCTCGCTTCTTACCAAACAGATTCTTAAAAAAACTCATATCAAATTTCCCTTAATACTTATGAAATCAACCCAATAGAAATACAAATATTTCCTTTGTCATCACTAACATCATTGTATTACTTTTTCAGATAGAAATCAAGATTTCCTGGACATTGTAAAAGCAAAAAACGCTGATTTCTCAACGTTTTAGAAGGACTTTAAAATAATGGAGCCGGTGGGAGTCGAACCCACGTCCAAACACCTGCTAACACATTTGTCTACAACCATAGGCTATGTATTGGTTTGACTTAACTTTGACACATAGCTCAAGCCCAAGTCAAGCGAGTCTATCAATCTCTTGCAAAATCCCTAGACCAGATTTTGCCGTAGCTTGCTCATAATAAGACCTGTCATCAGACACAAGCAATCCGAATCGGGTCACGCTGGCTGGTTTTTAGGCAGCTAAAGCGTAAGAATTGTTATTTTTTGCAGTTATATTTAACTGGCGTTTTACATCCGCTAGATGGGTTGCAAAATGTGCCTCATAATGCCTGTCGAATCCGTAACGACCCCAAGACAATAGGAACATTATAACAGAATCTGCTAAAAAAAGCAAAAGCCTGCACGCAGCAGGCCAACACTTACTATCAGTTCTTAGCGAATCCCCAAAGCAATCCGAGCATAGCGGCTCATCTTTTCTACCGTCCAAGCTGGGTACCAAACCAACTTAACATCCGTCTTGGTAACCTCTGGAACATCAGACATGGCATCATAGATCTGGTCAGTCAGAAGATCCGCCAGAGGGCATCCCATGGTTGTCAGGGTCATATCGATTTCCGTTTCCCCATTGGTCTCGTCAAAACGGATTTCATAGATTAGACCTAGATTGACAATATCAATCCCCAGCTCTGGGTCAATAACCTGCTCCAAGCTCTCTAAAATACGCGTTTTGATTTTTTCAACTTCTTCAGGGCTGTATTTTTTTTCTGACATGCAATATCCTCCTTATAGATATAGCAGAAATTTCAAGTTAGCTCGAGGGGCTTTTGTTTTCAGCTAGGATTGCCGACTTGATGCTTCCTGCTGAAAGATTTTTGTCCCTCGCTGCTTTTCAGTTCTTAATCTTCGATAAAGTCTCTAAGTGGTTTGCTGCGGCTTGGGTGGCGGAGTTTACGCAGAGCCTTGGCTTCAATCTGGCGGATCCGCTCGCGAGTTACATTGAAGACCTTGCCGACATCTTCCAGTGTCCGCATTTTTCCATCGTCCAGACCAAAGCGCAGACGCAAGACGTTTTCCTCGCGGTCTGTCAGCGTATCCAAGACCTCATCCAGCTGCTCACGAAGGACGACACGAGTTGTATAGTCGACTGGATTTTCAATCACTTCATCTTCGATAAAGTCACCCAGATGGCTGTCATCTTCCTCACCGATAGGCGTCTCCAGAGAAACCGGCTCCTGAGCAATCTTGAGAATCTCACGAACCTTGTCAGGTGTCATATCCATTCGCTCAGCGATTTGCTCTGGTGTTGGGTCTTGCCCCAATTCCTGCAAGAGATTACGTTGCTCACGGACTAGCTTGTTAATGGTTTCCACCATGTGGACCGGAATCCGAATGGTCCGAGCTTGGTCAGCAATCGCACGGGTAATGGCCTGACGAATCCACCAAGTCGCATAAGTTGAAAACTTAAATCCTTTGGTGTAGTCAAACTTATCAACAGCCTTCATCAGTCCCATGTTTCCTTCTTGAATCAAGTCAAGGAACTGCATACCACGGCCGACATAGCGCTTGGCAATGGAAACAACCAGACGAAGATTGGCCTCGGCCAGACGCTGCTTGGCTTCCAAGTCTCCCTGCTCTACCAAGATAGCCAGCTCCTGCTCTTCTTCATTGCTGAGAAGGGGCACAACCCCAATTTCTTTCAGATACATACGAACTGGGTCATTGACCTTAGCTGAATTGCTGCCTAAGAGCTCTTCATCCGTCAGCTCTGCTTCTTCCTCTTCGTTATTTAAGACGCGCGCGCTGGGATTTCCTTCCTTATCTGTAATTGAGATGCCAGCATCCTGAATACGCTGCAGCAAATCCTCAATCCCATCAGCGTCCAAAGTGAAAGGAATAACCAGCTGGTCATTGATTTCATCATCTGTCGCAACCCCTGTCTGCTTGTGGTTGCGGATAAATTCTGCAATTTGAACGTCTAATGTTGTTACTTCTTTTTGTTTTGTAGCCATTCCTACTCCATTCTTCTTTTTTGCTCAATCAAGCGCTCTAGCTCGGACAGGGCTGTATCCGTATCTCCGCTGTGAGAGGCTTCTCGAATCTTCTTACTAATAAACTGATTATGCTTGCGCAAAATCTCCCGCTCTCTGGTTTCTTCCACTTCTTTCAATTCATCTTCCAAAACCTCATCCGGCAAGTCTTCTTCCAAGACCCGGTACCAAGCCTGCTGGACATGATCTGGCAGTTGGGACAAATCCTGCGGTGTCACCTCGCCATTTGCCAGCAAAATTTCATACAAGACCTGCAAGTCCTCCGAGTCAAAGACAAAGTCTTCTCTAAGACGGTATTGGTTCAAAATCAAAGGATGATGTATCATGCGGTGGAAGATATGATTTTCCGCCCTCATGAGACGAGTCAGCCGGTTCGACGGCGAAAACTGCATGACGACTGGCTGAGACTGCTGAATCGGCGCCTCCTGACTGCGACTAGATCGCTCAGCCAGACGGCTGTTATTTACCGTCTGCTCCACCTGCTGATAGTCAAAGTCCGGCAGCAACTCAGCCAGCATGTAAATATAGGAGTTCTGAGCTGTGATGGACTTGGTCTTCGCAATAATCGGCGCCATCTTCTCTACAAACTCAATCTGAGCCTGTAGATTTTCAATATTATCTGGTTTCAGATGATGCAGCAGAAACTCCACATTACTTATTCGCGTTTTACTCAGCAAATGCTGCAAGTCTTCCTCAGAATTTTTAGCGAGAAACTCATCCGGATCCAAATTATCGGGAATCCGAACAATTTCCACCGTCATATCTCTCAGCTCATCTAAAGCCTTAGCAGTCGCTGCCTGCCCTGCCCTATCTCCATCGTAAGACAGGATAATCTTCTTGCAATACTTACTCAGATGCTGAACATGCTCAGGCGTCAGAGCTGTTCCCATCGAGGCAACTGCATTTTCAATCCCGGCCCGATAAGCCGCAATCACATCCATAAAGCCTTCCATCAGATAAACCTCATGGCTCTTCTTGATAACCGGCTTGGCCTTATCCAGATGATAGAGCTCGTAGCTTTTATTGAAAATAGCGGTGCTACGACTGTTTTTGTACTTGGCCTGATGGCCGTCTGAGGCCGTTGCCTGCCAAATCCGCCCGGAAAAGGCTACAACCTGCCCACTGTCATTGGTCAGGGGAAACATAATCCGGTTCTGAAAGGCATCATAGACCAAATTATTCTCCGCAAGATTAAAGAGACCCGAGTTCATGATGGTATTCTCATCAAACTTGCCGGCCATACTCTTATGAAGATAATTCCCCTCATTAGGAGCCAGCCCAATTTGAAAATGCTTAAGAACATCATCTGTCAGCCCCCGCTGGTAGAGATAAGCCCGCGCTTCCTCTCCCATCTTGGTCGTCATCAGGACCGCATGGTAAAATTTCGCTGCCTCGGTATGGATATCGTAGAGAGCCTGATGCGGATGGCTTTGTCTCGGTCGGTCATTGCCCACTGTCTCCACAGCCAAAGGAATCCCTGCCCGTTCTGCTACAATCTGCACAGCATCCATAAAGGAAACGCCTCGATAATCTTCAATGAATTTGAAGACATCGCCCGACTTGCCGCAGCCAAAACAGTGATAAAACTGCTTGTCCTCTACAACGTTAAAAGAGGGCGTCTTTTCGCCATGAAAGGGACAGAGTCCCAGATAATTCCGCCCGGCCTTAGTCAAGGCCACTGTTTCTCCTATGACATCGACGATATTGACGCTGTTTTTAATTTCAGAAATGATTTCTTTATCAATCAAGAGACAATACCTCCAATTTATCATAGAATATCATTCTATATTTTATACTAAAATGATGCAAATGTAAAATATTTGACAAGCAAATATCTTGAGGATGTCATATAAATAAGCTATAATATAATCTCATTAATAAATTCTTGAAAGGAAAGAAAGAATGTTAAAGGATCTTAAAGAATTCTTGCTGCGCGGGAACGTGATTGATTTGGCAGTCGGTGTAATCATCGCCAACGCTTTTGGAGCAATCGTCACTTCATTGATTACTGACGTAATCACTCCTCTCTTCCTCAACCCAATTTTGAAAGCTGCAAAATTGGAGCAAATTGCTGATCTGAAATGGAACGGGATCGCTTATGGTAACTTCTTGAGCGCTGTAATTAACTTCTTGGTAATCGGTACTGTTCTCTTCTTCATCGTCAAGTCTGCTGAAAAAGCACAAAGCCTTGCTAAGAAGAAGGAAGAAGTTGAAGAAGCGCCAGCTGGACCAACTGAATTGGAAGTCCTGCAAGAAATCAAAGCTTTGTTGGCTGAGAAAAAATAAAGAGAATTCACTGATGAAAATCAGTGTTTTTTTCTTTCATGTTGCTCATAATCATCCTCTTCTCTCCAAATAACCAAAACAAAAAACAGACCGGAGTCTGCTTTTTTGTTCAATTAGAATTTTTTACGTTTACGAGCTGCTTCTGATTTGCGTTTGCGTTTTACAGAAGGTTTTTCATAGAATTCACGTTTGCGTGTTTCTTGAAGAGTACCAGCTTTAGTAACCGCACGTTTGAAACGACGAAGTGCATCATCAAGTGATTCATTCTTGCGTACTACTGTTTTTGACATTTTTTTCACTCCCTTCAAGTCCAAAATCTATATAATCATACCACATATAGAAAAGAGTGTCAAGTATTTTCTGTAAGTATAATGTAGCTCCTTTTTATGATACAAACAAGAAGACCAACTGCTCTGCTGCAGCTGGTCTTCTTTTGCTTAGAGGGTTTTACGCTTCTTAGCAGCTTTGGAAAGGGAAATGTCCTGCACCTTATCATAGAACAGGAACTGCTGAATGAGCTCTCTGTCGCTCATGTCAGGATTCAAGTCAACAACATAGTCCAGCTTGATAGACTTCTTTTCAGCCGACTTGAGAGATGTCAGTTCGGCTGATTTACAAGTCGTTTCAAAGATAGCATCAAAGAGTACTTCGTAGTCAAAGTCAGCTGGAACCTGAACCTGGACATAACGTCTGGTCGGACTGACTGAAGTAAAGCTCATCTTTTCAAAGAGCATCCAGATGCCTGAAATAGCTAGAGTAAAGACAATTCCCAGTGCTACAAAGCCCATCCCCGTTGTAATCCCAATAGCCGTCGCCATAAAGATGGCTAGAAGCTCCTTGGAGCCACCCGCGGCCGACCGGAAGCGAATCAAACTGAAAGTCCCTGCTACGGCGACACTGGTGCCCAAATTTCCATTAACCAAGAAGATGATAATGGAAATAATGGCTGGCAAAAGGGAGAGGGTGACGACAAATTCCTTGGTATAAATGGTTTGGCGCTTATAGACCTTGGCCAAGATAATTCCTAAAACCACACTAGTTGCTAGTGAAAAAATCAATGCTAAAGGATTTATCTTGACTTCCGTAGAGGAGTAGATACTGTTAAATAACTGATTGAGCATAGACTACCTCCTTAGGCCTTGACTGTTTGAGTCAGCCTTTCTTTAGTTTTCAGGTAGGCATTGCCGTATTTTGAGAAGGACTGGTCTTCAAGACCGTATTTGTTCAGAATATCAGCCAACCACTGAGGATATTGACCAGGAACCTTGATTTCCATAATTACCTTGTCGTCATCCAGCAAGGGCAGTCCATAGCGGCCTAAAGCCAAGTCTACATCATAATCACGGTAGCGGATGTTGGAATCAACTGTCACACGGACTTTTTTATCTTCCAAGCCTCTCATAGAGTAGCGATCATAGCTAATCACCATTTTTGGCTTCAAGTCTATATAGCGCTCCTGTAACTGCTCCACTTCTGCCTTGACCCGATCATCAGAAATAGTATGGTCTGCCACACCGTTCACAATATAGTTGGTCACAGAGAGAGGATTCGAAACCAAACGGTATTTGAAACCTACTTCATCCCGTTTCTTCTTGATTTCCAAGAAAACTTGACTATCATCATTCGGCTGCTCAGCATAAGTCCGCATCCGCATTTTTTCGCGACCGCCTTTTCTGGCAATAGAATCCTGAATCATCTGGAACTCATCATTATCAAAATACACATTAGAAATGGTTGATGTCGCATAATCATCTGCGGTGAGGTAAGGTCTCATGTCAGCTTCAAGACGAGCTAGCATTGCCCGGTCAAGAATATACTTCGTTTCGATTCGTTGGAAATTTGTTTGGATTTGCTTTTGTTTCATTTGAATTCTCCTTTGATTCTACAAGTGTAGTTTATGCTTTTAAAAGAAATAGAGCTTCCGCTCTGCATCCTACAAGCGTCTGGATAAGCTTTACTTTCTTCTCCTTTCCAAGCAGTATTTTTCAAAAACATTCTACAAATGTAGTTTATAAATATATTCTACAATTGTCGTTTGTGAATGTCAAGAAAAAAGATAAATAATCTTTCATCTTTTTTAGCATTAGGAAACGAAGTGCAAACTGTAAGCAAAATCGTCCTAAAATAAAGATAAACTGATGACTAACTGCTCTTGGAGGATTTCTAAATCCCCCTTTGAGAAGATAATAAAATTCTACCAGTCTAAGCTTTTAAGAAACTTAAACTGGCAGAATCCTTTATTTAATCGTCATCATGGTCATCATCATCGTCCGGATCATCGGTGTCTGTCGTATGAGAGGAACTGTTCTGAGACGGAGTTTGAACAGTCGCTGTACTAGCTCCAGTAGAGCCCGCTGCTCCCGTATTTCCTGCACCTGCAGTAGAGCTGTTATCAGCTGGAGTCGATGCAGCAGACGAGGATGGGCTGACTTCTTTTTCAACCGTTACTGTCTTTTCGACAATGGTATACTGCTTGGATTGGATCAGTTTTCCATCCTTAGCACTGACAATGGTTTCATGGGCCGTTTGCCCGTGTGAGAAGCGAATCTTATAAGTGTCTTTCTCACGCGAAATTTGTAAATCTTTAATATCTGTTTCAGAAAGAGACAGCTCTTTTAAGACGGATGCTAGTGCCTGACGCTGACTGAGACCTTGAGACTGTTTTTGCCCCGTCACAGGCTTGCTTTGTTGAGCTTCTGGGCTTTCTAAGGCAAAGACCGAGCTAGTCAAGAGCAAAAGGAGAGGGACTGCTACTACAAAGGCAGCAGACAGAAACCTCTTAGGCAGGCGGTTATCCATGATACCGACAATCCGCCGCTTGAGATTAAACTTGTCAGAGTAAAAGCAGGTCGTCAGAGCAATTGGGGTCTTCTTACTGCGGTCTATCATGGTCAAAATCGTTTCACCGTAGAAAGTCCGATACTCTGTATCTCTACTGCTCAGAACATCATAGTCACAGTACATTTCTCCTGCTTCCTGAGTTTCACGGCAGGCAAAGCGGACAACCGGATTAAACCAGTGCAGACTCTTGGCGAAAATCCCTAAGAGATTAACTAAAACATCGCGGTGTTTGTAGTGAGTCAGCTCATGCTTGAAAATCAGCTGCAGCTCTTCCTCCGTGTAGTCCAACTCTGGCAGCACGATTAAAATATCTCTGAAACCTAGCAGCATAGGACTTTGGGACATAGGATAGTGGAGCAGACGAATCCGGCCCTTAACTCCCATCTCCTGCTGAACAGCCCGCAGCTGAGCCATCGCTTCTTCGTCCTGAAACTCCGTGCCCCAGCGCTTCAGCATCTTTCTGAAGCGAATATAAGAATAAGCGTATCTTCCTATGCTAAAGACAAAGCCAATCAGCCAGATGGTAAAGAGAATTTCAAACCAAGGTAGACCCAGAAAAGCTTCCCACAGATTTGGCTGGGCAGCTTTTTCAACTGCTGGAGAAGCGCCCTGAGCTCCACCTGTCTGGGTGGCAGTCACTGCTGTCTGAACTACCGATCCTGTATTCAGCCGAATCAGGCCTGAGCCGAACTGAGGACGGAACGGAAACAGAAAACTTAGCAATATCAGAAACCAAATAAAATACTTCACTCTGACCGAAATCTTAGTCTTAAAGGCCGTAAAAAGCAGACTAAGCAAAAGCACCAAAATGGATGTCAACAAACTGGTCAGCAGAAAAGAAAGAAGGAACTGTTTCATGCTTATCCCTCCATCCTACTTTCCTTGGTTGAGCAAACTACGCAGCTCATCCAATTCATTTTCCGAAAAGGAGTTAGAAGAAAAGAGTGTTTTGACAAAACCGCCCATTGAACGGCCGCTGTGACGCTTCAAGAAATCCGAAGCCTCAACTTCCAGATACTCATCTTCTGAGATCAAGGCTGTATACTGCCTTTCACGCCCCTTACGGACACTTTCTAAAAAGCCCTTTTCAGTCAAGCGAGCCAAGACTGTCAGCAAAGTCTGGGGCTTCCAGTGATTGTCTGGTCCCAGCTTTTCCATGATACGGGCAGAGGTCGTCGGGGTAGGCAGTTGCCAAATTACCTTTAAAATAGTAAATTCCCCGTCTGGCAAACGTTTAATAGATCTTTTCATCGTTCCCACGCGCTTTCTAAATTAATGCTATTTCTAATTTTATTCTACACTTGTCTAATAAAAAAGTCAATCATTATATAAAAAAAGAGTGGGAAATCAATTTTTCTCACTCTATTTAGAAAAATAAACTAAGCAGGGTCAGCATAGCCAGCCCTCCCTGCTTGAACAGGATTTTGGGGTCACTGGTCACTGCACCGTATGCTGCCACCAAGATGATATAAACCATAAAAATTCCCAGCCAAAAAGAACTAGGCTGTACAAAGGCCGCAATCAAGACCAAAACAGCTATCAATCCGTTATAAACTCCTTGGTTTTTGAAAAGTGTATTGACCGACTGCTGCTCCAACTCCTCTTGTGACATACCGAAAACCCGAGCTGTTGCTTCAGAAGTCGTCGCAATGGTCTCCAAGTACAGGATATAGAAAAATTCCAAGGCAACTAAGCTTGCCAAAATCAGTGTAATAATAGACATTTCACCCTCCTAAAATAAATAACGAAGCTTAGTATAACACAGACTAACTGGAACTGCGAAAATCTTGCTCAAAAATGGACAGTTTGTATAAAAAGTGTGAGTAAAAATACTGAAGAAAAAAAGCGTAGCAGAAATCAGCAATTTCTGACTAGATGTGATACAATCTTTTTTGAAAAATGGAGGTAAATTATGTTAACCTATGATTTAATTGTCATCGGCTTTGGGAAGGCCGGTAAAACATTGGCAGCCAAAATGGCGGCCCAAGGAAAAAAAGTTGCTTTGATTGAGCGAAGCAAGGCTATGTACGGGGGAACCTGTATCAATATCGCCTGCATCCCAACCAAGACCCTGCTCGTCGCAGCTGAAAAAGGCCTGGCTTTCGACCAAGTCATGGCTGAAAAGAATGCTGTTACCAGCCGTCTCAACGGGAAGAACTATGCAGCAATCAGTGGTGCTGGTGTTGACATCATTGATGCGGAAGCTCATTTTCTTTCAAATAAGGTCATCGAAATCACAGCTGGCGATGAGAAAGAGGAATTGACGGCTGAAACTATTGTTATCAATACCGGTGCCGTTTCCAATGTCCTGCCAATTCCTGGACTGACTGAAACCGAGCATGTCTATGACTCAACTGGCATCCAAAATCTGAAGGAACTTCCTAAACGCTTGGGAGTTCTGGGCGGCGGTAACATCGGACTAGAATTCGCTGGACTCTACAATAAATTGGGTAGCCAGGTGACTGTGCTGGATGCTGCGCCTGTCTTTCTCCCTCGAGTTGAGCCTTCTATCGCTGCTCTAGCTAAGCAATACATGGAAGAAGACGGAATCCAACTCTTACAAAATGTACGTACCACACAGGTCAAAAATGATGGTGCTGAAGTTGTGGTTGTAACAGAGGATGGAGAGTTTCGTTTTGACGCCCTGCTCTATGCTACCGGCCGTAAGCCGAATATTGAACCACTTCACTTGGAAAATACAGATATCGAGCTGACAGAGCGCGGAGCGATTAAGGTCGATAAGCACTTGGAAACATCTGTACCTGGCGTATTTGCAGCGGGCGATGTCAATGGCGGTCTGCAGTTCACTTATATCTCATTGGATGACTTCCGTATCCTTTATAGCTATCTGGCTGGCGATGGCAGCTACACACTGGAAGACCGTAAGAACGTCCCTACCAGCATGTTCATCACACCACCTTTGGCTCAAATCGGATTGACTGAAAAGGAAGCCAAAGAGCAAGGCCTACCGATTGCAGTTAAGGAGATTCCAGTCGCAGCAATGCCTCGTGGTCATGTCAATGCTGACTTGCGTGGTGCCTTCAAGGCCGTTGTCAACACTGAAACCAAGGAAATTGTCGGGGCAACTATCTTCTCAGCTGGAGCTCAGGAAATTATCAATATCCTGACTGTAGCCATGGATAATAAGATTCCTTACACCTACTTGAGCAAGCAAATCTTCACCCACCCAACGCTGGCTGAAAACCTTAATGATTTATTTGCTATCTAATTTTAAGCCCCTAATGGGGCTTTTAAGATGCCTTTAAAACATTTACTTACATTTCAATCCCTTTTTGTGGTACAATAATGCTAGTTTATTTTAAAAAGATTGAGGAAAATTATGTCTGAACTGTATGATATTACGATTGTCGGCGGCGGTCCAGTTGGCCTATTCGCAGCTTTTTACGCTCATCTGCGCCAAGCCAAGGTTAAAATCATTGATTCCCTGCCTCAACTGGGCGGTCAGCCGGCCATTCTCTATCCAGAGAAGAAGATTCTGGATGTGCCAGGCTTTACCAATCTAAGTGGCGAAGAGTTGACACAGCGTCTGATTGAGCAACTAGAAACATTCCAGACAGAGATTTGCCTCAATGAAACGGTTCTGAATATCGTTAAATCTGGTGATGGCTTCTCTATCACGACTTCTCAAGCCCAGCATCAAACCAAAACCATCATCATCGCCATGGGAGGTGGCGCCTTCAAACCGAGAGCTTTGGAGCTAGACGATGCTGAAGCCTACAGCAACCTCCACTATCACGTTTCAAACATCAGTCAGTACGCAGGCAAAAAGGTTGTTGTTCTGGGCGGCGGTGACTCGGCTGTTGACTGGGCGCTAGCTTTTGAAAAGATTGCAGAAACCAGTCTGGTTCATCGTCGGGACAACTTCCGAGCTTTAGAGCATAGTGTGGAAGAACTCAAGGCTTCTAGTGTTGAGATTAAGACACCATTTATACCGAGCCGATTGGTTGGTGAAAATGGCAAGATAACCCACTTGGAAATCAGCCAAGTCAAAGGAGAGGAAAGTCAGCTTCTGCCTCTGGATCACCTCTTTGTCAACTACGGTTTTAAATCCTCTGTCGGCAATCTCAAAGATTGGGGCTTGGAGCTCAACCGTCACAAAATTTTGGTCAATAGCAAGCAAGAAACTTCCGTGCCAGGTATCTATGCAGCTGGTGACTGCTGCAGCTACGAGGGAAAGATTGACTTGATTGCGACTGGGTTAGGTGAGGCACCTACTGCTGTCAACAATGCCATTAACCATATCTATCCTGAGCAAAAAGTCCAACCCAAACATTCTACAAGCCTATAAAAAAACAGCTGCCGAGCTCAAGCTCAGCAGCTTTTATAATTCATCTGCGATTTTATTGATTTTTCTCAAGCGATGATTGACGCCGCTCTTAGTCAGTGGCCGGCTCAGACTATCAGCCAACTGCTGGATGGAGTAGTCTGGATGCTGGATGCGAAGCTGGGCTACCTCCTGCAGGTCTACAGGTAGACTCTCAATGCCAATATTATCACTGATTTTAGCAATATTGTTGATGGTTTTCATACTGGCTGTGACCGTGCGAGCGATGTTCGCTGTCTCCGCATTATTGGCGCGATTGAGGTCATTGCGCGCTTCCCGCATGAGCTTAAGAGACTCAAACTCAGCCATGGCTTCCATAGCCCCGATGACAATGAGAAAATCCATGATGTCTTCAGCTCTCTGCAGATAAGTGACAGCCCCCTTCTTGCGCTCGATGGTCTTGGCATCAAGCAGAAAACGACGCATCAAGGCAGCCAAGTCCTCAGCATGATCCAGATAAACGGACAGGATTTCCAGCTGGTACTTGCCTGAGTCTGGCTCCCGCATGCTGCCATTTGAGAGAAAGGCTCCCCGTAGGTAGGCTCGACTGGCTTCGTCATCAGTCAAAATAGCCTGGTCAATCCCTGCCTCGATACCAAAAAAGGAGTCAGCCAAGTGCAGGTCAGAAAGGATTTCTTCCACTTTCTGATCTAGAAATACTGTATAAACACGGTTCTTGCGCAAGTTGGTCTTCTGATGGTGGCGGATTTCTGACTTGACCTGATAAAGGTCCGACAGTAACTCATAGAGATGGCGGGCAATCTTGGCATTTTCTGTTGTGACAGACAGGGTCAAACCACTGCTGGCCAAGCCCAAACTGCCAGACATCTTGATCATGGCTGACAGCTCATTTTTATCTCTGTTTGCCAGACTCAGCAATTCTTCTTTTACTTTTACTGTAAAGCTCATTTGCGTACCTGTATAATCTGCATCAATTCGTCAACAACCAACTCACCATCATGGAACGCTCCGCCATTTTCCAAACGCAGAAAATTCGAAGAAATAACTCGCGGAACCTGCTCTTGCAACCCCTGAAAATCATGCTCCACCTGTATCAGATATTCGTCAAACTGGTTACTGTCCATATACTCATGAGGGACAGGTTCGATATTGACCAAGACTGTATCTACAAACTTCCTGCCTAAATGACGGTGCAGGACTTGGACGTGGTCGCTGTCTGAAAAATGCTCTGTTTCGCCGCGTTGGGTCATGATATTGCAGACATAGGCCACTTCTGCCTTGGTGTCTAGAAGAGCTTGGCCAATTTCCTCAATAACGAGATTAGGCAAGATAGAGGTAAATAGTGAACCTGGTCCCAGAACCACCATATCGCTTTCTAAGATGCTCTCGACTACCTTTTTACTGGCAGCAGGCTTCTGGTCATCATAGGTATTGGTCACATAGACCCGCTCAATCATTCCACTCTTGCTGGTCAGATTGCTTTCACCGACAACTTCCGTCCCATCTGCAAACACAGCATGCAGAGTTAAAGGGGTGTCACTAGAAGGGTAGATTTTGCCTGTCGTATGGAAAAACTTGGTTAGAAGCTGCATGGCATTATAAGTTGAGCCCTGCATTTCGGAAATACCGGCAATAATCAGATTGCCCAAGGGATGCCCCGCTAGAACGCCGTCTCCTTCCGCAAAGCGATACTGGAAGACCTTCTCATAAAACTTTGGCATGTCAGACATAGCTACCAAGACATTTCGCAAGTCACCTGGCGGAGTTAGCTGTTGGATGTTTTTTCGCAGCTCACCAGAACTGCCTCCATCATCTGCTACTGTGACAATGGCTGTAATCTCTACATCCTTTTTACGCAGGCTGTCTAAAATAACTGAAATTCCTGTTCCACCGCCAATGACTGTAATTCGTGGCTTTCTCATGAGCGGTTCACCGTTTCTTTCCGACGGTTTTTGTCGCGGTGGCTGGCATTGACCGGCCAATTTTTAGCCAAATCATCTGCTAAGCGCTGAGCAAAGGCTACACTGCGGTGCTGACCACCCGTACAGCCCACAGCGATAGTCAGGATAGACTTTCCTTCCTTCTGATATCCCGGCAAAATAGGCTCAATCAAGCCTAGCAAGTTCTTGTAAAATTCTTCTGACTCGGCATGGTTCATGACATAATCAAAGACATCCTTGTCCAAGCCAGTTTGATTGCGCAGTTCAGGTTTATAGTAGGGATTGGGCAGAAAGCGCACATCAAAGACCAAGTCTGCATCCAAAGGCAGACCGTATTTGAAACCAAAACTCATGACCTCAATGCGGAAACTATGCATGTCAGCCTGATTTGAAAATTGTTCAGAGATGGTCTTTCTGAGTTCCCTTGGCGTCAAATCTGTTGTGTCCACGACATTTTGGCTTAGATTCTTCAGAGGTGCTAAGAGTTCGCGCTCCAATTTAATCCCATCTAAAATCCGTCCATCAGCTGCCAACGGATGGCTGCGACGTGTTTCCTTGTAACGAGCCACTAACTCCTTATCAGCTGCATCTAGGAAAAGAATCTTGAAATCTATATTCTCATTTTGCTCTAATTCATCCAAAACGTTCTGAATTTGCAAAAAGAAGGAACGGCTGCGCATATCGACAACCAGAGCCAATTTATCATTGTCAGTGGTCCCTTCGACCAGCTGCAAGAACTTCGGCACCAGAGTTGGCGGCATATTATCAATGGTAAAATAACCTAAGTCTTCAAAGGACTGGATGGCTACGGTTTTCCCTGCCCCGCTCATTCCAGTCACAATGACAAGCTGAATTTTCTTCTCAGACATAATAATCCTTTCATCAGATAGAATCCGTCAAAGAGTGGTTTTCCCCTGCTCTTTTTTAGAGAATCTCGGCAATAACCTCAATCTCAATCTTCACATCCTTAGGCAGGCGAGCCACTGCGACTGCTGAACGAGCTGGAAATGCTTCTGTAAAGGCTGTTTTGTAAACTTCATTAAAGGCCACAAAATCATTGATATCACTCAAGAAGCAAGTAGCCTTGACCACATGGTCAAAGTCTGTTCCAGCGGCTTCCAAAATGGCTGAAACATTTTTTAGCACCTGCTGGGTCTGCTCTTCAATAGTCGTCCCAACAATTTCTCCAGTTTCAGGAGACAGGGGAATTTGCCCGCTCGCGAACAAAAGATTGCCGACAATTTTTCCTTGAACATAAGGTCCAATCGCTGCTGGTGCTTTATCTGTATGAATCGTTTTTACCATAATTATCACTTCTCCTACTTATTTTTTTCATTATACCATAAAAAGATGGGGGTGACCATGCTAGTCTTACTCCCATTGACTTTTCCCTTATTTTTATTTATGATAAAGAAATAGAGAAATCAAAAACCCGGTTTTGGACTGGTTCGAAAACTTCCCAGAATAAAAAACTAAGTGCCTTTATATTGTATTTAAAATGTCTTGCGCATAGTTTTTTTGCTGTCTCCTCGATTAGGCTGACAGTTAAGAGGTTGGGACCGATTGTCTCAACCTCATTTTTATATAGGCAAAGGAGAACTCATGAAAAGAAAAATCATTATCGACTGTGACCCTGGTATAGATGATAGTCTAGCCCTAATTTATGCCATTCAACATCCCGATTTAGAAGTTGTAGCACTGACCATCGTCGCTGGAAATGTCCCAGTGGACCTTGGTGTTGAAAATGCCTTTAAAATATTAGAAAAACTGAACCGGCTAGATATACCAGTCTATGCAGGGGCAGAAAAACCTCTAGTCCGCGATTTCGTTTCAGCTCAGGATACCCACGGTATGGATGGTTTAGGCGAGAGCGGAATCAATCGAACAAGCAATTGTCAGCCCCAGCCTCAGAAAGCCTCTGAATTTCTGGCTACCTATTTCCAGAAGGCTCAGGACACTTCCCTAATCACCTTGGGACCATTGACTAATCTAGCACTGGCTATAAAGCAAAATCCCCAAATTGGAAAACATATCAAACGCTTTGTCAGCATGGGCGGCAGCTACAAATCTCATGGCAACTGCTCACCTGTAGCCGAGTATAACTACTGGTGTGACCCACACGCCGCTCAATTTGTCTATCAAAAGTTAGGCCGAAAAATCGAGATGGTGGGACTGGATGTCACACGCGCCATCGTCCTCACCCCCAATCTATTAGAGTACATGCGTTTCCTACAGCCAGAAGTAGCTGAGTTTGTCGGCCGTATCACGCGTTTCTACTGGGACTTCCACTGGGAATATGAACACATCATCGGCTGTGTTATCAATGATCCCCTGGCTATTGCTCATTTTCTGCATGAGGACCTTTGTATGGGCTTCGACTCCTATGTTGAAGTCGTAACCGAAGGCATTGCTCTTGGACAGACTGTGGTTGATGCTTATGACTTCTATCATAAACCAGCCAATGCCTATATTGCAACTCAAGTCAGTCCCTCACTCTTCTTCCAAGACTTCTTAGCTATCCTCCTGAATCAGCCTAAGGAAACGATTGCTCAAGACCTATCATCACTTTTATGAGGAAAATTTTATCATGAAAAAATCGACACCCCTTATCCTAAGCTTCTTGTCTATCTGTATCGCTCTTAACTACGTGGGAGCTAATATTGCACTTTTTCTGAAATTACCTATCTATCTAGATACCTTTGGAACGATTCTAGCTAGCTTAACCTTAGGGCCTCTTGCTGGGGCTGGCGTTGCCTTTCTCAGCGCCCTCATTGGCTGGATGACAACCGATATCTTTTCTCTCTACTACTCGCCAGCCGCTATCATCATTGCTCTTTCAGCAGCTTGGTTTTTTAAAGAAAAAGGAAGCTTAAAGCTCAGTCTTCTCTGGAAAACCCTATTGGTAGCCCTTCCAGGTACCCTAGTAGCCTCTGCAATCACTGTCCTGCTCTTCGGAGGCATAACATCCAGCGGATCCAGCCTCATAGTCCAAGCCCTGCGGGGAATGGGAGTCAACCCCGTCCTTAGTATCGTCCTCGTCCAAATACTGACTGATTATGCAGACAAGCTTATCGTTCTAGGTGTCTGCCTAGCTACTCTCCCTCGAATAAAAGCAGTCAGTCCTAAAATCTTTGCTTAAAACAAAGATTAATTACCTTAACGAATACATCTTTAGCGCAAAAAAAAGCAGCTGAGTAGGATTATTTCCTGCTCAGCTGCTTTTTATCTTATTCCTCCTCTGCTTTCGCTAATGCTTCTCTTTCCAGACGTAGCTTGCGCTTAGGGTTGAGTTTATTAAAGAGCTCTTCTAGCTTTTCTGCATTCCAGACGTCGGCTGCAGAGACAAAGTTTCCATTTTCATCGCGAAAGGATATTGGTTTATCACCCATTGCAAGCCTCCTTAGTCAACGAATTCAAACTCAAACTTGCCGATGCGAACCAGATCGCCATCCTTGGCTCCGCGAGCCCGAAGGGCTTCATCAACTCCCATACCACGCAGCTGACGGGCAAATTTCATGACTGCTTCGTCTCGATCGAAGTTGGTCATATTAAAGAGTTTCTCAAGCTTATCACCCGACAGCACCCAAGTCGCATCATCATCACGAGAAATTTCAAAGGCTGGTGCTTCTTCGTCAAAGCCATAGTAAGCTTCTTCTTCCATTTCAGACTCATCATAGAGCAAGAACTCTGGTGTCTTATCCAGTAATTCTGCGGTCGCATCCAAGAGGGTCGCAAGTCCCTGCTTGGTCAAGCTGGAAATCGGGAAGATTTGTGGCAGCTCCGCAAATTCATCATAATTAGCCGCTAATTTCTCTTTGAATACCTTGAGATTTTCAGCACTATCTGGCATATCCATCTTGTTAGCAACAATAATCTGCGGACGCTCCATGAGACGAAGGTTGTAGGATTCCAACTCTTTATTAATGGCTAGATAGTCCTCATAAGGGTCGCGCCCCTCACTAGCTGACATATCGATGACATGTAGGATAACCCGTGTCCGCTCAATATGACGGAGAAACTGGGTTCCCAGTCCTACACCTTGACTGGCCCCTTCAATCAAACCTGGTAGATCTGCTACTGCAAAGGACTCTCCAGAGTGAGTGCGAACCATGCCTAGATTAGGCACGATGGTCGTAAAATGGTAAGCACCAATCTTAGGTTTAGCCGCTGTAATGACGCTGAGCAGAGTGGATTTTCCGACAGAAGGGAAGCCGACCAGACCAACGTCTGCTAGTACCTTGAGCTCCAGCAGAAGCTCCCGTTCTTGACCTGGTTCTCCATTCTCAGAAATCTCCGGAGCAGGATTTTTAGGCGTCGCAAAGCGGATATTTCCACGACCGCCTCGGCCACCACGCGCTACGATAAATTCTTGACCATTTTCTACCAGGTCCGTCAGCACCTTGCCCGTCTCAGCATCACGAACCGTCGTCCCCTGCGGTACACGAACAATCAAGTCCTCAGCTCCACGGCCATGCATACCCTTGGTCATACCCTTTTCACCAGACTGAGCCTTGAAGTGGCGATTATAGCGAAAATCCATCAGGGTACGAAGACCCTCGTCTACGACAAAAACAACATTGCCGCCACGACCTCCATCTCCGCCCCAAGGACCTCCATTAGGAACATATTTTTCACGGCGAAAGGCCACCATGCCATCGCCACCATTGCCAGACTTAACTTGAATCTTAGCTGTGTCTAAAAACATACTCATTTTTTCTATTCTCTTTTTCTAGTCTAAAAAAACGCCCTGAAGCGTTTGGATTAAAAGATTGCACTGAGAGCGGAAGCAAAGATAGCTCCAACTGTCACGATGAGCATGATAATCACGACCAGCATCGTCAATTTTTCAAATCCTGTTTTTTTGCGTTGTCCGTTATCTCCAAAAGCCACGATAACACCTCTATCCTTTAAAAATTACTAGGTCTATTCTAACATGATTGCTCCGTTTTTTCAAATGGAAAAGTATGTAAAAAGGCTTTAAGAGAAAACTCTTAAAACCTTTGAATCTTATCTAGTCTTCTTTTGAAGAAAGACATAGCTTCCAAAGCCAACTAAGATTGCCAAACCTGCAACTGACAGCCAAAGTGTAGTTTCTTGACCAGTCTTAGGCAGAACTTTTTTGTTGCCTCCTGCAGCACCCGGATCATTGGTACCATTGTTTGAATTGTTATTTCCATTTCCTGGATTGTCTGTTCCACCCTTTGGATTATCGGAACTGTTACCAGGGGTATTGTTACCATTACCTGGGGTATTATTCGGATTATTGTTTGGATTGTTGTTAGGGTTGTTATTTGGATTGTTTGGATTGTTGTTATTGCCAGGAGTTGGCGGCTGAACTGACTTACCTGGATCATTACCTCTATAAGTATTTGTAAAGACTGGATCCAAGTCATACTTGACAGAGCCTAAAAGCTCACCATTAACATCTGTTACAGTAACTGTCAGCTGTGCTTCCTTGTCATCATAGACGTAGTTAGAATCGTTTCCTGGGATTTCCTTGATGCTATAGCGGTAAGTACCAGCAGCACTGTAGTTTAAAGCCTTGAAGTTGATAGAGCCGTCTGCTTCATTGGTAACAGTTTGAAGCAAGTTACCACTTTCGTCAAAGAGACCAAAGGTAAACTGACCTTTTTCTAACTCTTTGTTAACAAGCTTCTTCTGAGCCTTAATCATTACGTCTTTTGCCAACAATCCGCTTCCTTTACCAGAACCATCTTCTAAGCGGACTGACTTAGTAATAGTACGCTCTGGGAAGCCTTTAGCTGTCCAAGACAAGGTGTTGTTAACCACATCACCTACTTGAACACCATCTGGTACGCGAGTAGAGTACTCGATGTACATTGGCCAGTTGTAGTTATCACCAAAGTTGATGGTAAAGCCATTAGCATCACCATTAGCATTTTGCGTAAGAACCGCCTTGTTAGTGAAGTTATCCAAAACAGGCAGAGTCAGCAAGTGCGCTTCATTGCGGATACCACCTTCTACAGGAGCATAACGAACTGCGCGCAGTGTACCTGGTACCAGTGTCAGACCGTCGCCAAAGTTGTCTGAAATCACCATGTTACGAAGCATGTCCTGTCTTGCATTCAGGATAATGCGCCATTTGACAATCTTTGGATCGCTACTGTCTTGGTAACCATATTTCATTTCATATTCACCAGCAGTTCCTTCTACCTTTTCATATTGGAAAGAAAAATCTGTCTGGCCAAATTTGAAGGAAACCGGCCCTGAATTTTGCACCTTGTCGTTATTAACTCGTACATTAAAAGTCAGGGACATTTCTTTTTGTTCGGTGTAGTTAGTAAAGTAATTACTAAACGTTACTGTAACCGTCTGACTTGCTGGATTCGCTTGAGCTTTTCCGACTACTTCTCCCTTGTGATTGACAACATCAGATACTTGGAAGTTTAAGGGAGTAATCAGGGTTAATTCCTGCGGCAGTGAGAAAGTAAGAGTGTCCCCTTCAGCGATAGTTTGAGATGACGGGAATGTGAAACTAGTTGTTACAGACAGAGTTTCATTGGTCATAACTGTTGAGTCACTTGTTAATGGCACACCATCTTTGGTAATGCTTGTTTGCCGGGTATAATCTGTTACCTCAGCAGCCTGTGTCCTAGCAGCCAAACCAAGACCTGTAACAATGGCCGTTAACAAGATTAAAATTTTAAGAATAAGTGTTTTCTTATTTTTCATCTTATACTCCTTTCGTAGCTTATTATACCAAGAGTATTGCAATTTATCAACATTTTTATTCAAAGTGTTTAAAAATTCATACGAATATAAAAAAACCAAGACATTATGTCTCAGTTTCTTTACATTTATTAGTCTATCCCAATTTCATCTCGAACAACATTAGCAATGGTATCTACATAATAATTTACTTCTTCGTCAGTCGGTGCTTCAGCCATGACCCTCAGCAGAGGTTCTGTTCCGCTCGGACGAACCAAAATCCGGCCATTGCCAGCCATTTCGGCTTCCATTCTCTCAATCACCGTCTTGATAGCAGGGACTTCCATCGCCTTATCCTTCATGCTGTTTTCCACACGGATATTGACCAGTTTCTGCGGATAGATGGTTACTTCAGCAGCTAATTCAGAAAGTTTCTTACCTGTTTCCTGCATGACCTTGGTCAATTGCACAGCTGAAAGCTGACCGTCACCTGTCGTATTGTAGTCCATGATGATAACATGCCCAGACTGCTCGCCACCTAGATTGTAGCCATTCTTGCGCATTTCCTCTACTACATAGCGGTCGCCAACTGCTGTCACAGCCTTTTGAATACCTTCACGATCCAAAGCCTTATGAAAGCCTAAGTTAGACATGACAGTCGTAACAATGGTATTCTGCGCCAGCTCGCCTTTCTCAGACAGGTACTTACCGATGATGTACATAATCTTGTCACCATCTACCAGCTCACCATTTTCATCTACTGCAATCAAGCGGTCGCTATCTCCATCAAAGGCCAGACCAATCGCTGCACCAGACTCACGAACTACTTCCTGCAAAGCTTCTGGATGCGTAGAGCCAACATTCAGATTGATATTGAGGCCATCTGGATTTTCTCCGATAATCGTCAACTGTGCGCCTAGATCCGCAAAAATCTGACGGGCACTGGTTGAAGCCGCACCGTTGGCCGTATCTAAGGCCACATGCATTCCTTCTAGTTCTAAGCCAGTTGAAACCAAATATTGTTGGTATTTGCGCAGTCCTTCTGGATAATCCACCAAGTCACCTAAACCTTCGGCGCTCGGACGTGGCAAGGTATCTTCTGCTGCGTCCAACAAAGCTTCGATTTCCAACTCACGCTCATCATCCAGCTTATAGCCGTCACCACCAAAGAATTTGATACCATTATCCAAAGCTGGATTGTGGCTGGCAGAAATCATGACTCCGGCGCTGGCTTTCTCTGACTTGACCAAATAAGCTACACCAGGCGTTGCAATGACACCCAATTTATAGACATGAATCCCAACGGACAAAAGTCCTGCAACCAAGGCGCTTTCCAACATTTCTCCTGAAATTCGAGTATCCCGGCCAACAAAGACCCGAGGCACTTCACTTTCGTGCTGGCTCAGAACATAACCACCAAAGCGGCCAAGTTTAAAGGCCAATTCCGGCGTTAATTCTACATTTGCTTCTCCGCGAACACCATCGGTTCCAAAGTATTTACCCATTATAAATAGTTTCCTTTCATAAGACCTGGATGTAAGGATATAGGCTGCAAGCAAGGCAGGCCAACTTCATCCAAGTTTATTTTCAAAATTTTATTTAGTTTTTATTTGATGAGCTCGTATTTGAGCTACTGTTAGAGGAAGACGAGCCTGAGCTGTCTGCTGTTTTAGTGTTGACACGCATAGTCGTTTCAAATGGTGTCACCACGCTTGGCATGACATTTCCCTGACCATCAACAGCCTGCAGCGGTGCTGTTCCGCTGTAGTTGCCGGTGATAATGACATTGGTCGGAAGAATAGCTACGACAGACTCAATCTTAGATAGGGTCTCCTCGTCACTTGTTACAGTAGCTTCCTTATTTTCCAAGGTCACACCACTGATAGACACATTTTCAGCCACTTGGCTGTCTGTGATGAGGTAGCGGACCTCAACCTTCTTGCTGGCTTTTTTACCAATCTTAACCGAAATCTTCTGCGGGGTGACTGTAGCAGTCAGACCGCTCGGTAGGTTTTCCACTTTCAGAGGGATTTCGACTGTGCCTTCTGTAGCCTTGGAAAGATCAGCTACAACTCGAAATTTCCGAGTACTTTCCTGCATTTCACTGGCTAGATTGACACGGTTGGAGCCTGTCAGGGCGACGGAAACTTCAGAAGTAAAGCCGCTGATAAAGTAATTCTCGCTGTCATATTTGATGTCAATTGGCACATTGGAAACCGTATTGGTATAAGTTTCAGATGTGACCTGTCGAACTCCAGTATTGTTTTGATAACTGCTAGAGGTTGCATAGACAAACAGCACTAGGGCAAAGAAAAACGAAGAGATGATATAAAGAATTTTTTTACGTTTTTTCATTTCTTCCATCCTCCCATGAAGCGTTTTTTCAAACCTGCTGGCTTGTCCTGCTCTGATAAGAAGACCTTTCTCAGCTCTATCTCAAACTCATCCAAAGTCAGATCATGCTTGAAAATTCCATTGTGCGTAGTGGAAATCCCACCTGTTTCTTCTGAAACAACAAAAGTAAACGCATCGGATACTTCAGACAGGCCAATAGCTGCGCGGTGCCGGGTTCCAAACTCCTTAGAGATGCCGCTGCTTTCTGTCAGAGGCAGGTAGGCACAGGAAGCCGCAATCTTATTGTTTTTTATGATGACAGCTCCATCATGCAATGGCGTATTGGGGATGAAAATATTGATTAGTAGCTCTCCGGATACATCTGCATCCAAGGGAATCCCTGTCGCAATATATTCCTGCAAGGTACGGGTTCCCTGAATGGCCACCAAAGCCCCGATTTTCCGCGGACTCATATAGGCAACAGACTTGACAAAGGCCTGAATCATTTTTTCTTCGTTACTGATGGGCGTCGCAGAAAAAATATCTGTTGCTCGACCCAGCTTTTCTAATCCTGCCCGAATCTCAGGCGAGAAAATCACCACGGCCGCAATGACCCCGTAAGTGATGACCTGATTGATCAACCAAGAAATGGTGGTCAAGCCGATGATATTGGCAAAAAACTGTGCCAAGATAAAGAAGAGCACCCCGCGGACCAGAATCATAATCTTGGTACCAGCAATGGCCTTGATTAGATAATATAGAATCCATGCGACGATAGCGACGTCAATAATATTAATTACAATCCTCCAAGGGTCCGAAAACAAACTGGCCCAATATTGGAGATTGGTTAGTTGTTGAAAATTCATACTTAGACTTCCTACTCCTCTACAAGCAAAGTCAAACAGCTGTAGCAACAAATCGAACTTATTAAATCTAGTCACAGCCTGATTTTATCTTGTAATTAGAGTTCACTCAATTAACTTCTCTCTTTTTATTTTACAGTGGGTCTTAATGCTTAAAGACTTACCAACCCATTATATCACGTTTGTCAATATTTTTCTGTAACCTTCTTTACTTTTTTATGATAAAATATTTCTTATGAAGATAAATACAGCCTTGGGCCTCTTGGCAGGCAAGTCCTCCCACTTTGTTCTCAGCAAAATGGGGCGTGGATCGACTCTGCCGGGGAAAGTTGCCCTGACATTTGATAAAAATATTTTGCAAAACCTAGCAAAGAACTATGAGGTCGTGGTTATTACCGGAACCAATGGTAAAACTTTAACTACAGCTCTGACAGTGGGTATTCTCAAGGAAGCCTTCGGAGAAGTGGTGACTAATCCCAGCGGTGCCAATATGATTACTGGGATTACGACAACATTCCTGACAGCTAAAAAAGGCAAATCTGGTAAGAAAATCGCTGTGCTGGAAATCGATGAAGCCAGCCTATCTCGGATTTGTGATTATATCAAGCCTAGTCTCTTCGTCTTTACCAATATTTTCCGCGACCAGATGGACCGCTATGGTGAGATCTACACGACCTACCAGATGATTCTGGATGCTGCAGCTAAAGTGCCTGAAGCAACCGTACTGATGAATGGTGACAGCCCCCTCTTTAACTCGGTCAGTCTGAAGAATCCTGTCCACTACTATGGATTTGATACCGAGAAAGGACAGGCTCAGCTTGCTCATTACAATACAGAAGGCATCCTCTGTCCCAAGTGCGAGCATATCCTCAAGTATGAGCTCAACACTTATGCCAATCTGGGAGCTTATATCTGTGAGGACTGCGGCTTCAAGCGTCCTAAGCTTGACTACAGCCTAACCGCTCTCAAAACGCTTGAGCATAACCGCTCTGCCTTTACCATTGATGGTCAAGACTATCAAATCAATATCGGCGGTCTTTATAATATCTACAATGCCTTGGCCGCTGTATCAGTGGCTCAGTTCTTTGGTGTTGAGCCGGCTACTATTAAGGCTGGCTTTGACAAGAGCCGAGCTGTCTTTGGCCGTCAGGAAACCTTCAAAATCGGCGATAAGGAATGTACCTTAGTCTTGATTAAAAATCCGGTTGGGGCGACCCAAGCACTGGATATGATTGGGCTTGCGCCTTTTGACTTTAGCTTGTCCGTCCTCCTCAATGCCAACTATGCGGACGGCATTGATACCAGCTGGATTTGGGATGCTGACTTTGAGAAAATTCTAGACATGGAGATTCCTCATGTCATTGCAGGCGGTGTCCGCCACTCTGAGATTGCTCGTCGACTGCGGGTTACGGGCTATCCAGCAGATCAGATTACCGAAGTCAAAGATTTGGAAGCAGTCTTTAAGACTATTGAGCAGCAAGAAACCAAGCATGCCTATATCTTAGCAACTTATACTGCCATGCTGGAATTCCGCGAATTACTGGCAGAACGACAAGTGGTCAGAAAGGAGATGAACTAATGGTATACAGATCCCTTACTTCTCCTGAAAACAAGGACTATCGCTACGATGTAAAGATTGCCCATCTCTATGGCAATCTCATGAATACCTACGGTGACAACGGCAATGTCCTCATGCTCAAGTATGTGGCTGAAAAGCTAGGCGCTAGAGTTGAAGTCGATATCGTCTCTCTAAAAGATGACTTTGACAAGGACAGCTACGACATCGTCTTCTTTGGCGGAGGTCAAGACTATGAGCAAACGATCGTGGCTCGTGACTTGCCAGCTAAAAAAGAAGCTTTGGAAAGCTTTATTAATGAAAACGGCGTAGTGCTAGCTATCTGCGGTGGCTTCCAACTTTTAGGCCAATACTATATCGAGGCTTCTGGCCGTCGAATTGAAGGTCTGGGCATCATGGGTCACTATACCCTCAACCAGACCAAAAACCGCTATATCGGTGACATCAAGATTCATAACGAAGAATTCGATGAAACCTACTATGGCTTTGAAAATCACCAAGGACGGACTTTCCTCGCTGACAATGAAAAACCTCTGGGCAAAGTCGTCTATGGAAATGGCAACAACCAAGAGGATGGTTGCGAAGGCGTTCATTATAAAAATGTCTTTGGCTCCTACTTCCACGGTCCTATCTTGTCCCGCAATGCGAACTTGGCCTACCGTCTGGTGACCACTGCTCTGAAAAACAAGTATGGCTCAGATATTAAACTGGCCGTTTATGAAGATATCCTAGTCCAAGAAATCCCAGAAGAATACGGAGATATCAAGAGCAAGGCTGAGTTTGAATAGATAAAAAGGAGAATCACTATGAAAGAAAAATTGCATTATATCCTACTTTTAATTACCATTCTATTGGTTGCTGGTATTTCCTTGGCCAATATGCAGAGTGTCAATGTTAGCTTTATCTTGTTTAGCTTCAAACTTCCCTTAATCATATTGATTTTGGTTTCAGTGCTCCTAGGATCCGTCACGACCTTTCTCATCAGCATGGTGAAAAACTTCTCGCTGAAAAAAGAGCTTAAGAAAACTAAAGAAGCACTTAAAAATTCCCATACAGAAAACTAGGTTGGAAATCACTCCAGCCTAGTTTTTTTGTATTTTCTTTTGATAAAGGTAGGAAATCAAAGCCAATCCCATCACTCCAAAACCAATTAGGAGAAAGGAAAAGGTATGGACACTCTGCAGAACAGTCATCAGAAAAGTCGCAGGAGGCATGAAAAGAATTGCCAGCGTGTAGATTGTTGAGAAAACGCGGCCTAGATACTGCTTGTCCACCTTGGTCTGAACCTGGCTGAAGAAATGAATATTGAAAACAGTCATAAAGAGCTCGCAGATAAGATTACCAGAATAGGAGAAATATGGATGAACCGGTAGCAAGGCAGAGATGCCCATGACTGCGACTCCAACACCAGTCAATAGCAGAGCTAGGAGTAGATTTCCCATAGTGGCCTTAACCTTGCTGGCTAGAATGGCTCCGATGATTGAGCCTATAGCACCCAAACTCAGAATGCTTGCATAAGAGCCGGTCTTACCGTAGAGCTGATTGGTGAAAGGCAATAGATAATTAAAGGCCGCAAAGAAAAAGTTGACTGCAGAAGCTACCAAAAGCAGAAAGAAGATTTCTTTTTGCTGACGGATATAAACTAAACCTTCCTTGATATCTCTCAGGATATTTCCAAAATTGATGGGAGACTTCTGCTTGCTTGGCTCATGATTAGGCAGAAAGTAAACCAAGGCAAAAGCCAGAAAGAAGCTAAGAGCATCCAGCTGAAGAGTCACGCGCAGATTTGCATACTGCATCACGATAAAAGACAAAACTGGAGCTGAGACACTGATAACCTGCAAGGCCAATTCCAGATGAGAATTGTAGGTTACAATGTCTTCCTTGTCCACAATTTCGGTAATATAAGACTTATTAGCTGGCCGAGAAAAAGCAAAGGCTATAGCCTGAACCACATTAGCAAAAATCAGCGCTCCAATCATGAGCTGGTCATTTGAAATAAAAGAAATCAATAGACAAAGACCGGCACAAATCAAATCTGCTACCATCAGCACCTTACGTCTGGAAAAGCGGTCCGTAATGGCCCCACCCAAAGGATTAAATAAGATAGAAGTGACTAGCTCCGATATCTGGTAAATGCCCAAGACCGTCTGTCCCAGAGCTCCCAAAGAAGCAAGCCAGATGCTATTTCCATAGTCATAAAGCATATTCCCAATTTTATTAATAGCAGCCCGTGTAATCAGCTGTGCTGCCTGTCGATTCATAAAAATACCTCCTTCCATTTCTGAAACTATTGTATCAGGAATGGAGGGAGGTTCTTTATTTTTCCCATATTTGGGAAATTATGCTTTTACAAACTTATCGAAATGCTCTTGATAATAGGCGACTTGCTCAGGTAAATTCAGCACTTCAAAGATGTGCATGGCTTCCTGCATTTGCTTGATGCCCTGCTTCTTCTGCTCCTTCTGATAAGCAGCAAACCCCTTGAGATAGAGGAACACATTGCGTTCATAGAGTTTAATGCCCTTGCCAATGATTTTCTCTACGTAAGCCTCAAAATAACTAGCCTTATCAAAAGAACGACTTTCCAAACAATGCTGGTAGCAATTGAGAGCTAGAATCAAGACTAGTCTCTTATGGCGACCGATTTCTTTGTAGTAGTCCTCCCGCTCCATAACTTCCTTGCCCAGACGGTAGACATAGTCCACATCATAAAAACTATAGAGATTGCCAAAGAGGATAAGCTCGTACATGGTCCAATCTTCCACTTGGAAAAGATAATCAGCCACCTTATCTAAATCCTCTTGCCTTATGCGAAACTGATTGTCCCGCTGACAAATCAAGCCCTGCATCAAAATCCAATTCAGCTCATAGTAAAGAGGCGCACTACTGGCCTTGGCCTTTTCCAACTGCTCCGCTTGCAAGTCTTGAAATCCCTTGATGTCATTTGAGTAGTAAAGAGGAATAATCTGACCCATCATGGCCACATGCTCATGCTGCTGGAAATTCCGTGCCTTGTCTATAAAATTTTCAAGGGTCACATGAATATTATCCAAGAGATCTAAAAATTTCGAGAGAGTCATATCCGACTCACCCAGCTCAAAACGAGACAGTTGAGAAGTCGAGCAAACCTGACCCGCCGCTTCCTTCAAAGAATAATGCCCATTTAAACGAAAATCACGAAAAACTTTGCCTAATTTTTCCATTTGTTTACCACTTCAATTCTTTCAGTTGCTTTTCCAAATCCTGTAAATAGGCTTCATCCAAGCCATTCCGGTCTTTTGCTGGGGCTTCCAGACTGGCCAGATAAAGCAAGAACTGGTCCGCCAGTATCTCATATTGATGGAAAGGCAGGCGCTTCATCTGGGCCTGAACGAAATCAGCAGCCTCTGCAAAATGCTCGCTTTCCAGCAGCTCTTGCAAATAATCAGCTCCATCAAGCTGCCGGCCTTGCTCATCTTCAAACTGCCCCAGATCTAAATGCTGGATTGTTAGGCGCAGAGCCGAACCAAGCATATTGGCCGCTCCCTTGATCTGCCGCATAAACCAATCGTTTTCTGTCGTCATCAGTAGCTCCTTTCAAAGCGGGCGGACTGACTGCCCCTAAAAATACTACACCTTCTCTGCCAGTTCTTCCCATTCTAGCATGGCTTCTTCTTGGGTGGAGGTCAGCTGGTCGATTTGCTGCTGGATCTCCATGAGTTCGGCGGCGTCGTTGGTAGCCTCCATGGCCTCCTGAAGCCGACTGATCTGACTGTCCAAGTCCTCGATTTGCGCTTCCAATTGCTCTAGGCGGCGGGCCAGCCGGCGCTGTTCTTTCTGGTTTTCCTTTTGAAGCTGATAGTCATTGGCAGGTGCTGGCTTGTCAGGACTGGACTGCTCCGTCTCCTCACGCAAGGCTTCCTGCTCTGCCTTTTTCTCCAGATAGTAGTCATAATCACCCAGATAAAGGGTGGAGCCTGTCTCAGAGAGCTCAACAATCTGTGTGGCCACGCGATTGATAAAGTAACGGTCGTGGCTGACAAAGAGCAGGGTGCCGTCAAAGTCAATCAGGGCATTTTCTAGCACTTCCTTGCTGTCAATGTCCAGATGGTTGGTCGGCTCGTCTAGGATGAGGAAGTTGTTGTTTTCCATAGACAGCTTTGCTAGAAGCAGACGCGCCCGCTCTCCACCTGATAGCATGCCAACAGACTTCTTGACATCGTCTCCCGAGAAGAGGAAAGCACCTAAGCGATTGCGAATTTCGACCTCTGGCGTCAGCTTGAAGTCATTCCATAGCTCGTCAAGTACCGTATTGCTGGCAGTCAGTTTGCTTTGGGTCTGGTCATAGTAGCCCACTTCCACATTAGCTCCCAGCTGCTCCTTGCCTCTGATAAAGGGCACCTGACCGATTAGTGACTTGATCAAGGTCGTCTTTCCAATCCCATTTGGCCCGACAATAGCTACCGCATTAAACTTGCGAATGTCAAGGTTAATCGGCTCCGACAGGACTTCCTCACCGTAGCCAATAGCTGCATCTTCCAAGGTCAGCACAACATTGCCCGAAACTTTATCAGATTTGAAGGTCATATTAGCCGATCGACTGCCGGTCTCCGGCCTGTCCAAACGCTCCATCTTTTCCAGCTGCTTACGACGGGACTGAGCCCGCTTGGTAGTGGAAGCCCGAACTAGATTGCGATTGACAAAGTCCTCCAACGCAGCGATTTCTTTCTGCTGCTTTTCATAGTTCTTGGCTTCAGTAGCCAGCTTCTGCTCCTTTTGGACCACAAAGCTAGAGTAATTGCCCACATAGCGATCCAAGGAATGCTTGGTCAAGTCCAGCGTGATGGTCGCAACCTTGTCTAGGAAATAGCGGTCGTGGCTGACGATGATCAAGGCACCGCTGTAGTTAATCAAGTAAGCCTCCAGCCAGGCAATGGTCTCAATATCCAAGTGATTGGTCGGCTCGTCCAGTACCAGCAACTCTGGTTTTTCCAAAAGCATCTTAGCCAACGCCAGACGGGTATTCTGCCCGCCTGACAGCTCAGAAATCTTCATCCGCCACATGGACTGGTCAAACTTGAAGCCATTCAAAATCGCTCGAATGTCGGCCTCGTAGGTAAAACCACCTTTCTGGCGAAAGTCCTCTGACAGCTGGTCGTACTGGGTCATGAGAGCAGTCAGCTCTTCCCCTGACAATTCTCCCATTTGTAGCTCCATCTGCCGCAAGCGTTTTTCTTGTTGGCGCAGACTATCAAAGACCAGCAGCATCTCGTCGTAGATAGTATTCTCCGACTCAAAGCGGCTGTCCTGAGCCAGATAGGACAGGGACAGGTCTCGTTTTTTATTGATCTGACCAGAAGTGGGCTCTTCCTCGCCCACCAAAATCTTGAGCAGGGTTGACTTCCCAGCTCCATTTTTACCGACGAGGGCAATCCGGTCTCCCTCATCCACCTGCAGGTTAATATTGTCAAAAAGAAGCTCCCCTGCAAAAGAGCGCTCAATCTTGCTTGCTTGTAAAATAATCATAAGACCATTATAGCAGATTTCCAGAAGCACAGCTATCAGAATTCAAGAGAAAGCGAACTCAGCTCCCCAAAAGAAAAAAGACAGTCATATCAGACTGCCTTACATAAAACTATTGAGAATAGATTGATTCTGCAAAATCAGATAAATTCCCAGCAGAATCAGAACTACAAAGACAACAAATTTAATCATTCCCTTGATCAGACGAATAACCAAAAGGATAATCATGGATCCGACTAGCCACATAAAGGCAGAATTGTGAAAAAATCCCTGAACCGCCTCAATATTCTGACCGAAGAAGACCTGAATGGGTGCCGGAACATGATTTTCCCAAGCCGCTGTCACTCCTAGCTGGTTGGCAATCTCATTACCGCTTTTCCATAGCCAGACAAAGATTCCTGAGTTAAAAACAAAGAGAAAAACTTGCTCTGGAAAGTGTCGAATCAAGTAAAAAATAGATTTTAACATAGGCTTACGATTGATACAAGTCTTTTACAGCCTGGATATCTGTCGGCTGGATACTGTAAAATGAGCCTGCTGACTGCATCACTGATTCCTCCTCATTATGGTCTAATCCGATAGCATGGCCCAATTCGTGCGCTGCTGTATTGACAATCCGCTCATGAGAATAAGCATAGCGACTGTCCAGCAGGTAGTAACTGTTAAGGCGAACCGTGACATGGGTAAACCGCTTGGTTAGGAGATTGGTCTGCGACTCAGCTTCACCAGCTGCACTGACATTGCCATCGTTCATCTCCGTCGCAACAATGTCCGCCTTGTCTTTGTCATTGATGATTTGAAAGGTGAAGGCACCTGTTTGATTCCAAGAATCAATAGCCTCCTGATAGGCTGAACGGAAGGTTTCATTGTTTGTATCGATATAAATCGTGGCGCTTGGCTGTTCCCAACGAGCCCCTGTTGTTGCATGCTCATCTGTCAGCTGATCCGTCTGCGTCTCCTCACTGCTGTGAAGCCCCGTGGAAATGCCTTGGTGATTTAAAAATTGATCCACTCTGCCAACAGCTGTCTGAACAGCCTGCGTCAGTCCCTCTGTGCCCGGTTTTGTCGAAGTGGTAAAATAGAAAATTCCGACAATAACTATAAAGCTCAGGACAAAGGACCAAGCAAGTCCCCAAACCACGCGCCCAATCAGACGCATGAGGAACCGGATACTTTTAAAAATAAGTCCCATCGCAACCTCCTTTACTAGATTGTAAGAGAACGTTGATTTTACCACCGCTTTCTTAAAGAAGGCTGAAAAATTCGCCTTCTTTCTATCTATTAGTATAAAAGAAAATGACTACAAATCTGCAACCATTTCTTTTCATACTATTGAATACTCTTTGCAAATCTATTTTTGAGTATAAAATTAAGAACCTCTATCCAGACTGACCCTGCCACTATTATAGTCCAGGCGAATCCCTTTTTGCACATTCGGAATAAAGACATTGAATTCCAGACTGCCATCGCTGGACTTGGCCTCTAGATGAGAACCAACTGGCACTAAATCAGTCTCCGTGGCATAAATCAAGGTTACCCGGTAGCGCACCCGCTTGTTCTTATCCAAAGCCTTACGAATCTTTGTTTCGTAGTAATTCTGCCCTGTCGAGTCTGCTTCATTGGCTTGGTTGGACCAGGCCGTCTGCACAGCTATATTAGCAGGATTGCTAGTAGAGGCATCAAAGCCCTTCAAACCACCGATCAGCGAATAGGCCAAGAGATGCCCTCGGTCCACAGCGTGATTGTACTCACCAGAGAGGTTCTTGAGTTGATGCCAACCTGCCGGTACCCATGAAGTGTTGGCATTTCCAGTTTCTTCCCGTTTTTTGTACTGGCGGGTAGACTTGGATAAAAAGGCATTCGCCACCGTCGGAAGAGTTTGCCCTTGAACAAGCTTGGTCTTATTGTCAGCGTAGGGCTTACTAGAAATCCCCGCATCCAAGTCCGTTTTATTCCCATTCACGATAAAGGCGCCAGCTCCGTTCCATTCAATGCTGCCTTTGAGCTGAGCTCGGACAGCATCCGTCAGAACGCTCTCAGCCAGTTCCTGACTAGGAGCGGCCTGATCTTGGACTTGCCCAACTCGGATTTCTGAATTTGGACTCTGAAGTGGCTGCTGACCATCCTGTCCCCAGAAATAGCCAGCCAGCGCCAAAATCAAGGCCAGAGTCAGCCCAGCCCAGCCTTGCAGGCTCTTAGAATTCCTTTTCTGACTAGTCTTTCTTTTCATCTTCTTTCTTTCAACTTAGCAAACTGGATTTATTTCAGCCAGTCTGTTCGACTAGGAGTTAGTTTCCAGTAAACTTCCCGATTAATTCTTGCCAGGTTTCTGGTGAAAAAACTGATCCCTTACCGTTTCCGATAATGTTATAGCCAATCATCAAAGCCACAAAAAAGAGAATCACGGCTACCAAGAGAACCAGTAGAACAAGGCCAATTTGCCGACCTAAATATTTAAGATTTTCACTCATCGTCTTCTTCCTTTACACGCTTCACTTTGGCTCCCAAGGCTGCCAATTTTTCATGGAATTTATAGTAGCCTCGGTCTAAGTGTACGAGCTTGCTGACCTTAGTCTCGCCTTCAGCAATCAAGCCCATCAGAATCAAAGTCGCACTGGCCCGAAGGTCTGTTGACATGACTTCAGCTCCCTGAAGACTGCCGCCGCCCCAGATACGAGCTGTATCACGCATGATATCAGAGTGCAGCCCCATCCGACGCATTTCCTCTAGATGCTGGAAGCGGTTCTCAAAGACAGTCTCAATCATCGTAGACTCGCCCTTGGCCATAGCCATGAGCGCCGTAAACTGAGCCTGCATGTCCGTTGGGAAGCCTGGATAAGGAAGGGTCTTGACCGCAACCGGTCTCAGCTTCGAAAGATCGGAACGAATCCGAATCCCTTCATCTTCCTCTGTCACTTCCACTCCCATTTCCTGCATTTTGGAAAGCAGGGGACGATTGTGCTCCCAAATGGCATCCTCAATCAGCAAGTCACCGCTGGTCATGGCTGCAGCAACCATAAAAGTTCCTGCTTCGATACGGTCTTGAACCACATTATGCTTGGCCCCTCGCAGCTGGTCCACTCCGACAATAGTCAGAGTCTCAGTACCTGCTCCTCTGACCTTGGCTCCCATTTCATTTAAAAAGAGGGCTAGGTCAACGATTTCAGGCTCCCGAGCAGCATTTTCAATCACTGTCGTTCCTTGAGCCAGCGTCGCAGCCATCATGATGTTTTGCGTTGCTCCCACACTAGGAAAGTCCATGTAAATGTGGGCACCCTTGAGTCGCTCTGCCTTCGCTTCGATATAACCCGCTGTTTGGGTAATCTGAGCGCCCATGGCTTCTAAGCCCTTCAGGTGCAAGTCAATAGGCCGGCTACCAATTGTACAGCCGCCTGGCATGGAAACCTTAGCATGACCATTACGAGCAAGAACTGGCCCCAAAACAACGATAGACGCCCGCATTTTGCTGACGTATTTGTAAGGCGCCTCCTCAGACAAAGGCTGAGTTGCATCCACAACAACTGTATTTTCTTCCTGATTAAAATCCACCTGAGTGTTTAAACCGCGGACCACATTGTTCATGGTAAAGACATCAGACAAGACCGGAACATTTTTCAGCACAGACTGGCCCTCACTAGCCAAGACTGTCGCTGCCAAGAGAGGCAGCACCGCATTTTTTGCTCCTTCAATCTTGACCTTTCCGACCAAGCGATTATCTCCACCTTGAATAATAATTTTTTCCATACCGATTCCTTACTCTAAATTTTTAAAATCATCCATACTATCATACCATAAAATCAAAAATATGACCTTATAAAGTACCATTAAAAATCGCCCGGCTCATATCGTAAATACCAATGAAGAAAAGGCTGACTAAATAGCCCAAGGCAATGCTAAACAAGAGAATCAAAAAGCGAATTTTTATCGCATTATCGGCATTAACCTTGAAAAATCTCTCCCACTCAACAACCGTTGACAGCAGATGAAAGGCAAAGAAAATAAAGAGCAAATGACTGCATAATTTAAAAATAACTTCTACCATAACTTTTATTATACCACAAGACTCCAGTCAAGGACGAACTAAACAGTCCTGCCCTTTTGCTTTGGAAAAGAAAACTGAGACAGATTTGCCTCAGTTTTGTGTATTCAGTTTGTATCATGAAAGCATATTACCAGATGATGAATGGCTTCCATCAATCTAGGCAAAATAGCTTCTTATAATCTTGTTCCGACATTGATCCGGTTGATTGCCCGCTGCAGGGCAATCTTAGCCCGGCGTTCTTGGTCAATCAAGTGTTTATCATGTGCTTCTTCGATTTCTTGTTCAGCTCGGAGCTTAGCTCTCTCGGCCCGACTAATGTCGATATCTCGCTCACGCTCAGCTGAATCCGCCACAATGGTAATGACATTGTCTGCAATTTCAATGATTCCGCCATTGACCGCAATCCAGTCAATATGCTTGTCATCGTCAACCCGGCGCACCTTAACCTGATCCACTTCTAAAACAGCGATGGTATTGATGTGGCGGGGTAAAATCCCCAGCTCACCATCAATGGTCTTTACGGAAACAAATGCAGCATGGTGATCATAAATAAGACCATCCGGTGTCACGATTTGTACTGTCATTTGAGCCATCATTCACCTCTTAGAATCCCATTTTCTCAGCCTTGGCCAATACATCCTCGATGGAGCCCACACCACGGAAGGCGTCTTCTGGCAGCTTATCGTGCTTACCTTCAAGGATTTCTTTGAAACCACGAACCGTTTCAGCTACTGGTACATAAGAGCCTGGCTGGCCGGTAAATTGCTCCGCCACATTGAAGTTCTGTGACAGAAAGAACTGGATCCGCCGCGCACGTGCAACCAAAGTCTTCTCATCATCTGACAACTCGTCCATACCAAGGATAGCAATAATATCCTGCAATTCGTGATAGCGTTGCAAGACCCGCTTAACTTCTGCTGCCACTGCATAGTGCTCTTCTCCGACAATCTCAGGAGAAAGGGCACGAGAGCTGGAAGCGAGTGGATCCACGGCTGGATAAATCCCCAGCTGAACCAATTTCCGTTCTAGGTTGGTCGTAGAGTCCAAGTGAGCAAAAGCTGTCGCTGGCGCAGGGTCAGTATAGTCATCCGCTGGCACATAGATAGCCTGGATGGAAGTAACGGAACCTTTCTTGGTTGAGGTAATCCGTTCTTGTAACTGTCCCATTTCTGTTGCAAGTGTTGGTTGGTAACCAACGGCTGATGGCATGCGGCCCAAAAGGGCAGACACTTCCGAACCAGCCTGCGTAAAGCGGAAGATGTTGTCAATAAAGAGCAACACATCCTGACCTTCCACATCACGGAAATATTCCGCAATAGTCAGTCCAGTAAGAGCAACCCGCATCCGAGCTCCAGGTGGTTCATTCATCTGACCAAAGACCATAGCCGTCTTTTCGATAACGCCAGACTCTTTCATTTCCCAGTAGAGGTCATTCCCTTCACGCGTCCGTTCACCAACACCCGTAAAGACAGAAATCCCTCCGTGTTCTTGGGCAATATTGTGGATCAATTCCTGAATCAGGACAGTCTTCCCTACTCCGGCACCACCAAAGAGACCAACTTTCCCACCTTTCAGATAAGGTGCCAGAAGGTCGATAACCTTGATCCCTGTTTCCAGGATTTCTGATGAAGTTGATAGTTCATCAAAGGTCGGTGCCTTCTTATGAATCGGCTGGCGCTCTGCATCAGCAGGAAATGGCGCATCCAAGTCGATAGTGTCTCCTAGGACATTGAACACCCGACCCAGAGTTTCCTTGCCGACCGGCACAGAAATCGGACGACCAGTATCTAAGACCTCTAAACCACGTGTCAAACCATCGGTCGACTCCATGGCAATGGTCCGCACCACACCGTCACCAAGCTCAAGAGCTACTTCAAGGACGATTTTTGATTTTTTCTCATCATTTTTATAGACTACAAGTGCATTATTTATCTCAGGTAGCTTGTCTCCGGCAGCAAACGCAACGTCTACGACCGGCCCGATAACCTGAGCAATTTTGCCTGAGCTCATGTTTTTTCCCTCGTTTAATTTCTAATTCATTTGTGGCCTTATTCTAGGGCACTTGCACCCGCCACGATTTCAGTAATTTCCTGCGTAATGGCAGCTTGCCGAGCGCGGTTGTACTGAATAGTCAAATCACTGATGACCTTTTTAGCATTGTCTGTAGCTGTCTGCATAGCAGTCATACCGGCAGCATTCTCAGCCGTCTTGGCATCAATAATGGCACCGTAAATCATGCTCTCTGCAAACTGGGGCAGCAGTTGATCCAAGATAGAATCCCGACTGGATTCCAGTTCCAGATTCAGCGTATAATCTTCATCAGCTTCATTGGGATCCAAGTCAATGATTGGCAGCATCTGCTCCACCCGCATCTGACTGGTCAGACTGTTGACATGGTGATTATAGCAGACATAGAGCTCATCGAAGAGCTCATTCTGATACATCTCAATGGTCTTGCTAATGATTTTACGGACCTCATCAAAGCTAGGCTGATCTGCTAGACCACGCAGTTCATAAACCGGCTGAATGCCCCGAGCTCGGAAGAAATCAGCACCGACACTTCCGATACAGATGACTTCAAAGTCCTCTCCAGTCGGATGGTACTCAGCTTTCAGCTCCATCAAAGCCTTGAGAATAGTCGCATTGTAGCCACCTACCAGACCGCGGTCAGAAGTAATGACAATATAGGCTGATTTCTTAACCGGCCGACTGATTAACATTGAGTGATGACGGGCATTTTCTGCCTCGTGGCCATGCAACATATCCGTAACTAACTTACGCACTTTCTGGGCATAGACCTGAAAGTTTTTAGCTGCTTCCTCAGATTTTCCCAACTTAGCAGCAGAAACCATCTGCATGGCATTGGTGATTTGACTGGTGTTTTTCGTGGATGCAATTTTATTTTTAATATCATTTAATGAAACTGCCATCTGACACCTCTATTCCTATTTGAAGCTAGACTGGTCTATAAACTCAGTAATGGCAGCATCCAAGACTTCCTCACTTGGAAGGTCTTTCGTTGTCCGAATGGTTTCATAAATGCTTTCTTGATGTGCATCAAAATAGGCAAATAATTCTGACTCAAAGCGCAAAATATCATCTACCGGCACACTGTCTAAGAAACCATGGGTCAAAGCATAGAGAATCACTACCTGCTTTTCAACCGGCAGCGGCTCATGAATCGGCTGCTTCAAGACTTCAACAGTCCTGCGGCCACGATTGAGCTTGGCCTGCGTTGCCGCATCCAAATCACTACCAAACTTAGTAAAGGCCTCCAGCTCCCGATAAGAAGCCAGGTCGATACGCAGGGTTCCAGCTACTTTCTTCATAGCCTTGATTTGGGCAGAGCCCCCAACCCGTGATACAGAAGAACCTGCATCAATGGCCGGACGTACCCCAGCATTGAACAAGCTGTCGCTGAGGAAAATTTGTCCATCAGTGATTGAAATCACGTTGGTCGCGATATAGGCCGAAATGTCTCCTGCCTGCGTTTCAATAAATGGCAGAGCTGTAATCGAACCACCGCCCAACTCATCAGAAACCTTGGCTGAACGCTCCAAGAGACGGCTATGCAGATAGAAAACATCTCCAGGGAAGGCCTCACGGCCTGGCGGACGACGGAGCAGGAGAGACAGTTCACGGTAGGCCACAGCCTGCTTGGACAAGTCATCATAGACAATCAAAACATGCTTGCCATTGTACATAAACTCTTCTGCCATCGCTACACCAGCATAAGGCGCCAAGAAAAGCAAAGGCGACGGCTGTGAAGCAGAGGCTGTCACAACAATCGTATAGTCCAAAGCACCATACTGACGCAGCGTTTCTACCTGTGTACGGACTGTAGATTCTTTCTGACCAATCGCCACATAGATACAAATCATATCCTGACCTTTCTGGTTCAGGATGGCATCAATGGCAATGGTCGTCTTCCCAGTCTGACGGTCCCCGATAATCAGCTCCCGCTGGCCGCGGCCAATCGGAACCAAGGCATCAATAGCCTTGAGACCTGTCTGCAAAGGCTCAGATACTGACTTACGCTGCATGACACCCGGAGCCGGTGTTTCAACCGGACGTGTCTTGTCCGTGATAATGTCACCAAGTCCATCAACAGGACGACCCAGCGGATCAACAACCCGCCCAATCAAGGCCTCGCCCACAGGAACTTCCATGATTTTACCAGTCCGGCGAATGGTATCTCCTTCACGAATGTCTGTAAAGTCTCCCAAGATGATAATCCCAACATCAGTTGACTCTAGATTTTGCGCCATACCATAAGAGCCATTTTCAAAGATTAAGAGCTCTCCGCTCATAGCCTTATCCAGACCATGAGCACGCGCGATTCCATCACCAATATAAGTGACGACCCCTGTTTCTGTGACGTCAAAATTTGGCTGGAAATTTTCAATTTGTTGCTTAATTAAAGCGCTGATTTCTTGTGCGTTAATCGCCAAAATTCACACCACTTTCTATTTCAATTTTTCTTTTACGACTTGCAATTGACGTTTTATGCTTGCATCAATTGTTTTGTTATTGGCAGAGATGACAAAGCCGCCAATCAAGCTACTGTCCAATTCTTCCTTGAGCGAACGGACTTTTAGACCCATCTTCTGCTCAATAATCGGCCGAATCTTCTCCTTCTGACTGGCTGTCAAAGGCTGAACAGAGCGTAGCGTCACCTCAAACTCATTGCTGATCTTTTCAAGCTGGTGCTGACTCTCCAGCACAATCTCATAAAAGAGGTCCTCACGATGATTGAGAATGACAATTTCAATCAGATTATCAAGCAGCTGGGAGCCTGAGTTTTGAAAGAGCCGCAGACTCTTTTCTTTCTCGTGGTCACTGATGCCGATATGTGACAAAAAGTCAGCAAGGCCGGTCTCCGCGAAAACAGCCTTAATCTGACTCAGTTTTTCAAAAACATCTTCTTGCTGACCTTTTTCAAAGACCGTCTGAACAAAAGGCAAAGCATATTTCTCAATGATTGCATATTGCTTCTTATCCATCAGACATCTCCTAACTGTTTGATATAGCGGTCGATGAGCTCGCTCTGAGCTTCCTTATCCAGTTCCTGGCTCAAAATCTTACTAGCCAGAGCCACTGTCAAGTCAGCCACTTCTCCTTTGATGCTGCTCATAGCCTCTGCCTTATTTTGGGCAATTTCCTGATTGGCTTTAGCCTTCAAGCGCCCTGCTTCTTCTGCTGCATTAGCTAGGATTCCAGCCTTGTTTTTCTCAGCTGTTTCTTTAGCTGTTTCAACAATAGTAGCAGCTTCTTCACGGCTTCCTGCCAAGGCTTCTTCACGCTTTTGCGCCAAGGCTTCAGCTTTCTGACGGGCAGCTTCCGCACCGTCAATATCGTCTGAAATCTTTTGAGCACGCTGATCTAAAATCCCGATAATATTGCCCCAAGCAAACTTCTTAATGAGAAATACTAAAAGAAGAAAGGAGCCGGCAATAAAGATAAAGTTGCCAATAATTTCACCTACGGTTATATTCATTTTATCTATCCTTTCTTTTTATTCTACCTCACCATTAATTTTTTTACCAAGATACATAGATGTTAGCATGGTAAAAACATAGGCTTGGATACAGGAAATAAAGATGGAAAAACCAGTCCAAACCATGTTCATAATAAAGGCAATCGGATACCAATACGCCGCTTGATGTGCCCAAGTCAAGAGCAAACCAGCCAATACTTCACCTGCAAAAATGTTTCCATAAATCCGCAAGGCTAGAGAAGCAAAATTGGTAAATTCTTCCAAGATATTCATGGGTGTCATGATACCCGGAGTCACAAAACCTTTTAGATATCCTTTTATCCCTTGACGTCGAACTCCTTCAACATGACAGAAAATCGTCACCAAAAGAGAGAAGCCCAGGTCAAAAGCGAGATTGGCTGTCGGCGATGTCCAGAGATTAAAGCCATTGGTTGTCTGAACCTTAGCCATCAATCCCAAGTTATTCGCCACAGCCACGAAAAGAAAGAGGGAGAATAGAAAAAGCGAGTAATTCTTCATATAATGCTCGCCAACGTTTCCCTTGGTAAAATCAATGACAAAATCATAGATATATTCCAAAGCATTCTGCTTTCTTGACGGCTTAATCGTCATCTTTCGACTTGCCCAATAAACAAGTCCAAAAGTTACAAACACCGTCAGCAGAGTCATGGCCAGCAGGGTCAAATCAAAGGTCACAGGACCGACATTGATAGTTGGATTGATACTTTCTTCCAACAGATGACACCCCCTTTTCTAAAGAGAATTCTTTCTTATTTGATAACAAAGGCCATAGCCAGCGTTACAAAGAAAGTACCTTCGACAAAGGCAATTCCCAAGATTAGGAGGCTTCTCAATTGACCAATCATTTCTGGCTGACGAGACGCTGCCTTAAATAAATTACTCATAATCAAACCTTCAGCAATTGATACGCCAAAGCAGGCAAAACAAAGTCCTAAATATGTTAAATTCATGATGACTTCTCCTTAATATTTTTTAATTACTTCCTTAGTTTACTCCTAAAATATCGAATAGTCAATCTTTTACACAATTGTAAGCGTTTTTTGTTTTTTTCTTTTGTTATATAAAATTTTTTACCAAAATCAATTAAATATTTATCAACATACGAACTATTCTGCCCTATAAATAGGAAGTAACTGTCTAGAATTTTACTTATTTCTTATATTTTAAAAAGAAAAAAGAGCAAAGTGATTATTTGCTCTTGATTTTTCTATAGTTATGGATGGCTGACAATCAGTTGCAAATCCCCAGACAAGGTCCATTCTGTAACATCACTAGGCAGGATGAAATGATCTCCTTTTTCGATTTGGTAGACAGCTCCATCAACTTCTAGCTCACCGACTCCTTCCAAGACACTGACCAAGCTATAGTCTGCTGTCTTTTTAAAATTAACCGAACCAGCGATATCCCACTTGTAAACAGCAAAAAAGTCATTGGCCACCAAAAGAGTAGAAGTCAAACTATCTGCCTGAATGGTAACAGGACGGCTATTGGCTGGCTCACCGATAGTCAGAACGTCAATCGACTGCTCCAAATGCAGCTCACGAAGATTGCCAGCATCGTCCTTGCGATCAAAGTCATAAACACGGTAGGTTGTGTCACTGGACTGTTGAGTCTCCAAAATCAGAATCCCTGAGCCAATGGCATGCATGGTGCCGCTTGACACATAGAAGAAATCGCCAGCCTTGACTGGAATTTTGGTCAGGAGCTGGTCCCAGTCCTTGCTCTCAATCTGCTGGCTCAGCTCTTCCTTGCTCTTGGCATTATGACCATAAATAATCTCTGCTCCTTCGTCTGCAGCTATGACATACCAGCATTCAGTCTTACCAAGCTCCCCTTCGTGCTCCAGTCCATAGGCATCATCAGGATGGACCTGAACACTGAGCCAGTCATTAGCATCTAAAATCTTCGTCAAAAGCGGAAAGACAGGTTCCGGGCGATTGCCAAAGAGCTCACGGTGCTCGGCATAAAGCGCATCTAACTTCTGGCCGGCAAATCGTCCATTCTTGACGGTTGACACACCATTAGGATGAGCCGAGATAGCCCAGTACTCCCCTACATGTTCGCTGGGAATCTCATAGCCAAAGACATCGCGCAGCTTGGTGCCGCCCCAAATCTTCTCCTGCATCACAGACTGTAGAAATAATGGTTCTGACATAGTTTTCTCCTTAAATTTTTTTCGCATCCAGCAAGGAATAGCCCTTGGTGTCGAAACGGTTGTTACTGCTTCTATTATAATATAGCTGGAAGTCCTTTGTCTACTCTCTGCTGAAATCAAGCCTTTTATAGTAAAAAGAGTAAAGCTCCCCAGCAAATGCCGCAAAGATAGCCGACCAGCACATCCTTTGGATAGTGCACTCCGCCAATCACGCGCACTAGGGCCAGCCCTGCTGAAAGCAAGAGGCAGATAAGTCCCGGCAACCAGAAAAAGTAGAGTAGGCACATGGAAATAACAGTCGCTGAAAAGACATGGCGGCTGGGCATGGACTTTCCTGATGTATCCTTGGCCAGCAAGGGTTGAATAGCCCATTTTTCGTAAGGGCGTGCCTGATTCAGCCGTTTGCGAATAGCCGATAACAGACCAAATCCGATAGCTGGCAGGAAGAAAAAAGCAAGCAGCCCTTTCCAGCCTTCCGTCAGAAAGGCACTGATTAGAACGAGACCATAAACGATAGGTATGAACAAGGTCATTCCCCGATTGAAGTAAACCAGCCCTTTCAGCCACTGAGGGCGACTGCGAAAAGGAGTTGTTAATTGTTGATAAAAAATCGTGTAGTCTTTCATGCTTGCTTACCCTGCTTTTCTAAACGTTGGACTCTCATACTTTCTCTACTATAGCATATTTCCAGACAAGATGGTAGATAGATAGCAAAAGAGACTGAGACCCAAGCCCCAATCTCTTAGTATTCATGTTTTCTGAAGAGTATTATTTCTCCAAGTTCCAGATTTCCTTGGCATATTGCTCAATGGTATCATCTGAGGTGAACTTGTCAGATGTAGCAATATTAATCAAGCTCATGCGGGCCCATTTTTCTTTGTCACGATAGAGAGCATCAATCTTCTCTTGAGCTTCCACATAAGCATGGAAGTCTTCCAAGAGGAAGTATTCATCATTGTGGGTGATGAGGGCTTCGTAGATTTCAGAGCCTTCTTCACGGACGTTTGGAATGGTGCCATTGACAAAGGTGTCGACCACCCGGCGAATATCTGGATTGCTTTCATAGACACCGCGTGAGTAATAATCATGGCGGGCATAGTGCTCGTAAACCTCGTCCTTGTCCATCCCGAAGATAACAATGTTGTCATCACCGACCTCGTCCTTGATTTCGATATTGGCCCCGTCCAGAGTGGCTAGGGTAATGGCACCTGTCATCATGAACTTCATGTTGGAAGTACCAGAAGCTTCCTTGGAAGCCAGAGAAATCTGCTCTGATACATCTGCCGCAGGAATGATGAGCTCAGCCAGGCTGACCCGGTAGTTTTCTAGGAAAACAACCTTGAGTTTGCCTTGCAGGCTTTCATCCTTGTTAACCAGATTGGCCACTTCATTGATCAGCTTGATAACGGACTTGGCAAAGTGGTAGCCTGGAGCAGCCTTGGCACCGAAGATAAAGACGCGTGGTACCATATCCTTATCAGGATTGTCCTTGAGGTCCCAGTAAAGCTTGATGATATGAAGCAGGTTGAGCAGCTGACGCTTGTAGGCGTGGAGGCGTTTCACCTGCACATCAAAGATGGCTTCTGTAGAAACTTCTACTCCTGTTGATTCCTTGATGAAGTCAGCTAGACGAGCCTTGGCTTCTTGCTTCACTCGGTAGAAATCACCCAGCACTTGCTGATCATCCTTGAATTCCAAAAGCTTACGCAGCTCATGAATATCACTTCTCCAGCCCTTACCAATCAGTTTATCAATCTCAGCCGACAGAGGCTGGTCCGCAATTTGCAGCCAGCGGCGCTGGATAATCCCGTTGGTTTTGTTATTAAACTTCTCTGGGTAAATGCTGTAAAAATCACGCAAGGTGTCTTCTTTGAGAAGTTCGGTGTGGAGTTTGGCAACACCATTGATTGAATGACCACCGATGATAGCCAAGTGAGCCATGTGGATTTGATTGTCCTTGACAACCCGAGTGTTTTCGATGACTTGCGGATCAAGGCTGCGTCCAGCCATTTCAGCCACATAGCGGTTGTCAATCTCTAGGATAATCTGATAAACCCGCGGCAGAACATTCTTAAAGAGCTCTGCATCCCATTTTTCCAAAGCTTCAGACAAAATGGTATGGTTGGTGTAGCTCATGGTTTTAACCGTGGCATTCCAAGCGTCTGCCCATTCCAGGTCGTACTCATCCACCAAGAGACGCATAAATTCAGCCGGTGCGACAGCTGGGTGGGTATCGTTGATATGGACAGAGACCTTCTCATGAATATCCTTGAGCGGGCGACCTTGCTTGAGGTAGGATTTGATAATGGTCTGCAGACCTGCACTGGTCATAAAGTATTCCTGGATCAAGCGTAGCTCTTTTCCTTCGTAGCTAGAGTCGTCTGGATAGAGAATAGCAGTGATGTCTTGCACACGGCGACGAGCCTCAATGGTCGGATAGTCCAGTTCATGCTCCTCTGGAATTTCAACATCCCAAAGCCGGAGATTGTTGACAGTGTCATTGCCAAAGCCAATCTGCGGCACATCGTAAGGCACCGCACGCAAGGTTTTGGAATTCTCATAAAGAGGCACAATCCGGCCCTTTTCATTGGCGTGGAGGGAAACATTTCCGAAGATTTTAACATCAACAATATCATGGTCCTTACGGGTTTCCCAGACATTGCCCAGACTGCCAAACCAAGCATCAGGAATTTCTACCTGATAGCCATCAACGATGCGCTGCTTAAAGAGTCCATAGCGATAGCGAATCCCATTTCCAAATCCTGGATAGCCAGTGGTTGCCAGCGAGTCCATGAAGGCAGCCGCCAAGCGGCCCAGACCGCCATTGCCCAAGGCCATATCATACTCAGCATTCTTAACATCCTCAAAGTCAACGCCCAAATCGGCAAAGCCTTCCTTGACCGTATCGAGGATACCTAAGTTGAGCAGATTTGTTTCCAGCATGCGCCCTGGAAGAAACTCGATAGAAAAGTAATAAGCTGTCTTTTGCTGCTGCTCAATCAACTGATTGCGGCGCTCTAGCCACAGTGGCGTGATATACTTGCGGACAGTGCTGGCCAAAGCCTGAAAAAGCTCCACTGAAGTCGCATCAGCAACCTTAATCAACGTTCGTTCGTGTAGCATGTCCTTAAAATCTCGAATAAAACGTTCTTTTGTCAGTTCCATGGTGGGTGGTTATCTCCCTTTCTTAATAGCGGGAAGCAGATTTAAACGTAGAAATACTTTTTTCAATCAAGATGGGAATCGCTCACTTCAGCCACAAGCTAAAAACAGTGCTCCAACACAGTATGATAATATATAAAAATGTAATTCTCACGGAAATCCTCCCTTGTCCCATGGACAAGAGAGGATTTTTTATACTGATTCCAAAGTAAATGTTATAGAAGTGATTGATATAAATCACTGTATGCCTTGCTGGCTGTATCCCAAGAGAAGTCTCTCTCCATCGCCTGCTCTTGCAGAGATTTCCAAGCTTCCTTGTCATCGGCATAGAGCTTGAGTGCCTCCTTGAAGGTCCAAGTCAGCCAGTAGCCAGAAAAGTTATTGAAGCTAAAGCCAGTTCCCTGTCCTGTATAGACATTGTAAGGCTCGACGGTATCACGCAGACCGCCCACTTCATGCACCAAAGGCAAGGTTCCGTAGCGCATAGCCATCATTTGTGACAGGCCACAAGGCTCGAAACGGCTTGGCATGAGGAAAATATCGCTGGCAGCATAAATCTCCTGAGCCAAGGTCACATCAAAGAGGATGTTGGCTGAAAGCTTATCAGGATAGGCATGACCAAACCAAGCGAAAGCCTGCTCAAAAGCTGGATCACCTGTTCCCAAGAGGATAATCTGCACATCTTCCTGCAGGAGATTGTGCAGCTCTTCCACTACCAAATCAAAGCCTTTCTGGCGGGTCAGACGGGAAACAATCCCAACAACCGGCACATCATCACGCACAGGCAGGCCAACTCGCTCTTGCAAAGCCCGCTTGTTTTCTAGTTTACCAGATAAGTTAGATTTGTCAAAGTGATGAGCTAAGAGCGGATCCGTTTCTGGATTATAGATATCTGTATCAATACCGTTGACAATTCCGACCAATTTACCGGACTCCATCCGCAGGATTTGATCCAAATTGCAGCCAAATTCTGGTGTACGGATTTCACCTGCATAGCTTGGTGATACAGTTGTCACTCGGTCCGCATAGAGAATGCCAGCCTTCATCCAGTTGAGACAGTCATTCCAACGCAGGGTTCCGTCTGCATAGCGCTCATAGCCCACTCCAAACAGTTCCCAAAGCATGCTGTCAGGGAATTGACCTTGGAACTCCAGATTATGGATGGTCAAGACGGTTTTGATATTCTGATATGCTTGAATCCAATGGTATTTTTCCTTAACCAAGAAAGGAATCATAGCAGTATGATAATCGTGAACATGCAGAACATCCGGAATGAAATCAATCCGCTCCATCAGCTCAACCGCTGCTAACTGGAAGTAAGCAAACCGCTCACCATCATCAAAATCCCCGTAAACATGGCCGCGGAAGAAATAATGCTGATTGTCAATAAAATAGAAAGACACACCGTTCAAGACCAGTCGCTTGACCCCAACATACTGGCGGCGCCAGCCAACGCTGACTTCAAAGTAGAAAAGATCTTCCACCTGGTCACCAAATTTGGCATGGGTCATGTCATAGTAAGGCAGAATGACACCAACTTCATGGCCAGCCTTGACCAGAGATTTGGGGAGAGCGCCGATAACGTCTCCCAAACCACCTGTCTTAGAAAATGGGGCTCCTTCTGCTGCTGCAAATAAAATCTTCATCGAATTATGTCCTCTGTAACTTTTTGGCTCTTCTTGACTACGATTGGGTCTTCTGCAGTTCCGCGAATCACCACTCCTTCGCCAATTTCAACACCCTTGTCCACAATCGCGTACTCAACAGTTGCATTTTCTCCAACTTTCACTCGAGGGAAGAGAACACTGTGTTTGACACTGCTTCCAGTCTTAATCTTGGTATTCCGTGAAATTACAGAATTGATGACCTCACCTTCCACAATGCTTCCTGACGCAAACTGGGAGCGAGATACTTTTGAAGACTCAGCATAGTAAGTTGGCTCTTCATTCTTAACCTTGGTGTAAATCTTTTGGTTCGGACTGAAGAGAGAGTAGAATTTCTTACTTTCAAGCATATCGATGTTGGATCTGTAGTAGGTCTCTACAGAATAGATATTCGCCAGATAGCCTGTATATTCGTAGGCAAATGCCCCTTCCTGAGTTGCTAAATCACGCAGGACATAGCGAAGTTTTTGCGGATGCTCTTTCTTAGCTTCTTCTTCCAGCTTTTCAATTAGCCAAGGAGTATCCACTACAAAGATGTCTGTAGACATATTGAAGAGCTCAGCATCTTCTCGGCCATCAAAGAGTTTATGCCCTCTGACATGGTCTGTTTCGTCAATATCTAGGACAGCATTCACATCCGAGATATTTTCCTTGTGCAATTTCTTATAGACAACTGTAATCGGCTGCTCTGTTGTATTATGCAAGTGGAAAACTTGATTGAGGTCAATATTAACCAAGACATCGCAGTTAAGAGCGACCGTTTGGTTGGAACCAGAACGTTTGAGGTAGGTCAAAAGTTGCTTATAGTATTCCTCACCGACTGTGGAGCTTTCTACACGGGTATTGTAGATTCCCAGGTAATAGTGGCTGAGCAAGGTAGACAGCCCCCACTCACGTCCAGAACGAATATGGTCAAAGACAGAGCTGATATTGTCCTGCTGGAAGATACCAAAGACACTGCGGATACCAGCGTTGGCAAGACTTGAAAGCGGGAAGTCAATCAAGCGGTATTTCCCACCGAATGGCAAGCTGGCTACTGGACGATGATTTGTCAGAGTTGACATATCATGGAAGCCGACTGTGTTTCCTAAAATTGCTGAGTATTTATCAATCTTCATCTTTTGGTACCCCCACTTTCTCGTTGTATCCGACAACATATACTTCCTCTGTACCATCAATCTCTACACCATCAGAGATGATAGCACCTTCGCCGATAATGGCCCGCTTAATCTTAGCGTCTTTGCCAATAACAGCTCCACTCATGATGACAGAGTCTTCAATAACTGCGCCCTTTTTGACTTGAGCACCAGTAGAAAGAATAGAGTGTTTTACTGTACCGTCAACGAAACAGCCATCAACGACCAGCGAGTCTTCCACATGGGAATTTTCACTGATGAAGTTTGGCGGAGAAATCAAGTTGCGAGAATAAATCTTCCAGCGACGATTGCGGCTATCCAGAGCATTTTCTGGGCTGATGTATTCCATGTTGGCTTCCCAGAGAGACTCTACTGTACCAACGTCTTTCCAATAGCCTTCAAAGTCATAAGCATAAACGCTTTCACCAGATTCAAGATAGTTAGGGATAACATTCTTACCAAAGTCAGACATGTCCACGTTGCTCTTTTCAGCAGCTACCAGCATATTGCGCAGACGCTGCCAGTCAAAGATATAAATCCCCATAGAAGCCTTGGTTGACTTAGGATTTTCTGGTTTTTCTTCAAATTCAACAATTCGATTATTAGCATCTGTATTCATGATACCAAAACGACTGGCTTCTTTGAGAGGCACATCCAGAACGGCAACTGTCAAACTGGCATTGTTGTCCTTGTGAGATTGAAGCATGTCATCATAATCCATCTTGTAAATATGGTCCCCAGACAAAATCAGAACATACTCAGGATTGATGCTGTCGATATAGTCGATATTTTGATAAATCGCATGGCTGGTACCTTCAAACCATCGATTTCCTTCGCTCGCAGAATAAGGCTGAAGAATGGACACGCCTGAGTTAATACCATCGAGCCCCCAGCTAGAACCATTTCCGATATGACTGTTCAGAGCTAGTGGTTGGTATTGAGTAATGACACCGACATTGTGAATACCGGAGTTGGCACAGTTAGACAAGGCGAAGTCAATAATACGATAGCGGCCGCCAAACTGTACCGCAGGTTTTGCGATACTCTGTGTGAGCTTTCCAAGACGAGTTCCTTGCCCGCCGGCAAGAATCAAAGCTAGCATTTCATTCTTCATAGACTATTACTCCTTTGTGGAATCTTTTTTAACATTTTTTCGAGCAATCCGACGCTTGATCTTCCAGATGCTGGCTCCAAGAGCTGGCAGTGTAAAGGTCAAGGTCTGTGGATAATCTTTCCAAAGTCCTTCTTGAGACTGAACTGTTTCGTTATGTTCCTTCCAAACACCTCCCCATTCTTCTAATTCAGTGTTCCATACTTCTTCATAAATGGCTTCCACTGGAACACCGATGGTAAAGTTCTTCCGCTCTACCGGCGCCATATTGAATACACAAACTAACATATCTCCTTTTTCTGTCTTACGGATAAAGGAGAGGACACTTTGATCAGTGTTATCCGCATCTATGATTTCGATGCCATCGTAGCTCAGATCAATCTCCCAAAGCGGACGATTGTCTTTATAGAAGGCATTGAGTGCAGCAGTAAAGCCCTGCATCTTCTTGTTCATCTGATCGTCCAGATTCGACCATTCTAGTTGCTCTTCTGACTTCCATTCTAGGAACTGACCGAACTCTGATCCCATAAAGAGTAATTTCTTGCCCGGATGGCAGATTTGATAAGTCAGCAAGTTGCGGAGCCCTGCAAATTGATTGTAACGGTCACCCCACATCTTGTGCATGAGACTCTTCTTACCGTGAACCACTTCGTCGTGCGAGAATGGCAGGAGGAAGTTTTCAGAGAAAGCGTACATAAAGCTAAAGGTCACCAGATTAAAATCGTACTTACGATAAATCGGATCTTCTTCGTAGAAACGAAGGATATCATTCATCCAGCCCATATTCCACTTGTAGTCAAATCCAAGACCACCCAGCTCTCTCATACCAGTAATCTTGGTCTCTGAGGAGCTTTCTTCTGCAATCATCATAACATCAGGATGGGCTAGTTTGATAACCGTATTGAGGCGTTGCAGGAAGTAATAGCCTTCATAGTTACGATTGCCGCCATCTTTATTTGGCTGCCAAGGACCGCTGTCATAGTCCAGATAGAGCATATTGCTGACAGCATCAACCCGAATTCCGTCCAGATGATAAAAATCAATCCAGAATTTAATGCTGGAAATCAAGAAAGACTGAACCTGATTTTTACCCAAATCAAAGTTGAGAGCACCCCAGCCATAGTTATGAGCCCGATCGTGGTCCTGATACTCGAAAGTTGGTGTCCCATCATAGTAAGCCAAAGCATCATCATTAATAGTGAAGTGACCTGGTACCCAGTCCACAATGACCCCGATATTGTTCAAGTGACATTCTTCGACAAAGTCCTGAAATTCCTCAGGTGTGCCATAGGTATGCTCAAAGGCGAAGTAGCCCATGAGCTGATAGCCCCAGCTAAGTCCCAGCGGATGAGCCATAAGCGGCATGAATTCCACATGTGTGTAGTTCATCTCCACCAGATAAGGAATCAACTCTTCTTTTAACTGGGCAAAGCTATAAGGATTGCCGTCTTCATTGCGTTTCCAAGATCCGGCATGCACTTCATAGATATTGACCGGCCGAGAGAAGAAGCCCCAACGTTTCCGGCGTGCCAGCCAAAGACCATCTTTCCACTTCTTCTCAGGAATAGTGCGAATAACTGCTCCCGTGCCTGGACGCTCTTCCAGATAGATAGCCAGAGGATCAATTTTTAAAATTTCCTGACCACTGCTACGTTTGATATTGTACTTGTAAATATCTCCTTCCTTAGGTAGCTCTGTGAAGGCTTCCCAAACGCCCGCTTCATTTCGGACCATAGGAATCTGCTCTTCATACCAATTGGTGAAATCTCCAATCAAATGGACACTCTGAGCATTAGGTGCCCAAACGCGGAAAGAGTAGCCAGACTTGCCGTCCACTTCATCCTGATGCGCCCCTAGATAATGCTGTAAATGAAAGTTTTCACCTGTTGTAAAGGTTCTTAATGCTTCGTTCTTATCCATGCAATCACCTTTCTATTTGTAAGCGTTTTCTATAATACTATTCTACATTATTTTTATCTCTTTTTCAAGTAAATTTCAAATATCCTTACGGAAAATTACTAAAACCGAACATTAGCTGAAATTAGTAATAAATGAGAGAGAAAACACTGCATTTTGTGTCTCTCAGTATATTTTAATTCCTTTTTCGCTAAATATAGGAGCTATCCAAAACAAGAAAAAGATGAAAATTTTCATAAAGATATAGACCAATATGTAAATTTACATTTTAAAATAATAAGCAATTAAACATATAAATGCTTGATTCTTTTCAAATGGTTCGATAATCTTGTTAAATTTACAAGTTCATCAAGGTAAGAAAAAAGACCGCACAAAGCCGCCTTTCTCATTATTTCACATCAAACACGATGGATTTCACTTGTGTCATCGCTTCGATACTGTAACGAATCCCTTGCACTCCTGCTCCAGATCCCTTAACACCAAGGAATGGGAAGTTATCTGGACCACGTTGGGTCTTATTATTGATGTGTACAGTACCCACTTCCAGTTTCTCAGCAATTTCAAATGCTTTCGGGAAATCATTTGTAAAGACTGAAGATTGAAGACCAAATTCTGACTGGTTACAGATCTGGATAGCCTCCTCAACGGAAGTCACACGAATAATCGGAAGAACAGGACCAAATGGCTCTTCCCAAGCTAATTTCATATCCAGTGTCACATGGTCAAACAAGGCAGGCCAGATGAGATTTGCTTCACGTTTGATTTCTGTCAAGGCTGACGCTCCCTTTTCCTGAGCATCTTCAATCAAGCCCCAGATGAAATCTGCTGATGCATGATCAATGACTGGTGTGATATCCGCATTATCAAAGGGATCACCAACCGTCAGTTTCTCTACCTCTGCCTTAATCAGCGCCGCTAATTTATCTGCTACGCTCTCCATGACAATGACACGTTTAATAGCCGTACAGCGCTGGCCGGAATAACTGTATGCCCCGCCAACAATCTGCTTAGCTGCATGCTCCAAGTCAGCATCTTCCAGCACAACTGCAGCATCCTTACCACCCAATTCTAACATAATTGGACGCATACCAGCTAACTTCCCGATGCGCTCACCGATTGGGGTGGAGCCAGTAAAGTTAATGTAGTTTACTTCCTTATGCTCAATGATGTAATCCCCGATTTCTGAACCACGTCCTGTGATGGTATTGAAAACTCCAGCAGGCAGACCAGCCTCAGCAAAAGCTTGAGCCAGGAGCAGACCAGAAATTGAACCTTGAGTAGGTGGCTTAAACATCACGACGTTTCCGCCGATAAGGGCAGGAGCAATTTTGGAACCAGACAGGTTGACTGGGTAGTTAAATGGCGCAATGGCCAGTACAACTCCTACAGGCTCACGACGAACCACAGCCAATTTTTTCTTGCTGGCAGCTTCAAAGCCGCCACCTTCCATAACCTGACCGTGAATACGAATGCCTTCTTCAGCCGCATAGCGAATCAAGTCTGCTGTCCGGACTACCTCTCCGACTGCCGCTTTGATCCCCTTGGCAACTTCCTTTGCAAGAATTTCGCCAATCTTCTCCTGATCGCGCTCCAAAATATCCGCAACCTTATGCAAATAAGCTGCACGTTCAACTGCTGAAAGAGCTCGCCAAGCTGGCAAAGCCGCACGAGCGCTTGCCATCGCATAGTCAACCTCTGCCTGAGTCATGGCAGGCACAGTTCCTAAAATCTTATTGTTGATAGGAGATGAGATGGTAATTTCATTTTCAGAAACTTTCCACTCTCCATTTATATAGTTTTTATATTGTGTCACGTGTCCCCTCCAAAATGTTATTAAATATTATTTTACCAAATTTTCTGAAAATTTCAACCAAAAGTTATAAATTTAAAGAATTTTTTCACAATTAAGATAGATTATCTAATTTTGTTCATATTAGATCTGCTTATTTTCTGTTTTCTTTGATTTCAACTTTCTACACAAGCTTCACTATGCCTCTGAAGAAAACTAAAAAAGACCAGGAAATTTTTCCTGATCCTAATTTTTCAGATTAATCGAAGTTCAGATATTCTTTTTCAAGTTCAAGAACTTCTTCCATCGTTGCACATTCAGTCAGTGCACGCTGAGCCAGTTCTTCCATCTTCTTCGTATCCAGCTTCTTCATGAGGCTACGAGTCCGAAGAACAGAAGTCGCACTCATAGAGAATTCATCCAAGCCCATACCTACGAGCAATGGCACCGCAGTTTGATCGCCAGCCATTTCTCCACACATACCTGCCCACTTGCCTTCAGCATGAGCTGCCTTGATAACATTGTTGATCAAGCGAAGGATAGATGGGTTGTAAGGTTGATAGAGGTAAGAGACTTGCTCATTCATCCGGTCAGCCGCCATAGTGTACTGGATCAAGTCATTAGTACCGATAGAGAAGAAGTCTACTTCCTTGGCAAATTGATCTGCGAGCATAGCTGCTGCTGGGATTTCAATCATGATACCTACTTGGATATTGTCTGCTACTGCAACGCCTTCAGCTTGCAGCTTAGCTTTTTCTTCATCATAAACCGCTTTAGCTTTACGGAATTCTGTCAGAAGGGCTACCATTGGGAACATGATGCGCAATTGTCCATGTACAGAAGCACGCAAGAGTGCGCGGATTTGTGTACGGAACATAGCATCGCCAGTTTCAGAGATAGAGATACGCAAAGCACGGAAACCAAGGAATGGGTTCATTTCATGCGGCATATCGAAGTAAGGAAGCTCCTTATCTCCACCAATGTCCATTGTACGAACAACTACTGGTTTTCCATTCATGCCTTCAAGCACAGCCTTGTATGCTTCATACTGCTCATCTTCTGTCGGGAAGTCTTGAGAGTCCATATAAAGGAACTCAGTACGGTAAAGACCAACCGCTTCTGCACCGTTAGCATTGACACCTTCAACGTCTTTTGGCGTACCGATATTGGCTGCCAATTCGAAGTGCTTGCCATCTGCAGTCACAGTCTGAGCATCCTTAAGCAATTCCCATTCAGCTTTTTGCTTAGCATAAGCCTCACCAGCTGCTTTAAATGCTGCGATTTGCTCTTCAGTTGGATTGATAATCACTTCACCAGTGATACCGTTAGCTGCAATCACATCGCCGTCTTTTACAAGCTCAGTAATATTATTAGTTCCCAATACTGCTGCGATTTCAAGCGTACGTGCCATGATAGCAGAGTGGCTTGTCCGGCCGCCGATATTAGTTACAAAAGCTTTAACAAATTTCTTATCCAGCTGTGCTGTATCAGAAGGAGTCAAGTCATGAGCAATCACAACTGATTCTTCATTGATAGACGCTGGGTTTGGCAATTTCTTGCCCAAAAGGTTAGCAAGAACACGCTTCGTCACGTCGCGGATATCTGCCGCACGTTCCTGCATATATGGATTGTCGTCCATGTTTTCAAAGAGAGTGATAAACATGTCCGTTACTTCTTTCAGACCAGCTTCTGCATTGGTCTTTTTCGCACGGATTGTTTCTTTGATTTGCCCAACCATTTCAGGGTCAGCAAGTACCATTAAGTGAGCGTCAAACACCTGAGCGGCTTCCTCACCAAGGCTATCTACTGCTTTCTCACGGATAACAGAAAGCTCGTTCTGTGAAGCTTCAAGAGCTGCATCCAAACGAGCCTCTTCTGCATTTGTATCTTCGACTGAAACAGTCTCAAATGATAAATCCGGTTGAACTAATAGATATGCCTTAGCAACGGCAACACCGTCAGATGCTGCAATTCCTTTAAGCATTTCTGTCATATTAAGCCAATCCTTCTTTTTCCATTGTTTCAGAGATTGCAGCGATAGCATCGTCTGCATCTGCGCCTTCAGCTGAGATCTTAACATCAGCTCCTTGGCCAACACCGAGACTCATAACACCCATGATAGATTTCAAGTTTACTGATTTACCTTTGTATTCAAGCGTGATGTCAGAAGCGAATTTGCTAGCAGTTTGAACCAACAAAGTTGCTGGACGTGCGTGAATACCTGTTTCTGCTACAATGTGGAAATCTTTAGAAGCCATAGTTAGACTCTCCTTTTAAATAATTCTTTTTGAGTTATTGTGATAACCCTTACAAGTTGATATTATATCACCTTTTGAAATCTTTTTCAAGAATTTTATAGCCCGCTTACAAAATATTTCTTAGGAAATGAAAACTCTTCTTATTATATTGAAGAGAGAATTTTCGAGCAAAATCCCACATTCCCCAAGCTTTATTCAAAAATGTCTGCCACCAAATTTTCAATTGTTAATTTCTTATTTTATAGAAACTAATTGTTATAAAATAAGAATATAAACTCCTCCCTCCACTCCTCCTAGTGATTCCCTAAATTCTGTAACACAAGATATTGGATTTTGGTTTTTGGGAGGAAAAGCTTCCAGTCATTTATCTAACATTTTAAGACTTGTTTAAGCATTGCCGCATCAGCATTTTGCTCCTTTTCTGCAATTTTTCACTTCTTTTCACCGCTTATACAAACACTATATATTGTATTGTAATCTATCCTATAACAAAATATCACACAATATTTAGTTCAAAACTATTGACATTCTATTTTCTTTTAGATATACTAGTTTCGTATTATTTAAAAGAAAAAACGAAAGTTTAGAGGAATTTTTAATGGTAACTATTTACTCAAAAAACAACTGCGTTCAGTGCAAAATGACCAAGCGCTTCTTAGATACTAATCATGTAGAATACCGCGAAATCAACTTGGATGAACAGCCAGAATTCATCGACCATGTCAAAGATCTTGGTTTCAACGCTGCTCCTGTGATTCAGACAGCAACTGAGGCATTTTCTGGTTTCCAACCTGGTAAATTGAAAAAACTGTCTTAATGTAGTTTATTTTGAGGGCGGCGCGCCTTGATTGGGAGATAAACTAAAAGACAGATTATCAGGGCAAACTGCAGCTCCTATGCTCATAGGGGCCGTTTCTTTTGTAAGGCGGATATTTTTCCGCTAGCTAATTATCTTATTTATATAGAAAAGGAAAAACATGGGACTCAAACATTTAGAGGATGTGACATACTTCCGACTCAACAACGAAATCAACCGTCCAGTTAATGGTCAGATTATGCTTCATAAAGACCAAGAAGCCTTAAAAGCTTTTTTTAAAGAAAACGTTGAGCCAAACACCAAGCAATTTTCTTCTATCACAGAAAAAATTAAATATTTAATAGAAGAAAACTATTTGGAAAAGGAATTTATTGAACTTTATTCTCCGGAATACATCGAGGAGCTGACTGCTTTTATCCATGCTCAAGATTTCAAGTTCAAATCTTTCATGGCTGCTTATAAGTTCTACAACCAGTATGCTCTGAAGACAAATGATGGCGAATACTATCTGGAAAGCATGGAGGATCGGGTACTCTTCAACGCCCTCTACTTTGCCAACGGAGATGAAGCCATTGCCAAGGATATTGCCAATGAAATTATCCACCAGCGCTACCAACCGGCTACACCAAGCTTCCTCAACGCTGGTCGGGCTCGTCGCGGCGAATTGGTTTCCTGCTTCCTCATCCAAGTAACAGATGATATGAACTCAATCGGCCGCTCCATCAACTCTGCCCTGCAGTTGTCTCGTATCGGAGGCGGGGTCGGTATTTCCCTCAGCAATCTGCGGGAAGCTGGAGCACCTATCAAGGGTTATGAGGGAGCTGCGTCTGGGGTTGTGCCTGTTATGAAACTCTTTGAGGACAGCTTCTCCTACTCTAACCAGCTGGGTCAACGTCAGGGAGCTGGAGTTGTTTACCTCAATGTCTTCCACCCAGATATCATCGCCTTCCTTTCTACCAAGAAAGAAAATGCCGACGAAAAAGTTCGGGTTAAAACCCTCTCACTCGGTGTTGTCATTCCGGATAAGTTCTACGAATTAGCGCGTAAAAATGAAGAAATGTACCTCTTCAGCCCCTATTCTGTTGAACGTGAGTATGGAGTGCCATTTGCCTACCTCGACATCACTGAAAAGTATGATGAGTTGGTCGCTAATCCAAATATCACCAAGACCAAGATCAAGGCTCGTGATTTGGAAACAGAGATTTCCAAACTCCAACAAGAATCTGGCTATCCTTATGTCGTAAACATTGATACCGCCAACCGTTCAAATCCAATTGACGGTAAAATCGTCATGAGTAACCTTTGCTCTGAAATCCTGCAAGTACAAGAGCCTAGCCTTTTGAATGATGCGCAAGAGTATCTTCACCTAGGAACAGATGTATCATGTAACTTAGGCTCTACCAACGTTGTCAACATGATGACTTCGCCTGACTTCGGAAAATCCATCCGGACTATGACACGCGCCTTGACCTTTGTCACAGACAGCTCACACATCACAGCTGTGCCTTCTATCGACAATGGTAACAGTCTGGCGCACACCTTTGGTCTGGGAGCCATGGGACTGCACAGCTACTTGGCACAGCAGCTAATCGATTATGGATCAGCGGAAGCTGTAGAGTTCACTAGCATCTACTTCATGCTCATGAACTACTGGACTTTAGTCGAGTCTAACAATATCGCTCGCGAGCGTGGCGTGACCTTCCATAACTTTGAAAAATCTGATTATGCTAACGGAACTTACTTTGCCAAGTACCTGACGGGTGAATTTGTACCTAAGTCTGACCGTGTCAAAGAACTCTTCGCAGGCATCTTTATCCCGTCTGCAGAGGATTGGGCAGAGTTGCGCGACAAGATCAAGGCTGATGGTCTCTACCACCAAAACCGCCTGGCCGTTGCACCAAATGGCTCTATCAGCTACATCAATGACGTTTCTGCTTCAATTCATCCAATTACTCAGCGGATCGAAGAACGTCAAGAAAAGAAAATCGGTAAGATCTACTATCCTGCTGCTGGTCTGTCAACTGAGACTATTCCTTACTATACCAGCGCCTATGACATGGATATGCGCAAGGTTATCGATGTCTACGCAGCCGCAACTGAGCATGTGGACCAAGGTCTTTCCCTGACTCTCTTTATGCGCAGCGATATCCCTAAAGGCCTCTACGAATGGAAAAAAGAAAGCAAGCAAACAACCCGCGACCTTTCTATCCTGCGTAACTACGCCTTCAACAAAGGTATCAAGTCCATCTACTACGTCCGCACCTTCACTGATGATGGCGGCGAAGTAGGTGCCAACCAATGTGAAAGCTGTGTCATCTAACAAGAGATTTTAGAAAAAGAAAAGGAAATTCGACCATGTCACAATTTTACCTTCCTCATCATTGTCAGGAAGGTAAAATCGTGAAGCATTAGGACAGTATCCAAGAAGTGATAGCTGATACCACATCAGGTCGTACCATCTACTAAAGGAGAAAGAATGCAAACTTACTACAAAGCCATTAACTGGAACGCTATCGAAGATGTCATCGATAAGTCCACCTGGGAAAAACTGACTGAGCAATTCTGGCTGGATACGCGGATTCCCCTATCCAATGACCTGGATGACTGGAGAAAGCTGTCTCACAAGGAAAAAGACCTGGTCGGCAAGGTCTTCGGTGGCCTGACCCTGCTGGATACTCTCCAGTCTGAGTCTGGTGTGGATGCCCTACGTAAGGATGTCCGCACAGCCCACGAAGAAGCTGTCTTCAACAACATTCAATTTATGGAGTCCGTTCACGCCAAGTCTTACTCTTCTATCTTTTCTACGCTCAATACCAAGTCAGAAATCGATGAAATCTTTGCTTGGACCAACACCAATCCATACTTGCAAAAGAAAGCTGAGATTATCAACGAAATTTACCTGAACGGTACTCCTCTGGAGAAAAAAGTAGCCAGCGTTTTCTTGGAAACCTTCCTCTTCTACTCTGGTTTCTTCACTCCACTCTACTATCTGGGTAATAACAAGCTGGCCAACGTTGCTGAGATTATCAAGCTGATTATCCGTGACGAGTCTGTCCATGGAACCTATATCGGCTATAAGTTCCAGCTAGCTTTTAACGAGCTGCCAGAAGACGAGCAAGAAAAACTCAAAGAATGGATGTATGACCTGCTCTACACCCTCTATGAAAATGAAGAAGGCTACACTGAAAGCCTCTATGACACAGTCGGCTGGACCGAAGAGGTCAAGACCTTCCTGCGCTACAATGCCAACAAGGCTCTGATGAATCTGGGACAGGATCCCCTCTTCCCAGACTCAGCGGACGATGTCAATCCTATCGTCATGAACGGTATCTCAACCGGTACCTCCAACCATGACTTCTTCTCCCAAGTGGGTAACGGCTACCTGCTAGGCGAAGTTGAAGCCATGCAGGATGACGACTATAATTACGGTTTATAGACAAAGAACCCCTCTTTCCAAAATCCGGAAAGAGGGGTTTTTGATTGACTATTAATCTATTGATTATCGTAGATATATTCTTCCAGATGTTCTGCGACTGTAATCTCAACTCCAGCCTCAGATGTTAGATAAATCACGGTACAGTCATGAGCTGGGACAATAGGAAATAAAAAGGGCTTCATATTTTGATAAATTCTATACATCCGCCTTTGACTCGTTGGATTTTCCAGATAAAGCTTGCTGTCACCACCAGAAAAGTCAGCCGGCAGAAGGGCATAGTAAGCCACCAAAGCTCCATTTTCATCCAATACTCTAATCTTATTTAAGTCCTCAGCTATTTTTTTCATCATTAAGGTGGCCATTTTTTACTCCCTTCATGTCTTTATCCAAATAAAGGTGGAGCTGGGAACATCATCCCTAACCCCACCTATACAGTAACTAATTAGATACGCGATAATACGGATGCTGTGAAGCAGTGATAGCATCTTGTCCAACTCGAATCTGTGCTTTAGGATTCTCGTTTCCCGTATCAGGCAAAACAGCTCCTTCTGGAATTACTAAAAAGGTTGCGCTACTGCTACCAGCAGTATAAGCAAGAGTAGATACATAACTACCATCGCTTACTTGACCTTTTAGTAAAGTATAATCGCTGGATTCTTTTCCATTCAGAGTATGAGAAACAACCCCTTGATTATTCAATACTATCGCATCCCCCAAATCATTTTGCCAAGTACCGGCTACACTCGAAAAATCTCCTGCTGCCAAAGCATTGACATCAATACCCGCTGCTGGAGTGGCTGGGTCTTTCGTGTCAGACTTTGTTTCATTTTTAGGCTCAGCTTCAGAAGATGCCGACGCTACATCAGTTTCATCTTGGCTAGCTGATTGAACAACTTTCGCTTCAGATTTGACATCTGATTTAGAAGTTTGAACTGTTTGACTAGAGCTGCTATTTTGAGATGTTTGCTTCTCCTGCTGTTTACTGCAAGCACCAAGCAAGATAATAGAAGAAGCGAGCGCAGTCGCAAGAAACATTAATTTTGCATTTTTCATAAAAGGACCTCCTTTAGGTTTGCCTAATTATAACACGAAAGATTTTGCCAAAACAGGACATAGATGTCCTGTTAGCCTTGATGATAGATCTGAAGTTCTTTATTCCACTCCTCAGACATTTTTTTAGATAGAAAAGTATGACCTAACAATTTCGCCAGCGTCAGTCCCTCTTCGTAGTATTGTTGAGCCTTTTTCTCGTCCTTGTGTACGAAAAGCTCATATTCTCCCTCTAACATTCTTATCAGCGGTTTCTTTTGATAGTCCTCTGTCAATTCCATGATTATATTAAGTTTGTTGAGTGTATCTTTTGTATAAATGAACTCTTTTCGCTCGCACTCAATACCTGGGATTGTCAGTAGAGCATCTCGCATGAGAAAGAGATATTCATTTGGAATATAGTCAACTGACTGCAGTAATCGCTGAGCGATTCTTGCATATAATTCCTTATCAAACTTAGCTGACCGAATCTCCTCTTCATCTCCCACATAGATCTGATAGAGCTGGATGTAGAGTAAATCATTCACGTCATAATGCTTTTTACTCTGCAAATCGTCCAAATGCTTGGCAAAGAGAGTCATTCCATACTTATGGAATTTCTCAGAAGTATAAGTATAAATCTTTGATTGCAAGATATCCATTACATTCTGCTCAGCTTCTGGCAAATCATCATAATAAACTTCAAAAATTTCATCTATGATATGCTCCAATTCGAACAAAGCTTCGGTATTGCCATAAGTGGTCGTCCGAATCAGCTTATACTTCAAGCGCTGGTAATCAGCAGGTAGAGCTGCATCTTCTTTTTTACTTCCTGTCAAAGTTGTCAAATCGACCTCTAGACAGAAAGCCAGATATTCTAAAGTAGAGAGAGTCGGCTGGGAAATGCCTGACTCCAAACGGGTTAACTGCCGTATAGAAAGCTTTGACTCATCACCACACAATTGCTCCTTGGTCCAGCCCCTATTTAATCGAAGCTGTTTCAAATGCTGTCCAAATTCTTTTCCTTGCATCGTCAATTCCCCTCCCAAATAAATTAGGAAACCTTTGCTTATGTTATCATGTTATTCTAGATTTATTATAGCATAACTGGAAAGATTTTACTAATAAAATTCTAAAAAGATTACTTCCTTTTCTCAGTGATGAAATCTACCTAACTGTTGCAACAGTTAGGTAGAGCGGAGCTATTGAGACCTTAGGCTCAATAGCTAGTCATGGAACTCTGCAGGAGGTCGCTGACGTCCGCCATCACTTGAGAAAAGTATGTAAATCTAAAAATTAGCATATTACAAATATTAAAGGACCCCAAACTTAAAAGTTTGGAGTCCTTCTACCATATTCTTTTTTGAGTCTAAACACAAAAAAACTAGCAATAAACATTCAAGTGAGATGGCAAGACACGAATCGTTACTGGCAGTTGGTCGCCCTCATCTCCGTCAACGTTGACGCTGAGCTCTGCGTTATTGTCAGCCAACTCAACTGTGATTTCCTTAAAGGTCAGATACTCGATATTATTACTTTCTTCGCCATTGCCCGAAATCAAATCCGGCACAGAAACCAAGGTATCCAAGAGATTTTTATCCTTAAGATACAAGAGATGAAGCAAGCCGTCATTGACAGTGGCTTCAGGGAGAATACTCTCGAAACCTCCGATTGAGTTGGTAGAGCCAATCAAGAGTGTACTGCTCTTTATCGTGCGCTCTTCTCCATCAATCTTCAAGTGAAATTCGTAAAAACTAGTATCCATCAACTGCTTTAAACCAGAGATAAAGTAGGCAAACTTACCCCACTTGGTCTTGTCTTCAGAATCTACATTGTTGATTGACTCTGGAATAGTTCCAATGGCAACCACATTCATAAAGTACTGGTCATTAATCTTACCGATATCAAGTGGCTTGACTTTGTTGATATCGAGATTCTGGATGGCTTCTTCAGCGTCCAGGGGAATGCCAAGAGCACGCGCCAAGTCATTGACCGTACCAAGTGGAAAGAAGCCAAAAGTCGGACGATAGTCTAGTTCAGCCAGGCCGCTGATTCCTTCATTGACTGTTCCATCGCCACCCATGACAAAGACGCTATCATAACGGTCTTCTGCTGCTTGCTTAGCAAAAGCCGCTGCGTCTCCGCCTTTTTCAGTATGCTTGACCACTACCTCATCGAAACATTCTGCCAGCTTTTCTCTTGCCAAGTCTTCATAGGACTTGGCTTTTTCGCCTCCCGAGCTAGGGTTGACAATTAATAGGACTTTAGACATAAAGAAACCTCTTTTCATTTGATAGCTCATTATACCATCTGGAAAACACTTTCACAAGAATTTGAAACTGCTGGCTTTCGAAAGACCAGAACAGCAGTTTAGTATTTAAAATCCATTCCACAGAAAAACACTTCTGACGTTAGACTTTTCTGCCTAACTTTAGAAGTGCTGTCTTATATTTAGTTTTTCTATTAAAAGAAGACAATAAGAACAAAGGCAATTAGGTTATTGGCCAGATGTAGGCCAATTGAGTAGCGCAGATCCTTCTTAGCCAAATAGCCTAGGCCAAAGATTGCCCCTAAGATGAAGTAAATGAGAAACTGGACAAGAGTGCCCGGCATGTGCAGAAGAGAGAAAAAGCTGGCAGATACAGTTAAATAGAGCAGGATTTTCGCTAAGCTATTTTGGTTGGGAAAGAGAAACTTAGCCAAAAATCCTCGTGTCAGCAACTCCTCAAGAATAGGAGCAAAGATTACCATGTATAGGAAGGCAAAGGCTGGCTGCTGCTGAATCAATTGTACAGCAGTGTTCTGATTGGCAGAAGATTCAATAGGAACGAGCTGCTGGAAGATGATAAAAGCAAGCAAGAGGGCGCTGGGAAGCCAGATAGAACTGGTCAGCTTGGTATTTTTGATTTCCAGTTTCAAATCTTTCTGGTACCATTTCCACATGGCAAAAGAATAGAGACTGGCAAGTATGACAAAGATTGGCAAAATCAATAGTTGAGAAAATCCTCCTGCCAGATAACGAACAGTATAGGCAACTATAGTAAAAAAGATAAAGAGATAAGACAAAAAAGCTAGTAAATATAATCCAAAATTAGTAAGAAAAGTTTTTAATTTCATAGTGACTCCTTATAGTTTGCTTTACTGAAACATAGCTAGCAGCAGTATTATAGCCATAGGAAGATTGTTCAGGATATGAACCAACATGGAATCTTTTATATTCCCCCGACGAGCATAGGATAAATATAAAACCAGTCCAAGTGCAAAATAAATTGGAAACTCTGTCAATTGAGTGATATGAGGCAGGGTGAAGACCACAGAAGTCACAATAGCAGGCAAAACTTTTTGATTATTTTTGAAAAAGAAGGCAGTTCCAAAACCGCGGAAAATTAGTTCTTCCATGATAGGAGCGATAAAAGCAATCGTTGCAACAAAGAGCAAGGCAAAGAAGATATGCTGCGAAGACATCATTCCCCCCAGCCCTTGTATGGCGCTGTCATTACTGGTCTGGGAATTGCCGCTCAGGATGAGATTGAGATAAACACCGACAATAGCAGCCACTCTGGCAAGGAAAAAGAATAGAAAAGCAAAACCGATGTCCTTGCCAGACTGTTTGAATTTTTTCTTTTCTTCAGGCTCATGCTTCTGATAGCGCCGCCACAAGCTACGAAAAATCAGGAAAACTAAAATCAGATACAAGGCTACCAATAAGATTTCTGCATAAATAGGTAAATTCTTCCCGAGCCTTAAGAATAGCATTGGAGCAGCATTTATAAGGAGGCTAAGAGCAATTAAGCCTATCCATTTTACAAGTCCTAAAGCAGTTGATTTGAAGTTGTTCATTTTGTATTCTCCTTTTGATAAATATTGATACCGACTTCCGTATCCTCAACAGCAATATCTCCCTTCTGCTGGAGAATAGTGGCAGCGAGGAAAAAATCTCCTGCACAGCCAGCTGCATGGAAGCTAGCAAGGACGATATAAGAAGCCGCAGTTAAAATATGCAAGCCATAGATCAAGGTCAGGGCTAGGCTAATCAGAAAGAAAGGTGCCAGGATAATGACGAGCATCCTTTTCCGACTGTAACGACTCCCTGGGCTGGTCGCATAGGCCATGCCGCTCTTAAAACCAAACTTGACCTTGGTATTTTCATCTCCCAAGACCTTGAAGAAAAAGCCGTGGATCAGCTCATGGATGACCATTAGAACAAGGAGGTAGAGTAAGTCAAAGAAATGAAAAACTTCGCTGCCCTTACCATACATTAGAATAGCAATCCAAGTAAAGAGAGCTAGAAAAGGGAAGATCAGCAACACAGCCGTTATATTCAGAGCCAGATTGACCTTTTTATTATGGATAAAATCAAGTTCTTTCAGTAGTTTCATAATTTCCGCCTTTCATCGGGAAATAAGCTTATTTGAAATATTTTCTTACCATTGGATAATACATAAGATTGATATAGATATGGATTACCACTAGGACGACAAAGCCGGAAACGACATTGAGGGGTGTGAAAGTTCCCACTATTCCTAAAACAATATAGAGGATTGGCAGAAGTCTTTGATTTACATTGAATAGAATGAGATAGCACTGTTCATAATTGGCTTGCAGCTCTGACTCATCATAAGAGAGCACAAATTCTTTTATTTCCTCAGTAGTCGGAAAGGCTGATAGCTTATAGTGCCGCACCTTCTGAACTGTCTTTAAAAAGACAACTTGCAAAATAATATAAAGAAAGGCAATCGCATAATCTATAAAACTCCACTGAAGAGGGCTCTTATGATTAGTAATATTTCCAATAAAAACAACTCCAACTAAAATCGTAAAAAGAACGATAGCACTGCTGATATTAAAGACAATAGTCGCATATTCCAGATTTTTAAAGGTTAGCCGGTACCATTCATAATTCTTATCCTCATCTGCTTCTTTTTCATAGGCTTCATTGTATTTACGAGTCCGATAAATCAAGAAAAAGACCAAGGGATAGAGGATGATAAGGCTGGCCCTACCTAGCTGGCGCAGCAGTTGAACAGAAAAAATAGTCGACCAACTGATGTTTTTTAGCAGACCAGTTTCAGAAAACAAAATAGACAGACCACCTATTAAAGCTCCAGCTAGAAATATAAGGACATTATATAAAACTCTTTTCTGTGTAGATATACGTTTTTGCTCTTTCACGACTTCTTCTCCTTTATTTTTTTACAATAGATGATACAAGAATGCTGAGGCTGAAGGACTGTTTTAGCTCCTGTTGAAATGAATCTTAATTGGTTCTTCATTCTGCTTCCTCCACCAGCCGAAAGACATTCTCAACGTTTTCATTGAAAATATGGGCAATCTTAAGGGCAATCACAATCGATGGGGTATATTCGCCTCTCTCTATAAGGCTGATTGTCTGCCTGGAAACACCGGCCAGCTTAGCCAGTTCTGTCTGGTTGAGACCGTCACGCGCCCTCAACTCCTTGAGTCGATTTCTAAGCTGCATCATAAACTCCTTATTTATTATTCTCCCTTGGATAAAATCATTGTAACAGATTCTTTTCTTTTTGACAAGTATCTTTGTCAAAAAAATAATAATCATTGTCAAGAACACCATTATCATAGACAAAAAAGAATCCAGCTCACACTGAATCCTTTTCCTTTACTCATCTACTTCTGAAAATACTTCTTTTAAAATAGCAATACCCTGCTGGATTTCCTCCCTGCTGATAGTCAAAGGCGGCAGGAGACGGATAACATTCTCTCCGGCTGTCAGGATAATCAAGCCTTTCTGGCGAGCGGCTTCAACAAGCCTTGACAAACCGGCACTTGTTTCAATACCAATCATCATGCCCAGACCGCGAACAGCAGAAATCTTTGGATGATCCTTAAAAGCAAGCTGCAGCTGCTCCAGTAAGATGGCACTCTTAGACCTGACTTCTTCCATAAATCCCGTCTCTTTCATGATATGCAAGGTCTCCAAGGCAGTTGCCATGGCTAATTTATTGCCACCAAATGTGGAGCCGTGGCTGCCAGGTCCAAAAGCGGGAGCCAAGCTAGATTTTCCTAATAGAGCCCCTGCGGGCAGGCCATTGGCCAACCCCTTAGCTAGTGTCACAATATCCGGTATAATCCCATAGTGCTCAAAGGAATAAAGCTGACCCGTGCGCCCCATACCTGTCTGCACCTCATCAACAATCAGCAAAATCCCCTCTTGTTGGCAAAAATCAGCCAAGTTTTTGACAAAGCTTGCTTCGGCTGGACGAACCCCCGATTCTCCTTGGACCAATTCCAGCATGACAGTTGCCGTATCCTGATTGGCCAAGTCTTCTACGCTGGCTAGATCATTGTAAACCGCATAGCTGAAATGAGGCACCCCATCACCAAATCCTGCCTTGATCTTATCCTGTCCTGTTGCGGCCATAGCGCCAAAGGTCCGACCATGAAAGGATTGCTGAAAAGTTATAATGCCTTGCTTGCCAGTAGCTTTGCGGGCTAGCTTAATAGCAGCTTCATTGGCTTCTGCTCCGCTATTGCAGAAAAAAGCTAAATAATCATAAGAACCTGCCAGTTCCTGAGCCACCTGCTCTTGCAGGGAGCTAAGATAGAGATTGGGACTGTGCCAGATGCGCCCTGCTTGCTGGATCAAAGCCTGCTGGACCTGCGGGTGAAAGCCAAGATTGGTTACGCCAATCCCCGATGAAAAGTCCAAATAAGCTTTTCCCTCATTGTCAATCAGATAGGAGCCCTCTGCTTTAACAAACTCAATAGGTGCCCTCTTGTAGTTTTCAAATAAATAAGTCATCGTTATCCCTCTGCTATCAAGGTGCCCGTCAAAAGATTGTCACCAATCAGAACCTGCCCGACACCGGAAAGCACAGTCTGGACAGCACTCTCAATCTTGGGAATCATACCACCCTTGATGACACCTGTCTGAATCTTCTTGGAAACTTGACTGGTCAGAAGCTGGGGCAGGACTTTTTTGTCCTCTAGAACCCCTTCTATATCTGTCATCAGAATCAGCTTCTCTGCCTGCAAGCTGCTAGCAACTGCCGCAGCTAGATAGTCTGCATTGATATTTAAGAGATCGCCAGATGAATTTTCTCCTAGCGAAGCCAGCACTGGGACTATGTCCGCATCCAGCAGCTGCTCTAGATAAGCAGTTTGAATCGCCGTCACATCACCGACATAGCCATAGAGGTCTTTATCGATAAAATCTGCCGAAACTGTCTTTCCCAAATGAGAAGCCAACTGAAGGCTTTCAATATCTGAGTCGTTCAGTTCTTGAGTCAGCGTCCGGCCGACTTGACCTAGCAGGGCCTGCTCAATGATGGGCAAGTCAGACTTAGCTGTCACCCGCAACCCCTTAACCTTGCGAGTAGGCAGCTGGCGCTCTTTCATGAGTTGGTTAATGACCAGACCGCCCCCATGAACGATCACGATTTTCTTACCAGCTGCTATCCATGCTTGCATTTGCTTGATAAACTTATCAGACAGCTTTTGCGCAGCAACACCGCCAATTTTTATAACAATCACATCTTTCATTGCATTTCTCCTTAGGTTCTATAGAGGGCATTGATTTTCACATAATCATAGGATAGATCGCAGCCCCAGGCCTGAGCTTCAGCGTCCCCATCGTGTAGGTCAATGGTCAAGGTTAGCAGCTCTCCAGCCATGGCATCACTTGTTTCCTCGGGGTCAAAAGCCACAGGGCTAGAAGCCTGCATAACTGGAATCCCTTCAATCCAAATATCAATATTATCCACCGAGACATCTGCTCCCGCATAGCCGATAGCTGCTAAGATTCGGCCCCAATTTGGATCTTGACCAAAAATGGCAGTTTTAACCAAGCTAGAGCCAACAACACTCTTGGCAATCATACGGCCGCTCTGTTCATCCTTAGCGTGCCGCACATTAACTTCAATCAGCTTGGTTGCTCCTTCGCCATCCTTGGCAATTTTCTTAGCCAAGTCAGCCATAAGATAGCGGAGCATCTTAGAAAACTTTTCAAATTCTTCCGTATCTGGCAGAATTTCTTCATTTTGTCGGCAGCCATTTGCCATGACTAGCACCATGTCATTGGTCGATGTATCTCCATCCACCGTGATTTGGTTGAAAGTCGTCTCCACATGCTGACTGAGAGCCGCTTGCAAGGTAGCACTAGAAATATTGGCATCACAGGTGATAAAGGCCAGCATGGTCGCCATATTCGGATGAATCATGCCTGAGCCCTTGGCCACCCCTGCCATAGTCACCAGGTCTGAGCCAAACTCTTCTGTGACTACACAGGTCTTGGTACAAGTATCCGTCGTCAAGATAGCTTCAGCAAAATCTTCTGACTTGCCACTCACCAGAATCTGTGACAGGCCATTTTTCAGAGCATCCATTGGAAGCTGCTCACCGATGACTCCTGTAGAAGCCAGACCTACCAAGTCGGGCTCAATCTTCAGCTTTTGAGCGGTCAATCGCTGCATCTCATAAGCGGCATCCAGTCCCTGCTGGCCTGTACAGGAATTGGCAACACCAGAATTAACCACTATTGCCTGCAATTTCTGGCTCTTTTGGATTGAGGCTTTGGTCACTAGAAGTGGAGCAGCAATGACCTTATTAGTCGTATAAACTCCTGCCACACTGGCTGGCACTTCTGATACAATCTAGCCAAAATCCAACTTCTTTTTCTTAAAGCCAGCGTGTAAACCGTCAGCCGAAAAGCCTAGCGGACTGGCAATCGTTCCATCAATAGTTTTCATATCTAACCCTTTCTCATCTAGACATAGGACGGTTGACTGAGCAGGCCATCTGTTTCAGGAAAGCCCAACATCAGATTCATATTTTGAACCGCCTGACCAGCAGCCCCCTTGATCAGGTTATCCAGCACAGCCACTACAGTTAAAATGTTTGTTACAGGATTATAGTCAAAACCAATATCTGTATAATTAGTACCGACAACCTGATGCAGATTCGGCAGAGTAGCTTGGATACGGACAAAAGGCTTATCCTGATAGCATTCCTGGTAAATAGCAGCCAACTCTTCTCGAGTCAAAGGTTCTTTTAACTTGCAATAAACTGTCGCCACGATACCACGATTGAGCGGGATGAGGGAAGTTGAAAACTGAATCTGTTGCAATCCCTCATTAAAACGCTGCAACTGCTGCACAATCTCTGGAATATGCTGATGCTGATTCAGCTTGTAAGTCACATAGTTGTCATGCACATGGACAAAATGGCTGGATGCAGCTGGATTTTTCCCCGCCCCTGTCAAACCGCTCTTGGCATCGACAATAATGGAGTCCAGCTCAATAGCCTGAGCCTGTAGCAAGGGAATCAAGGCCAACTCTGTAGCCGTCGCATAACAGCCGGGATTGGCAATAAATCGCTTCCCTCTGACATCTGTAAACTCAGACAGTCCATAAATAAACGCTTTTTGAACATAGTCTTCAGCCGGCTCTTTCTGATACCATTTTTTATAAATATTCCCTTGCAAACGATGATCACCAGATAGGTCAATGACTGGAAATCCTGCTTCTACAAAGTCTTTTGACAAATATTTAGCCACTCCGCTTGACGTTGCAAAGAAAACAAGATCTGCTCGTCGCATTATTTCCTGACTGTCGAAAGCTTCTATTTTCAGGTCGCAAATCCCCTTCAAATGAGGATAAAGCTCTGACACAGGAGCCTCTATATCTTGGCTGGCATGAAGGGAAACGACTTCTGCCTGCGGATGTTGCAATAAAATACGAAGGAGTTCCATACCTGAGTAACCAGTAATTCCTACAATTGAAATTCGCATATTTTTAAAACACCTCCGTATAAATATGCGTTTTATTTTACTCGTATATTTTCCCTTTGTCAAGTATTTTCTGTATTTTTATGCAATATTTTTGAAAATATCATTATTTATTCTAAAACAATTCATAATTTCTTGCCGAAAAGCGGCCTATTTGCTTCTCATATAGAGAAGTAAGAGAGCTGAGAGTACAAAAAAAGATCTGCCCAAAGAGCAGACCTTTTCATCTTTCTGTTATCTAATATTACAACTTCTCAGCAACTGCTGCTAGCAGGTCTGGAATAGCTGATTGCTTGCTGCCACCGGCCATAGCCATATCTGGCTTACCGCCGCCTCGACCATCTACAATCGGTGCCAATTCCTTAATCAGATTCCCAGCATGGACATCCTTGGTCTTGCTGGCTGCAAGGACATTGACCTTGTCTCCAATTGCTGCGACCAGTACGAGAACATCAGAATAGTCCTTCTGCTTCCATGTGTCCGCAAAGGTACGCAGGGCACCTGCATCAGAAACAGAGACCTGACTAGCGATAAAGCTATGTCCATTTGCTTCTTGAACATTCTTGAAGACTTCACCAGAGGCCGCTGCTGCTGCCTTTTCCTTGAGCTCTGCATTCTCTTTTTGGAGTTGACGCAGCTGCTCTTGCATCGCTTCTACCTTGTGAGGCACTTCCTTGATTTGCGGTGCCTTAAGGGTCGCTGCGATAGCTTTGAGCGCCTCTTCTTCCTCGCGGTAGGCTTCGAAAGCTTCCTTGCTGGTGACTGCCAAGATACGGCGAGTTCCAGATCCGATACCCTCTTCTTTGACAATCTTGAAAATGCCGATTTCAGAAGTATTGCCCACGTGAGTTCCTCCGCAAAGCTCGACAGAGTAGTCGCCGATGGCTACGACGCGAACTTCTTTACCATATTTTTCGCCAAAGAGCGCCATGGCACCCATTTCCTTAGCCGTGTCAATATCTGTCTCTACTGTCTCAATGGCAAGGGCTTCCCAGATTTTCTCATTGACTTCTTGCTCGATAGCGCGCAGCTCCTCTGCTGTCACCGCTTGGAAATGCGTAAAGTCAAAGCGGAGAAATTCTACTTCGTTCAGAGAGCCTGCTTGGGTTGCATGGTTACCAAGAACATTATGTAGGGCTGCATGTAAGAGGTGGGTTGCCGTGTGGTTTTTCATGACACGATGGCGGCGGCTGTGGTCAATTTCCAGTTTATAGCTTTGACCCAGAGCTATAGGATCCAAGACCTCTACAGTATGCAACGGCTGACCATTTGGTGCCTTTTGTACATCCATTACTTTCGCTACCAGATTACCTGCCGCATCAAAGATTTGACCGTGGTCGGCCACCTGACCACCCATTTCTGCATAGAATGGTGTTTCTGCAAAGATGAGGGCAGCTGTGCCTGTCTCAACAGACTCCACTGCTGCATCATCTGCTACAATAGCAAGGAGTTCAGCAGTTAGCTCTTCTTTTTCGTAGTTAAAGACACTCTCTACAGTGATGGCCTGCAGGGTTTCATTTTGCATCCCCATTGAGCCGCCCTTGACGACAGAAGCACGCGCCCGATCCTGCTGCTCTTTCATAGCCGCTTCAAAGCCAGCTCGGTCCACAGTCATGCCAGCTTCTTCAGCAATTTCTTCAGTCAACTCCAGCGGGAAGCCGTAAGTATCGTAGAGTTTGAAGGCATCTTGACCAGCAATAACAGTTTGTCCCTTAGCTTTCAAATCTGCCACAATTGTTTCTGCAAAGTGTTGACCAGAGTGCAGAGTACGAGCAAAAGATTCTTCCTCACTCTTGATAATCTTTTCGATAAAGTCTTGCTTTTCAAGAACTTCTGGGTAGTAGCTTTCCATAATCTTGCCCACTGTTGGAACCAGTTTGTAAAGGAAAGGCTCATTGATCCCCAGCTTTTGACCATGCATTGAAGCACGACGGAGTAGACGACGAAGGACATAGCCACGGCCTTCATTTCCAGGAAGAGCCCCATCACCAATGGCAAAGGAGAGCGAGCGGATATGGTCTGCGATAACCTTGAAACTCATATTGTCGCCATCTTGGTCATATACCTTGCCAGACAGTTTCTCTACTTCACGAATGATTGGCATGAAGAGGTCGGTCTCAAAGTTGGTCTTAGCCCCTTGGATAACTGCGACCAAACGCTCCAAACCAGCGCCCGTATCAATGTTCTTATGTGGCAATTCCTTGTACTCGCTACGTGGTACAGCAGGGTCTGCGTTGAATTGTGACAAAACGATATTCCATATTTCGATATAACGGTCGTTTTCAATATCTTCTTCTAAGAGACGCACTCCGATATTTTCTGGATCAAAAGCCTCACCCCGGTCAAAGAAAATCTCTGTATCCGGCCCAGAAGGTCCCGCACCGATTTCCCAGAAATTATCCTCAATCGGAATCAAATGACTAGGCTCAACGCCCATAGCAATCCAGCAGTTGTAAGAATCCTTGTCGTCTGGATAGTAGGTCATGTAGAGCTTGTCTTTGGGGAAATCAAACCACTCAGGACTAGTCAAAAGCTCGTAAGCCCACTCGATTGCTTCATCACGGAAATAATCACCGATAGAGAAGTTGCCCAGCATTTCAAACATAGTATGGTGGCGGGCAGTCTTTCCGACATTTTCAATATCGTTGGTCCGAATGGCCTTTTGAGCATTGGTAATCCGAGGATTCTCTGGAATAATGGTTCCATCGAAGTATTTCTTGAGGGTCGCTACACCAGAGTTAATCCAGAGCAAGGTTGGATCATTGACTGGCACCAAGCTGACAGATGGTTCTACTGCATGACCTTTAGTTGCCCAAAAATCCAGCCACATTTGACGAACCTGAGCACTTGACATTTGTTTCATTTCTTTTTCTCCTTAATTTTTTTCTAAAAATAATTGCATTATGACGACGAACTTTCTAGCATTTCGACATAATCAATAGCGACACAGAGGGAAATCACCAAATCTGAATAAGTTACATCATAGACACTCACCTGATAAGTAGAGGTTAGATGGAAGAGCTCCTTGGTAATCTCTGCAGCGACTTGATTGCTGTCATCCAGCAGACGAAAGTTTAAATCCCAGATATTCCCTTCAACTCGAAGACCCAAATTATCAAATTTATACTTATCACGCAAAAAAGAGAATTTCTTACGGATATAAAAGCTATGCCCACTGCTGAGTTTGATTTCAAACTGGGGCAGGAGGGTTATAAGGGTCTTGGTAATCTGACTGACGATTTGACCCTGACTATCATAGATAGTAAAGGTCTTAGGAATCTGGAAGAAAGAGCCTTCCACTTGGTAATCCACATTTCCTCGATCGTCCTTGATATCAAAGCGTTCGCCGCCTAAGCGAAATTTCTGTTTGACAAGATAGGTTTTCATTATGTTACCTCCACAGTCAACATAAAAGACAAGTTCCTTGTCCGAAGGGCGAAAAACCGCGGTACCACCTTCATTCAATGAACTTGTCATTCTCATTTCGTATTCTATTTTTCAAGATGAGTAGCATGATTCTCCGTCTCAGATGGCTCGCAGCACCGCCAATTCTCTGAACTAAGAACTTGAAAAATCAATTCTCACCAGTCTTATTATACTTGCTTATTCTCTTTTCGTCAACCTTATTCTGCGGCTGAGGATGAAGCTTCTGTTGAACTGCTTTCAGCTGCTGAGCTAGACTCAGATGTCTTTGAGCTGCTGGCAGCACTTGATGAAGAAGTTGAAGAGCCTGTCGTTTCGATATACTGAGCAAAGACAGATTGGAATGCACTGTCCTTAACCTTGATGTTGGCATCTTTCAACTCTTTCGCCACAACGCTTTGGATAAAGCTAGTATCTTTTTCTTTTTGCGCAACGATAATTTTTTTCAGTTTATCTTTGTAGTCTTTCCAGTTAGAAGATTTCTCTGACTTCTTGACCAGCTTAACAATATAGTAGCTTGCTGAGTACTGTGAATCTGGCACAGTCACAAGGTCTGAAACGCCATTTTCTTCCAAAGCAAAAGCAGCTTTTTTGACAGCATCTGGAACATCAGTAGAGCCAGAGTCAAACTTGATTTCTCCGCCTTTTTCCTTAGTGGCAGCATCGGTAGAGTTTTCCTTAGCGATTTGACTGAAGTCTGCTCCTTCAGCTTTAGCTTTTTCAAGAACTTCCTTACCTTTGTCTTCACTGTCAACCTTGATAATTTGAGCTGTTACTTCTGGCGTGTAGTTTTCAAAGGCAGCCTTGTAGTTTTCATCAGTCAGCTCTTTTTCAGCAGCCTTCTTAACAGCATGCTCTACCAGCATATTGGTGCGGATTTGCTCCTTGTAGGCATCTTCGGTCAATCCGTTTTGAGCCAAGACTTGGGCAAAAGCTGTACCGTAAGCAGTTTTAGACTTTTCGAAAGCATCCTTAACATCCTTGTCTTTGACGTCTTTGCCGTATTTTTCTTCAAAGATGTCTTTGATAGTCATCTGCAGCAAGACCTGCTGAGCTGCACCATTGTTTTTCACTTGATCGTAAAATTCATTGACAGTAATCGTGTTTCCTTTCATGGTCACGATGTCCTTGCCTTCTGAGTTAGAACATGCTGCTAATACAGCAACTGACAAGAGCGTCACAGCTCCTGCAAATATTTTTTTCTTCATTTTATATTGACTCCTTATTCTTAAAAGTTCATGTTTTCTATTGTAGCACAAATTTGAATTGATATCTTAAATTTTACTAAAAATTTTTGGAAATTAGGAAAAAATCAGAGATGTCATTTTTTTCTAATCATAAGCAGCCCATCTCCTAAGGGAAGCAGACTCGCAGTCAAATCTGAACTGTCCAAAGTTGCGTCAAAAAGACTGTGCAGTCCTCGGTAAATAGCTCGTTGACCACGCTTAATTTCTTCAAAAGGCTTGGCAACATCTCCTCCTTGAAAGACATCATCAATGAGGACTAGGCCACCAGGATTAAGGCGCTTGAGGACTTGGGGCAGAAAGACCACATACTTGGACTTGGCAGAGTCCATAAAGACAAGGTCGTAAGAATCCTCCAGTGTCTCAAGCAAATCCATCGCATCACCTTCCAGCAGAGTGATTTGCTGACGGCTGTCATATTTTGCAAAATTAGCCTTGGCCAGCTCAATCATCTCTGGATTGCGATCAATAGTCGTAATCTGGGCCTGAGGAGCATGTTCTGCCATCAAAAGGGCCGAAAATCCAATAGCCGTCCCGATTTCTAAAATCTTCTCAGGCTGCAGGCTTTCGAGTAGCAGGCGGAAGTAAGCCACTGTCTCATGGGGAATCACGGGCACATTTTCAGCTCTGGCAAAATCCTCCAATTCCTTGAGGCCACCAGTGACCGGCTGGAGACGCTGTCTCATAAAGTCCACAATCTCTTCTTTGACCACTGGCCGGCGCATATTGGGATTAGAGTTTTGATTATAAGTCTCAACCATCTTATGCCAGTCCCAACTTCTTGACCAAGACTTCGAATTCGTCCAAGCGACGCTCAAAAACAGCAAAAGCAGCATTTAGGTAGTCTTCTTTCTCCATATCCACACCTGCTTTTTTGATGACATTGAGTGGGTAGTCAGAGTTCCCAGCTTTGAGATAGTCCAGATACTTATCCTTGTCTTCCTGACTGCCATGGACAATCTTTTCAGCCAAGGCAGAAGCCGCTGAAAATCCTGTCGAATATTGGAAAACATAGTAATCATAGTAGAAATGCGGAATCCGAGCCCACTCGTACTGAATCTGTGGATTGTCTTCTTTCTTCAGACCATAGTATTTTTCGTTCAAGTCAGCGTAGAGCTCATTGAGAAACTCGCTGGTCAAAACTTGACCTTCTTGGTCAGCCTTGTGGATAGCATGCTCAAACTCAGCAAACTGGGTTTGACGGAAGACGGTTCCTCGGAAGCCATCTAAGAAGTGATTGAGAATAGCAAAGCGGGTAGCATCGTCCTCTACTTCCTCCAAGAGCTTCTCTGTCAGGATATTTTCATTAGTCGTTGAAGCAATCTCAGCTAGGAAGATAGAGTAGTCTCCATAGACATAAGGCTGGGTCTCACGAGTATAGCTGGAGTGCATACTGTGGCCTGTCTCATGCACCAAGGTAAAGAGATTATCCAGCGTGTCCTGCCAGTTGAGCAACATAAAGGCATTGGTATCATAAGAACCGCCTGAGTATGCTCCTGAGCGCTTGCCTTGATTTTCATGAACATCAATCCAGCGCTCTGAAAAAGCTGTCTTCACTCGGCTCAAATAATCCTCGCCCAGAATAGCCAAAACTTCCTCAGACTTAGCCAAGGCTTCCTCATAAGTGAACTTGTAGTCTGTCTCTGACAAAGGTGTGTACATATCATACATCTTCAAGTCAGAAATGCCTAAAATCTTCGCTCGCAAAGCAATATAACGCTGCAAAAGAGGCAAATGCTTATTGACAGCTGAAACTAGGCTGTCATAAACACTTTCTGGAATAAAGTCAGCTGACAAAGCCGCTTCACGGGCAGATGAGAACTTGCGGACTTTCGCATTGTAGTTGTGAACCTTGACATTGGTCTGCAGAGTCTTAGCATAGGTATGCTGATACTGCTCGTAGACGCTGTAGAGAGCCTCGTAAGCTTCCTTGCGGACCTCTCGGTTCTTAGACTCGACCAGGGTGATATAGTTACCGTGGCTGAGCTGAACTTCATTTCCATCTTCATCATGCACCATCGGAAAGACAATATCCGCATTATCCAAGATAGCAAAGGTTTCGCCCGCTGCACCAAAAATTTCACCAGCACCAGCCAATAGCTCCTCTTCACGCTGTGTCAGGATGTGAGCCTTCTTTTTCAAAAGCTTGTCAAAATAATGCTGATACTGCTGCAAGGCTGGCTGCTCAGCCAAGAAAGCTTGGTACTGCTCTTCTGTAATCGCCATAAATTCTGGCTCATAGAAAGCAAAGCTTTGACCAAAGTCGCTGTAAAGAGTCATGCCTTTAGCCTGATACTCTTGGTACTTAGCCACACGTGTATCTTGGTCATTCTTCATGTGAGCATAAGAATAAAGCTTTTCAATACGACGCATCAAGTCCAACTGCACTTCAGTCGTTGTTAAGAGACTGTCCGCTGAATTCAGCAAATGCCCAGCCAGACCAGCTGCTTTCTTCACTTCTTCTGAAACCTGAGCCAATTCCTCTTCAAAGGCTTCATCTGTTGGGAAAATGGTGCTTAAATCCCAAGTATATTTTTCTTCAATTTCATTTCTTTGTTTTGCCATAAAAAAATCCTCCGACTCCCCTATTCTATCACAAAATTCTACTTTTTATAAAACTCAAGTACCAAAATCACATAGTAGCTAGGCAGACAGACTTAATTAATAAAAAAACTCTTTGAACCTAATTCCTGACCAAACAAAAATTAGATTCCAAAGAGTTCATTTTTTCTTATCACTTACTGCTTTATCATATGTCATTCTCCCCTCAACTTCTTTGCAAGCTCACCAGAAATTACATAGCCAGTATGTTCTAGCTTGCCATCAGACTCTTCCATCAATGTTGTGGTAATTGTTAATTCCGGGTCATCGTTTATTATAAGCTCAACTATTAAGCCACCCATTGGATTATATTTAAGATTTTTTTCATTTATTGTATATTTTTTTATTATCCCCTTTTCTGTCAGTGCTTCAGGATCTTTCTTCCTTAACATTTCCTCAATTAACTTTTTAGATTTCTGACTCTCCACAATCTGAATCATTTCTTCTTTTTCTGATTGACTTTTTACAATACTGCACCCTCCTAAAAACATAGCTGAACTGAGTGTGATGATAGTCAGAAAAATGACAAAAATTTTCTTCATGATAGCACCTTTCACTTCTCATATTTTCTAAAGCTAGCTGAATTAGCACGATTTAGAATTTTTAACTATCTAACTTATTACTTTATTATATTATACAGGATTCTTAAATATTCTAAAACTGAAAGGATAGCTAAAAGTTGATGGCTTCATCAATGGGAAACTAACGATACTTAGCATTTTTCTCTTATCATCTCATAAAAAGCCGGTGAATAAACAATTTGCAGATTTTTTTGCTGGAGATTGGCGTAATAATTCTCAAACTGCTGGTAATAGTCTGTCAGGTCAGTAGTTATCTGACAGAAAGAGGCAGCCTGTATCGGCCGAACCTGTGGATAGAAATCCTCTGCAGTCTTAGTCAAGAGATTATCGCCATTCTGGTAGAGCTGGGCCTGCAGCCGCATCCATCTAGGCTGCTGGTAATAAAGCTGACGGCGGATATAATTGCAGATCTGCGGATCTTGCTGGGCCAGAAAGCTGTTCATCTCCTGCTTTTGAAAGGGTAAACGCAAAATATCCAAAAGCTGACCGTGACCAAAGGGAAAGTTCTTGGTCTTGTGCTGGACCTTTCCATGCAGATCTTCGTGAATCAGGTATTTGAGACGCAGAACCTGCTTTTCTTGATCCAGCTCCCAGAGATGAAAGCCCATATTTTTACTAAAATAGAGAAAATCCTTCTGCAGGCGAGTTAGGGAATCCTTGAGCCAAAGTTTTCGCCCCAAAAGCCAGAGAACCTGATAGCCATGCTGGCGGTAAGAAAGCGTCCGTTCCTGCAGCCGTTCTATACTTAGGGGACTGCACTGGACTTCAAGAGCCAGTTTTTTATCAACCAGCAAATCAGCAATCTGCTGCAGTGCAGGCAAAAAAGCCTCGACCTCAACTTCTTCTGTCTGGACAGCCCAGCGAAAAAGCTCGGCCTTAAGGTTCAGGTGCTCAGCGCTCTCATTTTCCCTGTAAAAACGACACTCTTCTAGCGAAATATGCGCAAAATGCGGCTGCATAACCTTCCCTTTTTTAAAACGGACTGCCCCTGAACAAGCCGGGCAGACGAAATCAGCTCCCTTCTCAATCTTCTCCTCCAGAGCATTACACAAAAGCCCCTTATGATTTCGCGCCACAAACATATCCTAGCCCCCTCTAAAATTTCTCTCATTTACTAAAATATTCGCAAAAGAAAAGAGAAAAGATCTACATCGTCAAAAAACGAGTCAAGAGAACATCTCTCCGACTCGTTTTTTATTATCCAAATAATTGATTTCCTTTTCGTTCTGGCAATTTTAGAAAGAGGGCCAGGAGACAGACTAAGCAGATAATAGCTGCTAGAAAGAGGTTCATTCCTTCGTAGCCCCAACTGTCCAAAAAGTGACCCGCAAGATTTTGAATGAGAATGGTTCCTAGACTGCGGGCTGTCTGGACCAAAGCAATGGCTGTAACTAGGTATTTTTCATCGACCAAGCTGGCTACGATTTTTAGGGTCACCATAATCAAAACCATGCCCGTCACGTGCTTAGAAAGGAGAGTCATCCCGATTTTCGAAATCAAACCTAGGTCCAAGGCATAAACGCTGTACTGGAGAAAGATGATTCCCAGACAGATATACAGAAGCTTTTTCATCGAAATTTTGTCCATAAAAAGATAGGAATAAAAGATGAAAGGCGCTTCAACCAGAACTGATAAGGCAACGACAGTCGAAGCCATATCCACCTCTAAGCCACTATGCTGTAGCATGGCAGGGATATAGGTATGACCAGTATTCCCCACTCCAGAGTAAAGGGCGACCAAAAGTAAGTAAAAGAGATAGGTTTTGTTGATCAAGAGTTTCCCCAGACCTGTCTGCTTGCGGGTATTCCTGCTTTCTAGGGCTGCTCGGTCGTGCTTGGGCTAGATTCCCAAAAGTCCTATGCTGCTGATAAGCATCATGCCAATAAAGACTGGGAAAATAGCCTGTGGTGCGACTCTTTGATAGATTAGTCCTGCTAGCTGAGAGCCTAAGGCATAGCCAATGGTTCCCCAAATCCGAATCTTACCATAAGTATAAGGACTTTGAGCCGCAAGAACATCCATGACTGGATTAACCCCGTTAACCAACATGAGAACTAGGCTATACCAGACCAGTAACTGCCAAAGCTGAGTCGCTTTCATGAAAAATACAGCCCCAACCATCATAACTAGAAAGCTAAAAAGGAAGATCTTTTTAATTCCCAAAGCATCGCTGAGAACTCCAAAAATTGGCTGAGCCAACATGGAGGCAAAGAAGGAAGCTGACACTACCATAGATACTTGGGCATTAGAATAGCCTAAGTCCTGCATATAGACTGATATCAGAGTCGAAAAAAGAGAATAGGCTAGGAAGAAAAAATTAAAGAGTAAAAAATGAGCTAGATAGCTGTTGTGAAACTTTTTTCGCATCGAAATCTCCTTAAGACAGAAAGAAAACTCAGCAAAAGAACTGAGTTTTAGCTTGGAAAGTCATTCCGTTTGTATGTGACAGAGGACATTCCCTTTATTCAACATCTGTATTTCTGCGACGTTCCTGCTTTGCAGCCTTGCGTTTTTGACGACTGCGGTATTCAAAGTACAGAATGATTAGCAGGATGCCAACAGGCAACAGAATCAACATCTTATCGCTGAAGAACACACCATACCAAGGCTTGCTTTCCGACTTGCTGCCAGTCACATTTTCAATAGCCTGAGCAACTGGATTCTCAACTTTCTCTACTTTCATTTCATCAGAGATCTTGCTAGACAAGGTCTTCAAGCCATTTTCAGCCTTGAGAACATTGTTTTCAACCTTGACTTTAGGCTCGGTTCCCTTTTTAACAGTAGCGTAGAAATCCTCAGGCAGCTTATACTTCTGTCCATCAATCTCCTGCTCACCCTTGGATAAGAGTTTTTTGTACTCATAATCCGCATAAGCCTTCTCAATCAAAGCATTACCAAAAGGATGGCGGTAATACTCACCGTCTTGGTCAGACCAGTCACCGACTCCCATAATCACAGCAATCATGCGCTGATCTCCACGCTTAATGGTCGCGATATAGTTGAAAGCACCGTTAGGACTAGAGCCCGTCTTCATACCATCTACGCCCTTGAGTGCGTATTTAGCACCCGGCAGGGAGTAATTATAAGTTTCAAAGGTTTCCTCGTAAGGAGTTCCAGCTTTAACCGTAACCTTGGCTTTATTAGTGTAGTTTAGAATCTCAGGATGGTGATTGACAAAGTTGTAAGCCAGAATCGCCAAATCACGGGCTGTTGTCTGATTGCTGGCATAATTATCGTAGTTTTGAGGGTTATAATAGCCCTTGAAAGAAACCGCCGCTGCACCGCTGGCATTGAACCACTTGGTATTCGTCATGCCCAGCTCTTGAGCCTTGGCATTCATCCGATCCAAGAAAGCATCTGGATCATTGTCAGATAGATAATTAGCCAGCATGACGGTTGTCGCATTGGATGAAGGCACGATTGTCATGGTAATCAGCTCAGATACGGTATAGTCCACACCAGCAACAATTTTATTATTAGAAATTTCATAAATATTAGCGGTGGCCTGATCCTGAGGTGTAGCTGTAATGACCGTCTTTTCGCTGATTTTTCCTTCCTTAATCGCTTCAAAGACCAAGTAAAGCGTCATAAGCTTACTCATACTGGCTGGATCACGCACCTCATCGACATTATCCTCCCAGACAACATCACCTGTACTGCCGTCAATAACGAGAGAAGACTTGGGACGATTAATCGCCTGAACATTATCATGCGGATACATCTTTTTAGCCATATCCACCAATTCATCAGCCCTAGCAGCTAGTGGCGCTAAAGAGGTCAGGAACGCAATTCCCAATAACAAAAGCTTTTTCTTCACAGGATCCTCCAAAGAACAATTATACCTATCTAGTATATCATATTTTACGCAAAGTCAACCATAAATCTAAAAATCCTACCTAAAAAATAGATAGGAAATTAAGAGACTTTTATCTGGCAAAGCCAGTTTTCTAGCAATACCGTCAAAATCTTAGTGTTTTAACAGGCTAAGCGCTTCCTTATCAGCGATAATCACAACATCTGGATGCTTCTGGAGAGCACTGCCAGGCAGCTCCTCCGTCACCTCACCCTCAACAGTCCCTGCTATAGCCTTGGCCTTAGCTGAACCGTAAGCAAAGAGGATGATGGACTTAGCATTTAGGATATTGCCAATCCCCATGGAAATAGCCTGGGTCGGAACATCTTCCATCTTGTCGAAGAATCGAGCATTGGACTGAATGGTGGACGGTGTCAAATCCACTAAGTGAGTCTGACTGTCAAAACTAGTCCCCGGCTCATTAAAGCCGATATGACCATTCGTACCGATTCCCAAAATCTGTAAATCTGCTGGATACTCTGCAAGAAGCTGATTGTACCGCGCCACTTCTGCTTCTAAATCTTTCGCTGCGCCATTAGGCAGGAAGCTTGCTTTAAAAGGCTTTTGGTTAAAGAGGTGCTGGTTCATGAAATAACGATAAGACTGAGGATCGTCCTCCTGCAAACCAACATATTCATCCAGATTGACACTGAAAATCTCTGAAAAATCAAGGTCACTCTCAACAATCTGCTTGTAAAATCCTTCTGGGCTGCTACCTGTAGCTAAGCCTAAAGTTTTTGCCCCCTGAGCCAGCTTTTCTTTGAGCAGTTCGAAAGCCACTTTGCCACCTTCTACTTGGTTTTCCACTTGAATAATTTTCATTTTCTACCTCCACTTCTTTTCTTAATTTCATTATATGGTATAGACCAATTTTTGTCAAGAAAAAGTATGCAAAATAGACATACTTTTCAGTCATGCTCGCTTCCTTTTGCAGCAAATCGTGTTATAATAGAGACATGTTTTTACTGATTGTTTTATTGATTTTATTTTTAGTCGGAGTCTTACTCTGCAGCTTGAGTTTCCTCATGAAAAAACAACCAGGCTGGCAGATTGTAAGTTTGATTTTAGGAGGCTTGCTGACAGCCAGTCCCTTCCTACTCGCTGCCTACCTACTCTGGCTGATGAAAACAATATAAGGAGATACGATGAATACCGCTGATTTTGATTTTGACTTGCCCGAAGAGCTGATTGCTCAGACACCTTTGGAGAAAAGGGATGCTTCCCGCTTGCTAGTGGTCGATAAAGAAACAGGAGTCTTCTCCGACCAGCACTTTGACCAGATTATTGATCAGCTCCAGCCCGGCGATGCCCTAGTGATGAATAATACACGTGTCCTTCCTGCCCGCCTTTATGGTATCAAGCCTGAGACAGGGGGCCATGTCGAGCTGCTGCTACTCAAAAATACTCAGGGCGATGATTGGGAAGTGCTAGCCAAGCCAGCCAAGCGCCTCAGAGTAGGTGCTCAGATTTCCTTTGGCGATGGCCGCTTAACTGCTACTGTGGTAGAGGAGCTGGAGCATGGCGGCCGAATTGTGCGCTTTGGCTACGAAGGGATTTTCCTAGAAGTCTTGGAAAGCTTAGGAGAAATGCCGCTTCCGCCTTATATCCACGAAAAACTGGCAGACCGCGAACGCTACCAGACTGTCTATGCTAAAGAAAACGGCTCTGCTGCTGCGCCAACTGCCGGACTTCATTTCACAGAAGAGTTGCTGGAGCAGATCGCTGCCAAGGGAGTCAAGCTGGTCTATCTCACCCTTCATGTCGGACTGGGAACTTTCCGACCGGTTTCTGTAGACAGCTTAGATGATCACGAGATGCACTCCGAGTTTTACAGTCTGTCCGAGGAAGCTGCCCAGACACTCCGTCAGGTCAAGGCAAATGGCGGCCATGTCATTGCAGTCGGCACAACATCTATCCGCACCTTGGAGACAATTGGTAGTAAATTTCAGGGTCAGATTCAGGCTGACTCTGGCTGGACCAATATTTTTATCAAGCCGGGATACAATTGGAAGATCGTTGATGCTTTTTCAACCAACTTCCACCTGCCCAAATCAACTCTGGTTATGTTAGTCTCTGCCTTTGCCGGACGTTCCTTAACACTTGAAGCTTATGAGCACGCTATTGCTGAGCGCTATCGCTTCTTCAGCTTTGGTGATGCTATGTTTATCAAATAACTATAGGTGAAAATTTATGAATAAAATTGAAAGCAGACACCGTCTCATCCGCTCCTTAATCATGGAGAAAAAAATCCATACCCAGCAAGAACTCCAGGAGCATTTGGAAGCAAATGGCGTTATTGTAACCCAGTCCACTCTTTCACGAGATATGAAAGCACTCAATCTGGTCAAGGTTAGTGAAAACGATACTTCCTACTATATCATCAACAGCATCGCACCATCCCGTTGGGAAAAACGCCTCCGTTTCTATATGGAGGATGCTTTAGTCATGCTGCGACCAGTTCAAAATCAAGTCGTCATGAAAACCCTGCCTGGGTTGGCCCAGTCTTTCGGTGCAATCTTAGACGCCTTAGAGCTGCCGCAGATTGTTGCTACTGTCTGTGGTGATGACGTCTGTCTGATTATCTGCGAGGATGATCAAGGGGCCCTTGACTGCTTTGAGAAGCTCAAAGAATTCACCCCACCATTCTTCTTTAGTAAATAAAAGCTGAGACAACATTGCCTCAGCTTTTTCTATTTACGATTTTTCCTCAATGAAACACATTAGCAAATCAGAAAGACATACTTGACTAGAGCAATGCATTACCGAAGATAGTTTCAAAAAGTCAGCATTTAAGGTGTTGTAGCCAAACGATAAACGGCTTCCGCGTAAATATCCATGGCCCGATATAGATCATCTAAGCGCAATCGTTCATTGACCTGATGCTCTGTCTGATCAGCTCCCAGAAAGAGGGCGCCGAAGGCAACACAGTTAGGCATCGTACGAGCAAAGGTCGCTCCGCCAGAAGACATAGCTGGACTGTTGTCTCCTGTTTTCTCCTGATAAATTGCCATCAGGGTGCTGACCAACTCACTGTCCAATGGTACATAGAGCGGAGCCAAGTAATCAAACTCCTGATAGGTCAGCTCGTATTGACTGGCTATTTCTGCCAGCTTTTCAACCAACTTGTCCTTGTCTGCCAAGACCGGAATCCGCATGTCAATCCGAATCTCAGAGCGGTCAGAGGTTAAAGTCAGACCGGCAACATTAAAGGAAAGAAAGCCCGACTGTTCGTCAGACACAGCCCCAAAGAGATGGCTGCCTGTCGCATCTTCACCAACCGCCTGAGCCAGAAAGACAAGAGCCGGATGCGAATCCAAGGGCTGCAAGACCTTAGCTAGGCGAATAATGGCGTTAATTCCTCGGGCAGCATCCTTGGCGTGCTTAGGCAAGCCGATAACCGTTACTTCTTCTGCCGTTCGCTCATATTCATAGCCTAAATCTTCCAGCCCTGTGACGACTGACTCTAGTAGGCTGCCTGAATAGGAAGCCTTGGCAGGAACGACATTAAAAGCTTGACCAGCTTCGAGCTCTAAAGTATCAGAGCCAGGTCCTTCTAGCTTAAGCTGCAGAAGCCCCTTCTCAGCATAGGTCAAAGGGAAGGAAGAGTCTGGTGCAAAGCCAAGTGTAGCCTGCTCTTCTAGCTGGTTGTATCTACCCATACAACGCCAAAGTGTCTCCTCATCTGTACCAAAGATAAAGCGAACCCGCTTTTTAAATTCCACTCCACTGTCCAGCAATGCTTTTACAGCATAAAGAGCGGCCATGGAAGGTCCCTTGTCGTCCTGCACCCCACGACCAAAAATCCAGCCATCTTTGACAGTGGCTTCAAAAGGCGGCGTCTGCCAGTCCGACTCATCACCTGATGGAACAACATCCAAATGACAGAGAACGGCCAGGAGCTGAGCTCCATGACCGATTTCTGCATATCCGTAATAACCTTTAGGGTCGAGGTAGGTTGTAAAACCTAGCTCCCGACAGATTTCTAAAGTTTTTTCTAGGACATCTTGGATAGCTTGTCCAAAAGGTGTTCCATTTTGACCTTCCTTCAGTACTGAAGGATAGGAAACGATTGTTTTCAAAGATTCAAGAAAATCTTCTTTAACTTCTTCCGTTATAAAATTTTTCATGGAATCACCTCAGCTTCTAGCTTATAGAAACGGTAAGAAAGTTCCTAGGAGTAAGAGACCAATACTGATAGCAATGATAGCTACAATCAGCTTACCGATAAATTTCCACCAAGTGCCGATATTGATACGTCCAAGTGCCAAAGCCCCCATAACGATACCAGAAGTTGGTGCAACCAGGTTCAGCACACCTGAAGCAGACTGGTAAGCTGTGATGATCAAGCTTGCCTTGACATTGACAAATTCTCCCAAAGGAGCCATGATTCCCATAGTTGCACTGGCCAGACCAGATGATGATGGGATAAGGAAGGACATTGGCAGGTAGAAAATGTAGGTCAAGACGATAAATACTTGTGATGACAGACCGCTGAGTCCTTGTTTGCCCCAGTTGAGGATAGTATCTGTAATCATACCGTCATTCATGATAACTTGAATACCTCGAGCGATTGCTACGATTAGGGCTACGCTAAGCAGGTCAGCTGCACCGTTCATAAATGCTGAGATAATCTTGTCTTCTTTGAGACCGTAAACAGCACCAATCAAGATTCCCATGAAGGCAAAGAGCATAGCTCCTTCTGGGAAGTACCAAGTTCCCAGTGCGGAAGTAGATGAACCAACAATCTTACCGAGTACTGGAAGACCTGTCAGCCAGGTATTGACGTCCTTAAAGATAGTAATACCGAGATCTGTCCAAGGAATGAAACTCAATACCATAAGGACAAATGTCAAAATGAACAATACTAAAACAATTCTTTGTTTTTTGCTCAGTGTTGACTCAACAGATGAAGAAGTTTCAACGTTGAAGTGTTTCAAATCTTCTTCGCGAGTGCTGTAAACCAGTGACTTGGTCGGATCCTTTTGAATCTTATCTGCATAGCGATAAACAAACCAAGTACTGAGAGCTGTCATGACAAATAAGAAGATAAGACGAAGGGCAATCCCTTCACCGGTACCAACACCAGCAGTTGCTGAAGCGATACCAGTTGCAAATGGATTTAGTGTGGAAGCTAAACATCCGATTTGCGAACCCAGCAGGATAATAGCCACTCCAGTCAGACTGTCAAAACCAACCGCCATCATCACTGGTACCAAAAGCGGATAGAAGGCCATGGTTTCCTCACCCATACCATAGGTAGTACCACCGAGGGCAAAGAGAGGCATCAAGACAACAATCAGCATCTTTTCGCGACCCTTGTACTTCTTAACGATAGAGGCAATTCCCACATCCAAAGCGCCAGTTTCATTGACAACACCAAGGAAACCACCAACCATGAGGATGAAGAAGGCAACATCTATCGCAGCAGTAGTTTCCTTGATTAAGGATCCTTCCTCTGGATGCGTACCCAGCATTGCACGAATCGGTGCCATCAGGACATCCCAAATCCCTTGTGGATTTTGTGGCTGAGGCTGATAAACACCTTTTACAAAAGCCCCTGCTGGGATAATCCAAGTCAGCACTGCCATAATGGCAATGATTATCAACAATACGGTGTAAGATGAAGGCATCTTAAACCCTTTTTTTGTTTTTTCACTCATTTGTATTCCCTCCTAAAAATTTTTTAACGAGGTTACGAACCTACATTTCCCTGTATGAGTAAACAAGAAAACGCTTACTTTGTTTTTATTTTACCATATTAACATTGAAAAAGCCAGTATTTTTGAAAATAATCAAAGATTTTCAGGAAAAGACTTCCATCAGCAATAGAGATTACTTGCTATCGCTTTTCAATCAGTTCTATGTCTAGCCTTTTTCAATAATCGTACCGCTCTCAGACTCAATCAGAGCACCAAGATTTTCCAGAGATGTGATAACTGCTTTACCTTCTGGACGGCCATTGACAAAGGCAATAGCTGCTTCTACTTTTGGAAGCATGCTGCCTGGTGCAAATTGTTCTTGCTTGATGTATTCTTCCAATTGAGCAACATTCACATGCTCCAATTTTGCTTGGTCTGGTTTGTTGTAGTTAACAAAGACATAGTCCACACCAGTCAAGACGATGAAGAGGTCTGCATCAACCAACTCCGCTAAGTGTTGAGAAGCAAAGTCCTTGTCAATAACAGCTTCAATACCAGTAAGATGGCCATTGTCTTCCTTGACGACAGGAATCCCGCCGCCGCCCGCAGCCACTACTACTTGACCTTGATTCAAAAGCGTACGGATCGTTTCAATTTCCTTGATATCCACTGGTTTTGGTGAAGCAACAACCTTGCGCCAACCACGGCCAGCATCCTCTTTGAAAGTCGCTCCGCTCTTTTCAGCTTCCGCTTTTGCTTCTTCCTCTGAGTAGAAAGGACCGATTGGCTTGCTGAGGTTGACAAAGGCTGGATCGTTCTTATCCACCACTACTTGCGTCACAACAGAAGCAACATTCTTTTCGATACCTTCATCCAAGAGAGCATTTTGCAAGGCATTTTGCAGCCAGAAGCCGATACTGCCTTCTGTCATAGCCACAAGAGAGTCTAGTGGGAAAGCAGGATTCTTCTCAGAGTTCGCTGCCAACTGTTGCAGCAGCAAATTCCCTACCTGTGGACCATTTCCATGGGTAATGATAAGATCATCCCCGTTTTTTATCAATTTTACCAAATGTTTAGCAGTTTCCATCAAGGCTTCCTGCTGTGCTTTCGCTGATGGGTCAGATGAAAGGATGGCATTTCCTCCCAAGGCTACAACGATTTTACGATTTGACATTAAATTCTCCTTAAATGCGCTCTAATGAATGCGCTTCCAATTTATTTTAGTAGATTTTTTAATTTTCAATAAGAAAATGAGCTTTCCTTATCATATAAAAGAGGGCCAGACTAAAGCTATTAGTCGCAGCCCTCATAGCTGTTGGTAGACGGTTTCTTATGTAAAATTACACTTTTGGAATGTAGAGGTTTCCAAGAGTTGCAGCCATAACCGCTTTAATTGTGTGCATACGGTTTTCTGCTTGGTCGAAATGACGAGCATATTTGCTGCGGAAGACTTCGTCTGTTACTTCCATTTCCTCTACGCCGAATTTTTCAGCGACATCTTTACCGTAAACAGTATTTGTATCGTGGAATGCTGGTAAGCAGTGCAAGAAAATCAAGTTTTCGTTATCAGCTTTCTTCACCAAATCCATGTTTACTTGGTAAGGTTTGAGTAGAGCAACGCGTTCTGCAAACTTGTCTTCTTCACCCATAGATACCCAAACGTCTGTGTAAAGAACATCAGCACCTTTAACTGCTTCGTCAGCATCTTCTGTGATGAGGATATGTGCGCCGCTTTCTTTCGCAAAGCCTTCTGCCAATTCAACGATTTCTTGTTCTGGGAAGAGTTCTTTTGGTGAGAAGATGTGAACGTTGACACCAAGGATAGCTCCTGTTACCAGCAAGCTGTTGGCAACGTTGTTACGTCCATCACCACAGTATACCAATGTCAAGCCTTCCAGACGGCCAAAGTTTTCTTGAACAGTCAAGTAGTCAGCCAACATTTGAGTTGGGTGCCATTCGTCAGTCAGGCCATTCCATACTGGAACACCTGAGAATTCTGCCAATTCTTCTACCATGCGTTGGCTGAAGCCGCGGAATTCAATCCCATCAAACATACGGCCCAATACTTTAGCAGTGTCTTCTGTAGATTCTTTCTTACCAAGCTGGATATCGTTAGCACCAAGGTATTCTGGATGTGCTCCCAGGTCAATAGCTGCTGTTGTAAAAGCTGCGCGAGTACGAGTAGATGTTTTTTCAAACAAGAGAGCGATATTCTTACCAGCAAGATAGTGGTGTTGAATATTGCGTTTTTTCAAATCTTTCAAGTGAGCTGAAAGACCGATAAGGTATTCTAACTCAGCACGGCTAAAGTCTTTTTCTGCTAAGAAGCTACGTCCTTGGAATACTGAATTTGTCATTCTATTATTTCCTCTTTCTTTTCTTTAAGTATTGACTAGCACTTGTATGCTTAGATTTCTTCACGTTCAAATGGCATAGACATACAGCGTGGTCCACCACGACCGCGAACCAATTCACTTCCGCGGATCTTAATCAAACGCAAGCCGTATTCTTCCAAAATCTTGTTAGTAACGGTATTACGATCATACACCACTACCACACCAGGTGCAATAGTCAAGGTGTTAGAACCGTCATTCCATTGCTCACGCGCAGCAGCTACGATATTACCACCGCCACAGCGAATCAGGTGAACTTTTTCTACACCAAGGTTTTCTGCCAAGATTTCTGCCAAATCACCTTTTTCTTCAACAATCTTAAGTTTATCATCAACATAAGTCACAGAGTAAACGCGAAGATCGCCTTCGATTTCTGGGTGAATCGTGAACTTGTCATAGTCAACCATAGTGAAGACAGTGTCTAAGTGCATGAACTTACGGTTGTTAGCAAATTCAAAGGCCAAAACTTTCTTGAAGCCAACATTTTTCTTGAAGATATTGACCAAGAGTTTTTCAATAGAAGCTGCGTCTGTACGTTGTGAGATACCAACTGCCAGCACATCTTTTGAAAGAACCAGTTCGTCCCCACCTTCGATACGTGTATCTTCTTCACGATTGTATACCAAATCCACTTTTCCACCATATACTGGGTGGTGCTTGAAGATGTATTTACCATAAAGAGTTTCACGATTCCGAGTGTCTGCATACATGTGGTTAAGCGATACAGCATTACCAATTGTAGCAAATGGGTCACGTGTGAAGTAAAGGTTTGGCATTGGATCAATAGCGAATGGATAATCAGATTCTACCAAGTCCGTCAATCCTTTTGCTTCTTCAGGAATTTCTGGCAATTCAACTTTTTGAACCCCTGCCATCGTTTTTTCAACCAACTCTCGGCTATCTTTGATACCACGGAGCAGTTCGCGAATGGCTTTCTTGGTTTCACGGCCTCGAATATTGGCTTCTTCCAGATATTCTTCGATGAATTGCTCACGGATTTCTGGAGAAGTCAGTGACTCAGCAGCTAGCTGCTCAAGATAGAGCACCTCAACTCCTTCATTGCGAAGCGCTTGAGCAAAGTTATCATGTTCTTTTTGTGCATCTTCCAAGAAAGGAATATCATCAAAGAGAAGACGTTCCAAATAGTCCGGCTGCAAGTTTTCTAACTCCTTGCCAGGACGGTGCAACATAACTTTTTTCAGTTTTCCAATTTCTGAGAAAACACGAATTGGATGTGTAGACATCTACTATCCTCCTTTTTCTTTGCGGTTTAGGTTTTCCTAAGCCCGTTTACATGTACTATTCTAGCATTTAATGCTACCGCTTTCAAGAAAAAGTCTACATTGCAAATGCCAAATCCTTTGCTTTTTTCTATTTTTATTTTTATAATATTCTTCTTTAAAGCGTTTTCTTTGAATATTTTATGCATTATATTATTTTTGTGAATATTTATTTTTTAAAATAAAATCAATATACGGTTAATATTAGAATATTTTGAATTTATTAAGCAAAAAAGAAGCCAATCAGAACCGATTAGCTTCCAGCAAGGTATTTCATGAAATACTCTTTTTCTTTAAAAGTTAATTTTTTATGTTGGTATTCAATCCGACCTTCATCTAAGAGTTTTTTCAGAACTTGATTGACCGTTTCCCGAGTCGTGGCTCCTAGCTTAGCCAGTTCTTTCATGCTGATAGGAAAGGGCAGGCTATCTCCCACCTTGCACAAATCCATGCAGAGCAGAGACAAGGACTGAACCACACGCTCACTGGCACTGGCCGCTACGACATTGCGCAATCTCAATTCCTGAAATTCCAGGATTTGCGACAGCCGCTTGGTAATAAACAAAAGCTGATCCACACTCTTCTTAGAATATTCTTCAAATAAATCAATAGGAATGGAGAAATATTCGACATTGGTGACAGCGCTGGCTGTGTAATGATAGCACTCATCAAAAAACATACCTCCATAGGGGAAAACACTGTTTTTCTTGACATAATCCATATAAGAAAATGTGTCTGTCGAATCATATTGCTCAATCCGAACATAGCCTTGAGACAAGAGAAAAAGGCGCTCTCGTCGGTCTCCTGCAAAAAAGATAATTTGCCCTTTTGGAATCTTGCGATACTGAATCTCCACAGCCAATTTATCGAAAAGCTCCACTGGCAGATTGACAAAGGCAGGGTGCTGCCGGATAAATTGATAATGCTCCTTGGTAATCATGATAACCCTTTTACTTGATACTTGATACCATTATAGCATAAATCCGCTTACAAATAGAAAATGCTGACTATAAAAGTAAGAAATCCTAACAAAACAAAGAGGTGTGCCCATTTTCTATTCATGGAATTTCTGTCAGCTTGTACTTTTTTGGGCAAGTAATTGCCTACAATTATGAAAACCAAAGCAACTAGCATAGTTACAATTTTACGCACATCAAAACTCTCATTTAAGCCCCGATAAATGGTAGCTAGATACAGCGAAACAAAGGTAAAAGGAAATATCCAGCGAATAAGGTGCTTAAAGGTTCTATTTAAGATATCTTTGGCAATGGTTATCCAGTAAATCATAACTTCTAGTAGCATCATGACAATTGGAAAAGCCGAAACTACTAAAAACTTAGGTAAAAAAGCATTTCCTTTTCCAGATAAGTCAAAGTGAATAGCCAAGTTTTCTGGTAATGTTTGATAGACCCAGATGGCATATAAAACTGGCAGGAGCATGAGTCCAAGCGCCCAGCCTAATTCTTGTAAACTATTTTTTTTCATTTTCGTTTCCTCCTCCAAGAGATTGAAACCAGACAAGAATTTCTTCAAAAACAGTGACATCTAAGCTGTAATAAATAAAGTTCTTCTGCTTTTCTTCTATGAGCAGACCGGCTTTCTTTAGCTGAGAGAGGTGGTAGGATACCGTCGCAGGAGTCAGCTCAAAAGCTTGAGCAATTTCCCCAGCAGACTTCGGACCATGCTTGAGCATTTCCAGAATCCCCCTTCGAACTGGGTCAGCTAGAGCTTTAAGCGTTTGACTGATCCCCATGATTGAACCTTTCCTTCAGGTAAACTTTCAAAATTTTCTTGGTCAGAAAGACTAGTGCCACTACTTCTACCAAGAGCAAAGCTTCAACTGCAAGCGGCGGAAGAACACCTACCTGAGCCAGAGCAGGCGCTAAGTCAATCAGGGCGTGAAGTCCCAGCGCAGCTAAAAAATATACCGGAGCCTTCTCCTTGACCGCCTTCCAAACCCAGAAAGTCAGCAAAATTTGGATGAGAATAGCCAAGATTCGCTCAAGAGCCAAAAGATAGATGCTGCCAGCGCTCATGGAGCGGACATTGTCAATAACTGCTTGAGGAATTTGAGCCAGCGTCTGGGCATTCCCCTGAGTCACTACTTGAGCTATAACCCAAAAGTTTAAGAGACTGACAATACCAACAAACAGAGCCTCAATACCACCATGCCCCAAGCCATAGGCTATACCATCCCTAAAGGTCAGTGGGCGCTTCTTTTGCAACCAGTAAAAGATGACCCAGCGGGCTGTTTCTTCAAAAATAGCTGCCGCAGCAATAGCATAAAGAACGTATAGCCAAGGATTTTCCGTCTGCAAAGCGATAGTTCCATCAGCCTGAGGTTGTAAGACGATACGGTGCAAGATATTTTCCAGAACCTGACTAGACAGATAAAAGCCAACTCCCCCTAAAAGAAAGACTAATAGAGAAATGTGCTTGGTCTTTTTAAAATAAACCAAAGGAACAAGGACTGTCCCTAAAATCAGCAGCATAGCAATCAAGATATGAATGGAAATCATCGTTTTTTCTCCTAAACTGTTTTGGTTTTTTTCTAAATAGATTATACATCTTTCCTTTCTTTCTGTCAAATCTATTTCGAATTTTTTCTAAACAACTTCAATCTAAAAATCATCAAGCTCTACTGCAATAAAAAACGGCTCTATAATTTCTGTAGTGGGTAAAACCACTGTAGGAATGATGGAGCCTATTTGTTGTAGAAAAAAGTCCCATAAGACCTATAATGAAAAGCGACAAAACCATCATTAGAAAGACTCTTATGGAACAGTTCAATTTTACCACAAACTTACTGGGAATAAAAGACCCTAACATCATAATCTTGGATGTTCTAGATGCTGGAACTCATAAAGAAATCATAGCTTTGAACATCAAAAAGGAGAGGACTGATTTAGTCCTCTCCAGATTATAACTTCTCATTAACCCACTACAGTTGACAAAGAGTCCAAAAATCAAACATTTCCCACACTTTCTGAAATCATTTTATCCCCTTACATAGAAAGCAGACACCATTTTATAGCCTCTAGGCATTTCGAGCCTTGCTTCCGTAACAAGCCTATAGTAAAATGTTAGTAACACAAGTCTAAAGGAGGCGCTTATGACTCAAAAAACGATCCGTTGCTGGGCTCCCTGGTCTATTTTAGGAAGCTGGCTGATTTATGTTGCAGATATATTGATTGCTATCTCTGACGGTTTTGGAAAGGGATTTTGGCAGCACATGCCTGATTTAGCAGCTTGGAAAGTTGATTTTGCAGGCTACGCCTTACTTCTTTTTCCGCTTTTAGGAATGGGCGTCTATATCCTCTCTATCGGGCTGAGACAAAAATGGCTAGGAATAGTAGGAGTTTGGATTCTCATGACTGTCTGTGTTTTCCTCCACACCAGCTATTTCTATTTTGCCGCCACTTCGCGGCTGTATGCCCATAATCCCTCTGCCGATATTGCAAAATTACTAGAAAGCTTTTCAATAGTGAAAAATAACTTTCTGCTTATTTATTTCGTACTTATGGCTGTACTTCTCCTATTTATTGTTATCCTCGTTTTGAGTAAGAAAACGGCTTACCCTCGCTGGTTTGCCCTAACAACTCCCTTAACAGGAATTCTCCTTAGTCGGCTACTCAGCGCTATTGTACCAGCCCTTCGTGAAATGCTTTCTCCTATTCTCATTCCCGCCTTTTGGTTTGCTTTAATGATAACAATAGCCATGATTTTTGCCCTAAAGGACAAAAACTTTACCAGCAAGGAAGCAAGTAGCGCCAATAGACAACCTTAAATGCTAACATTAAAAGACAAGTCATAAAACGGCTCTATAATTTCTGTAGTGGGTAAAACCACTGTAGGAATGATAGAGCCTATTTGTTGTAGAAAAAAAGTCCCATAAGACCTATAATGAAAAGCAACAAAACCATCATTAAACTCGTCCAACAAGATAGTCGGAAACTAAGTCAGAAACGATTTTATCGCCCAACTTTTCGCATGCACTTGACCAGCGGAGAGATTCTAGAAAAACTTCTCTCTTGCTCTCAAGAACTCCGAGAACACTATAAACTCTACCAACTCCTGCTTTTTCATTTTCAAGAGAAAAAAACTGAGCATTTCTTTGGTCTCATCGAAAATACCATTTCTTGTGTAAATCCTATCTTTCAAACTGTTTTTAAGACCTTTTTGAAAGATAAGGACAAGATCTTGAACGCGCTGGAACTGCCCTACTCAAATGCAAAACTAGAAGCTACTAACAACCTCATCAAGGTCATCAAGCGCAATGCTTTCGGATTTCGGAACTTTGACAATTTTAAAACTAGAATCCTCATCGCTTTGAACATCAAAAAGGAGAGGACTGATTTAGTCCTCTCCAGATTATAACTTCTCATCAACCCACTACAGTTGACAAAGAGCCAGAATGAGACTAAACAAAAGCGCACAATCTGTGCACTTTGTTTTCACTTGATTTACAAAAGAAAAAGTCCCACTAGTACGGCTGTCAATCCGACTAGGATAAAGAGGTAGGCTAGCCAACGCGGCGCTGGTTTTTCTTCCACCACCACTTTCTTGGGCATATAATTCCCAGAAATCATAAACATCAAGCCTGAAAAAATCAAGGCAATCTTATTAACATTGAAGTGAGAATCGAGAGCATAGAACAAAATAGAAAGATAGACAATGATATGGGTCAAGGGAACAATCCAAAGGACGAAGCGGGCAAAAGCTGGCTTGGTGATTTCTCGGTAAGCCGTTGCCCCATAAACAATCAGCTGTGCCAAAGTCATAAAGATTGGCAGACCCCAGATAAAGAGAAATTTGGGTACATACTTAAATGTCGGGCTAATCGGCGACGTGAAATTGATCCTAATATTCTCTGGCAAACTAGGATAAATCCATAAGGCATAAGCAAGTGGCAGCCAAATAACCAAGAAAGTCAGCAGCAATTCTCTAAGGTTATTTCTCAGTTTCGTTTTCATTATTTTTCCCTCCTAGCGCGGCAATCCAGACCAAAATTTCCTCAAAAACCGTAGCATCTAAATGGTAGTAAATGTAATTTTTCTGCCGTTCTTCATAGATGAGCCCCGCTTTTTTCAACTGGGACAAATGGTAGGATACCGTCGCTCCCGTCAAATCGAAGACTTGAGCGATTTCACCAGCCGACTTAGGACCTTTTTTTAATATTTCTAATATTTCCCGCCGAACTGGATCAGCTAGGGCTTTCATGGTTTCACTAATTCCCAATTTTGATACCTCTTAAAATTGATTTCTAGCTAAGGACAAACAAAGCAACTAGCTCTAGATAAGTCATGGCTCCTACAAATGTAAGCAAGGCGCTACTCAAACGGACAAGATTTTCTGCCAGCAATCCTCCTAAAACTATTTAGAGAACTTTCAAATTCTTTTCTCCATTATACTGTTTTTGAGGATAAAAGACAAGGAGGGCTTAGCTAAACACTTGCTTTTTCTTGGCTAGATAAGCGGTGAGAAGAGCAGCCAGCGCCATAACGATGACTGCTATCAGCCCGCCTGATAGAGGTTCGCTTGGCGTTCCTGCTAAGAAACTGTTGGCTTGACTGGTCAAAGTCGTCTGTAAAAAACTGCCGTGCTGGAGATTATTGCCCGCCCCAATCACTCCAAAGATGCCTAGATAAATCATGTTATGAGCCGCATGCAGCGCTGTGACCAGCCAGAGATTGTCCGTCAGTGCAAAAAGGAGGGAAAGGAAAATCCCGGTCAGAAAGACATTGAGGATATAAAGGACGGACGTTCCACCTTTAAAAATGTGGATAACCGCAAAGAGCAGGGAGTTGAGCAGGACAGCCGGCAGCAAGCTCAGTTTGGTGCGGAGCTTGTTCATGACAAAGCCACGGTAAATCATCTCTTCAGCCAGCGCCTGAAAGAAGAAATTGACCAGGAAAAAGAGCCAAATTCCTAGATTGAACTGCTTTTCGACTTGAATGTGGAGCTGTCCGCCGAGCAGATTGAAGCCCACTTCCAGAAGGACTAAGAAGAAACCCAGTGCTGTACCAAGCAGCAGATTGAACCCTAATTTTTCCTTCCAGAGACCGAAACTGGCAAGACTGCGCCGCTCCCAAAATTTAGCGACGAAGAGAATGATGAGTAAACTGCTACCTAAAAAGACGGATAAAGAAACGATGCCTATCAGTAAGCGATTGGCGTCCGTCATGCTCGGCAGCAAGAGCCATTGGGACAAAGCTCCGCTGATGAGGCTTCCCGCAGCAATCGCAAGAAAAGCCAGCGGCAGGCTCAGCCACCAATTTTTTGCCCCTGCTTCTTCTTGCAAGATTTCCAGACTAGAGCGATGGGCTGTCTTTTGATAAGTATGTGTCATGTGTGACCTCCTTAAGGTGTATTTTCCCCTACACCCTTATCCTAACAAAAGAAGTACACCAACTCAAGCTCTTTTTGGTAAGTGGTTAGATTGCGCTAGTAAGTGGTAGAAAAATCACCTAAAAAAGATTAAGAAATCCCCTGCTGACTTTCTCTCTCTTCGCGCTTGGTCAGCCAAACGGCAATGACAAGAGCAATGAGAGCGCCAAAAAGTCCAGTTGGACTAGGACCAAGGAATTTAAACGTTTCTACCCCACTAACAGTGAAAACGGTAGTTATCATGGCAACGGCATCAATGACCCCATGTCCAAAGGCTGGCAGCCAAATGGTTTTGCTACGTACATAGTAAATATCAAGGATAATCCCAAAAGAAATAGCCATGATATAATAGGGAATTAAATTTAAGAAACGCTCACCCAACGTCCCTGCTCCAATCATATTGACAGGAAAATGCCAAATAGCCCAGATGAGACCACCAATGATGCGTCCCTTAGTCCGTCCGAAGCGCTCTTTCAAATAAGGATAGAGAATACCCCGCCAGCCGACTTCCTCGCCCAAGCCAGAAAGACTGACGACTAGAGTTAAGACCGTAAAAATCATTAAAATTTGAAGGGCGACTTGTGGGTTCAGGGCAAAAGCCAAATGCTGCGGAAAGACAGCAAAATAGACAAGTGCGCCGCCAAGTATAATGCTACAAATGGCTAACCAGCAGGCTAGGTAATCGCGCCATTTACTGGCGAGCTTCAATTTCCAGCCGATAGACTTGACAGGAGCTTTGGCCAAAAAAGCAGCCACCATAGGGGCGAACATTACCACACTTGCGGATAAAATGTTACCGACAAGTTTCTGATTGATCGCATAAAAGTAAGCTATGGCTAGCATACCTGGCCAAGCGAGCCCAAACGCCCAAGCTAGAAACCTTTTAATGGTTGAAGTTGAAATTGTGTTTTGCATATAAAATGCTCCTTTCTTTTTTTTAATTCTAGTTTTCTTTCGCCTCCCGCTTGGTTAGCCAAGTAACCACTACAATGGCTAGTAAGCCTACAAATAGCCCATTGGCTCCAGGCCCGAGATAGGCAAGAGGTTTGACATTGCCTGCGACCAACAAAGAAGTCAGGGGGCCAAGTGTATCAATAGTGGAGTGACCAAAAGCAGGCAACCAAATGGATTTGCTTTTTACATAATAAATATCTAACAAGAAGCCCATAGTAATCGCCATAATATAGTAAGGAAAGATATAGAGAATGGTGTCTAGTGATAATTTGTCCGCAAACAGTAATATAGGCAAATGCCACGAAGCCCAAATCAGACCACCAATGATGCGCCCCTTGGTTCGACCGTAGCGCTCCTTCAGATAAGGATAGAGCACACCCCGCCAGCCTAACTCTTCACCTAAAGCTGGAATGATACAAAGTAAATTTATCCACGTTAGAAAATTAAAGACATACTGCCAAGCTGTGGATTGAACCAGAGCCAGATCGCTAGTTCCAATGCTTTTAGCAAGTAGGCTAAAGGCTAGTGAAAAGTGCTGAGGAAAGATAGCGAAGTAAACCACCGCACCAAAGATAACATAAAAGGCAAGCCAGAGCCAAACCGCAGCATAAGATTTCCACTTTTTGATAAAGTTAGGTCGCCAGCCAACCTCTTTTATGGGCGCTTTAGAAAGAAGAGCGGCGATACTCGGCGCAAACATAGCGGAAATAGAGAAGACCGAGGCTATGACATTTTGCTTTTGCTGAGAGAAATAACATAAGAAAATCATAAGAAACCAACCTATGCCATAAGCCCAGATGAGAAACTTTTTAATCGTTGAAGTTGAAATGGAAGTTTGCATATGAAATGTTCCTTTCTGTCATTTGTAAAATTATAAAGTCCACCATTGGTATAGCGACCAATAGAAAATATTAAAAGCCATGATAAAGGCAGCGGAGCTGGTCGCTAGCGTGAGAGCTATCCGCGCCTTACTAGCTGATTTGAAGGCAGAGCGCCAAACGACTGGCAAAAGGGTGCTAACAACCAAGACCAGTCCTACCATGGCAAAGAGCACGAATTGCAAGCGGCTACCAGCTGTTGAAGCCGTCGCTTGGATAGAGGATAAAGCCGTCACAAAGTTGACTGGCACAATGAGCACAAACACTGCAGTCACATAATGCCAGATGTTCCAGACTAGATTAGCAGGCTGCTGATTTGGCTTGCGGAAAATCAAGCGATACATTTTAACAAGAAAACCACCAATGTAAGCTAGTAGCGCATAAACCACTGCTACAGCTGCCAAAATCAAAACACCATAGTCCTTTACCACATCAAATATAGACATCTTGACCCAGTCGGAAATCGGCAAACTAATCACATAACGTCCATGCTTTTCACCTGCTATCCAGAAACCACGCGATTGAATATTTGGATTATCATTAGGATTTTTGATATAAGTTGTATAGTTGGGCATCATTTTCATCAGAGATAACGGACCTTGATTGAAAGTGCGAGCCATACGGTAAAAGCCGGGCTGGAAGTTTTTCACTTGTTCTTGCGAAGTCGATTTTTTCTGACCGTAGATAAGTTCGGGTATTTTAGAAGTAAAATTAGTCTCCAGCCCTTGATTAACCATAATGACAGAGCCGACACCCGTTTTAAAATCAAGCAAAAGACTAGTCGTAAAGCCCGGCGAATTCCCCCCATGCCCAAGCGTTCTGGTATTTTCATACTCTATTGACCAAAGTCCGTGGGAATTGATTGGAATATCCGTATGAGGAAATGTATTCGTAGGACTGTAAAAGGTCTCCCACGTTTCCGCTCGCTTAAAGAGCGTTTTCTTTTGCAAGAGAACTTGGGCAAAGCGTTTCAAATCTGAAAAGGTTCCCGTTGCCCGCCCTGCTGGATATTCTCCGAGAATAAACGGCTGGTCATCTTTCAGCAAGTTGCCCTCTGTATCATAGGTTTTCTCCTTCTTCCACTGCTTTTGTACATAGGAATTGTCCGACAAATCAGGCTTGAGGGCAGTATGCTTCATGCCTAAAGGCTGGAAGATATGCTCGTGAACATAGTCGGCAAAAGATTGCCCACTTATCCGTTCTACAATATAGCCCGCCAGCGCCGTTCCATAGTTAGAGTAAGACGTCAGCTCACCGGGCTTATAGGATTGCGGCGGTTGACTTTCTTTGAGCAGCTCCTCCAAGCTCTTGTCACTACCCATGTAAAGGGGTGTTTCGTCGAAACTTTCTTGGTGGTTCATGAGGTCAAGCATGGTTATTGGCTTATCGTATTTGAGGTTTGTCAAAAAATCCTTGGGCAGATACTCCTTAATGTCGGCATTGAGGTCAAGTTTTCCTTCTTCCCAGAGCTGCATAACGCTGACCCAGACCATGATTTTGGTCGTTGACCCCCACTCAAAGACCGAGTTGTCATCTACTGCCAGCTTCTTCTCCTTGTCCATATAGCCAAAGTTGTTTTGATAGAGAGTATTGCTGTCTTTGTCAAAGACGGATGTTGCCAGCCCGGCGCTGGTTTTTTCGTGTTCCTTGTAGTAGTCCTCAATTTTCTGACCGATTTGGTCATAAGGCGTGCCCGACGGCAATTTCTGCTGGTCGGCGTAAGCGTGGGCTGCTCCAAAAGCCACCAAGCCACACGTTATTAGCGCCACAGCGCTTTTCAAAAATGATCTTTTCATGATATTCACCTTTCTATTAAAGTGCCCACCACTGGTATAGCGACCAATAGAAAATATTAAAAGCGATGATAAAAGCGGCGGAGCTAGTCGCTAGCGTGAGGTATTTATTTCCTTGCTTCAATCTCTCTTTGAAAAAAGGCAGATAGGGCAGAAAAGCACTAATCAGCAAGACTAGAGCAAGCAAGGCAAAGAGTTGAAAATGCCCCGTCAGACCAGCTAGGTCGAAAGAATTTTTCGCAAGAATAATAGAGAAAAATGAGAATAAATTGCGAAACACCCAAAGAATAAGGAAGCCCGTCAGATAATGCCAGATTGACCAAACAGCTGAGTTGCTTCCCTTATTTTTCCTAGTGAGCAAACGATATAATTTTGCCAAAATACCGCTGAGATAGCAAAGGGCGACATACAGTGCGGCGAGCCCAGCGAGTAATAAACTACCATAATCTTTGATAACATCCAACAAGGGCAGCTTTGTCCTATCTGAAATAGGCAGGTTCAGAATATAGTGCCCTCCTCTTTCTCCTGCCGTCCAAAAACCAAAATAGTCTTTGATAGCCGCATTTTCAGAAGGGTTAGTTAGATAGCTAGTCGACTTGAAAACCCTCAATATAGACAGGGGACCTCCACTAAAAATGCGCGCTTCGCGATAAAAACCAGCTTGAAAATCTCTTTGTGACGCCTTTGAGGCTTCTTTTTTCCCACCATAAATGAGGTCGGGCATGGCGATAGCAAAATGGAACTCATTTCTCTGATTGACTGTAACGACTGAGCCAATCCCTGACTTCAAATCAATCAAGAGGCTGGTCGTAAAGCCCGGCGAATTTCCACCGTGCCCAAGCGTTCTGGTGTTTTCAAATTCTGTCGCCCACAGTCCATGAGCATTGACAGGAACGTCCGTACCCGGATAAGTATGGCTAGCGCTGTAAAAATTCTCCCAAGTCTCTGCTCGCTTAAAGAGCGTTTTCTTTTGCAAGAGAGCTTGGGCAAAGCGTTTCAAATCGGAAAAAGTGCCTGTCGCTCGCCCCGCTGGATATTCTCCGAGGACAAATGGCACATCACCTTTTAGCAAGTTACCTTCTGTATCATAGGTTTTCTCCTTCTCCCGCTGCTTTTGTACATAGCGATTATCCGACAAATCAGGCTTGAGAGCGGTGTGCTCCATACCCAGCGGCTGGAAAATATGCTCGTGGACATAGTCGGCAAAGGATTGCCCGCTCACCCGCTCCACGATATAGCCTGCCAGTGCTGTCCCATAATTAGAATAGGAGGTCACCGTTCCCGGCTCATAAATCTGCGACGGAGCTTTTTTTAGCAATGTCCCTAAACTCTTATCAACACCTATATATAAATGGTAATCCTCAAAACCCGCTTGGTGGTTCATGAGGTCAAGCATGGTAATGGGCTTGTCGTACTTGAGGTTTGTCAAAAAATCCTTGGGCAGATACTCTTTTATATCTGTTTTTAGGTCGATTTTTCCTTCTTCCCAAAGCTGCATGACACTGACCCAAACCGTGATTTTGGTCGTTGACCCCCACTCGAAAACCGAGCTATCGTCTACAGCTAGCTTTTTCTCCTTGTCCATATAGCCAAAGTTGTTTTGGTAAAGAGTGTTGCCGTCCTTATCAAAGACTGCTGCCGCTAGCCCCGCGCTGGTTTTTTCGTGTTCCTTGTAGTAGTCCTCAATTTTCTGACCGATTTGGTCATAAGGCGTGCCCGACGGCAATTTCTGCTGGTCGGCGTAAGCGTGACCCGCTCCAAAAACGACCAGCCCACAAGTTACTAGCGCCACAGCGCTTTTCAAAAATGATGTTTTCATGTTTGCCTCCAATCATCATTTACTAGAGTTCACTCACTCAAAAAGGAAAGAAAAAGGGCAAACCGAACAGGCTGAGAAGCAGCCACAACCAGCCAAAGATAAAGAATAACAGGATTTTAACAAAAACGAAAATATAAAACATGATTTTCTCCTTTCGTATCAGACATTTTTAAAAGAGGAAGAGGCTCACAAGAAAAAGGATTGAGCTGATGCCACTGAAGATATAAGCTAAAACGCGTGGAGCCGGCTCTTGGTCTGCCACTATTTTTCTCGTGAGAAAGTAGCTGACAGCATTAAGGCTGATTGCCACCATAATCCCATTGACCTTAAATATCGGAAAAGACGGATTGAGCGCATAAAGAAGAACGCTGATATAAACTACGGCATTGATAAAGGGAACCAGCCAGTAAAGGAAATGGACAAATTGCTTGTCGATAATCTCCTTAATAGTCGTCGTGTAGCAAACAATCAGTTGAATTACACTCAAGAGAACTGGCAAAAACCAGATAAAGATTTGCTTGGGCATGCCTAGACCGCTATAGGGCAAATGCCCTCTGATTAGCTGAGGTAGGTCTGCATAGATTGACAAAGCGTAGATAAGCGGTAGCCAAATAACGATTAGGCTTGCCACTAATTCTTTCCATTTTAATTTCATTTTCTTTCTTCCTTTTATAATTCCAGACAGTCATCAAAGCGGTCTAAAAGAGCCCGACCTTGATTGTGGGTAATAACGATAACAATGCGGTCTTTAATCGACAAGATATAGTCCATGACTTCCGCTGCCAAGTTGGGATCAAGATTGCTAGTCGGCTCATCAAAAATCAGCACATCATAATCCTTGACCAAGAAGCGCGCCAAATCAATCCGCTGCTTTTCGCCATAGGAAACTTCCTGCCGCTCCAAGTCCAGCTTCTTGCTCAAGAAAGCCTCATTAAAATGCAGACTTTGGTACAAGGAAGTTTGGTCAGGTGCATTTATATCTCTGTATAGCGCGATATTGTCCGCCACACTTCCCTCGATAAAAAAGTCATTCTTTTGGATAAAGGCGATTTTCTGATAAAGGCTGTCGCTTGCTAGCTGGCTGACCGCTTGACCATTGACCATGATTTGACCAGCGTAGTCCTTCTTATCAAAATAATTAAGCAAGAGCTTCATCAAGGTCGACTTGCCCCGACCAGACTCGCCGATAATGGCATAGTGCTTGTCCTTGGCAAACTGATAAGAAAAATCCTGAAAGAGAGCCTTGTCGCCCAACTCCAGACCGAGATGTTCAAAATCAATCCGCTCAATCGTTTCGGTCAGATTTTGAGCGGGCTCCGCTTCTTTCTTAGCCAACTTAGCATCAAAATCATTCTCAATATCCTTGACCGTGCTCATGAGATTTTTGTTATTGATAAAAAGCTGCAAAGGAGTGAAGACAAAGTTCAAAAGCTGAAGACTGGCAATCAAAGCTCCAATCGTCAGTGAGCCTTGACTGACAAACCAAATCCCCAGAGACATACAAAATATCTGAGACAGAAAGCTAAAGAACATCATCAGATTCACAGCGCCTTCTTTTGCCACATTGTAACTTTTTCTGGCTTGCTCAAAATCGCTGTTACTGCTAGACAAGTGCTCAACCACCCTTTTTTGGATTTGCAAAAGTTTGATTTGCTCAAACCCTTCCAAAAAATTGGTGACTTGCTTCAAGAAATGATTGCTTTTCTGGGTAAAATTCGCCGTCGCCTTTCTCATCAAGACCCCCGGAATTTGCGACGCAGCCATGGTCAAAAAAGAAATGAGAATAAAGCCCAGAGCCATGCGCCATTCAATCCAAAAAATAGCCAGTGTACTGATAAAAACTGAAGAAAAGGCAGCCACAATATCACAGCGCGAGGTCAAGTAATTCTCTTGGTAAATATCCATATTCTTGGTCGTTGTGTTGAGATAGCTATTTTCCTGCTCGGAAGCCTTGTCATGCAAATTCTTGTCATAAAAAGAATGGAAAAGCCTCGTTTTGACTTCTTCCAAGACTTGCTTATTATGATTGTTCTTGAACCAAATAGCCAGCAAGCTGCAAAGAGACCAAGCACAAGTGCAAAAAAGGCAGATAAAGAATTGTCCAAGCAAGTTAGAATGAGCCTTCTGCGCACTGTCCACAACAACTCCCAGCTGCAAAGAAAACAAAGTGATAAAAATCGTTGCTCCAATGCTAAAGATAGTCGCACCCAGATAAGAAGCGCGGTATTTCCGTAAAATTTCTTTCAACATTTAATTTTTCCTTCCAATTTTCGTCTATTTTTGAAAACGATCCAAGACGGAATTGCCTAGCAGACGGATAAAACCGTGAGCAAGCCTATAAGCAATAAAAGTAATCCTCTTTTCATCTTTTCTCCTTTATCTATCTATTTAGAAAATTTTCTAAATAAAGAGTACGAAACGAAGCAATCTAATCCTTCTTAGGTATTTCGATTTATTTCTAAATACTCTGGATTAAAAAATCTAGTCTAGAAAAACTAGATTGCCTATTTTGTATTTAAAAATGTTTTTGATTGGATATTTTTTGCAGGTCGTCCTTATTTTTATAGAGCACCCAGGAAAAAACAGCCAGCCAAATGGATAGACCCGTCACTAGACCTACTACGGTTAGTAGGATTGAGTTTCTTGCTTTCTTCATTTTTCCTCCTTTTTGAGTAGAGAAATTTAGAATTTTTTCTAAATAGCTTTTATAAAAAATTGCTCAGTGACTAATTAAACAGAGCAGAATGAAGTAATTAGAACATCTTCTAAATAGATTGTAACACTTCTCTTTCAAAAAAGCAAGAGGTATTTTGGTTTTTTTCTAAATAGCTATCAAAAAATCTAGCCTGTCTAGACTAGATTGCTCTTAGTTCATATTAACCCGATGCCATTCATTGATGACGTAGGCTAACTGACCAACTTGCTCAATTCCGACACCACTGATCTCATCACTGGCCTCGGTGCTACCACCTAAATAAGCCGTATAGAGAGCTATAATATAAGGCTTCTCTTCCATAACTAATGCATCCACATTGAGCGCCTCACGAACATATCCAGGCTTTTGATAGATGGTAATGTCACGCAGATAGCGCTTATAGTATTCACCTGGGAAGGATTCGCCAATATAGTAAAGGATGTCCTTGTACTTTTCCTGATTTTTAGACAAATACTCAAGAACTTGAATATAGTAGTCCGTCGTGGTCTTATTATTCTCCCGGCTGATCGTCTTAATATCAGCCTTGGACTGACCGTAGCGACTAAACATATCATAGGCCTTTTCCATACCGCCCAGACGCTCTGCTAAAGCGTACGCTGGAGTATTTTCAGAATAAACCAAGGAATATTCCTGCATGTCTGATATTCTCATAGCACCGTTGAAAGCACCGACATAGTTATCATGCTCGCCCCTATATTCATAGTTTGTATTGGTAATATCAAACCGCTCGTCCATAGAAAGTTTTCCAGCAGCAACCTCATCTACTACCAGCATATTGAGAGGGAGCTTGTAGGTCGATCCCGCAGTCATAGGCTGGGTATCATTCATTGCAAAGGTCTTGCCAGTCGTCAAATCCTTATATGAAAATGCAACCTGGGAGGGTTCAATTCCCATTTCAGTCATATAAGCCTGAATGACCTGAGTCAAATCCAAATTTGCATAGTCAAATCGCAGCCCCAAAGCATCCATAGTCGGGCCGTCCGCCTCCATGACCTTCTGCTTCTCCTCTGGACTTTTCTCAACAGGCTTCGGCTTTTCTTCAACTAGTTTGGAATCAGGCTTGACTTTCTCTTCTTCCTGTTCTTGCTCGCCAGACTTTGCAAGTTGGGCAGCCTCTTGTGCTTTCTTTTCAATAGCCTTATTTCGTTGGGTTATAAAAAGGAAGATGAAGCCCAGCAGACAAAGACAAGAAAGGACAGCTACGATAATCGTTACAATTTTTTTACTCAAAACATTTCTCCTAGCATTTGTATTATAAAAAATTATGAGGAAAATAACAAGTGAAATCCAGAAAAAAGGTATTTTAAGCATTAAAAAAGGCAAATCTTTAAACGATTCACCTTTTTATATATTGAAACTGCCTGTTTATTTCGCAGCTGCGTAAAGTTGGTCAACCTTTTTCCAGTTAATAACTGAGAAGAAAGCTTGAATGTAATTCGGACGAAGATTGCGGTATTTCACATAGTAAGCATGTTCCCAAACATCCAGTCCTAAGATTGGAGTTTTACCTTCTGAAATAGGAGTATCCTGATTTGCTGTTGAGGTCACTTCCAACTTGCCTTCTTTATTGACAACCAACCAAGCCCAGCCAGAACCAAAACGAGTTGTAGCCGCTGCAGTAAAAGCTGCTTTAAAGTCTTCAAATGATCCAAAAGTAGCTTCAATATCTGCTGCCAATTCTGCAGATGGTGATGTTTCTGCTGGTGTCATCAATTCCCAGAAAAGAGCGTGGTTAAGATGTCCACCACCGTTGTTGATGACTGCCTGACGGATATCAGCTGGAATAGACTCAACATCAGCCAATAATTTTTCCAAATCCTCACCGATTTCAGGATGTTTTTCAAGCGCAGCATTAACATTCGTTACATAGGTATTATGGTGCTTGTCATGATGCAAGTGCATTGTTTCTTCATCAATGTAAGGCTCTAACGCATCGTAAGCGTAAGGAAGATCAGGTAAGATAATTGCCATTTGATAGACCTCTTTTTCTATATGATTATAAAAATGATAACGCAATCATTAGAATTTTTCAACTATTTTGCTTGTAAGTCACCCGTCGCAATCTTGAGCAGAGCCAAATCAAACAGGTAATCTTTATCATACAGCCCCGACTTAATCTGGTAATCCGTTTCAATCAGACAGGCCATGGTCCTTTTAAGAAAGGCTAAACTCAGTGAGCGAGCATCCTTTAAAGCAAACTTGACTTGATAAGGATTGACCTTGCGGCCTAGATAGTCAGACAAATCAGACACAATCTGACTCTCAGCTCTGCCATTTTCTGCTAAAACCTTAACCTGCGTAAAGATACGAAACTGCCCCAGCATAATGGCAATAAGCTTGATTTCATCCTCACCTTGAAGAGTCAAATCTCGTACCAAACTTCTGACCTCATCAATCTTCTGCTGCAAAATCAGCTGGGTCAGGTCAAAAATATTGTCCTGAAGAGTCTTGGGAATGGCCTCGGCAATGTCTTCTAAACCAATCTGACCAGACTCTTTATAACCTTTCAGAAAGGCTAGATTTTTACTAACTTCACTGAACTGAAAACCTGATTTCAGCAGCAACTGATCGAAAGCTGTCGTAGCAAATTGTAATCCTTCTGCCTGCGCTTCCTTACTGAAATAAGCCCGTAGATCTGCTTCCTTGAGTTCTGCAGCCTCAAAAATTTTCCCGTCCCGTTTCAGTAGCTTGACCAGACGGCGCTTGCTATCCAACTTACCTTCTGCGAAGATAACCAGATGAGTTGTATCCGCTGGATTTTCTAGGTAATTTTCAAAAGATTTGAGTTCTTCATCAGTCAGATACCGCTTCTTGGCTGTTGTCAAATCAGCAAAATGGTCCAAAATTACGATTTTTTCATCCGCAAAAAAAGGCAGACTGACCAAGTCCAATTCCACATCCTGATAGTTTGCTTCTTTCATATCGAAAATAGCAGTGTTCAAATCACTCGGTTGAAACTGAATCTGGCGGAGAAACTGCTCTTTCAACAACTCAAACTGCCCCAAATCATCCCCAGCCAAAATGGTCAAAGCAGGAAGATTGCTTGGCGTGATTTTTTTAATTTCCTCAATAGCTAACACCGAAAGTCTCCCCTGCTTTATATTTCTTGTCAATTTTTTTCATGTATTGATTGTAACAAAAAAGAGTCGGAAAGTCTGTTATTTTCTTTGCAAACAAAATCTAATTTTTGAATAGATCTGCTATATAAATAGAAACTGTTACTAGCTTCATTTTTCTTTGTTCTAAAAAACTATCCATGTCCAGTTCTGTTCAAGATTTTCTACGAGCAATAGAACGAAAAGAGCTGGAAAAATTCCAACTCTTCTTTGTTTATTCTTGATTTTCAGTTGCATCCTCTACACTGTTTTCAGCTGGTGTAGAAGCTTGCTCCTCTTGAACTGATGAAACAAAAGGATTATCTTGAACAGGTGCCTGAGTTCCAAAATCTTGAGGTGTTGACTGCTCAGGTGTTTCAGCAGTAAATGGATTTTGAACTGGTTCTGTTTGCTCCACCGCTTGACTTTGCTCAGAAACAGGTTGTTGTGGCTGTTGACCAAACTGCTGTTCTTGGAAGCCACCTTGTTGCGGCTGTTGGCCAAATGGTTGGTTTTGGACAGGTTGTTGTGACTGACCAAACTGTTGTCCTTGGAAACCACCTTGTTGTGGCTGTTGACCAAATGGTTGATTTTGAACAGGTTGTTGTGGTTGTTGACCAAATGATTGGTTTTGGACAGGTTGCTGTGGTTGCTGACCAAATTGCTGACCTTGGAAACCACCTTGCTGTGGCTGTTGACCAAATGGTTGGTTTTGAACAGATTGTTGTGGTTGTTGACCAAACTGTTGTCCTTGGAAACCACCTTGCTGTGGCTGTTGGCCAAACTGCTGACCTTGGAAACCGCCTTGTTGTGGTTGTTTTTCATAGTTCAAACCTTGATTGTATGGCTGTTGTCCAAACTGTTGTCCTTGGAAGTTTTGCTGACCATATGAATTTCCAACCATTTCAGGCTTAGATCCTTGACAAAGCAAAACAATCAAAGCAATACTACATGGAAGAGATACTATTCCTGCAATAATATTTAGAACTGGAATAAATGATAGTAAAAAAGGACCAACATACAAGAAAAGAAATGCCCAATGATAACCAGCATCACGTAAACGACGGACAATGATAGCTAAATTAGGTACAAAAGTTGCCAGAGCATAGAGAATTAAGATGAAAATAAAGATTACAGCGAATCCTGCTCCAGCCAAGATTGCTGATGGATCTGATTCATATCCATAAGTTGAGTCTTGAACTGCTGCTGAAAGAATACTTCCAAAAGCAGATGCCCAAAAAATGATAAATAGCGGTGCAGTAACAATAACATGGCATAAAACTACCCACCAATAGTCTGACCGGCTAGACCGGCTTGAAAAATCAGCATAGTGTGTCCAGAATTTTTTATATGCAGCAAACATAAAATTCTCCTCTATAATTTTTTATACCCATTATCTTATCACAAATGCATAAATAAATCAATATGACTTCCTAACTGAAGCTAAGCAGTCTACAAAGTATCAGTTGGCATCTTTAACGCAGCTATCAACGAACCGTTTCAATCCTCCAGGAATTCCAACCAATCAAACGAATGGCCCCCTGCTGGTCAGTTCGATAGATGGCTGTATTAAACTTCTTAAATCTTTGCAAAGTTTCCTGATGCGGATGTCGATAACGATTATTCTGGCCAGCTGATATCAAGGCCAGTTTCGGCTGAATTTGCTCTAAAAACTCTGGACTGGAAGAGCCTTTGGAGCCATGGTGTCCTGCTTTTAAGACATCTGCTTTCAGCTGAGGGAATCGCTGCAGCAGTTCAATTTCTCCCTGCCTTTCCAAATCACCTGTAAACAAAAATTTTGTCTGAAAGAACTCCCCGTAGAGTACAATTGAATCATCATTTCCACCGTCTCCTGTTCCGCTAGGATAGAGAACCTGCAAAACTGAGTCAAACACCGGAATCTCATCTCCTACTTCTACGACATGGACAGAAGTTTCTATCTGCTCCAGTTTTTGAACAAAATCAAGCTGAGTCAGACTTCCTTTAGAAACATAGATTTCCTTGATGGAAAAATGCTTAGCTACCTCCAGCATATCTCCCATGTGATCGGTATCGGTATGAGTCAGGACCAATACATCCAGACTAGCAACGCCACGACTTTTGAGATAGGGAATTAAGGTCTTTTCTGCATTGGATGAAGTCTGTCGCTCCTGCCAAGCCTCTTTCTTTCCTATCTCGACTCGTCCTCCTACATCAATCAAAACCGTCCTGCCTCGCCAGTCCCTGAGAAAAATGCTATCTCCCTGACCAATATCCACTACTGTGATCTCGTTTTGCAGCGGATGCCTTGTTAGAAAAAATAAGAGAAGAGTAAGCAAACTAAAAGATAAAAGCCAGCTTTTCTTTCTCCGAAAGTCATAGATTAAAGCCAAAACCAAAAGCAGAGCAAACAGTAACCAGAGGTTGGGCTTCCCAAAAATCAAAGGACGCGGAGTAAAATCAGCTACCCAACGAATCACATCTTCGAGTAACTCAAAGAAAAAATTGGCCTGAGAAATTTTTACAAGTGGTGACAAAATAAAAATGAGGGTTAACCCCGGTAGCATCAGCAGGTCAAAGAATAGTGAAAATAGAAAAGTTAAAATCACAGACCAAGGCTGAAATTCAGAAAAATAGTAGATTAGTATAGGCAAAATCCCCAATGAAATAGTCAGACTTTCCGCTAAAAGCTTACGAATCGGCGGTAACTTTTCAAAATCCATCATAGAAATCAAAAAGGCATAGGCGCAGGACAAGACACCGCCTGCTGTCAGAAGAAAATTGGGCATGATGATAAAGAGAACCATCAGTGTCAGAGCAAAGTTATCTAATCTGGTCAGTCCTTGCTGGGCCAACAACTTCTGAACTAAGCTTCTGACGACAGAAACAGAAAAGCCTGTCAGTCCAGCGTAGATAAATGAAAAAGGTAGCTGCAAGGCGTTTACTGTCTCCCTCTTCATCCCCAAACGTAGAAGAATCCTGCGAAAACCATCCAAAAAGAAACCTACCTGCATACCAGACAAGGCAAACAAGTGGATGATACCCAAGCTAGAATACAGATTGCTCATTTCCGCAAACTCCGTATCCAAGTCACCAAACAAGAGTCCAGTCATATAATGACTCATCGGGCTGGGAAAATTACTTCGAATATAGACCAGCGCTTTTCTCCGCCAAACAGACAGCCAATCCAGTGGATTTAAGCTGGAAAATGGTCTTAGTGACTGAATCTTATTGATTTTTAAGGTACGGTAAATCCCCTGACTCTTTAAATAAGCCTGATAGTCAAAGCCCGAAAAATTTCGTTGCTGCTGGGCGTGTTCAAACTCTGCTTCAACATCAAGGACGACCAAATCTGTCAGTTGCTGAAAATCTTCCTTTTCACTGGCTGATTTGATCTTGTAGAAGACCTGATAAAGCCGACCGTCCGTTCGCCCTCGAAAGGATAGGGAATCTCCATTGACTTTGATCGTATCCGGCAAAACTTGAACCAAGCTAGCTGAAGGAGGTTCCTGCCTAAAGGCCTGCTCTGCCATTTCCCGACGAAGCAAGAAAAAGAGGACAAAAAGGGACAGGAATGCCAAGGCAGCTAGACTTTTTTTGAGAGGATAGCTGAAAAAGAGACGAAGTAGAAGTACCCCCAACCCAAAATAAGCCAAGGAACTGCCAGAGTAGACTGCAAAATAGGCCCATACAAGGATGAAAGCTAGATAGATAGGGGGGAGGGGTAGCTTTTTAATCCACTGTGACATATTCTTTCAGCTTTTCTAAGGTCTTATCTCCAATACCTGACACCTTTTTCAGATCATCTACTGACTTGAAGCGGCCATTGCTTTCGCGGTAGGCAATGATGTCTGAAGCCCGCTTCTGCCCGATGCCTGAAATAGTCTGCAGTTCAGTCTCTGTCGCCGTATTTAGATTGACCTTGTCCGACTTTCCACCACTGGCACCAGCAGAATCAGAAGCTCCTGCTTGATACTGGCCGGTCTGTGTGACATCGGCTCCTTCTTCACCAATCTTTGCCACATAGATTACTGCTTCATCTGTTAATTTTTGTGCCTGATTAATGGACTTAGCCTCGGCGTCTGCTGTCAATCCGCCAGCTTTTTGGATGGCTTCATGGACTCTCGCTCCCGCTCTCAGCTCATAGACACCAGGATTCTTAACTGCGCCTTTAATATCCACAGTGACTTGCTCACTCTCCTCTTCATCCGCCTTGGCCTTAGAAAGAACTTTTTCACTCTCTTCATCAGCTGAGCTGGATGAGGAAGTTACCTCTTGACTCAAGGCGGCCACCTGATTTCGCGGCTGGTGATTTCCTTTGATGAGGAAAAAGCCACCTAGCACAGTACCAACTACTGCCAGACCGACAAAGAGTTTGTATTCTTTCAGCTTTTCAATGATTTCTTCAAGCATATTTTTCTCCTTTGTCTTTTTATTCGTAAAAGATTGCAAAAAAATAAAACAAGCCGAGAATATTTTCAGCTTGTCATATTTTAAAATCTTTATTTTGCAAGAAGTCGTATAGATAGAAAGGCCATTGACAAAAATAGAAGCTGCAATATCAGTCTGCTTTGCTTATCCTGTATATCCAAGCTTCTATCTTTTGAGCTCTGCTATGCAAAAAAGCCAGATTTGCTAAAAGAAAAGCCATCACAAGCACGCTTAGAATCAGAAGCAGCGGCCAAGAAACTGACTGCTGACATAGATAAAGGATAAAGACTAAGATGAGTATAGGAAAAGTCGTCAAAGCTGTGAAGCCGCCCGGTACCCAGCGACGAAAGCGAAACACTTGCATGATATGGCCCAGCAAATGGAGAGTATGACAGAAGCCAATAGCCAGAGCCAGCTCGGGAATGCGAAATAGAATCGCAAGCAACAAAAGGCTAAAGGCCAGCAGAAATTCCTCCGCAATCATCAGAGCTATACTTTCAGCAGAAAGATAACTTCCTCTTCTGGCAATGAACATCTCCTTTTGATAGTCTTGATGGTCTTGATTCTGAGAAATCCAAGGCCGAACCAGGATAATCTCATCAAACTCGTGCAGCATAAATAGTGATAAGGTTACAAAAGATAAAAAAGTAAGAGACATGGCATCCTCCTTATAAAACATACCAACATTATAACTCACTTGCATACAAAAATCAGCTCCCAAGCAAAATTGCTCAGCAAGCTGATTAGTATCTTATTTTCTATGCTTATCTGGATCCCAGACAAAGCTAGCAAAAAAGCTGAAAATGATGGTCAAAATTCCAATCAAAATAGCAGGAATAAAGACAAAGGCACGTAAAATCCGTAAGAAGATATTGCCTTTCTTTTGTGTCTGGTAAGGGGCTACTTCAGCATCCAGACGGTCAAACTCAGCATGAACACGGCGGGCCACTTCCTCAACTCCCTCATCATTCATCTTCTTAATGTCTGAAATATCAATGGGATTACCAAAATTCATATCCACACGCTCCCCAGCTGCCAAGCCTTTGAGGCTCATAGGACCAGCATAGACCACTGGCATGATACGGACTTTAGCCATCTTAGCAATCACTGCCACTCCTCCCTTGACATCCGTAGAATGGCGGCTGCCGCTTGGGAACATAATCAGAGAACGATTGCTCTTTTTCAGCATATTGACAGGATATTTGATAGCTGACGGACCAGGATTTTCCCGGTCGATAGGAAAAGCACCGCACATGCGAATCCACCAGCCGAACACCCGATTTTCAAAGAGCTGTTTCTTGGCCATGAAAATGAACTGCTTGGGCTTGGTCGCAAAAGCCATGTAAACTGGATCCCACCATGTTCGGTGAGGGGCCACCAAGATATAATTTTCATCTTTTGAAGGAATCTTTTCTTTATTGTGGTAATGTGCATTGCCGTTTAAGGTCCACAGGATAAAAATCACTAAACCTCGCAAATAAGTATAAAACATAAACTCTCCTTATTTCAAACCAAAATTATACTTGAAATTTATTACATCCTTTCCCATTATACCCTATCCCATTATAGTCTGCAATATTTTTCCAAACTTTGGCTGTAACAGCTGATTCTGATAGCCATTTCCATAAAAAAATGGTATCATTAATCTCATGAACAAGAAAGAATTAATTGGTTTAAACCAAACCCAAGTAGATGAAAAGATTTCGCAGGGCCTGACCAACGATTTTATAAGTGACACCAGTACTAGTAACTGGCAAATCGTTAAGCGGAATGTTTTCACCCTTTTTAATGCCCTTAACTTTGTTATTGCTCTAGCCTTGGTCTCTGTCCAAGCCTGGAGCAATCTGGTCTTCTTCGCTGTTATCAGCTTTAACGCCGTCACTGGTATTATTACGGAACTGCGAGCCAAACGCATGATTGACAAGCTAAATCTGGTCAGCCGAGAGCTGGTCACAGTCATCCGCGATGGCCAGGAAGTCAAGATTCAGCCAGAAGAAATTGTACTGGGTGATCTGATCAAGCTGTCAGCCGGCGAGCAAATTCCCAGTGACGCCCGTGTAGTAGAGGGTGTTGCCGAGGCCAATGAAGCCATGCTGACAGGGGAGAGTGACTTGGTTCTCAAGGAAGAAGGCGCTGAGCTGCTGTCTGGTAGCTTTCTGGCTAGTGGGCAGATCTATGCTGAGGTGCACCATGTCGGCGCAGATAACTATGCCAACAAGCTCATGACTGAGGCTAAAACACTCAAGCCTATCAACTCGCGCATTCTTTACAATCTTGGGAAAATTTCCCGCTTTACCGGAAAAATTATCATTCCTTTCGGAATGGCTCTCTTCTTTGAAGCCCTGATGATAAAGGGATTGCCTGTCAAAAACTCTGTCATTACCAGCTCGACAGCCCTTTTGGGTATGCTGCCTAAGGGAATCGCTCTGCTGACAGTCACGTCACTCCTGACAGCTGTCATCAAGCTAGGTATGCGCAAGGTCCTTGTTCAGGAAATGTATTCTGTTGAAACTCTGGCTCGGGTGGATACTCTCTGCCTGGACAAGACTGGGACAATTACTCAAGGTAAGATGACTGTTGAAGCCTTACATAGCCTTTCAGATAAGTTTTCTGATGAGACTGTCGGTCAAATCTTAGCAGCCTACATCCAAACCAGTGAGGATAATAACCCAACAGCCCAGGCTATCCGCAAGGGCTACGGCTACCTGGAGCACACCTATACTAGCGACAATGTCATCCCATTTTCTAGTGACCGAAAATGGGGGGCTATGCATTTATCAAGTGTCGGAACCATCTTTTTGGGGGCACCTGAAATGCTGCTGGACAGCAATCCTGCAGCGGTTGGAGAGGCTCAAAAACGCGGATCTCGGGTTTTGGTACTGGCTCACAGCGACCAAGTGCTAGACAAACACAGCATCCGTCTGCCTGAAGATATGACTGCTCTGGCTGTTCTGGAAATCACCGACCCTATTCGTGAGGGAGCAGCCGAGACACTGGACTACCTGCGCTCTCAGGATGTTGATCTGAAAATCATCTCTGGTGACAATCCAGTGACCGTTTCCCATATTGCGAGCCAGGCTGGATTTGCCAACTACGACAGCTACATCGACTGCTCTAAAATCAGCGATCAAGAACTGGTTGAGCAAGCAGAAGAGACTGCCATCTTTGGCCGTGTCTCTCCCCATCAGAAGAAGCTGCTCATCCAGACTCTTAAAGCCGCTGGTCGGACAACAGCCATGACGGGAGATGGTGTTAATGATATCTTGGCCTTACGTGAAGCAGACTGTTCCATCGTCATGGCCGAGGGAGACCCCGCAACTCGGCAAATTGCCAACTTGGTCCTTCTTAACTCCGACTTTAACGATGTCCCCGAGATTCTTTTTGAAGGTCGCCGGGTCGTTAACAATATCGGCCGGATTGCTCCGATTTTCTTCATCAAGACCATCTATTCCTTTATCCTAGCTATCATCTGTATCGCCAGTATCCTGCTCGGAAAACCTGAATACCTCTTGATTTTCCCATTCATCCCGATTCAGATCACCTTGATTGACCAGTTTGTCGAAGGTTTCCCACCCTTTGTCCTCACCTTTGAGCGCAATATTAAGCCGGTTGAAAAGCACTTCCTCAAACGCTCCCTGCAGCTTGCTCTGCCAAGCTCCCTCATGATTGTCTTCAGCGTGCTATTTGTCCGCATCTGGGGCAGCAGCCATGGCTGGAGCGACATAGAAATGTCCACCCTGACCTACTACTTGCTAGGCAGCATCAGCTTCTTGTCAGTCATTCGGGCCTGCCTGCCACTCAACCTATGGCGCAGCCTGCTTATTATCTTCTCTGTCTTTGGCTTCTATCTATCAGCCTTTGTCCTGCAGCACCTTTTGGAAATTGCAACGCTGACAGCCGCAACTTTACCAGTCTATCTGATTCTCATGGTCGTTTTCGGACTTGTCTTTGTGGCCTGCACCATCAAGCAGAAATACAGATTTGATTAAGAGCTAGCTAAAAAAGAATCAGCATTTAAGCTCATGGAAACATGCGAGGGTTCTCGCATGTTTTTTAATTGTGCAAAAACTTCCCATATCCCTTTGGAATCCTTGCTAAATCATGCTATAATTGACTTATGAACGAAGCAAAACTAAAAGACGGAGAACGCGTCAACCAGCTCTTTTCGACAGATGTCAAGATTATTCAAAATAGTGAGGTCTTCAGCTATTCGGTAGACAGCGTGCTGCTCTCCCGCTTTCCCAAGCTGCCCCAGCGAGGTCTGATTGTCGATCTTTGTGCTGGAAATGGCGCTGTTGGACTTTTTGCCAGCACTCGCACCAAGGCTCAGATTCTCGCAGTCGAGATCCAGGAACGTTTGGCAGACATGGCCGAGCGCTCCATCGAGCTCAATGATTTGACTCAGCAAATGCAGGTCATTCAGGACGATCTGAAAAACCTAGGACGCTATATTACTGGCAGCAGGGTTGATATGATTCTCTGCAATCCTCCATATTTCAAAGTGGACAAGCAATCCAATCTCAATGAAAGCCAGCACTACCTTTTAGCCCGCCATGAAATTTCAACCAATCTGGAAGAGATTTGCAAGATCGCCCAGCGAGTCCTCAAATCCAATGGTCGGTTGGCCATGGTTCATCGACCAGAACGCTTTTTAGATATTTTAGATACCATGCAAGCCCACAACCTGGCTCCCAAGCGCATCCAGTTTGTCTATCCAAAGTTGGGTAAAGAGGCCAATATGTTGCTTATCGAAGCTATTAAAGATGGTTCCCGCGACGGTCTAAAAATCCTGCCCCCTCTCTTTATTCACAATCAGGACGGCAGCTACACTCCGGAGATTCACGAGATTTACTATGGAAAATAAAGCCTATATGTACGTGCTTGAATGCGGGGACGGATCCCTCTACACGGGCTACACAACGGATGTTCAAGCCCGACTCAAAAAACATCAAGCTGGCAAAGGAGCCAAGTACACCCGCGCTCGGCTGCCTGTCGCCTTACTTTACCAAGAAGAACACCCTAATAAACCAGCCGCCATGTCGGCTGAAGCCCTCTTTAAAAAGAAAACTAGACAAGCCAAACTGGCTTACATCAAAGAAAGGACTCAAAATGCCTGAAATCCAGTTTAAAGGCGACTTTCATCATATCGAAATTTCCCCAGACAGCCAGCTTGATATCGGTCAAGATGTCGTCTTCCAATCTTTTACCAGCCTCAGTGTAGCCAGCAGAGCACAACTCAAACTAGGAAACCGGGTTTTCTTTAACGATCACTGCACTGTCCGCTGTCAGCACTCTATCGAAATCGGGAAAGACACTATGTTTGGCGACGGGGTCCGCATTTTTGACCATAATCATCAGTATTCTAATTATCACATTGAGAAGATTGATTTTACTGTTGCGCCGGTTAAGATTGGAGCAAACTGCTGGATTGGGGCCAATACTGTGATCCTCAAGGGTGTGACCATTGGCGATAATGTCATCATTGGAGCCAACAGCTTGATTTTCCAAGATATTCCCAGCAACTCTATCGCCATGAGCAAGGAAGAGCTTATCATTAAGGAGCGTCCACAGGGCAATTTCCACGCCTTTACGCTGACAGCTTCTGATACCTTGGAACAATTGGCCTATTTAGCAGAAAATCTGCCAGACTTGGAATTTCACATTGCTGCCAAAACCAATATTTCTCCTTACTTGGCCAGCTTTAAGGACTATCCCAATATCAACCTCTACACCAATATTCACCAAGATGACTTTATTGAAGATTTGCTCGATAGGGCGGATATTTACTTGGATATCAATCACTGGGGAGAAGTCGACCAAATTGTCCAAAGGGCTATCAGCAAGGGAAAGCCAGTTTTGGCTTTCAGCCAAACTGCCCACCAGCCTGAAGAAAATACTTTACTTTTTGAAGCGAACCAACCCCAGCAAATGGCTGATGAAATACGAAAATTCATGCAAGAAAAGGCTAGGACATAAACGTCCTAGCCTTTCTTTTGCAATCAATATGCATTATATTAACTTTATTCACCAGCAATTCCATTTGGAATGATAACTTCCTTGAGTAACTGCTCTTCTTCCTTGATACGGACATAGAGGGTGATACAGTAGAGCGGGAAGAGGATGAAAAGAGCAAAGTAAGCATGACTGAGCAGGGCCAAACCCACCAATTCTGGTACAACATTCAGAAAATAATTAGGATGTTTGACATTGCGAAAGAGCCAGTGGTCAACAAACTTATGATCCTTAACCAGCATGAGCTTGATGGTCCAAACTGGTCCCAAAAGCTTGGCAACAAGGTAGAGCATAAACATAGAAAAGAGCAACAAGACAGCCCCCAATAGGCTCACAAAGTCAAAAGCCGGCTTTTTCAGGAGCAACTCCAGAAAGCAAACTGCATAAAAAAGCATGTGTAGGTACTTCATGATAGTTGAGTTTTTCACCCCGTACTCCATGCCACCCTTGGCCAGAATATCCTGCTCATTCTGAGAGGATTTCCTCAAAAACACCAAACGAAAAAGCGACACAGCCGCAAAAATCACTATAATGATTGTCATAAGACCTCCTAAAATTTAATAATACATTTTATTATATAAGGAATTCCGCGACTAAGTCAAGACTGTTGTTTACAAAATCGACCAAGATATAAAAAAGCTGCGACTAGAATTTCTAAACAAGATCCCAGTCACAACCTCTATAAAATATTTATTTGAAGCAAGTTTCTCTCATCGGTCAGACATCACAGAATTTCAACATAGGTGCTGTATTTTTCCTTGACTTTCGGAGCGATATTGTCGTCCGTCACAACTGCACTGAGGTTGTCCAGCCGGTAAAAAGAGTAGAAAGAATAGCTGTCAAACTTGCTGTTATCGGCTACAATGTATTTGCTGATGGCATTGTTAAGGATAATCGCGTCGCCGTTGCCTTCCTCTTCATTGCTGGTCGTAACATTATGACCGTCAATGCCATTCGCTCCAATAAAGGCCTTAGAAACCTTGATTTCTTTCAAAAGATTATTGGCAAACTGACCGACAAAGGTTTGAGTCTTAGCCCGATAACGGCCGCCAATCAGAATTAAATCTAAGTTGGCTCTTTCTTTTAACTTTTCAAAAATTGGCAGCGAATTGGTGACAATGCTGATATTTTTGCCATCCAAATAGTCTCCGATAAAATCGGTTGTGGTGCCTGACCCAATAAAGACCGTATCCCCGTCAGCAATCAAATCCGCACATTTACGGGCAATCTGCTTCTTCTCCTCAACATTCAGCATTTGCTTTTCTGAATGGGAAATCTCGTTAAGAGCATTTTTGACCTTCTTATGGGCTCCGCCATGAACTCGGGTCAGCATGCCCTGCTTCTCCAAATCAATCAAATCCCGACGGATGGTCATATCCGTAACGCCCAGCATTTCTTTGAGGTTTTTAACAGCAACCACACCTGTTTGATCCAGTTCTTGCAGAATGATTCTATGTCTACTTTCTTTCATTTTACATTCTCCTTTTGCTCCTGAATTTCTTACAGACTCACCTTCACCTTATTATACAACAGTTCCAGCATATAAACAAAGATTTGTGAATTTTTTTATTTTAATTGACTGATATGTTGAATTTTGATATCGAAATTAGTTGAAATACTTTGAATCCTGTTCTATAGCAAAAACACCAGAAACAGTTCACAGCAGAAATAAGGAGGCTATAATTTACTTTGAAAAACAGGACTGCTTCAATCAGCATGATTAAGGAAACTACATTGGCTCATACTTATATTTCTGCAGAACTGAGAATAAGAAGATTTATTGAACAAACAAAAAGAGAGAACTTGCATTCTCTCTCGACGCTAAAATTGCCGCCAACTCTAATTAACAATCTGCCTTATTTATCACCCTTGTTGCGGATAACAAAGCCGGTTTTCTTCTCGCTAGAAGTATTGCGTGGCTTCTTGTGATCCTTGCGGTAGCGATTTTCTTTGTCAAAACGCTCGTCTTTGCGACCTTTCTTAAATTGATCGCGACGGCCACCTCGGTCACGGCGATTGTCATTACTGCGACGGTTGCTATTTCCGCCCCGACTGCCCTTGCCTTTTCCACCAAAGCCTCCGCCAGACGGTTTAAATGGCAATGGTTTTTCACGGGCAATTTCTACTTCAGGAAGGGCATCTGGATCCTGCACCGTCAAGCTGAGGATATACATAGCCAGCTCTTCTGGGCTGAATTCTGCTGCCAGCTTGCGGGCATCCTTGCCAAATTTCTCAAAGTTAGAACGGATGCTTTCATCAGCAAAATCGCGTTCAATCTTCTTAAGGGCAACTTTTTTCTTAGCTTGGAAAGCTTCTTCTGCAGTGGCAGGCTTGAGGCCTTTCATGCGCTTCTTGGTCAGATTTTCGATAATCTGCAGATAGCCCATTTCATTTGGCGCTACGAAAGTAATAGACTGACCTGACTTACCAGCACGACCGGTCCGACCAATCCGGTGAACATAGCTTTCTGGATCCTGCGGAATGTCGTAGTTGTAGACATGGGTCACACCAGAAATGTCCAATCCACGCGCGGCCACATCTGTCGCCACCAAGACATCCAAATTGCCGTTTTTAAAGTCGCGCAGAACGCGAAGACGCTTGCCTTGATCCAAATCACCATGGATACCCTCTGCTCGGAAACCGCGGATTTTCAGGCCACGAGTCAGCTCATCCACCCGGCGCTTGGTCCGGCCAAAGACGATAGACAGCTCAGGCTGCTCCACATCCATCAGGCGGGTCATGGTATCAAATTTTTCATTTTCTTTGACACGGATATAATACTGGTCTACCAGCTCTGTCGTCAGCTCTTTAGCAGCAATCTTGACATGCTCAGGTTCCTTCATAAACTTGACACCGATACGCTTGATAGCATCCGGCATAGTCGCTGAAAAGAGCAAGGTCTGACGCTCTTCTGGCACACGGGAAATGATAGACTCAATATCTTCCAAAAATCCCATGTTAAGCATTTCATCCGCTTCGTCCAAGATTAAGGTTTCAATCTGATTCAGCTTAAGCGCCTTGCGTTTGATCAAGTCCAAGAGACGGCCAGGTGTTCCTACGACGATATGAGCACCTGATTTGAGGGCCTTGATTTGCTTTTCGATGCTGGAGCCACCGTAGACAGAACGCACCTTGACCCCCTTGCTGCGGCCAAAACGGAAAAGCTCTTCCTGACTCTGCACAGCCAATTCACGGGTCGGAGCAATAATCAAAGCCTGCACAGCAGGATTATCTGTATCAATCTTCTCCAAAGTTGGGAAGCCAAAGGCTGCTGTCTTTCCTGTCCCTGTCTGGGCCTGACCAATAACATCCTTACCTGCCATAGCAAGTGGAATTGTCTGCTCTTGAATAGGGCTTGCTTCTACAAAGCCAGCTTTTTCAATCTCTGCTAGTAATTCAGCAGATAAATGTAATTCATTAAATTTCAATGTTCTTCTTCTTTCTAAAGGCGGTGCGAAGCCACCTTATAAGGCTTTTGATACTCAACTATCGAAACATACCAAGCACTTGTTGCTTGTTAAATCTCGATTTTCTGAGAGTATTCGCTCTTCTCTTCATAAATATGGTCTCTCAAGTCCAGGCACTAAAAAAGCGCCGACTCGGTCGCTAGTTCCCACTGAATAGAAAAACTATATTTCTGCAACTAATCTAGTATACCACAAAAGCACCTAAAAAGATAGGACTTGGCTGTAAAATATTTTATTAGAGATTCTTTTGTAAAAAATGAAAACTTGAAAATCATTTTCAAAAACATTATAATCTACAAAGAAGAAAGGAGACAGGTATGAATAAAATTTTACGAGTGATTTTCATTTTACTAATCTTAGCTATGCTGGGCGCGGCTATAATCCAGATATTCCAGCCCCAGCTATTGGGCAATGAGTCCATCTATGGTCTAGCTCCCTACTGGCAGCGGGAAATTGGTTTCTGGAATCTGGCTATTCTTCCTTTAATCATTGCCGCCAACATGAAGTATGATTGGTTCTATCTGCGTATGACCTTGCTAGCACTGATTCTGGGTGGGCTGGGCTTTGGAACCAACCATCTGCTAGGCTATCTGGAAAAGGCGAATCAAGCCAATCTACTGGGCTGGATTGAAAATTATCTGCTCGTCTTCTGCTGGATCATCGGCTGGGGAATGGAATATCGAAAAAGGCAAAAAAGTGATGAAGAGACCGTCTAGATAGGCAGTTTCCTCATCGCTTTTTTCTTCACTATAAGCACTTTTCTATATTAGCCAGCAGCTCCTCAGCAAATTGTCTAGTGGTCAAAGCTGCTACTCCTTCCAGCTGACTGGCAAAATCCACTGTCACTTTTTGCTCAAAGAGAGCCTTCTCAATAGCCTTAGTCAGGAGATGAGAGACCGCCGGCCAACCAATGTAATCAAAGAGCATGGCCCCCGATAAGAGAAGAGAACAAGGATTAGCCCTGTTTTGACCTGCTATATCTGGCGCCGTCCCGTGAGTAGCTTCAAAAATAGCATGACCAGTCTCGTAATTGATATTGGCCCCTGGCGCAATACCAATCCCGCCCACCTGAGCTGCCAAGGCATCGCTGGCATAGTCACCATTTAGATTGGTCAAGGCGACAACATCAAATTTCTCTGGATTGAGCAGAATCTGTTGCAGAAAATTATCCGCTATGACGTCCTGAATGACTAGTTTTCCAGAAGCCAGCTCGTCCACATACTCTCTTTGAGCTAGTTCATAGCCCCATTTCCGAAAACCGCCCTCTGTAAATTTCTGGATATTGCCCTTGTGAACCAGAGTGACACGCCTTAGTCCTTTGGCTAGTGCATAGTCAATAGCTGCCCGTATCAGCCGCTCACTGCCCTGCTTAGAAATAGGCTTGATCCCAATAGCAGAGCTTTCTGGGAAGCGAATCTTGTCAACCTGCATATCCCCCTGCAGGAAATCGATGACTTTTTGGACTTCAGCCGTTCCACTCTCCCACTCAATCCCTGCATATATGTCTTCTGTATTTTCCCGAAAAATCGTGATATCAGTCTTCTCTGGGTGCTTGAGCGGACTGGGAACTCCCTTGAAATAACGAACTGGTCGCAGACAAGCATAGAGATCCAATTCTTGTCTCAGGGCCACATTCAGCGAACGAATCCCTTCTCCGACTGGGGTTTCTAGTGGGCCCTTAATAGCCACTAGATGGCTCTTAATCGTTGTCAGTGTTTCATCCGGTAGCCAGTCACCCGTCAGGTCCGCCGCTTTTTTCCCAGCCAAAACTTCCTTCCAAACAACCTTTCTCTGCCCACCATAAGCCTTTTCCACTGCCTTATCAAAGACCAGCTGGGCATTTTCCCAGATATCCACTCCAATCCCGTCACCTTGGATGTAAGGAATAATCGGAGCATCCGGCACCTGCAATCGCCCTTTCTCAAACAAAATCTTATCTGCCATTTTATCTCCTTCCAATGGGAAGATACTCCAAACCTTGAGCACCAGTATAGTTAGAACGCGGCCGAATCAGCTTATTATTCTTACGCTGTTCCTGAATATGGGCAATCCAGCCAGCCACCCGACTCATGGCAAAAATCAGGGTATAGATACTGCTGTCAATGCCCAACACATGGTAAACAGTAGCCGAATAAAAATCGACATTCGGTATCAGATGCTTGGTATGCTTCATATAGGCTTCAATTTCCTCTGAAAGCTGATACCAGACCTCATCCTTAGTTCCTTTTGTCAAGTCCTTGGCCATTTGACGCAGGTATTTTTCACGCGGATCTTGGGTCTTGTAAACCCGGTGGCCAAAGCCCATAATCTTCTCGTGAGAGGCCAGCTTTCGGTCCAGGTAGGCTTGGCAATCCCCTTCCTCTCTGATCTCTCTCAGCATGTCAAAGACACATTCATTAGCGCCGCCATGAAGAGAGCCCTTGAGCGCTCCAACGGCTGCTGTCACGCAGGAATAAATATCGGTCAAGGTTGAGGCGCAGACTCGAGCTGCAAAAGTTGAAGCATTGAGCTCATGGTCGGCATGGAGCACCAAGGCACAGTTAAAGGCTTTGACTTCAAGCTCACTAACTTCTTCTCCTTTGAGCATATAAAGGAAATTAGCCGCAAAACCTAAATCCTCCCGCGGCTCTATCGGAGTCTGACCCGACCTCAGTCTGGCAAAAGCCGCAATAATGGTCGGCATCTTTGCCATAAGCTGGATGCTCTGCTCATAGGTTGCTTCTAGAGAAGCTTCCTCAGCATGGACATTATAAACACCCAGAAGACTGACCGTTGAGCGCAAGACACTCATGGGATGAAGATGCTTGCGGGACTGGATAAGAATGCACTGCTCCACCGCATCGCTAATGGCATAATTAGCTCGCAGATCTTCTTCAAAATGCTTGAGTTCAATCTGAGTCGGCAAATGCAAATGCCACAGCAGGTAAATCACCTCTTCAAAACTGGCATGGTGCTCTACCAATTCAGAAATATTGTAGCCTGCATAAGACAAAGAATCATCCACAATCTGGCTAATCCTGGTATCACAAGCAATGGTATCTTTCAAACCGTCCGTCTGACTCATGCTCACACCTCCTCTAATTTCTTTCTAACGACCATTGGCAAAATCCCCCCATTTTCATAGTAACGAATATCCGCCTCTGCATCAAAACGCAGCCGAGCTTGAAAAGCTATTTCTTCAGCGCCTTTCCGCGCTACCACGTCAACTAGCTGGCCAACTTGTGGGTTCTGTGGCAGATTGATGTCGAAAGTCTCCTTGCCTGTTAAGCCCAGACTAGCCGCATTTTGGCCCTCTAGATACTGCAGAGGAAGAATCCCCATCATGACCAGATTGGACCGGTGGATGCGTTCAAAACTCTCTGCCAGCACCACCTTGACGCCCAAAAGATTAGCCCCCTTAGCTGCCCAATCGCGGCTGGACCCCATACCATAGTCTTTGCCAGCTAGGACAATGGTATCAATTTGCTCTTTTTTGTAGCGCATGGCCGCTTCATAAATGGATAGCAACTCCCCTTTATAATCTGTGTAACCACCAATTTTTCCATCTGCCAGTTCATTTTTAATCCGAATATTGGCAAAAGTCCCCCGCATCATGACCTCATGATTGCCCCGACGGCTGCCATAGGAATTAAACTCTTGGTAATCCACTCCGTGTTCTAGCAAATAGGAAGCTGCAGGGCTGTTTCTGGCAATATTTCCTGCTGGGGAGATATGGTCTGTCGTCACCGTATCCCCAAATTTTGCCAGCACTGCAAGATTTTTCAGAGGCTGAATGGCTAAATCATCAGCCAAGCTATCAAAGTAAGGTGGATTTTGAATATAGGTCGAAGCCTGATTCCACTGATAATTTTGAGAAGAGGATGTCGGAATCTGATTCCATTTTTCATTGTCATCAAACACATGGGCATATTCTTTTTCAAAAAGCTGGCGTGTCACATATTTTTGAACATAGTCAGCAATCAAGTCATGCTCCGGCATCAAATCCATCAAATAAACTGGCTGCCCTTTTTGATCATAACCCAACGGCTCACTAGTCAGATCGATATTGGTATTTCCAGCCAGAGCATAGGCAACTACCAAGGGAGGACTAGCTAGGAAATTGGCCTTGACCAGTGGATTGATCCGTCCTTCAAAATTCCGATTTCCTGAAAGAACAGCACTAGCCAGCAAGTCAGTATCCGTAATCGCCTGAGCCACTTCCGGTCGGAGATTTCCTGAATTTCCAATACAAGTAGTGCAGCCATAGCCAACAACATTGAAACCAAGCTGATCCAGATAAGTTTGCAGACCACTCTTCTTGAGATAGCCTGTGACCACCTTGCTGCCCGGAGCCAAAGAAGTCTTGACAGTCTTTGAAACCCGTAAGCCTTTTTCTACTGCTTTCTTGGCCAAAAGCCCTGCCGCCATCAGGACATAGGGATTGGATGTATTGGTACAGCTAGTAATGGCTGCGATAGCCACATGGCCTGTCTTAATCGTCTCCTCATAATCAGAAAATTGAACCACTGCAGACTTTTCCAGCTCGCTCTCATCTAGACCAAAGCCTCGGACCCCCGCTTCTCTGACTAAACTAGCTTGAAACTCCTCTTTAGCAGTTGTTAATTCAATCAAATCCTGGGGTCGCTTGGGTCCTGAGATACTCGGCACAATGCTGGACAAATCAATTTCGACTACCTTGGTATAGTTCGGCTCAACCTTTTCATCATAGAAGAGGTGATTTTTTTGAGCATAGAGACGGGTCAGCTCGATATGATCTTCTGAACGATTGGTCAGACGCATGTAATTGAGCGTTTCCTCATCTATCGGAAAATAACCACAGGTAGCCCCGTATTCCGGCGCCATATTAGCCACTGTTGCCCGGTCAGCCAGACTTAGATTAGACAAACCAGGCCCAAAGAACTCGACAAATTTGCCAACAACATTTTCCTGCCGCAAGATTTGCGTGACCTTTAAAGCCAAATCCGTCGCTGTCGCAATCTTAGGTAGCTTGCCCAAGAGGCGAACACCAATCACCTCAGGAACTGGGAAATATGAAGCCTCACCCAGCATGGCAGCCTCGGCCTCAATCCCACCGACTCCCCAGCCCAGAACACCGATCCCATTAATCATAGTCGTATGACTGTCCGTACCAAACATGCTGTCCGGATAGAGTTGGCCATCCTTTTCAATGATGACATCACTTAGAAATTCGATATTGACCTGATGGATAATCCCAGTAGCAGGGGGAACCGCACGGTAATTATCAAATGATTTTTCTGCCCACTTGAGAAATTCGTAGCGCTCATTATTGCGGACAAACTCCTGAGTCATATTGGCCTCCAGAGCTGTGTCACAGCCATAAAAATCCACCTGAACACTGTGGTCAATAACTAAATCAACCGGAATCTCTGGATTAATCTGATCGGCTTGACCTCCCTGTCCTACAATCGCATCGCGCATACTAGCCAAATCCACCACGACAGGAACACCCGTAAAATCCTGGAGAATAACTCGGCTAGGCTTAAAAGGAACTTCTCCACTTGGTGATTTAGCTTGATAATGCACCAAAGAATTAATGTTATCTTTTTTAACGTCTATACCATCTTCCTTACGAAGAACACTTTCTAATAATATTCGTATAGAATAAGGAAGTCCTTCTATATCCCCTCCTAGTAGAGATGAGGCTTTTTCAAGGTCTACATATTGGTATAATTTGCCTTTGTAATTTAAATCGTTTAGGTATTCTGCCATATTTCTACCCCTCACTTATTTTAAATTGTTTTATATTATACTTTATTATGAAATTTTATGCAATAAAAATTATAATTTTTATGTTATATTTTCTAACACAAAATAACAGTTTTTTAAATATAGACCAACTGTACCAATCATTTTCTTTCCTAAGTAAGAAAAAAAACAAGCACCATTCTCAGTGCTTGTTATAGGGAAAATAATTTCAAATATTTACTTCTTATTGGCTAACCATTTAAGAAGCTTGGTTAGAAGTCCCCAGATGATTAGACTAATGACAACAATATAAATCCAGGCGTTTTTATCATTAGACAAGGGCAGAGGAACATTCATACCAAAGAAACCCGTGATAACTGCGAGTACTGCCAAAAGGACCGAAATAATGGTCAAGACCGTCAAATTGTCATTCAGATTGTTATTCAGGATATTATTGTAGGAGCCAGAGAGCTGGCTGAGAACTTGAGCAATCAGATCAGTCATCGAAACGAGCTGACGAGCCTCAATCATAGCATCCTCAAACTGCTCGGTTTCTAATTCATCAAAACGGCGATAAATGCCATGACTTTTGATATGCTCTAGGAGCATGCGATTCTGCTTAGCTGCAGCAACTAGATAGACCATAGAAGTTTCCAAGTCTGACAGGGCAAATAGGTGTTTTTTGGTAGTGGTCTGACGCAGGAGAGCATTAATCTCATCCTTGCGCTTGTCCATCCGCTCAACGACCGGATAGTAAGAATTGGAGACCAACTCCAGACTAGCAAAGAGAAACTTATAGACCGATACTGGCTCATGACGCTCAGTATAGGCTTTCATCATATCCACAACATAGGCATTGTCTTGGTTGCTGATCGTAATGAGCCGTCTCTGTTGCACCACAAAGGTCATGGGAATCGTCTCATAATGTTCCTTATCTGTCGCTAGATTAAGGACATTGTAGATAAAGACAACCGTTCCATTCTCACGATTGTAGTCCATGTGAGCCCGCTCGTTCTTATCGAGTGCATACTCGATGGTCTCCTGATCAATTTCATAATCCTGATAAATCCGTGCGTTCTTTTTGAAACTATCTGAGTCAATGTTGATCCAGACAGACTGATCTTTTAGTTTTCTTTCCAGAAACATGGAGCTCCTTTCTACAATGTAGAATAATTCTCTAATAAACTAGCGCCCAACTTCATAAACTCTTCCTGCAAGCAAATATGCAATATCGAAGCACAAAACCAATCAAATCAACTGCCTCGCCTGACGAGATTAGTCAAGTGGCTAGCAAGGGGCCAAACTGAACTCGGCCTTAGTAACTTTAGTTTGTTATACAATCATAACAATCCCATTCACTTCGACACGGAGTTTGGCAAATCGATTTTATTTGCCAAACGCAGTTAGTACGGTACTTAGCCATGGTCCCATAGGACATGGCGTAGATTGCTTAGACTACTATGTAGCAAAGCAATCTTAGTACGTTACATCTTCTCTTCCAGTTTAACATCTGGATATTTGTCCGCGAACCAGCGCAAGGCAAAGTCGTTTTCAAAGAGGAAGACTGGCTGATCAAAGCGGTCTTTGGCCAGGATGTTACGGCTAGAAGACATACGCTCGTCCAGATCATCTGGTGAAATCCAACGTACAGTCTTTTTGCCCATAGGATTCATGACTACTTCAGCATTGTATTCATTTTCCATGCGGTGCTTGAAGACTTCAAACTGAAGCTGACCGACAGCGCCTAGCATGTACTCGCCCGTCTGGTAGTTGGTATAAAGCTGGATGGCTCCCTCCTGCACCAGCTGTTCAATCCCCTTGTGGAAGGATTTTTGCTTCATGACATTCTTGGCTGAAACCTTCATAAAGATCTCTGGAGTAAAGGTTGGCAGAGGCTCAAATTCAAACTTATTCTTGCCTACAGTTAGGGTGTCACCAACCTGATAAGTCCCCGTATCATAAACCCCGATAATATCACCGGCTACGGCATTGGTCACATTCTCACGACTCTCAGCCATAAACTGGGTAACATTGGACAACTTGGCGGACTTGCCAGTGCGAGGCAGATTGACACTCATACCGCGTTCAAACTCTCCTGAAACGATACGAACAAAGGCGATACGGTCGCGGTGGCGCGGGTCCATATTGGCCTGAATTTTAAAGACAAAGCCTGAAAAGTCTGGGCTGAGTGGCTCGACTACCTCGCCATCTGTCTTCTTGTGGCCATGCGGTTCCGGAGCAAACTTGAGGAAAGTCTCCAGGAAAGTCTGCACACCAAAGTTGGTCAGGGCTGAGCCAAAGAAAACAGGTGTCAGCTTACCCTCCAAAATCGCTTCTTCTGAAAATTCATTTCCAGCTTCGCTCAAGAGCTCAATGTCTTCCTTAACTTGCTCATAGAAAGGGTTAGAAGCAAACAGTTGGTCACCTTCTGCCAGAGTCGCAAAGCGCTCCTCACCCTTATAAAGCTCCAGCCTCTCATTGTAGAGGTCATAAAGTCCTTCAAAGCTCTTCCCCATGCCAATCGGCCAATTCATCGGATAGCTGCCAATACCCAAAATCTCTTCCAATTCTTCCAACAAGTCCAAGGGCTCGCGACCGTCACGGTCCAGCTTGTTCATAAAGGTAAAGACTGGAATGCCACGGTGTTTCACAACCTCAAACAATTTCTTAGTTTGGGCCTCAATACCCTTGGCCGAATCAATAACCATGACCGCAGCATCCACCGCCATCAAAGTCCGATAAGTATCTTCTGAGAAGTCCTCGTGCCCCGGCGTATCTAGAATATTGACCCGCTTGCCATCGTAGTCAAACTGCATGACAGAGGAAGTCACTGAAATCCCCCGCTGCTTCTCAATATCCATCCAGTCAGACTTGGCAAAATTACCCGTCTTTTTCCCTTTGACCGTCCCAGCTTCACGAATCTCGCCCCCAAAATAGAGCAACTGCTCGGTGATGGTTGTCTTCCCCGCGTCCGGGTGGGAAATAATGGCAAAAGTCCGGCGTTTCTTAATTTCTTCTTGTAAAGTCATCTTCTTCTCTTTCTTTCATTTAGGATAATGGTAAATCTTAGTATTTGTTTTTTTATTTTACATCGGAGTATTTCAATCCTTTCAACCTACCTATTATAGCGGATTTAGCGCTTTTTTTCAATGATCTAAAGAAGATAAAAATCGCCCTTTCGAGCGATTCTATTCTCCTATGTCAATGAAATTTCCTTTAAAATCTGACAATGACACTGCTAAAGAGAAAAATTGCAAAGACGAAGACTAAACCCAGTAAATAGAGCAGGCGCTTTTTCTGGTTTCCAGCTCTTCTTTTTCCTCAGATGTCATGGAAAAAATGGCCTTATTCTGTTTCAAGAGATAGAGGACAAAGTCTCCTCCCCTTTGTCCGTTAGCTTTAAGAAATCCCAAAATTTAGGGTGTTTCATTCTGCGAACAGAAGCGTCTAGTTGAACCAACTTAATGAGTTGATAGACAAACAGTCCATTTGTTACTAGAAGCAAGGCAAGGCATGATAAGGCTTCTTAATTTAAGAAAACTCCTGCCAAATTAACTTGACAGGAGCTATAAATTTAAAGTGAATTAACTGCGGACCAAACTTAACTGCTTTTTCCACCGTTTCTTAAACAATATATCAAAGAGAACCAGAGCCAGAGAAAGGATGACTGACACAAGGAGGTACTTTATCCATAGGGGGGCATCAGGGATGAAAGGCGGACTTTTTAGCAGACCGTAATTTCCTCCGGTCACTTGATTAACGCCGACTAGGAAAAGATTGAGCCCAAAGGTGTAGGCTACAATCATGTATTTCTTGAGCAGGGTCTTGTCATAGTGATTCATCAGATAAATCAAGGAATTAACCAAGAGGGCATAGTGGCCAATTAGGAAAGAAAAGCTGGTAATGTGCGGGAAATCATAGGGGTCAAAAACTGGATAGCCCAAGGCAAAGACCGCTCCGCTAGCTCCTAAAAGAGCAAAATACTGCTTGCTGCGCCATTTGTCTGGCAGAAAGACCACCGCAAACATAGCCAGGCGGCAATGATAAAAGGGTAAGCTGTTGGTAAAGGGAATTCGAAAACCAAAATACCAGCTATAAAGCATCAGCAGTTGAGCAATCTGAATCCACTTAAAAGCTTTGACAAAACGCGGATTATCGTGGTATTTGAGCGAGCTCCAAATAGACAGCAAGACCAGAGCAATCATCACAGCATACCATAAAATCGAGATAGGCGGTGCTACCGTTTTTGTCGTAGTTAAAAAATCTTTCATAAATCCTCCATGTGATAATTAAGTTAGGGTGACTGTCTTGGTCTGCTCCAGGCGCTTAAAAATTTCAGAAACCAAGCAGACTGCTGCACTTAAAACGATTGAGACAAGCAGATAATTGAGCAGGAGTCCGTGATTGCCAACAAGCGGCGGATCTGTGAGAAATCCATAAGAACCCTTTGTCAACATATTGATAACAAGCAAAAAAGCATTCATCAGAAAGGTCATCCACACCACTCGCTGCCAGCTCATAGAGAAAGTATGATAATATCTGAAAAGATAAATCAAACAATTTCCCAAAAGCGCTAGATGGCCGATGATAAAGGACAAAATAGTGATATGGGGAAAAGGGTAAGGATCAAAAATCGGATAAATAAAGGCTACAATAGAGCCAAAAGTCCCCAAAAGTGCAAAATAAAATTTATACACTGAACGATTAGGCAGAAACAGCAAGGCAAACATAGCCATTCTGCAATGATAAAAAGGAAGACTCTCAGACAGCGGAGCAGCAGTCAGCATATACCAAGAATAGAGGCCTATCAGCTGGCAAGATTGCATCCCGACAAATAGCTGCTGGTAAGGCTTCCGATTGTAGTAGCGATAGGAAAGCCAGATAATCGCAAAGACCAGCCCCAAAAGAACAAAATACCAAAGTCCCAGTTGAGGCGGTTCGGTTTTATAGGTTGTAAACATATCTCTTATTCCCATCTCCTAGGTTTCCATTCTAATATAAGGTTTGAACAAGGTTGAGTTTGCCTGTTGTTGCAATAATTTCTAGCTTTTTCAGACAAAAAGCATTCCAGAAACTTACTTAACTAATCCAAATATTGTCCTCTATCTCCTTGATAAATCTCCCAAAGGATTTCCAACTGTTCTTTTGTCGTCCGCTTAGAAGATAATTCTGGTAAAGATTGGATATCAAAGAAAGCTAACTCTTCTATTTCTGTATTAGGCTGAAAATCTCCATCCTCTATCTGACACTCGAAGACCAGTTTAGCATATTGCTTACTCTGAAATTGAAATTTATTAGTATCAAAAATTGCAAGCAGACGCGAAACTGAAACATTAAATCCCGTTTCTTCTTGGACTTCCTTGACGATATTTTCCTTAGGAGATAGTCCGACTTCACAAAAGCCGCCAGGTAAAGCCCAAGATTTCTCATTTTTACCCTTGACTAAACAGACTTTTCCGTCTCGAACCAGTACAGCTCGGACATCAATCAAAGGAGTGGCATAAAAATCCGTTGGGCGCAACAGCTCTGCCAATTCTTTTCCATCCAAATCTGACCAATCAGCCAGGAGGTGTCCCAAAAGCTGACGGAGTTCTAAGTAACGCTCTCGATCAAATTCATCACGACTAAATGCTAGACCTGTCTCTGTAATAGAAAGGAGACGTTGAATGGTTTTTGCAATTTCTTTAGTTTCCATCTTCCAAGTCCTCTACCAGCTTAGCCAGATTCATAGAATTGCTGCCTTTGAGAAGAATTTGGTCGGCAGGAGTCAGCTTCTCTCTGACAGCTTTGGTCAGCTGTTCAAACTGGTCTTTCTCGTCATTTTTGATAAAGTAATGCACCTTTCCTGGCGGGTAAATCTCCTTGGCATAGTCATAGAGGGCTTCCATATCCTGCCCATAGAGGAAAAGGTCGGTCACAATTTCTGGATTGAGGCTGGTAATCATAGAGCCATGCATGGACTTAGAGTCCGCTCCCAGCTCTTTCATATCCGCCAGCACCGCTAATTTTCGTCCGCCTGGATTAGCCGGAATGGTCGAGAAGGTCTCAAGAATCAAGCGCATGGCTGTTGGATTGGCATTGTAGACATCCGATAGGATATCTGCGCCATTACCAGCTTTCTTCCACTCCGTTCGATTGCGGGTCAGCTCTAGCTCAGAAAAGGCTTGAGCAATAGCCACCTCAGATACCCCCTCCTGCAGAGCCGCATAGGCTGCAATCATAGCGTTGGTTGCATTGTACTTGCCGGTCACAGGCAGGTCAATCCTTTTCTCTAAAAAGTTGCAGTCAAAGCTCAAGCTGTCCTTGCGCTCTTCCAGACACGTCAGGAAGATATCCGCATCAGGACCAAAGCGAACCAGTTTGTAGTCTGCTGGCAGAAATTCATTGACAATCTTATCCGCCGGAACGATCAAAAGACCATCTTTTCTCAAGCCGTCCGCAATCTGCATTTTGCCTTGAGCAATCTCAGCTCGGCTGCCGAAAAATTCCAGATGGGCTTCTCCGACTAGAGTTACAATGCCCGTCTTAGGTTTGGCAAGTTCAGACAGGAGATGGATATCGCCCAAGTGGTCCTGCCCCATTTCTAAGACAAGTTTCTCTGTGTCCTCAGGCATGTGAAGAACCGTGTAGGGCAGACCGATTTCGTTGTTGTAATTACCTTGTGTCTTATAGGTCTTGTAAGTGGTTGCTAGTAGCTGAGCCAGCATATCCTTGGTCGTAGTTTTACCATTGGAGCCTGTCACTGCCAGCACATCCACCCGCATCTTTTCCAGATAGTACTGGGCCAAGCGCTGAAAGGCTGTCAGGACATCATCGACCAAGATATAAGTCCCTTCTGTCACTGGACGCTCAGATAGGGTGGCAGCAGCTCCCTGAGCAAAGGCTGTTGGGATAAAATCGTGGCCATCACGCGCTCCCTTAAGCGGCACAAAGAGGTCACCTAAGCCAATCAAACGGCTGTCAAACTCAGCATTTCTTAGCACGACGTTTTCAAACTGAGTCACATCATTTTTCGCAGATAGGACTTCTGCGATTTCATATAAATCTAATCTCATTCTTCTTCCTCATTTTTCGGTTTGCTCGCAAAAAGAAAGGACCGAAAATTTTCAGCCCCTCTATTATATCATATTTTAGAGAAGATGCGCCTCTCTCTTAGCAAATGCCTCTTCAGCTAGGCCAACTAGTTTCTCAATCAAGTCAGGATAGGCCAGCCCCATATTTTCCCAAAGCAATGGATACATAGACCACTGGGTAAAACCTGGCATGGTATTGAGCTCATTAAGGAAGACCTGACCATCTTCTGCATAGAAGAAATCACAGCGGGACAGCCCCAGACCGCCCAGAGCTCGGAAAGCGGCCTCTGCATTTTGACGCATCAGGCTCACCACTTCTTCTGGAATCTTGGCCGGAATATCCATGGTAATTTTATTATCAATGTATTTGGCTTCGTAGTCATAGAAAGCCACGTCCTTGACCACTTCTCCGGGCAGGGTACTCTTGACATCAACATTGCCCAGAAGCCCAACCTCAATCTCGCGAGCCGTCACTCCTTGTTCGACCAGTACCCGGCTGTCATATTTGAAAGCCAGGTCCAGAGAAGCACGCAGTTCTGCTCGGTTCTCCGATTTAGAAATGCCGACACTGGAGCCCATATTGGAAGGTTTGGTGAAGACTGGATAGGTCAATTTCTCCTCGATTTCCTGGATTTTTTGCTCTAGATCCTCTCCATCGACCAGCGCCACATAAGGCACTTGGGCAATGCCTGCCGATTCCAGCACTCGCTTGGTCGTGATTTTATCCATGGCTAGGCTAGAAGACAAAATATTACAGCCGACATAAGGCATTTTGAGTACTTCTAGGAAACCTTGAATAGAACCATCTTCGCCCATAGGACCATGCAAGACTGGAAAGACCACTGCTCCTTCTTCGTAAATGTCGCTAGGCTTAATCTTCCGAGACATGTCCACCGTGGCATTAGTCATCAACTTCTCATCAGCCGCCGGCGTTGCTTCAAATTCCTGAGTTTGGATAAAATCTCCGTCCTTGGTGATGAAGTAAGTCTTCACCGAGAATCTATCATAATTGACAGCCCGCATGACGCTCTCAGCTGATAAAACCGAAACTTCCCGCTCTGCACTGCGTCCGCCATACAATAAAATCAATCTTTGTTTTGCCATGATTTTTCCTATCATTTTCTAAAAATAGTACAATTTACAAAAGCTGCCAGCCCGAGAAGAATCAAGTTCAAAAGCTTGGTTTTGCATCTACCTAGCTAGTCGATTCTTCTAAGCAGGAGCTTCTGTATCAGTCCGTTTTAGTATATCACAATTCCCAGCATTTTTGAACAGAAAAAAGGACTCTTCCAGCCAGCTAGAGCCAGAAAAATCCTTGATGTTTATAATTCCGTCCGATTTTCGATAGCGCGAATCAGCGTAACCTCGTCCGCATATTCAATGTCGGAGCCAACCGCCAAACCACGCGCTAGGCGAGTCACCTTAATCCCAGCGGGCTTCAGAACCCGTGAGATGTACATGGAGGTCGCTTCGCCATCCGCAGTCGCATTGGTTGCGACGATCACCTCCGTCACTTCACTATCCATCAAACGAGTAATCAGACTCTTGAGATTGATGTCGTCCGGTCCAATGCCATTCATAGGTGAAATCAAACCGTGCAGGACATGATAGAGTCCGTGGTATTCCTGGATATTTTCCATGGCTGATACATCTCGGCTGTCCTCAACGATCAAAATAGTTGATTGATCGCGCGACTGGTCTTGACAGATAGCACAAGGGTCTTCATCCGTCAGGTTGCCGCAGACAGAGCAGTAGCTCAGCTCACGCTTAGCAGCCAGCAGATTCTTGGCAAATTCATTGACATCGTCATCACTCATGCCAATGGTGTAAAAAGCCAGTCGAGTGGCTGTTTTGATGCCAATGCCGGGCAGCTTTGAAAAACTGTCAATCAGCTTGGCAATAGGGGTTGGGTAAAGCATAAAATCCTTTCTCTATTCTCAAAAAATCTCCTCAAACCAGATTGCTTCACTTGAGCACTGACAGCTTTAGCTTTCTCCGTTTGCTGATGATTTTCATTGAGCACTAATTCATAGGGTGTTGTTGGTTGTAAAGATTGATAATATCGCGAGTGATACTGTGGCTGACAGTAGAAGATAGGTTTGTATTGTGAGGGAACACCACTGCCACCGCAATCTGCGGCTTCTCACTCGGTGCATAGGACACGACATTGGTATTGATGGCTTCTTTCTTGCCCTTGTCCACGAAGGTCTCGGCCGTACCAGTCTTGGCACTAATTGGCACGCTCTCTCCCTGAGAAATGGTCCGACCAGTCGTAAAGCCACTGCTGCCATGAACCACTTGATAGAAGCCTTGCTTGATAATGCTCATATCCTCGTCAGAGATATTGACCTGGTTCAGCTCTTTGGTGTCAATTTTCTGCACCAAATCACCGAGTCCTCCTTGGTCGCTGTTGCCGTAAATGCCTTCAACGATATGCGGAGCCACACGCTTGCCATTATTAGCTACTGTTGAGGCATACTGGGCCAGCTGAAGCGTCGTATAGTTGTCAAACTGGCCGAACGAATTGGTCAGATAGTTAGCAAAGGTAAACTTGTCTGGAAGATAGCCTGTGGACTCATTTGGCAAATCAATCCCTGTCGAAGTGCCTAGACCATATTCTGCAAAGGTCGACCGCAGCTTTTTCATGGACGGATCCAGCTCATCAAAATCCAGCTTCATATCCGCTGAGTAAGGCGTCCCCATCATCTTCAGCGCTACCTGCACCATATAGGTATTGGAAGAGTATTCCAAGGCCTCTTGGGCTGTGATAGCACGTGAACCATACTGGGTGAACCAAGAAGTGATACTGTCCGTACCGCCAAAGCTAATTGGCTGGTCTGTCAGGACTTGGTTGCCGCTAATGGCGTTATTCTCCCAGCCCGAGGTCAATGTTGCAGCCTTGACCACAGATCCCGGAACAAAGACATTGGTCATGGTTCCCAGAGCATCGACAGAGTTTTCTCCAGTTTCCAGATTGTGACGTATGCCTGCCATAGCCAAGACAGCGCCAGTATTGGGATCCATAGCTACGGCATAGACACCCTCAGAGTAGGTCGCATTGCCACTAGCCAACTCTGCATTAAAGGCATTTTTGAGAATGTCCTCCACTCCCTGCTGGAAGCTTAAGTCCACCGTCAGCTTGAGATTGTCTCCCTTACTGCCGTCAGAGATATTTTCCACACTCTCCATATTACCATTTTTGTCCAGATGAATCTCCTTCTCAGCTCGCTTGCCTTGCAGGACTGACTCATACTGCTTTTCCAGATAGGAGGTCCCCACCCGGTCATTGAGGGAGTAGCCTTTTTTCAGGTAATCATCCACTTCCTCAGCCGGAAGTCCAGTCTTTTCTGTCGAGATATTACCCACGATAGAAGCCAGTGAGGTATCCAAGACCTTGCGGTCCCAGCCCGTTGAGACACTGATACCTGGCAGCTCTTTGCTGCTGGAAGCCAGTACAGCTACCTGCTCTGTTGTTAGCGCATCTGTCTGGATGGTCCCCGTCGCAAAGTTGGAAATCGCATTCATCTGACTAAAGAGAACGATGGCCTTCTTTTCCTCATCCGTATAGCCCAGCTGCTTAGGGTCAATGCTCTCAGCTGCCGCTTTATAGATTTTGGACTCAGGCAGGCGGTTGCCGTCTGTATCAAATTTCTTGTCCTTGGGTAGCTTTTCCACTACTTCTTGATAGACTGCGCTGTCCGCCAAATAATAATCGACTTCTTGGCGGTCTGTCACCTCTGTATCGCTGACACTGACATAGGTCAGGAGCTTTTGAGCAGTCGCCCGAATCTCCCCAGCCGTCAGCCGGTTATCCCGTGTATAGGTCACTACCTGCTTGGTCGTATTTTCCACCAAGGGCTTGCCGGTAGCATCATAAATCTGCCCCCGCACTGAGCTAGTCGTAATCTTGGTCTTGCTGGCCTTGGCTAACTTATCCGTGTAAAAGTCCTGATTGACCACCTGCATATAGCCCAGACGGGCAATCAAGGCTAAAAACAAAAGCATCACGATTCCAAACAGCAGATAAAGTCTTCTGGTGATGGAATGACTGTCAAATTTTCTCTTCTTCCTTGCCATCTTCTCTCTCATTCTAGTAAAAGTTCTGACCTTTATTTTACCATAAATCCAGCTCGATGAATGTTTCAAAACTGATAGAAAATCTGAAAATGTGGACGAGTTAATAGGAGATCCGCTAAACCTCGGAACAGAAAAGACTTGCCAGCTAAGCTTCTAGTAATCCTTGTCCTTCCTCTCTGTAAAAGCAAAGAACCTGAGAATAATCTCAGATTCCTTTAAGCTTATTTTCCAAGGTAGTATTCTTTTACTACGTTCAATTTCTCGTCAAATTCGAATACCAATGGTGGGAAGTTTGGAATTTCCACATCCATGATTTCATCGTCAGACAATTGTTTGATGTGCTTCACAAGGGCACGGATTGAGTTACCGTGTGCACCTACAAAGACATTTTTGCCATCTTTCAAAGCTGGAGCAATCTTGTCTTCCCAGAATGGAAGGGCACGTTCCAAAGTAACTTTCAAGTTTTCAGCATCTGGAATAACTGAGTCGTCAAGTGAAGCATAACGACGGTCAGTGTGTGCTGAGTGCTCATCATCGCGATCCATGTTTGGAGGCAATACATCGTATGAACGACGCCAGATATGCACTTGCTCATCACCAAATTGCTCAGCTGCTTCTGCCTTGTTTTTACCAGTCAGACCGCCATAATGACGCTCGTTCAAACGCCATGATTTTTCAACTGGTACCCAAAGCTGATCAGCTGCTTCCAAAGCAAGGTTAGTTGTCTTAATCGCACGCTTCAATACTGAAGTGTAAGCTTGGTCAAACTCGATACCAGCTTCTTTAATCAGTTTACCAGCGTCGATTGCTTGCTGTGTACCTTTTTCAGACAAATCAACATCGGCCCAACCAGTGAACAGGTTAGCTTTGTTCCATTCAGACTCACCGTGGCGAGCAAAAACTAATTTTACCATTAGATGGATTCTCCTTTTATTTTCCGAGGCAGTCCCCGTTTATCTATTCTATTTTACAAAATTTTCGCCTAAAAAGCTAGCCTATTTCGTCAAATCAGACCTTTTTCAACAAGAAAGCGCTTTTGTATTTCCGAGCAGAAACCTTTGCCCTAACACCCACCAGATAGATAAACCTCGTTGGCTTCCTTAAGCCACCAAGTCCGCCGCCTGTCTATCAACTGATAAATAAGCAGTAAGCCAGACACAATCCAGATAGAGAGCATATTGACAAAAATGAAAAGTTCTACACCTTTAGCATGCTGGGCCGGAGTTAGCTGGCTATGTTTACCTATAAAGACATCTCCTTCAACCCCATAAATCTTTGGCATAATAATATTAATAAAGTAAATAACAGCGATAAAAGTAACAAGCCGAACAGGACAAGAATAAAGGATTTTATGAAAACGCTCAAATCCTAAAGAAAAAGTAGAGAAACGTTTAAAGCGTTCTTTGCCCATAAAAAAGATGAATAAAGGAATGTAGCCTTCATAAGTGAAGCTAATCATTGTAGGCGTATGACGGCTAGCAATGAAAAAGCTAGAAAAGCCGTAATCTCCAGTGGTTAAAATCCAACGGCTTAAAAATTCTGGAAGAAAAATAGCTGGTATCACAAACAAAGCTGCTGAAAATTCCCTTCCAAATCTTACACTCCATACTCGCTGCATCTTCTCCCATATCAGGTGCAGACGTGCTTTGTCCGCGCCTTTCTTAGGAAAATTCTCTTTTATGAGTCCACCGCAAGAGGGGCAAATGGGATAGCCAGCTTCCTCTTCAAAGAGAAGATGACGACATTCCAAAAGAGGCGATTCATCACTGTCTGACAACTCATCCAGCCATTTCTTTCTCCACCAGAACATAAGACCTCCTAAAAATCTAACCTACCCACAAAGTAATACCCCTTAAAGATTTCGATACTACAGACTTATGACGAATTTACCTATATTGTAAATCCTTCAGAACTCTTTGAATCTCTTTGTACAAGGCTTTATTCTGCTTTCATTATATCAAAAGAGAATTGGCCTGTAAAATAATAGCATAAGTATATAAGGGGTTGTACTTAAAATATCTGATCTTGCTAAGTGCTGTACTTGACTAGGTACCAACGTCTCTAAGCTCAGATGATATCCTGCGAACATGCCTTGCTAAAACACATAGAAAAAGGCTAAGAGACATAAGTTCTAGCCTTGCTTTTTATTAGAAATAGAATCTTGACACAATAGCCGATTGTCAAATTGCTGCTTTGAAGTTGCAGATAGAATTTGCGAAGCAAGTCACAACTTTGTTCGTCTTTGAGACTCCAAAAACTCCTAATCATTCTCGCAGTCACACCGCCTCTTACTGGCATTGGGGGCATAGGCCATAGACAGTCGTCTGGCTTTGGGTGATGTGATAGCCAGTCTGCACTTCAGCCTCATGCTTCACATCAGGAAGTTCCAGCTCCATATCAGCGATACGGCCACATTTTTCACAGATAACATTGAGGTGCTGATGGCCCATAAAGTCAAAGTAGGTCGTCGTATCATTGCGAACCTTGAGCTCAGCGACAAACCCCTCATCAATCAGAACCTTGAGATTATTATAAACTGTTGCCAGACTCATATTAGGAAAATTGGGCTTCAAGTCCTGATATATCATTTCAGCGCTAGGATGGTCGTGACTTTGGATAATATAGTCAATTACCGCCTTCCGCGTTTCTGTAATGCGCACACCCTTGGCGCGCAAATGGCCAATTACTTGGTCAAAGTCATGCTGATGTTCTTGTTTCATTATTTACTCCGTTATAGCCTCTCATCTAAGTCATTACCATTATACCATGACTAGGCTTACTTGGCTATTAAGAATGATTGTAAATAAGACCTAAAATTTTAAATTCTATCAGTGCCTTGATTTTCCTGCCAAAAATAAAAAGCCTGCTATTCCCAACAAAAGTTGAGATAACAGACTTTTCATATATTCTAGATTTTCAAAGCTTTTTACTAACGCTTAATCTTAGTCACGCTGGCGTTTGATCAAGCCAACTGCTCCTCCAAGAGTCAAGAATCCAAGAATCAGCATCCAGATAGATGTATCTTGGCCAGTCTTAGGCAGAATTCGTTTCTTGCCAATCTCTTTAACTTGAGCATCTACAAGCAAGCGATTGGTTACATTCATGCCTTCAGCTTGATTGCTGTAGCCTTCCACTTCGTCCTCGCGGACACTATAGACGATTTCTTTCCCATCCTTGAAGCGAGGCAGGTTTTCAAAGCTATATTTCCAGCCCATCGCCTCATTAACAGTTACGCTGATGCCTGTATCCTGTCCATCTGCAAGTAAGTGAACAAGGACACTCTGTGGTCGGCGATCTGCAGCGTTATCATTGTCAATCCAGATCACACTGCCAGTAAGCGTAGTTGAGTCAGCTGCAAAAGTCCAAGTACCGACAAAGTGAACATCTGCACCATTAATAGTTGCTTCGTTCTTGTCATATGACTGGAAGCTCCATGTGCCATCTGCTGTCTTCACTTCCGTCTTGACCGGCTGGGTTGGAATGGCCTTAGTGCCATCTGCCAAATCAGGCTTGTCGGCTGGAAGCAAGGATTTCACTTCCTGAGGCAATTCCTTACTTGCTGAGCCACTAACGAATTCGTGGGTCACCTTGTAAGTTGGTGCCGGACTAGGCTTTGCCACAAAAGTCCAAGTTCCAACAAATTTAGCGTCTGCACCATTAATAGTTGCTTCGTTCTTGTCATATGACTGGAAGCTCCAGCTGCCATCAAATGTTTCAACTTCTGTCTTCACCGGCTGTGTTGGAGTGGTCTTGCTACCGTCGGCTAAATCAGATTTATCAGTCGGAAGTAAGGATTTCACTTCTTGTGGCAATTCCTTACCTGCTGTACCGCTGACAAATTCATGGGTTGACTTGTAAGTTGGTGCCGGGCTAGGCTTCGCCACAAACGTCCAAGTTCCAACAAATTTAGCATCTGCACCATTAATGGTTGCTTCGTTCTTGTTATATGACTGGAAGCTCCAGCTGCCATCAGATGTTTCAACTTCTGTCTTCACCGGCTGGGTCGGAGTGGTCTTAGTGCCGTCTGCCAAATCAGATTTATCGCTTGGAAGCAAAGCTTTCACTTCTTGTGGCAATTCCTTACCTGCTGTATCGCTGACAAATTCATGTGTAGCCTTGTAGGTTGGTGCCGGACTAGGCTTCGCCACAAACGTCCAAGTTCCAACAAATTTAGCATCTGCACCATTAATAGTTGCTTCGTTCTTGTCATATGACTGGAAGCTCCAAGTGCCATCAGATGTTTCAACTTCTGTCTTGACTGGTTGTGTTGGAGTGGCTTTCGTACCGTCGGCTAAATCAGATTTATCGCTTGGAAGCAAGGATTTCACTTCTTGTGGCAGTTCTTTACCTGCTGTACCGCTAACGAACTCATGCACTGCTTTATAAGTTGATGATGGAGTTGCTGTGAATTCCCATGTACCAACAAAGTGAGCGTCCGCTCCATTGATAGTTTCTTCAGCCTTATCGTAAGACTTGAAGATCCAAGTGCCATCAGCGGTCTTCACTTCCGTCTTGACTGGTTGTGTTGGAGTAGCCTTGGTGCCATCTGCCAAATCAGATTTATCGCTTGGAAGCAAATCTTTCACTGCTTGTGGCAATTCCTTACCTGCTGTACCACTGACGAACTCATGGGTCACCTTATAGGTTGGCGCTGGTGTAAAGTCCCATGTTCCAACAAAGTGTGCATCCGCTCCATTAATCGTCTCTTCTGCCTTGTCGTAAGACTTGAAGGTCCAAGTACCATCAGCGGTCTTCACTTCTGTCTTCATCGGCTGGGTTGGAGTGGCCTTAGTGCCATCTGCTAAATCAGGCTTGTCGGATGGAAGCAAGGATTTCACTTCTTGTGGCAATTCCTTACCTGCTGTACCACTAACGAACTCGTGTGTCGTCTTATAAGTTGGATTTGGGGTGAATTCCCAGGTACCAACAAAGTGCGCATCTGCTCCGTTAATCGTCTCTTCTGCCTTGTCGTAAGACTTAAAGGTCCATGTGCCATCTGCCGTATGCACTTCCGTCTTAGCCGGTTGTGTCGGAGTGGCCTTAGTGCCATTCTCCAGATTCTTTTCTGTTTCTGGTGTTAGGTCTTTGATTTCCTGCGGGAGTTCCTTACCAGCAGTGCCACTGATAAATTCATGTTTCTTTTCATAGAGCAAGTCAGTAGTAACTTGATTAGATGGTGCTGAAAGATTATCTACTTTTAAAATCACTGTATTTGTAATCGTTGCAGCACCCTTTTCTGCTACCTTTTGATTGGTTGCAGTCTTGTAGGTAATGACTATATCCTGAGAAGAATTTGCTTTAACATACTCCGGTGTCATCTTGACCGTAACGGTCTGGCCTTTCTTTTCAATCGTGTAATCACGACCTTCCTGCAAGGCATTGCCGCCAGCCTCAACCTTGAGCTCCTTGTAATCCAGACGCTCGTCAAAGGTTTCAGTCATCTCAATAGTAGTCGGTGTAGCCAAAATATCCTTACCAGGAACTGGAATCTTGAAGGTTCCCTTATAAGTCATCTCTTGACCTTCCTTAGCTGGAATCTTAACTGGATCCACTTCTAAGACTGGCTTGGGATCAACTTTTTCAATATAAAGACCAAAGACTGCCGAGCAAGCTTCTGTTGATAAATAACCGAAATTCAATGTGTTATCTGCAGAACGAACGGCCAAACCAGAGATGTTGTTTTCATTAGCAGCACCGCTAGTTGAAGTCGTTGCTTCCCAAATTGTCCGACCGCTCTGATCTGTTTGATTCAAAGCATTGGCATTGTTCATCAAGCGCTTATCAACAGCATTTTTATAATCATTAATATAGAAAGACTCTTTTAGACCAAAGCCGTCAACTACATCAATGTCAGTCGGTTTCATAACCAACTTCAAATCTGTATCCGAACCATCCGCATAGCGTAGCTCTGCTGTAACATCAGCCTCCACCCAGAAAGCTTTGTTCATAATGTTATTATGGGCCGCATCCACATATGGGATATTCCCAATCTCAAAAGCGCTTCTCTCCCACAACTCTGAAATAGAGAAAAATTCAACTGCATTTTTTTGAGCATCATTCATCTGAGCTTCTGCTGTAGATGAGTTCAGATAGTGGAGTGTTACCTTATTAAAAGTCAGATAGGCATCTACTTGTTTTCCATAAGCCGTTCCAACATTAGAGAACTTAAGAGAAAGCGGCTTATTAAAGACCTGATCTGCTTTTTGAGACTTGTCTACTTTGATGGTGAAATTTTCCATTTCTCCAGGATAAACTGCTCCCAGATACTCATAATTTGGATTAGTCAAATGAACTTGTTCAATCGCCTCTGACTTAGAAAGAACACTGACATTGTTAACATTCAAGTCAAACTTATGAATATTCAACTTGGACAAATCCGTTCCATCCTTCAGCTCCTCCAAGGCAGACAATGTCTGCATGGGGAGTAGAAAGATTGAAAAAAGCACGACAAACAATCCCATCAGCAGGCGAAATTTGCTGCCATAAGGATTAACAGGGCGCAGTGAGCCCTGAAGTGGTTTCCATTTCATTTCTTACCTCCTAAACTTTTTCAATGATCTCGCAATCATTACACAAAAAGAAATGCTCCCTTCATTTTATCATAAACACCTATGATTTAAAAGCACTTTTGCTAAAATTTTAAACTTTTTATTTTAAGTCTTTAAAAATGTTTATCTCTTATCATTTTCTTTTGTTTAGAGACAAATTCTTTCACTTTACTGCAAAGTAAAAACTCCAAGAAAGTTCATAAATCAACTTTCTCGAAGCACCTAAATCTTTTATTAAGCTCAAGAATTGAGAGCAAAAAGAAAAACCTGACATACTCGCCAGAGGCAAGTGTATCAGGCTTTATTAACCAAAATTATTTTACAGCGTCTTTAAGAGCTTTACCTGCTTTGAAAGCTGGTACTTTAGAAGCTGCGATTTTGATTTCTTTACCAGTTTGTGGGTTGCGACCTTTACGTGCTGCACGCTCACGAACTTCAAAGTTACCAAAACCGATAAGTTGAACTTTTTCACCTTTTGAAAGGTACTCAGTTACAGCTGCGAATACAGCGTCAACTGCTGCTGCTGAATCTTTTTTAGTCAATTCTGTAGCTTCTGCTACTTTTGCGATCAAATCTTGTTTGTTAGCCATTTAACAAATCCTCCAAATTTTTTCTGGGTTAATAACCCTAACAAATATTATCATATCTAAAAAAAGCATTCAGGTCAAGTACTAAGCCGCTATTTTCTAAATTATTATGGTTTTATTCGTAACGAATCAGCACAGCCCAAGCATTTTCCCCTGTATGTGTCTGAATAATGGACCCTGTTTCCAGCACTGAAATAGGTTTCTTGACATATGGCTGTAAACTTTCCTTCATTTCTAGTGCCAATTCTGGACTGCCTGCATAGGAAATTCCAATTTCAGCCACTTGTTTGTTTTGCAGACTTACTGTCAAATCATCCAGCCATTTCTTAAAGGTCTTAGCGCCCCTTCCCTTGACAATGGGCTCCAGCTGATGGTCCTTCATTTGCATGATAACTCGGATATTGAGCAGGGAGCTAATCAAACCAGAAACTCGGCCTATACGGCCTCCTTTAACCAGATTTTCTAAGGTAGAGAGACCAATATAGAGTTCTGTATTTTCCTTCACTTCCTCGATTTTAGTCAGAATCTCCTCTAGACTAGCTCCTTCTTTGGCCATTTTAGCTGCTTCAGTGACCTGGAACTTCATAGCCTGATCAGTGAAAGAGCTGTCAACAACCGTCACATCAGCATTAGCCAAAGTCGCTCCTTGACGGGCTGCTTCGACAGTTCCTGACAAGGCATGAGACATGTGAATGGAGATAATCTGTGCTCCATCCTCTGCCAAGCGCTCAAAAACATCAGCAAAGACTCCGACAGGCGGCTGGCTGGTTTTAGGAAGATTGCGACTAGACTGCATAAGACGAAGGAACTCACCTTCCTCTAGGTCTGCATCCGAATAGACCACCCCGTCCACCATAACAGAGAGAGGCACAATTGTAATGTCTAATTCCTTAGCAACCTCCGGTTCAATGGTTACGGATGAGTCAGTTACGATTTTTATTTTTGTCATAGATTTCCTACTCTGTATCTAAATTTTAACTTGTTATTACACTACATTATACCAAATTTTTATGGTTTTGTGGGGGAATATTCGCTAAAATCACAGCTCAGGCCAAGCGTTTCCTAAATTTAATCTGCTTGTTTTAGTTTTTTAATCTTTTTGCGCTTCTTTAAAATTAGATGAAAAAGTGTTTACATGCCGCTTTTTTTAGCTTTATTGGGGAAAATTTTAGGAAAATGCTGATCTTAAAAGAGAGTCTCAGCAAAAAAAGATTGGGAAAATCCAATCTTTTTCAGTCTTCGGCTACCAAACCATCATTTTTTATGGCATACCGCTCTATGATGCCATTATGACCAAAGAGAACTCCGTGGAGGACTCCTCCATAGACAGCTCCGCCATCCATACCAATCTTGCCATCCTCAGTCATCCATAGCTGATCAGTTCCCAGTGCCTTATGCAAGAGGTAAAATGTAGGTGTATGGCCAAAGACAATCGATTTGCCAGTCTGATTGCTGCCTTCGTGAAAAGGCGCGCGAATCCAAACCTTTTGATAATCACTGGTCTCTCGCCAGTCTTTCAGCTCCAAGTCTAGGCCAGCATGGACAAAAACGTACTGCTCTGTCTCCAATAGGAAAGGCATCTGACGAATAAAGTCGACTAAATCTGCCGCCTCCGTCTTGACACGTTCCGCGTCTGCTACTCCATCTACAGGAGCATTGAGAGGCCGGCCTAAAAGCGAATTAATCGTCGTATCTCCGCCATTGCGTCGGTAGTGGTCATAAGACTTTTCAGGATTGTCCAGCCAGGTCAGAAACATATACTCATGATTGCCAGAAAGACAAACAGCTCCTTCTTGGTCCACTAGATCCTTGACCCGCTCCAAAACTGCTCGGCTGTCCTCACCGCGATCTATTAAATCCCCTAGAAAGACTAGTTGGCTGCGACCATCCCAGTGCTGGAGCAGCTCATCTAACATGCCTGCCTTGCCATGGATATCACCGATTACAAAATATTCTGTCATATGCGCCCCTTCCTAAAGAAGACCGAAACACTAATGTCTCAGTCTCGCTTGTTTATTTTTTTAATAACTCTCTGGCTTGAGTCAAAGCAGCCTCCGTCACATCTTCACCAGCCAGCATCTTAGCGACTTCCTGAACACGCTCATCAGCCGTCAACAGGCGAACCGTTGAGACGGTCGAATTCTCATCCGAAATCTTCTCAATAAAGAACTGATAATCGGCAATCGCAATGACCTGCGGAAGATGGGAAATGGCCAAGACTTGGCCATTGGAGCCAATCTTGTGAATCTTCTGAGCAATAGCTTGGGCCACTCGGCCAGAAACGCCCGTATCCACTTCATCAAAGACAATGCTGGTCTTGCCTTCCTTACGAGAAAAGGCCGACTTGATAGCCAACATGAGACGGGAGAGCTCGCCACCAGACGCAACCTTCACCAGAGGTTTGAAATCCTCGCCCGGATTGGCTGAGATGTAGAACTCTACTTGCTCATTGCCTTCACGGTTGAACTTGCCCTTACTGAACTGCACTTTAAAGCGCGCCTTTTCCATGTAGAGGTCCTGCAACTCTTGCTTGATTTCTGCTTCCAGCTGGGCTGCTAGGCCATGACGAGCCTGACTCAGCTCCTGGGCCAGCTCTACCAGCTCTCTCTCCAAGGCCTTCAGCTCTCGGTCCATATCCTCTGAGGACAAGTTACTTCCAGTTAAAAGGCTGTATTCTTTAGAAATCTGAGCAAAGTAATCTAGCACATCATCTACTTGGCCGCCGTATTTACGTGTGATGCTGTTAATCAAGTCTAGGCGACTCTCCACCTGCAGCAGCCGATCTCCGTCAAAGTCCAGTCCATCTAAAATATCCTCTAAGCGCTTGCTGACATCTTCCAAGACATAATAAGTCTCCGACAAACTGCCGGAAAGCTCCTTGTAGGCTGGATCGTAATCTTCAATAGACTCAAGATCATTCATAGCTGAGCGGACATTGGTCAGACTGGAAAAGTCTTCATTATCCAGCATGGTATAGGCGTTCGTCAGCGTATCGGCAATAAGCTTGTGGTTGAGCAGACGATCTCGTTCCTGATGTAGGGCAGTATCTTCACCACTTTTGAGGGCTGCGCTCTCAATCTCCGCCATCTGAAACTCCAGCATCTCAATTCTGGCCTTATGCTCCTGCTGATTTTTCTGCAAAGTCAGGACTTGCTTGCGTAGGCTTCGATAGCGGTCAAAGGTTTCCTGATAGCGGCCTTTGAGATGCAAAAAGTCTGCTGTTCCGAACTCATCTAGCATGGCAATATGAAGCTGGGGTCTCATCAGTTCTTCCTGATCATGCTGACCATGGATATCCACCAAGTGCTGGCCAACAGCCTTTAGAACAGACAAATTAACCATCTGGCCATTGATACGGCTGACACTGCGGCCGTTTTGCAGAATTTCTCGACGGATAATCAGCTCGTCGGTCAACTCCCAGCCCTGCTCCTCAAAAATCTCTCGCAAAGCTCTGCTATTTTCCAGCGAAAAAAGTCCCTCTATCTCGGCTTTGGGTGCCCCATGACGAATAACATCCGTCGTAGCACGGCTGCCCAGCATCATGTTCATCGCATCAATAATAATAGACTTGCCAGCTCCGGTTTCCCCGGTCAACACGGTCATACCTTGCTCAAAATTAAGGGAAATCTCCTCAATAATGGCAAAATTTTTAATCGAAATTTCTAATAACATAGGCTTTCCTACCAATGGTGAATGATGGTTGCAACCCTTGCAGCTGCTTCCTCTGTCATCATAACCATCAAAATACTGTCGTTGTCTGCCAAGATACTGAAAATATCTTCAGCAAATTCATTTCTAAGATGGCGCTTGACCAGTGCTGTGCTCCCCGGCACCAGACTGAGATTGATCATATTTCCCAAGACCTGACAGGACAGGACGTTATTTTCAGCCAAGCCCAGACTGCTGGTCATGGTCTTAGGCAGCTCGTAGATATAGGTGTTATCCTTGAGCGGTATCTTAACAATCCCCAGCTCCTTGATATCCCTAGAGACCGTAGCCTGCGTCGCTGTAATCCCAGATTCCCTGAGATATTCTACAATTTCCTCCTGTGTGCCAATGTCATAGTCACTGACAAAGCGTCTAATCTTTTCTAATCTATCCTTCTTATTCATCCTTAAATTCCTTGTGTGCTGCCTCTACGACAGCTATCATCATAGCTGAATCAAGAGACTGCGGCTCTGTGCTCTTTTCTAAATAGGCCAGAAATTCCACATTGCCCTGACCTCCCTGAATAGGCGAAAAATCCAGTCCCCTAACAGAAAATCCAGCTTCCATCATAAATGCTATGACCTTTTCCAGAACTGCCAGATGGACCTTTTTATCCTTGACAATTCCTTTTTTCCCAATCTGCTCGCGGCCCGCTTCGAACTGGGGCTTGATCAATGCAACCACTTGGCCATCCCGAGCCAAAATCTCATGCAGAGCCGGCAAAATCAAACTCAGCGATATAAAGCTGACGTCAATACTGGCAAAGCTCGGCTCCTGCTCAAAGTCAGTCCTTTGGGCATAGCGAAAATTATACTGCTCCATGCTGACAACCCGCTCATCCTGTCTGAGCTTCCAAGCCAGTTGATTGGTTCCTACATCTACCGCATAGACCAGCTTAGCTCCGTATTGCAGCATGACATCTGTAAAACCGCCGGTTGAAGCTCCGATATCCAAGGTCACTCGGTCCGCTACCGAAATATCAAACACTTGCAAAGCCTTTTCTAGCTTGAGGCCGCCTCGGCTGACATATCTGAGTTTCTCACCTTTTAAGCGCAGCTCTATGGCTGCGTCAATCTTTTCACCAGGCTTGTCAAAGCGCTGGCCATTGGCCGCAGCAATAACCAGTCCAGCCATTACACCACGCTTAGCCTGCTCTCTGGTCTCAAAGAGCCCTTGTCTGTAGGCCAGCACATCTACTCTTTCCTTAGCCATTCAATCTCAAACTTTCTATTATCTTTTGAATTTCTTCGCCTGAAAACTCTGTCTTCTCTTCCAAGTCTTTCAGAATGTCTACAGCTTCATCAAGGGTCTGATTGAAAAAGTTCTTAGCTCCATCCAGTCCCAGAAAGGCTGGATAAGTCGACTTGGCCGCAGCTAAATCTTTCTGCGGGGTTTTACCCAGCTCTTCAAAGCTAGCTGTCACATCCAAAATATCATCCCGCACTTGAAAGGCCAGCCCTAAGAGCTCTCCAATCCTACGAAGCTTGTCTTGAACAGACTGCTCGACCCCAGCAATCAAACCAGCTGCGACAAAAGGATAGGTCAGAAGTTTTCCAGTCTTATTGGCATGGATGGTCTTTAAATCTTCTAAACTAATTGCTTGGCCTTCACCTTGCATGTCCAGCACTTGTCCTGCGACCATACCGAAGCTCCCTGCCGCCAGAGACAACTCAGAAATCAAGTCCACCTTGACCTGACTAGGCAGCTCGGCCCTTGCCAATAGTCCATAGGGGTCCAAAAAGAGAGAATCGCCCGCTAAAATAGCCATATCCTCTCCAAACTTCTTATGGCTAGTCAGGCGGCCGCGACGATAGTCGTCATCATCCATAGCCGGCAAATCATCATGGATAAGGCTGCCAGTGTGAATCATCTCAAGAGCAGAGGCAACCTGATAGTGAGCCTCAGCTAGTTCTAGGCCAAAGGCTTGAATCAACTCCAATAGCAATAGAGGACGAATCCGCTTGCCGCCAGCCTGCACCGAGTACAAAATAACTTCTGATAAATCCGACGACACTTGCTGAGACCTATAAAAATCTTCAATCGTCAGACCAATTTTTTCCAGTTTCTCGTTTCTTGTCATTCCATTTCCGTTTCTGTGCCGTCTGCCTGCATGACCTTAACCAAGGTCTTTTCAGCCTTGTCCAGACTAGCCTGAAGTTCTTTTGAAAGCTTCATTCCCTTTTGAAATTCCGCAATCGCCTCTTCCAGCGCTACGTCACCATTTTCCAGCTTTTGAACAATGACTTCCAAGTCTGCTAAATTTTCTTCAAATTTCTTTTCTTTGGACATGTTTTACCTCTACTTCCAGCTGCCCATCCCGCATAAGCAGGGTCAGCTCATCTTTTTCTTCAATGCCTGCACTTGACTCGACAACCTTTTGATTCTTTTGGACAATAGCATAGCCACGCGCCACGATTCGACTTGTATCCAGCATAAGCAAGGCCTCGGACAATCTCCTGACTTGAGCCACCTTGTTATCATAAATGACCGCCATGTTGCTGCGCAGCAAGCGCTCCAACTGGGCAGTCTGCTCTTGAAGACGCTGAACGCGACTGAGTGGATTCAATGCTTCCAAACGATGCTGCAAGATTTTGACCCGCTGTTGCTCTTCACTATAATATTCGCGAATTTTTTGCTTGAGTCGCAGGTTGAGCTGGTCTAACTTCTGCAGATGACCATCGTAAAGCCGCTCTGGCTGTCGAAAGATAACCGACTGAGTCAGTTTATTCAGGCGCTCGCGATAATAGCTCAGGCGATTGGAAATCGCTCGTGACATGCGGTTTTCCTGCTGCTGCAAATGTCCCAGCAGGTCCAGTTTGGTGACCGGTGTTGCTAGTTCAGCTGCAGCCGTCGGAGTCGCAGCCCTGCGATCTGCTACAAAGTCCGCCAATGTCGTATCTGTCTCATGGCCGACACTAGAAATAACAGGAATCCGAGACTCAAAAATAGCCCGAACTGTTTCCTCTTCGTTGAAAGCCCAGAGATCTTCGATAGAACCGCCGCCTCGACCAATAATCAGCACATCCAAATCGGACCGCTCATTGGCCAGTCTAATGTGGTCAGCAACCTGAGCTGCAGCCCCAACTCCCTGCACTTTTGTCGGATAAAGGACAATCTCCACTCCCGGAAAGCGACGGCTGACCGTCGTGATAATATCCCGAATGACCGCTCCGCTGGGACTGGTTACAACACCGATTTTCTTAGGAAATTGGGGCAAGGCTTGCTTGAATTTATCTTGAAAAAGCCCTTCTTCTCCCAGTTTTTTCTTGAGCTGTTCAAACTGGATAGCCAAGGCTCCGATACCATCCGGTTCTGCCTTTTCAATGATGATAGAATAGGAACCGCTCGGCTCATAGAGCTGTACCCTGCCAATGACATTTATTTTCATGCCTTCTTCCAGCTCAAAGCCCAACTTCTGGTAAACACCAGACCAAATCGTGACCTGAATGACAGCCTTCTCATCCTTCAATGAGAAATACTGATGATTGGGACGCCGGCGGAAATTGGACACCTGGCCAGTCAGATAGACCCGCTCCAAATAAGGATCCCGTTCAAACTTCATCTTCAGATACTTGGTCAAGGTCGAAACCGACAAATACTCTGGCATGTCCTTTTCCTTTCTAGTTTTTCCGTAACTTTTATTATAACAAAAAACTGCATAAAAAACCGATTACAAAGTCTAAAAATCCCCTAAAAAGCAAGAAAAAAACTGGGCTTCCACAAAAGAAACCCAGCTGACTTAAAACCCAAGAAAATGTCTACTGACTCATCTCCTTCATCCACCTTGGAATGGCTCTGCTGATTGCCGTTGGCAGGACGACATAAGCTTCCTGACCCAATTTATCTGCGATGAGGGAATGAAGAAAGGTTGCAGCCGCCACTCGCTCAAAGAGACTGCTTATCTTGAACTGACCCGCAAAAGCAGCAATCATACCAGCCAGCGTATCCCCCATGCCGCCAGTTGCCTGGTAAGGTCCGCCTACTTTCAGCTCAAAGACCTGCTCTTGTCCACTTTGATAGATGGTCGTTCCATGCTTTTTCTGCACGACAATATTGCCCAAAGGCAGCTGATTGACCGCTGCCTGATTGGCTGCCGCTGTCTGATCTGACAAGCTCAAACCCGATAAACCTTCCCACTCCTTCTGGTGAGGGGTAAAAATTGTCTGTGCTTTTGGAAATGGCAAAGCTGCCTTGCTATAGAGTGAAATGGCTCCGCCATCCATGATGAGTATCTGCTGTTCTGCCACAGTCTGGATTACCTTTTGTAGGATATCTAGGCCTAGTTGATTCTCCGCCAAGCCAGGACCAATCAAGACTAGATCTGATTTAACCAGCTGCTCTGTCAATCGGTCTTGCTCCTCTAGGTCAAAGGCCATGGCCTCCGGTAAATGACTGTGCAGAGGGGCGATATTTTCTCTGTCTGTAGCAACAGTCACCAGACCGGCCCCACTATTGACTGCTGCTAAAGCTGCCATGATAATGGCGCCCCCATAAGGATAGGTCCCCCCAATCAATAAGAGACGGCCGTAGTCGCCCTTGTGGCTATCCAAAGGGCGTTCCCTAATGACTCTTTTTAAAATATTTTCAGCGTTTTTTGACATGATATTCTCCTAGACTAACTTCATCCTGCACTTGTCTCAAGATGACCAAACCTATCTTTATTATACACCAAAAGGCACCTAAACAGGTGCCTCGTATCGCAAGAAAGCTATTTTTCTCGGAAATCTGAAAATTTTTGTAAGATTCTTGCTGCGACTGCCTTGGGTAAATTTTCCTGAAAAGCAACCTGCTCATCCGCATAATCGCTCAAGTCCGAAAAATCCCCAACCTGCACAGCGTAGAGAGAATTCTTAAAGAGCTGGATATCATTTTGATCATTACCAAAAGCCACATAATCCGAACCGCAGAGTTCCTTTACAGTTGAAGCTTTATTGGTTTCAGCCGGATTGATATAAAAACATTTCTCATGTTCATGATAGTCTAGACTCAGATTGAGCAAGTTTGCAAAACGAGCCTGTACATCATCTAAGAGCTGCTCATGATTCCCCATGTAAATAACAAGCTTAATAGGATGCTGGAGTTCAGTCAGTTCCAGCCGTCTTGCCCGCTTGAGAGGATCTACACTGGCAATAAAAGGGATTTTTTCTAAAATCTGGCCGCTGTAGTCAAAAGTATTATCAACGAAAAAAGGCAAATTATAGGTCAAACAAGTATCTAGAATGGCTTGATAACTCGACTGATGCAGCTGGCGCTCAAACATCAGCTGTCCCTTCTGATAAGCTACTCCGCCGTTCAGGCCAATCACTATCTGCTGACTCAATTCCGGACCTAATAGTCCCAGACAATCTCGATAGGAACGCGCCGAAGCAAACAGAACTTCATGCCCAAACTGAGGAGCCGTCAGCAGAACCTGCTTAATCTCCTCATCAATCGTCATATAATCAAAGGACAAGGTCCCATCCAAATCAAAAACAAATTTCATGATTCAAGACTCCGTTTAAAGGCTTGGTAGGTCTGCTCCATCAGCATGGTAATGGTCATAGGCCCAACACCTCCAGGTACAGGGGTAATCAGACTGGCAAGTTCAGACACTTCATCAAACTTAACGTCGCCAATCAGCTTGCCATTTTCATCTCGGTTCATACCGACATCAATGACAACAGACCCTTCCTTGACAAAGTCCTTGGTCACAAAATGTCCACGACCGATAGCCACCACCAAAATATCCGCCCGCTTAGCAGTCTTGGCTAGATTGTGGGTCCGCGAATGCGTTAGGGTCACTGTTGAATTCTTAGCTAAAAGGAGCTGAGCCATGGGCTTACCGACAATATTACTCCTCCCGATGACGACCGCTCGCTTGCCTTCTAGTTCAACACCATATTCATGGAACATAGCCATAATGCCTGCAGGAGTAGCCGGAATCATAACAGGATGACCGCTCCATAGCTTGCCCATATTAAGCGGATGAAAGCCATCAACATCCTTGTCTGGATCAATGGCTAGAAGCACAGCTTCATCATCAATATGTTCAGGCAAGGGCAGCTGGACCAAAATGCCATGCCAGTCAGGATTTTGATTATAAGTTTCAATCAAGCTCAAGAGCTCTTCCTGGCTGGTTTCTTCTGGCAGACGTTCTACCTTACTCCGAAAGCCAGCAGCCAAGGCTGAGCGCTCTTTATTACGCACGTAGATTTGACTGGCCGGATTATTTCCCACCACAATCACTACCAAGCCCGGCACCTGACCTGTCTTTTCTTTGAGGCGAGCCGTTTTTTCGGCTAATTTTTTCTGAAGCTTCTCTGCCAAACCTCTACCATCAATAATCTGCGCCATGTCATTCTCATTTCTTTTTCATTATCTTTTTCATTATACCAAAAAAATCTGTGCCCAGCCTATAACTTTTTCTTATACAAGGTTATAAAGCGGGGTTTCATTGGCACCTAGTGGTACAATTTTCAGACCTACTAAATCTTTTTCAAAATAAGATAAAAAGGGTAAAAATAAAAAGCAGCTAAGTGCTTTTTAGTAGAGTAATTCATAAATTTCCATTGCAATCAAATCGATGCTGTCGAAAGTATAGGTCTCACGCGCTGCAACGTCACGCAAGGTGAAGACAGAGCCGTTTTCTTCGTCGTAACTGTAAGCTACTTCTGCTACAACCACTCCTTCACGCTCAAAATTACGTTTTAAATTTCCGCCATCCTTAGCCATAGCTTCTAAGCGGTTGATAATTCTAACTAAATGTGATTCCATTTTGTTTCTCCTATTTACTTAGTTCCCTCTTATTTTACCATAAATAGCGACTGAAATACCACTAAAAGCCAATTTTTTGTAATTTTTCAAGAATTTGTTTTCATTCTGCTCGGTCTAAGAGAGGATTTTGTAGTAAATTCTTGCAAAGTTCGAGAATACTGATATAATGAAACTATAAAACTTTGACTATTTTTGACCTTTAATTATTTCTATAAATAGCTTGCACACTAAAAGAAAAGAGGTATCTGCATGCTTTGCCAAAATTGTAAAATAAATGAATCTACGATTCACCTTTATACCAATGTAAATGGACATAAACAGCAGGTGGATTTGTGCCAAAACTGCTACCAAATCATGAAAACAGACCCTGAACATTCCTTGTTCGGCGGAATTGCTAATGCCAACAATCACGGAACAGATCCTATCGATGACTTCTTCAACAGCCTCAGCAATTTCCAACAGCCTCAGGAACCAACTACTCCTCCTACCCAATCTGGCGGAGCCTATGGAGGCGGTGGCGGCTACGGTTCCAATCCTAGCAAGGGTGGTCAGCCTCAGCCAAGTCCGCAAAAGCCAAAAGGTCTGCTGGAAGAGTTTGGTATCAACGTGACAGAGTTGGCTCGCCGCGGCGAGATTGATCCTGTTATTGGCCGTGATGAAGAAATCGTCCGTGTCATTGAAATTCTCAACCGCCGCACCAAAAACAATCCTGTTCTCATAGGAGAGCCAGGAGTCGGAAAAACAGCCGTGGTGGAAGGTCTGGCCCAGAAAATTGTTGATGGTGATGTGCCTCATAAACTCCAAGGCAAAGAAGTTATCCGCCTAGACGTTGTCAGTTTAGTACAGGGAACTGGTATCCGTGGCCAATTTGAAGAACGGATGCAGAAGCTCATTGATGAGATTCGTTCTCGTCAGGATGTCATTCTCTTCATTGATGAAATCCATGAAATTGTTGGAGCAGGCTCAGCTGGCGATGGCAATATGGACGCTGGGAACATCCTCAAACCAGCTCTGGCTCGTGGTGAGCTCCAGATGGTCGGAGCAACCACCCTCAATGAATACCGTATCATTGAGAAGGATGCTGCACTGGAGCGCCGTATGCAGCCAGTTAAGGTAGACGAACCGACGGTAGAGGAAACGATTACCATCCTCAAAGGGATTCAGAAAAAATACGAAGACTACCATCACGTCAAGTACACAGATGCGGCTATTGAAGCGGCTGCCCTTCTCTCCAACCGCTACATCCAAGACCGCTTCCTGCCAGACAAGGCTATTGATCTCTTGGATGAGGCTGGTTCTAAGATGAATCTGACCCTCAACTTCGTTGATCCCAAGGTCATTGACCATCGTCTGATTGAGGCCGAAAATCTCAAGGCTCAGGCAACCCGCGACGAAGACTTCGAGAAGGCGGCTTACTTCCGCGACCAGATAGCCAAGTACAAGGAACTCCAGCAGACAAGTGTGCTAGACAAGGATACTCCAATTATCAGCGAGAAAACGATTGAGCACATTGTAGAGCAAAAGACCAATATCCCAGTTGGTGACCTCAAAGAAAAGGAACAGTCTCAACTAGTCAATCTTGCCAGCGACTTAAAGGCTCATGTCATCGGTCAAGACGATGCTGTAGATAAGATTGCCAAGGCCATCCGCCGCAACAGGGTCGGATTAGGAAGTCCTAATCGCCCAATTGGCAGCTTCCTCTTTGTCGGACCTACTGGTGTTGGTAAGACTGAGTTGTCTAAGCAACTAGCCATTGAGCTGTTTGGCTCGGCTGACAGCATGATTCGCTTTGATATGAGTGAATATATGGAAAAACACAGCGTAGCCAAGCTTGTCGGTGCACCTCCGGGCTATGTTGGCTATGATGAAGCTGGTCAATTGACTGAGCGCGTCCGCCGCAATCCATACTCACTCATTCTACTGGATGAGGTGGAAAAGGCCCATCCCGATGTTATGCACATGTTCCTGCAGGTTCTAGATGATGGCCGCCTGACCGATGGTCAAGGCCGGACTGTCAGCTTCAAGGACACCATTATCATCATGACATCCAATGCAGGAACTGGCAAATCTGAAGCCAACGTTGGCTTTGGGGCAGCGCGTGAAGGCCGCACCAACTCCGTCTTAGGTGAGCTGGGCAACTTCTTCAGTCCTGAGTTTATGAATCGCTTTGACGGCATTATCGAATTCCAGGCGCTCAGCAAGGACAACCTGCTGCAAATCGTCAACCTTATGCTGGACGATGTTAATCAACGTTTGGCAACCAATGACATTCATCTGGATGTTACGGAGAAGGTCAAGGAAAAATTGGTTGACCTGGGCTACGATCCAAAAATGGGCGCTCGCCCACTGCGCCGTACCATTCAGGACCATATCGAAGATGCTATTACTGACTTTTATCTGGAAAATCCAAGCGAAAAAGAGCTCAAAGCTATCATGACCAGCAATGGCAAGATTCTCATCAAGTCAGCAAAGAAAACTGAAAGCACAGAGTCCGTTAATTCATCACAATAAGAAAAATGAATTTCGACAAAATAGAGCAGAAAACTAACTGTTTTCTGCTCTATTTCTTTATTTATCCTTCTGAACCTTGTAGCGCAGAATTGTTTTCAGCTTGCTAGGGTTTGTCCGATTCAGATTATTGAGGTAGATTTCTCTATGAGTGTGTGAAATCCGTGTCAGCTGGTGATTCTGGCAAAAGGCATCCATTTTAGCGAAGGATTGAGGTTCTTCGTCAAAAGGACCCAGATGCAGCATGGCGACACACTCTCCTTCCGTCATTTCTTCAAAACGAATCTCGTCATAGAGAGGATTAGGCTTTTTGACACGGATCTGCTCCAGAGCCTTTTTCACCATCTCTCCAGTGATAAAGTCCGGCTGGCCAATCATAATAGTATAAATCAATTCTTCTTTAATGAGTTCTCCTGCTTGCTCTTGCTGCCAAAGCCCTTCCAAGGGATAGACTGTAAAATCAGTAAATTCTTGCTCGGCCGCTGTCTTTTTGTAGTTCATCTTGATAGCATAGGCTAAACTGTACAGAGCACCAACTCGTTCCGAAAAGTCAGCAGCATTAGGATTGCCCTTGCCGTCAATCATGATAAAAGTCTGGGCAGGAACATCTATAAGACAGGGTTTAGACTTAATTTGATATAATTCACGATTGGCTTTTCTCCATTCATATTTCATGAGAGAGCCCTCCTTTCTTTACTACAAACAGTATAGCAAAGAAAAGCTGACAACCTCTGTCAGCTTTTATAAATATCGGCAATAGCTTTTAACTTTTCTTTGAATTCTTCCCGTAACCGAGACGGCTCCAAGATTTCAACTCCATCCAAAAAGGATAGCAAGTAGGTATAAAGACTATCGTGACTCGGCAAATGCGTCTCGACATAAATGCTCCCATCAGTCTCCTCTATCTCTGCTTCTGAAAACTCCTCGTACACCCGAAAGGCATGCTTCCGGTCAAATTTCAAGAGGACTTTTACAGTATTTCCTAGCCGTCCCTCAGGGCTAAATTTCTCATCCAAGACTCTCTGCTTAAATCTTTCCTCTAACATCTGACAGTCTCTCATTCTGCTGAGTTTAAAAAAGCGCGGAGCTTGTCTTAAACGACAAAAGCCAGCAACATACCAGTTTTGGCTTTTAAATACTAACTTCAGCGCCTCTAGCTTGCGCTGCTCTCTTTCTCCACGCCCATTCAAATAAGAAAAAGACAAGACTCTTCTTTGCAAGATTGCCTGCTTAATAGTATCAAACAGTTCTTTCTGATCTACTTTTTTGCGCCAGTCAGTGAAATCCACCTCTAGCCAGGATGTTGCCTGAACTTGAAACAAGGACTGCAGCTTAGCCAAGGTCTCTACCTGCTCGCCATCTGTTAAAATCTGGAAGCCTTGAAGAGCAGCTAATAGCTCATCCCTCTCAGACTCTGAAAACAAGGCCTTGTCTAAGACAAAATCCTTCATCAGAAAAATACCCCCGCCCTTGCCTGGGCTGCAATAGATAGGGATTCCTGCCAAACTCAGCTTGTCTACGTCTCGATAGATGGTCCGAATAGATACTTCAAATAGTGAGGCCAATTCGGGAGCTGTTGTGCGACCTTGCTCTAAAAGAAGATATAAGATTTTAAAAAGTCTGCTTTCTGTCATAAAACCACCTCGCTCCTATTATAACAATTTCTCCTATAAATGTTTTACTATTCCCATAAAGAAGAGTTTTTTTAAACGGTCGGAGGAAGGAATTTATTATTTTAAGGAGATTTCTTTCAAGGACTATCATTCTTTTTCTGTCCAATAAACCGAGTAAATTCTTGACAGCTGGCCCTTAGTCCATTATGATAGATAGTAAACTGACTAGAGATTGAGGATATTAGAATGACAAATCCAACCTTTGGTGAAAAGGAAGCAAATGTAGAATATGTGACCCGTTACGGAGTCTATGCCGTTATCCCAGACGAGAAGAAAGAAAAGATTATTTTGGTTCAGGCGCCTAATGGGGCTTGGTTTCTGCCCGGTGGAGAGATTGAAGAAGGGGAAAACCATCAGACTGCGCTTGAACGCGAGCTGATGGAAGAACTTGGATTCACGGCCCAGCTTGGACGCTATCTTGGACAAGCTGATGAATATTTTTACTCCCGCCATCGCGACACCCATTTCTACAACCCAGCCTACCTGTATGAGGTCACCTCTTTCCAAGAAGTCCAAAAACCGTTGGAAGATTTCAATCAGCTGGCCTGGTTCCCAGTCGAAGAAGCTATTGAAACACTCAAACGCGGCAGCCATAAATGGGGTATCCAGGCTTGGAAAAATGCACTTAAAGCTTAAAGAAATCATTCACAATTTATAGCAAATATGTTATAATAATAGCAGGTATAAAGCAGGAGGAAATCGTATGAAGCTTATTAATACAACAAACAGTCATGCTGACCTTGTCAAAAGCCAATTGGAAAGCACCGATGCGATACTAGTCGAAGTTTATTCTGCTGGAAACAGCGATGTTGTTTTTACACAAGCTCCTCTTCACTATGAAATCTTGATTTCAAACATGCACCGTGCTGTACGCGAACAGGAAATCGAAAAAATCAGAGAGTTTTTCTTGAAGAGAAAAATTGATGCAAATACTATTGATAGAGCTGCTATCCGCACGATTTACGCTAATAATCTAATCGAAATTTCCATTCCTGTGAAACAGTAAAAACTAAGGCCATCGCCTTAGTTTTTTTATTGTTTATAGATCATGGTAATGTGAGGTGTCGATTCAAAAATAAAGGGTTGGCCAACTGATTTGAAGCCATACTTTTCATAGAGAGCAGCCACCTGAACCTGAGCCTCTATTTCAATTTCCTTTCCTGGCCATTTTTCAGCACATAATTGCAAGATTTCTCTGATAAGCTGTCCTCCTAAGCCCTGTCCTCGTGCAGACTGGGCTGTAACCACTCTACCAAAGACCAAATGCCCTCCCTCTTTAAAGACCCGAGCATAAGCATCAATTTCCCCTGTTCATTAGCATGGTAAACATGCACTGCTTCTAGGTCCTTCTCATCCAGCTCAGGATAAATGCGCTCCTGCTCCACCACAAAGGTGTCGATGCGCAGTTTTATGATTTGATAAAATTCTATCGGGTTCAGCTCTGTTAATTTTTTCCTAGACCACATACTTGTTTCCTCTATCTTTTTAATGTATAATAAGTGCAAATGCAACTATAAAGGAGTTCCTATGGATTACCGTCAACTTTTCCGGAAAATGGGCTATATTTCTAGACAAGCCATGATGAAAATGAATCAGAAAGCCAGTAACTATGGCCTAGACAATAATTTGTTTCTACTGCTCATTCGCATCGTTGAAAATGAAGGTCTCAGCCAGTCACAACTGGCTGAGCTGGTGCAGATTGACAAGACTACTCTCAGCCGTTCTCTAGGAAAGCTGGAAGATAGAGGTTTGATTATCAAAAAGACCAAAGCTCAAAATAAGAAGTTCAAAGAGCTCTATCCTAGCAGTCAGGCTCTCAAACTCTACGACCAGCTGATTGGTTTTGAAAATACCTACGCCAGTCAGGCTCTGCAGCAACTGACTTCCTCTGAGCTCTTTCAGCTCCAAAACATTTTGGCTAAAATAAGCACTCCTAAGTTATAAGTAGTATAACAGAAAACAGTTGCGTTTGCAACTGTTTGTTTCTTCTAATCCGCCTACAAATCAAAACATCCTCAAATCTATCTAAAAAATGGCTTGCCACTAAAGGGCAAAGCCATTTTTTATTTTGGAAACTTACTTGCTCTCAAAGCCTTCTGAGACAGCTTGAGCGAAATTTTCTTCTAAAATTTCTGCACAGTGGTCACAGACAAGAGCTTGATAACTGCGCTCTTTAACTGTTGTGTCAATGCGACGGCAGCGATCACAGACTTGCCCCTGCGCATGCTCTACAACAAAAGCTACATCTTCAAAGAGTAGAGCGCCTTCTGGAGCAGGTCCTTCAGCAATCGTTAATTGAGAAACGATGAGGAGCTGGGCCACATCGCTGTTAACTGCTTCCAGCAAGGTCTTGATGACTTCATTCGGATAGACAGTCAGGTGCGCTTCCAGCGATTTTCCGATAATCTTTTCATTGCGGGCTTCTTCCAAGGCTTTCTGAGCCTGACTGCGGAAGTCCATAAAGGCAGACCAAGTGTCCAAGATTTCTTCTTGATTTGGGAAAGTCTGAGCTTCTGGCAATTCAGATAACTGAACAAATTCTTCCTCTTCGTGCTCTAGGTAAGACCAAATTTCTTCTGCTGTATGCGGCAGGATTGGTGTCAACAGCTTGGTAATCTTGACTAAAATATCATAGAAAACAGTCTGCATCTGACGACGTTCCAATGATTTTGCTGCTTCGATATAGACTACATCTTTGGCAAAGTCCAGATAGAAAGCAGACAAGTCAACGGTCACAAAGTTGACAATCGCTTTGTAAATAGTCAGAAACTCAAAGTCTGCGTAAGCCTTGCGAATAGTCTCTACTAATTGATTGAAGCGGATAGTCATGTACTTATCAACGGAGCGAAGCTCTTCGTAAGCTACAGCATCCTCAACTGGATTAAAGTCAGAGGTATTAGCAATCAAGAAACGCAAGGTATTCCGAATCTTACGGTAGGTTTCAGAAACTTGGCTCAAGATATCCATAGAGATGCGAACGTCGTTGCTAGAATCAACACTGGTTACCCAGAGACGCAAGATTTCCGCACCAAATTGTTTTTCTACATCGCTTGGAGCAATGGTATTTCCAAGTGATTTAGACATCTTTTCACCCTTACCATCTAAGGCAAATCCTTGTGACAAGATTTGTTTGTAAGGAGCTACGCCATGGTTGGCAACTGAAGTGATGAGGGATGAGTTGAACCAACCACGGTATTGGTCTGAACCTTCTAGATAAAGATCAGCTGGGTAAGTCAATTCCGGACGGTTGACCACTACACCATTCCATGATGAGCCTGAGTCAAACCAAACGTCCATGATGTCCGTTTCCTTGGTAAATTCGCCGTTTGGAGAACCTGGATGAGTAAATCCTTCTGGCAAGAGGTCCTTGGCTTCACGCTTCCACCAGACGATAGAGCCATGCTCCTCAAAGAGTTGAGCTACGTGTTCGATGGTTTCGGCCGTCATGATTGGTGTTCCGTCTTCGGCATAGAAGATTGGCAACGGCACACCCCAAGCCCGCTGACGAGAGATAACCCAGTCACCACGGTCACGAATCATGTTATAGAGACGTACTTTACCCCATTCAGAATGGAATTTAACCTTTTCAATTTCATCTAAAATTTCTTGACGGAATTTAGAAACAGATGCAAACCACTGTGGTACTGCCCGCCAGATAATTGGCTTCTTAGTACGCCAGTCAAATGGGTAGGAATGAGAGATTTCTTCCTGAGCAAGGAGCAAGTCCCCAAGCTTTTCAATAACTGTTGGCGCAACTTTGTCATAGAACTGGCCTGCAAAGTCAGGACCAGCATTTTCCATCATGATACCGCGCTCATTAACAGTGACAAATACTTCCAAGCCATTAGCTACACCGACATGGTAGTCGTCCTCACCAAAACCAGGCGCTGTATGGACAATACCAGTACCAGAGTCAGTCGTAACGTGGTCACCCAGGATAACAAGTTCATCTACAGCAGTATCCCATGGGTGAACTGTCACGATGTGATTTAATTCTTGACCACGGTAGGTAGCCAAAACTTGAACATCAGCCCATCCAAATTTCTCAGACAGACTATTCAACAATTCTGAAGCAACCACAAACTTACGAGATTCACCAGCTGGCTGAACGACTACGTAATCAATATCTGCTCCAACAGTCAAACCACGAGAAGCTGTAATAGTAAACGGAGTTGTTGTCCATACGACGATGTAAGTATCTGTGTCCAGTACCCCTTTTCCGTCTTTAACGCGGTTAGCATAGTAGAGAGAGGTGGAAACCAAGTCATGGTATTCAATTTCTGCTTCAGCCAAAGCTGACTCAGAAGACCAAGACCAGTAAACGGGCTTAGCACCACGGTAAATGTAGCCTTTCTTAGCCATTTCGCCAAAGACACGGATTTGAGCCGCTTCATAGTCAGGAGTCAAAGTCACATAAGGATTATCCCAGTCACCAGAAACACCCAAACGCTTGAAGTCTTCTTTTTGCTTTTCGACTTGGCTCAGGGCATAGTCCCGACACATGTTGAGGTACTCAACCAAGTCCAGTTCTTTACGCTTAACGCCTTGCTTTGCCAATACTTGCTCAATCGGAAGACCATGCGTATCCCAACCTGGAATGTAAGGTGCATAATAGCCAGCCATAGACTTCGAGCGAACAATGATATCTTTGGAAATCTTGTTCATAGCATGGCCGACATGAATATTCCCGTTAGCATAAGGAGGGCCATCATGCAGGATAAAGTGCGGCTTGCCTTCATTCAGTTCCTGACGGCGTTGATACAGCTTAGCTTGATCCCATTCCTTTTGCCAGAGAGGCTCCTTATTTGGAAGACCAGCACGCATAGGAAAAGCAGTTTTTCCAAGATTGAGTGTTTCTTTCAGTTTCATTGTATTCCTCTTTATTTTTTAAATTACAAATTAAAAACCGCAAACTTCTCCAAAAAGGACGAAAATTCGCGGTACCACCTTTGTTTAGGCAAGACAATAGCATGATGCTCCTCTTGCCCCTCTTTGTCCGTAACGTGGACTGCCGTTTCATCCTACTGATTTCAGACGAAAGTTCTGTAAAATGATAGCCCAAGCAAGATGGACTGCAGATCTTTCACCATCATCTGCTCGCTGAAAGTATTTTGCTTGGTCTGTGTTTTTACAATCTTATCTTCTTTAAAAGTTATAAAATATTTACTGGAACTTTTTGTTCCCCATTTGTATCATCATCGTGATGGTCAGCTTCTGAGTTTTCCTCAGCTGCGTGAGCTTCTATATCTTCATCGCTGAGCGGAGAAAAAGCTTGTGTCGCAGCTAATTCACGGTTTGCAGCTTCAATGCGCTCTTGCAGCTCAGCCATTTCCTCTGGAGAAAATTGGCGTGTCACATCCACTTCTTCCTCGCGGACAACTGCTTCTTCTCCCAGAACCTCCGATACAACTTCCTTGAAGGCCTCATCGCTGGTCTGCAGGTAAGTAGCTGTCGGACGCAGGATTTCTTCCCATTCAGATGAATTTACAATACTGAGTTGGCTCTCAATGGTTGATTTCAAGCGTTGGTGGAAGACACGTGTTTTATTTTTCAGTTCTTCTGTTTCAATGGCTACTTTCTTAGCATTGTCAGCTGCCTGACGTAAAATCTCATCAGCCTTGTACTTAGCTCCATCCAACAAATGCTGCGCATCCTGCTCTGCCTGACGGACAATATTCGTAGACCGCTCGTTGGCAGCAACTTTAACGCGCTCAGCCGTATCTTGAGCAATCAAAACAGACTGGCTGAGAGAGTCTTTCATCTCATCAAAATATGTCAGACGCTCTTCAAGATTGCGAATTTTTGCTTCTTTTTCATGGTTTTCGCGAACCAAGTCCTCGTAATCACGGACAACGATGTCAAGGAATTCATCTACCTCTTCAACATCATAGCCTCTAAACTTGGTTCCAAAGGATTTATCTTTAATTTCTAATGCTGTAAGTGTCATAGTTCCTCCTCATTTACTAGCTAATAATTCAACGGTTAACTTATGTTTTCCATTCTTGGAAAGGCCATTTTCTCTTAAAACCTTAAATCTTCCAAATCGTCTAACACTAATCAAGTCTTCAAGTCCGACCTGCTGGCTGGGGTTGTCATTAACAGCATAGTTCATTTTCACATGCTTACCAGAAATCAGCTGAGCAGCCTGGTTCCTTGATAACTTAAAGGTGCTGGCTATCAACTTGTCCAAGCGAAGACTAGATGCCAAAATTTCTCTGGTGACAGCCTGCTTCTGCTCTTTCAGCAGCTCTGCAAAGGAAACTTCCTTTAGTTTGACAGGCATCTTTGCAATTTTAGAGACATGATCTATAAAATACTGGGCCAGTCTCTTATCTACAAAGAGCTGAGCACAGTCTCCAACCACAAGAATATCACCAAAGGTCCGTCTTTCAATCCCCAATTGATTGAGCAAGGTCCCCATAATCTGCGAATGACTGATTTTATAAAATTTGCTTGCATAGGAAATTTCCAGCAAGCTCAATTCAAAATCATCCATATTCAGTTGGTAATAAGAAGGCGCCACAAGAACTTTTGCCAGTTCACTTGGAAAATAATCCGAACTAGCAAAGACTTGCACATCATATTGCTTGCCAATATTCTTCAGGATTGAGACCTGATGGGGATTCAGAAAAGACGTTGTTTCAAAGGCATAGGTATCTTGAACCCGCTGAAGCAGCTCCAGACTCCTATCAATAAACTCTCGATCCTCATGCGAAAAATGTTGATATAAATCTTTCATCATAATAACATTAGTAAGACGCTTATTAAATAAAAGACCACACGATTTAAAAGGTTTAAAGCCAGAATTGCAACCCAAACGGTAAAGTCCAGCCCTGCAAACTGCAAGGGAAGACGGCGGAAAAGTTTTAAATACGGTTCTACAATTCGTGTTAGAAACTCTCCGAATTTGGTTTGATAGGCTCCTGGAAACCAAGATAGAAGTGCATAGACAATCAAGGCAATGCTATAAAGATCGAAAAGATTAGAGATGGCACGAATTACAAAATATAACATATCTCTTATCTACTGCGCTTCATATCAAAGTCGAATTCGCTGATTTCAACATCGTTTGGCAGGCGGATATCTTCCACATTTACCACTACATTAATCGGAGTCAGCAAATACATAGTGCTTGCAACTTTTTTTAAATTTCCAGCCAAGACATAACGCGCACCGTCTAAGTAGTCTAAACAGCGACGAGCCTGTACCTCAGTCATATACTGGAAGTCAATCAGGATGCTTTCATTGGCCAAAAGCAGGTCAACAATTTCAGTCGCTTCCTCATATCTCCTCGGATAACGAACATCAATCGTAATCTTCTCATCCGCATTTGCACGGTGCTGAGCCAATTCCTGCTGACGTGCATGCAGTCTGGTAATATTCTCTGTCGAAGATTTCTGTTGTGGCTGTGGTTTAGGCTGTGGCTTGGCCACAGCAACCGGACGAGGAGCTGGCTTGCTCTCTCTGACTGGCTTAGGCTGAACCAATTCAGGCTTCTGCTTAACAGGCGCTGCAGGTCTGCTGACAGTCTGCTCCTGAACCTCAGTCTCATCTCCATCTTCTGTAAAATAATCTATAAATTTATCAAATCTATCTTTTAATGACATATTTCTTTCCTATTTAAAAAATGCTGTACCAATTCTGACATAGGTCGAGCCATGGGCAATTGCTTCAGGATAATCACGGCTCATTCCCATGCTTAATTCAGAAAAGGGCATATTATTTAACTGTTTCTTTTTTAATTCTTTTTGTAGTTGATGAGCCTTTTCAAAAATTTGGTTCAGCTCCTCATGACTAGCTTCAAACGGAGCCATAGTCATCAATCCCACAATTTGAACATTTTCTAATTTTTCAAGTTCAGGCAGGACAACTTCAAGTTCTTTAATCAAAAAGCCATGCTTGCTCTCTTCTTTAGAAATATTCACCTGCAGGAAACATTTAATCACATGTTCAGCTCGTTTGTCAATCTCCTTGGCCAATTTTACAGAATCTAAAGCGTGAAAGTAATCAACATAGTTAATCACATCCTTGACTTTTCTCCTCTGCAAACTGCCGATCAGGTGCCAGGTCAGATTCTCATCTTTCAGAGCATGGTATTTATCTAGAAATTTATCTACCCGATTTTCTCCGATATGCTGAATACCTGTACGAACAAGCTCCTGAGTTGTTTCGCAGCCAACATATTTGGTAACTGCAATGATATTTACTGAATCTTTCAAACGCTGGGCTTGCTCCGCCGCTTGAGCGACGGATTGAAAGACCAACTCTTTATTATTCTGCAAATTCATGATTTAGATTAACGATTTCTGAAGAATGGAGGTGTTTCCAGCTCATCATCATCTTCATTAGTTTCTGCATAGCGCTCCACACGTGCTGACGAACTTGGTTCGGCCTGACGAACAATCGCTTCGCGGCGAAGATCCCAATCACCAAAAGCGGAACCTTTAGGTGCATCCGTTCTTTGACGGCTTGGAGCAGGAATATCAACTGTTTCGGTCATATCAAAGTTTCGTTCAAACTGTCCTGAGCGAACTTCGCGGTTTGGCTCAACTTGCTGCGGACGGCTTGGACTAGTAGGTTGTGGTGTCTGACGAATGCCGCTGACCTTTTCAACCTTGTCCTGACGAACACCAGTAGCTACAACAGTCACGCGGATTTCATCCTTCATGGACTCATCAATAGCAGTACCGAGCCAGATGTTCACACCATGACCTGCTGCTTGGTTGACAATTTCTGAAGCTTCTTCAGCTTCAATCAGTGTCATATCTAAGCCACCAGTAACATTGACAATCACGTCCTCTGCACCATCAATGGTTGTTTCCAAAAGAGGTGAGTAGATAGCTTTGCGAGCAGCTTCGATGACGCGTTCTTCACCGCTACCAACACCAATTCCCATCAAAGCATTACCCTTGTCTGCCATAACTGTTTTCACGTCGGCAAAGTCAAGGTTAATCAGTCCTGGGCTGGTAATCAAGTCAGTAATCCCTTGGACACCTTGGCGAAGAACATTATCTGCTTCACTGAGTGCTTCAAGGAGCGGAGTCTTCTTGTCTACAATTTCAAGCAGGTTGTTATTTGAGATAATCAAGAGTGTATCTACATGCTCGCGAAGTTCGTTGATTCCTTCTACTGCAAAGGTTCCACGCTTGCTTCCTTCAAAACCGAAAGGACGTGTAACTACAGCAACAGTCAGAGCACCAACATTTTTTGCGATACGAGCAATCACTGGAGCAGCTCCTGTCCCAGATCCACCACCCATACCAGCAGTGATGAAGACCATATCTGCTCCTTGCAGAGCTTCGGTCAGGACTTCTTCACTTTCTTCAGCAGCCTTACGGCCTACTTCAGGCTGACCTCCGGCACCAAGTCCGCGAGTCAGCTTTGGACCGAGCTGAATAACTGTTTCAGCTTTGGCACTGCTAAGAGCTTGAACATCTGTATTTGCTGCGATGAATTCAACACCAGCAACACCTTCATCAATCATTCGGTTGATGGCGTTACCGCCACCTCCACCGACACCAATAACTTTAATTACTGCGCCTTGTGCGGCAGCAGCGTCAAATGAAAATGTCATATTCTCTGTATTCTCCTTAATCAAACATTTTGCCAATTAGGTTGCGCATCCGATCTGTAATACCGGTTTTTGGTTCTTGGTTTGGCACATCAGCACTGGCAACTGGAACTTCTTGGACCGGCTCCTCAGGAATCTCATCAGCTGGTTGAGGTTCAAAACGTGGTACTGACTGAGCAGGACGCTCAAAGGATACAGGTCGATGGCGCAGTTGCTCATCACCATGAACAGCAACCTGAGCCAGCATATCCACATCTGTTAAGTTTCCAGCATACTCTGACAGGCTTATAACATGTGCAAAGGCTGGATTGCGAATGCCGATTTGATTTGGCACATAAAGCTTGACATTCACGCCAAACACTTCCTGAGCCAGCTCAACCACTCCTGGAAGAATAGCTGCTCCACCAATAATCACAATGCCGCCTGGCAACTCGAGGAGATGCCTTCTATCCAAATCGCGTTTGATTTGCTCAAAAATATGTTGGATACGAGCAGAAATAATTTCAGCCAGATACTTTTCAGTTACTTCAACCGGCTCAATCTCTCCAATCACTTCTACTTGGAAGGACTCTGTCCCAGCTTCAGGAACATAAGCAGAGCCATAGTTAAACTTGAGACTTTCAGCCAACTTTTGCGAAGTCTTCAAAACCTTGGAGATGTCCTTGGTTACGTAGTCGCCGCCTTCTTGGTATATATTCGTATATTGAAGTTCTTGACCTCGAACAGAAGCTACTGTAGTTTGGCCCCCGCCCATATCAATGACAGTTGCCCCAAACTCACGTTCCCCTTCGTTCAAGATTGACTTAGTCATAGCCAATGGGGAGATAATAACGTTCTCAAGCTGAACTCCCGCGCGCTCAACTGTCTTACGAAGGTTATGCAGGATAGTTCGTGGTCCAGTGTAGAGGAGACCACGCATTTCTAAGCGAATCCCCATCATACCGCGTGGGTCACGAATCCCTTGGAAACCATCCACTACAAACTCTTCTGGGATGAAAGTAATCACTTCGCGATCAGGAGTCATACTCTTAGTCAGAGCAGATCTAACAACATTCTCTACATCTGTATCTGTGATTTCCTTAGAATCACTAGTCACAGGAATCATACCCTGAGTAGGCTCAATCTGTAAGAGATTAGCCGGAAGTCCGACATTAACTAAACCAATTGAAATGCCTGCTTTTTCTTCTGCTTGAGAAATAGCTGTCTTAATGGCAGCAGCAGCAGCCTCAATATCAACAATAATTCCATCTTTAACGCCAGCACTTTTTGCGTTGCTGACTCCAATAACATTCATTTCATCGTTGATGTGCTCTGCCACCAACACTTTAATTGAGCTAGTTCCTATATCTAATCCAGTAAAAAAGCCGTCTCTAGCCATTACACCAGTCCTCTCTATCTTCCATGTTTCCGGTCTATACTAATAACGCTAAAAATTAGAGTTACCCAAGCTTTATTATAACATAAAGAAACTGAAAATGTGCAGTTTTTCTACATATAATTTAGCGATTTTCAGCAGTTCCCGGGTTTTCTGTCGAATTTTGCGGCTCTGCAGGTTCTTGTTCCTGACTTTCTGCCACCTGCTCAGCCGCTTGTTCTGTTGGCTGTCCCGTCGATTCCTCTTCTGCTTTCTGCTTTTCTTCATCAGAAGAAGACGACTCGTTTTGAACTCCTTCAACATAACTAAAAATCCCTGCTTCCATATCTACGACACTAGGTACACCCTCTTCCAGCTGCGATTGGATTCCCTTGTAATATGGCAGTTTCTTAGCAATATGCGAAATTGGTACCAAAATTTTATTGCCATCATGCATTGTCAGCGTAACCAAGTCCGGTGTCACCTTGCTCGGGGTCAGCTGAACTGTCTTAATATTTTTCTTGACCGAAGCCGGTACCTTTTCAATTTGAAGAGCAAATTCTTTAATCAATTTTTTATCTGAAAACTCTATCGAAATATGGGTTTCTGGCAAAGAATCTGCAGCAGTCGGGTCCGAAATAACCTGCCCATTTGTCAGAATAGGATAGTACTGCCCACCCTCATGCAGATAGGCCAGAACTCCGTACTCCTTGACCTTTACCTGAAAAGTAATCGGAAACTGATAAGCCATCTCCAGGTTGTTAATCCAAGGACTAGAAGCTTTCATATTGCGGATATGATTGCCGCCATTGATAAAGGTTGTTAAAGTATAGTCCTTCTCATCAATTTTACTGCTTTTGAGCAGGTCTTCCTGACTGACCATTTGATTCCCTGAAAATTCGATTGTCTTCATGGTCGCCAGTGGCGTCAAAAAATAAACTGACATGATAAAAATCAAGCCGCTGCCCAGCAAAACCGGCAGTGCTCGATAAATATGAACCCTTGAAATATGCACCTTAGCAGCTTCTTTTTCTGCCTTTTTCTGAAGTTTCTCCAGTTTTTTGCGCTCTTTCTCACTCAATTCAGTCTCTAGCTCAGATCCAGATGAGTCATCTTCCAAATATTCTGTTTCTTCCTCTTCATAGGATGAGTCATCTTCTTCCGTCTCTTCAGCTATTTCTTCGCTTTCAATTGAGTCCTCAGCTTCAGCTTCTTTTGCTTCCTCTTCTTCCAGTTTCTTTTGTTTGCTGGCCTCTTCCTGAGCCTTCTTTTCAAGATATTCTTTGTTTCGTTTCTGCCATTCAGAGAGGTGCTCATTTACCTCTTCCTTTGGCTCATCGTGGTTTTTCTTGCTCATTTCTTTCCCTTGTCAATATCCGCTTTCAATAAAGCATAAAATTCATCTACAGACTTGATTTCCTGAGAATTTTTCATAGCTTGATGATAAGAAGCCTGGTTTGCCAAAAGGTCATCAAGTGCTGCCTGTAAATTGCTCATATCCAGCTGTTCCTCTGCCAATTGCTTGGCATATCCCTTTTTCACAAAATAATCAGCATTTTCAATCTGATCGCCGCGGCTGGCTTCCCGTCCCAGAGGAACGATAATGTGCAGCTTAGCCATGGCCAAGAGCTCAAAGATTGTATTGGAACCGCCGCGTGTCACCACTACATCTGCCAAGTCCATCAAAGGCTGGTAGAGTTCGGTCACATAGGCTCTGCGAAAGAGACGTTCAGACAGAACATCCAAACTTGCATCGCCTGTCAGATTGATAACGTTATAACGCTCGGTCAGCGCAGCTTGATTCTGGCTGACAAAGTCATTAAAGACCTTAGCACCAGCAGAACCACCGACAAAAAGCAGAGTAGGCAGCTCTTTATCAAAATACTGACGGATTTCTTCTAGTTCCTGCGGTGGGACTGACTCTTGGTTACCGACCTTGGTCACAGCTCCGACATGCTCAATCTTGGTTAGACTGGAAGGTTGCTCAAAGGTTGCATACATCTTGGTCGCACACTTATAGGCGATTTTATTGGCCAAGCCAATGGATAGATCCGATTCATGAACATAGACGGGCATCCCAGACAGGCGAGCTGCAATCACAGGCGGAACGGACACAAAGCCTCCCTTAGAAAAGAGAGCCTGTGGCCGTACCTTGAGCATGATGCCCAGCGACTGGAAAATGCCCCAGACGACCTTAAAGCCATCCAGCAGATTCTGCCAAGAAAAGTAGCGGCGAAGCTTGCCCGTAGCTACCGAATGGAAGGTCACATCCAATCCTGACTTTTGGATTTCCTGGTACTCAATACCATGCTTATCGCCAATATAATGAACCTGCCAGCCTTCTTTGATAAATTTCGGAATCAGGAGAAGGTTGAGGGTTACATGCCCAACCGTTCCTCCGCCTGTAAATACAATCTTTTTCATCTTAACCTTTTAATTCTTCAAATGCAGCGAGAAACTCATCGCCACGGACTTCAAAATTACTATACATATCCCAGCTGGCATTGGCAGGACTAAGCAAGACAATGTCTCCTGGCTCCGCTTGCGCAAAGGCCTTATGAGCTGCATCCCAGACATCAGTCGCATCTAGATAAGAAACACCAGCCTGATCAGCTGCCCTCTTTACACGCGGAGCTGATTGTCCTAAGATCACCATTTTCTTGAGTCCTTTGAGGTCAGGCACTAACTCGTCAAATTCATTGCCACGGTCCAAGCCACCCACAATCAGAATCACCTTGCTATTGTCAAAACCAGATAAGGCTTTCTGTGTTGCCAAGATATTGGTTGACTTACTGTCATTGTAAAAGGCAACCTCATTTACCTGCCCCACATACTGGAGCCGGTGCTTAACACCCCCAAAAGCTGACAAGACTTCTTTGAGCGTCTGATTGTCAATGCCACGCAGTTTGGCTACTGCAATCGTAGCCAGAGCGTTTTCGACATTGTGGCTGCCAGGAACGCCGATTTCAGCCGCCTGCATAATCGCTTCTCCACGGAAGGCCAAGACATCACCCTCTAAATAGGCACCATCCACCTTTTCAGTTGTTGAAAAAGGGACAACAGTAGCCTGAGTTTGACTAGCCATTTCCTTTGCCCAATCTTGATTGAAATTCAAAACCAGATAATTATCAGCTGTCATGTTTTTCTGGATATTCCACTTGGCAGCTGCATAGTCCTCAACAGAACCGTGATAATCCAAATGAGTCGGCATGAGGTTAGTAATAACAGCTATTTGCGGATGAAAAGCCTCAATCCCCATCAATTGGAAGGAAGACAATTCCATGACCAGCGTATCTTTGCCGCTGGCTGTTTGGGCTACTTGACTAGCAGGAAAGCCGATATTACCAGACAAGAGACCATTTTGACCGCCAGCCGTCAAGACTTGCGCAATCATGGTTGTGGTCGTCGTCTTACCATTTGAACCCGTAATACCAATAATCGGTGCTTCTGAAATTAGATAAGCCAACTCTACTTCAGTGATAACAGGAATCTTCTTTTCAAGAGCTCGAACGACCATGGCATTGTCATAAGGAATACCCGGATTTTTCACCATCAATTCAAAGTCTTCGTCCAATAACTCCAAAGGATGGCCTCCTGTCACCACTTTTATACCTTCTTCTAGCAAGGATTGGGCAGCAGGATTTTCCTCGAAAGGTTTACCGTCGTTAACTGTCACGATAGCTCCTAATTTATCTAAAAGGCGAGCAGCTGACTCACCCGACTTGGCCAATCCTAGGACCAAGACCTTCTTATTGGCAAAATTTGCTATATTTTTCATAAGCAACCTCTTCCATTCATACTTCATTCTATTTTACCTTTTTTTGTGAAAATAAAAAAGACATAGGAGTCTTTTATTTTCGACTGTAAGCAAGTTTTGAAAAAAATGATATGTTTTCATCTATTTGAAATATTTTGTAACATAAACCTATTGTTTTTGTAAAGAAAAAGAGCAAAAACTCAAAAAGTCTGTCCGACTTTCTAAGCCTTTGCTCATTTATTATTCTTCATCAAAATTCTTTTTTGGTTTCTTTGGCGGCTTTAGACGGTTAATGTCCCGCAAAGCCAAGACAGTCACTACGGATAGGCCGAAACCTACAAAATATTCAGCCGGCAACTGGAAAATTTTAAAAATGCCTAAGCCAAATAAGATAATCAAAGCTACAATCAGTAGCACCATGGTCACTGCATTAACAGTCCCTTTAATACTGGATGGAACAGCAAAAATGTAGAAAAAGAGGATTAAAATCCCAATGATAAGATAAACCATTTTGCTGCTCCTTTCCTTTTTGCTTATTCAGCTGCAGCTGATTTTTTCTTTTTATTGGCTTTTTCGCGTTCTTGTTTGTTCAAAATTTGCTTGCGCAGACGAATAGATTCTGGTGTTACTTCCATGTACTCATCGTCGTTCAAGAATTCCAAAGATTCTTCCAAGGTTAAGATACGAGGTGTCTTGATTACTGCTGTCTGATCCTTGGTGGCAGAACGAACGTTGGTCATCTGCTTAGCTTTGGTGATATTAACAGTCAAGTCATTTTCACGAGAGTTTTCACCGATGATCATTCCTTCGTAAACCTCAGTACCTGGGTTAACAAAAATAGTTCCGCGCTCTTCGATAGACATGATAGAGTAGGTCGTTGCCTTACCAGCATCGATGGAAACAAGCGCACCACGGTGACGTCCACCAATTTCACCTGGAATCAATGGCAAGTATTGGTCGAAGGTATGGTTCATGATACCGTAACCACGAGTCATGGATAAGAACTCAGTTGAGTAACCAATCAAGCCACGTGCAGGGACGAGGAAGACCAAACGAGTTTGACCATTACCAGTTGAAATCATATCCAACATTTCGCCCTTACGTTCAGAAAGGCTTTGGATAACAGATCCTTGGTATTCTTCTGGAGTATCAATTTGGACACGCTCAAATGGCTCACATTTGACACCGTCAATCTCTTTCACGATAACTTCTGGACGAGATACTTGCAGCTCATATCCTTCACGGCGCATGGTTTCGATTAGGATTGACAAGTGCAATTCTCCACGACCTGAAACTGTCCACTTGTCTGGTGAATCTGTTGGGTCAACACGAAGGGATACGTCTGTCTGCAATTCTGCTTGCAAGCGTTCTTCAACCTTACGAGAAGTTACCCATTTTCCTTCACGACCAGCAAATGGTGAGTTATTCACCAAGAAGGTCATTTGAAGTGTTGGTTCATCAATGTGAAGGATTGGAAGAGGTTCAACGGCATCTGTCGGTGTAATGGTTTCACCAACAAAGATATCTTCCATACCGGATACGGCAATCAAGTCACCTGCTTTGGCTTCTTGGATCTCACGACGTTCCAAACCAAAGAAACCAAAGAGTTTTGTAACACGGAAGTTTTTCGTTGTTCCGTCTAGTTTAGAAAGGGTAACTTGGTCCCCAACCTTAACAGTCCCTCGGAAGACACGTCCAATACCGATACGACCAACGAAGTCATTGTAGTCCAAGAGTGAGACTTGAAACTGCAAAGGTTCATCAGAGTTGTCCACTGGAGCTGGGATATGGTCTATGATGGTATCAAAGATTGGTGCCATTGTTTTTTCTTGATCAGCAGGATCGTCAGAAAGTGAAGAAGTTCCGTTGATAGCTGAAGCATAAACAACTGGGAAATCAAGCTGGTCATCGTCTGCACCAAGCTCAATGAAGAGTTCCAATACTTCGTCTACTACTTCTGCTGGACGAGCTGATGGTTTGTCGATTTTGTTGACAACAACAATTGGGACAAGATCCTGTTCAAGGGCCTTTTTCAATACGAAACGAGTTTGTGGCATGGTTCCTTCGTAGGCATCTACCACCAAAACAACACCGTCAACCATTTTCATGATACGCTCAACTTCTCCACCGAAGTCCGCGTGTCCTGGTGTATCCATAATGTTGATACGAGTTCCGTTGTAAGCAACGGCTGTATTTTTAGCAAGGATTGTAATACCGCGCTCTTTTTCGATATCGTTTGAGTCCATAGCACGCTCTGCCAACTCTGTACGAGCATCAAGAGTTTCAGATTGCTTCAATAATTCGTCAACGAGGGTTGTTTTCCCATGGTCAACGTGGGCGATAATCGCAATGTTACGGATATCTTCTCTTAATTTTGTCATGATTTCCTCTGAATTTTTAAATTTTATTTCTAACTGAACAATTATACCACAGACGCAGGCAAAAAACACGGCTTTGATAAGTGTAAATGTTTTCATTAAAAAATATGGGAGCTGCATGAGGATTTGCATTTCCCATCCTGAAAATTTATGATATGATTTAGAAAAAAACAAGGAAAACAGATGCGCCTCGACCAACTGCTGGCTGCCAATCATATCAGCCGAAAAAAGATGAAACAAAGCCTTTTGCAAAAACAGATTTTAGTGGATGATAAGCCCGCCTACAAACTCAGCCAAAATGTTGATACCGGCCTGCAGCAGATTACTTTTCAAGGCAAACATGTCAGCGGCACTGCCCACCGTTACTACATGCTGAATAAACCCGCTGGCGCAGTCACAGCCAATCGTGACGCTGAAAAATTGACTGTCCTAGATTTGCTGGATAAGGAGATAGAGAAAGAAAATCTTTACTCTATCGGACGGCTGGATAGAGATACCGAAGGGCTTCTTCTGATTACCGATAATGGTCCTCTGGGATTTCAGCTGCTGCACCCTCAATACCACGTTGAAAAAACTTACTATGTAGAAGTCAATGGACCTTTAACCTCTCAGGATAAAATTACCTTTCAAGAAGGCATTCGCTTTTTAGACGACACCGTCTGTCAGCCTGCCCAGCTTTATATCCTCTCTACCACCTCCAGTCTGAGCCGTGCTAGCGTCAGGATTTCTGAGGGGAAATTCCACCAGATTAAAAAGATGTTTCTGGCAGTTGGTGTCAAGGTCACCTATCTCAAGCGAATTCAATTCGGAGATTTTACATTAGACCCAGACCTAGCAAAAGGCGATTACCGTGCTTTGAACCAAGAAGAATTAGAGATCATTAAAGAGTATTTAGAGAAAAGTCGGTAAAACAAAAAAGCTTTAAAAATAAAGCTTTTTTGTTAGTAGCCTGCTCCGTTCATAAGTACCATGACATTTAGAATCCAAACAATTACGGAAATTACAATCCCTACGATACCCAGAATTTTTTCTGTTTTATAGACTAATTTAGACTCTTTTTGATGTGAATTAGCCAACACCAAACCGATAATACCCAAAATAAGACCTACCAATGGAATGAAAAAACCAAAGATGATAGATAGGATACCTAAAACAAGTGAAGATTTTTTCTTTTCTTGCATGTTCTAAAAACTCCTTAAAATTAATATTAATTTATTATAACATAAGAAACTGGCTTTGTATATATAATGCGACAAATTTTTGATTTATGTTAACTTGCCTTCACCTTACCGTTCCAAGAATCCAACCCATAAGAAAGAATATAGATTTCTTTAAATCCTTGTTTTTTCAGATACAGAGCCGCATTGGTTACGCGCTGACCACGACTATTTTCATAGAGGAGAACAGCCTTGTCCTTGCGAAGTGCACCGACACTATCCTTGAGCTGCTGAGATGGAATATTGCGAGCGCCTAAGATATGCTTCCGGTGAAAATCTGATGGATCCCGCAGATCAACCAACTGACCTTGGCGAATCAAATCTTCAAATTCCCCGTTATCCACGATTTTTGCTGCCTGACGAAGTCGCAAATAATTAAAGCCCATCCAGCCAATTATTCCTAAAAGTACCGCCCACAAAATCCAAATTGTCATCTCAAGTCTCCTTTTTCTTTTCTAAATATTCTAACTCTAAGCGATGTTCTCGTCGCAAGACTGCCTCCGCCTCAAAATAAGCTAGCTTATCCATTAGACCGGCATCGTAAATCCTCTTCAGCTCAATTTTCATCATCTCAATATCGTAAAGGCGCTTGCCCATATAGATAATGATTCCGAAACTTTTAAGAAATTGCTGAACATCATACAGGGTTTTCATGAGCTATATTTTATCAGATTTTCCAGCGCTTTTCAAGATGAAAAAACAGAAAGGAAAGCCTGTTTCCTTTCTGTTTGGCATGGATAATTTTTTTATAAACCTGGTGCTTGACCAATTTCAGCTGTCAGCATCCAGATAGTCTTTTCAAGGTCAGCCTTGGCACCGACAAAGATATCATTGGTTACATCGTCCCCTTCTTGGTCTGTTACATCCAAAGCTTCTTGGTAAAGACCTGTCAGATAGCGGAAAATCTCAATCACACGCGCCAGACTTTCTTCTACATTCTTGCTGAATTCACCAGCTTTTTCTTCAATCTTGCTGTGTTGGATAAATTCTGTCAATGTAGAATAAGGCTTGCCTCCCAGTGTAATCAAGCGCTCGCTGACTTCATCCAAAGTTGTATCCAAAGTTTCCATGTATTCATCCATTTTTGGATGCCAAACCATGAAGCCTGCGCCACGCATATACCAGTGAACTTGGTGAAGAGCGATATGAGCTGTATAAAGATCTGCCACAACTTGATTAAGAATAGCCTTAGTCTTTGGCAAAGCCTTTTGATTGCTGAAAGTTGCTACGTCAGTTGCTGCACCATTTTTTACTTGTGTCATTGTATCTACCTCGTTTTTATTTATAATGATTCTAATCTTTTTAGATTATGGTTTAATTATAATGCTTCTAAATAAGAAAGTCAAGACAAAAGATTCAAAAAAAGACTTTATTAGAAAAGTTGCAAAATTTCAGAATTTTTCTGTTTAAATTTACGAATAAATAAGTATGATTCATCTATACTTATTTATTATTGGCACTGTCTTTGCCTCATTCCTAGGCTTGGTCATAGACCGCTTTCCAGAGCAGTCTATCATCACCCCAGCTAGTCATTGCAATGCCTGCGGGAAAAGGTTGGCACCGCGTGATTTGATTCCTATTTTTTCCCAAGTCATGAACCGGCTTCGTTGCCGCTTCTGCGGAGACAAGATTCCCTTACGCTATTTATTTTTTGAATCTATCTTGGGCGGTCTTTTTCTGGCATCCTCACTTGGCACGATTTCCATCAGTCAACTCCTACTACTCACCATGGGCTTGACCCTAGCCATCTACGATCAAAGAGAGCAGCAATATCCCCTGATGGTCTGGTTGGTTTTTCATCTCTTGCTGATAGTGACAGCGAGCATCAACCTTCTCATGCTCTTCTTTTTAGCCCTAGGACTTCTGGCCTTCTTTTGTAATCTTCGTATTGGAGCTGGCGACTTTCTATTCCTTGCTTCCTGCTCAGCCATTTTCAGTCTGACGGAAATTCTCATTCTTATCCAAATCGCTAGCTTCGCTGGTCTCGCCTGTTTTTGCTTTAAAAAGAAAAAAGACAGGCTGGCATTTGTACCCTGTCTTTTGTTTGGTGTGGTGGTGATTATTTCTTATAAATCCCTACTCTTTTACTGAACTGGAACCCAAAGCTCAACTTCTGCATCCATAGGATTCCCGTTTAAAAGTATTTCTAAGATAATTCCATCTTGGTAAAGGGAACTGCTTTCTTCCTCAAAAAAGTTATCCTCCAATTGGTCAAACAGGAGTCTTGATTTATCCCCACTGGCTGAACTTACTAAATAATCTTTCTCTGGGACGAGAATGCTTTCGTAGTCTGCCACAGCATTCTTTGCCGCAACTCCTGCGTAGTATTGAATACCATCTTTACGAGGAACAATCAAAGCATAGCCTTTTTTGTCTAGAGAATGGGGCATCAATTTCCCCAGCATTCCTTCTTTAAATAACTGAGCGTAGAACGCTGTCTTCTCTTTAGAATAGTGCTGTTCATGAACCGTAGTTCCTTCTATCAAAATACTCCTGCCAATCAGGGTAAACGATGGTTTGGTTTGATGTTTCATTATATGAACTCCTTTCTTTATGGTATAATCATAACAAAAGTAATATGACATCTATCTGTCATATTTAAGGAGAAAATCATGAAAATTGACCGTCAAATGGGAATCATTTCTCATTTAGTAAATCAACGAAAAACAACAGCTAAAGAACTATCAGAACTTTTTAAAGTCAGCACCCGAACTATTATGAGAGATATTGATGATTTATCTCTTGCAGGCATTCCTCTCTATGTAATGAAAGGAAAAAACGGAGGCATTTTTCTTATGGAAGACTTCCAAACTGATAAACCTCCCCTGACCCAATCTGAACGACTTTCAATCGAATCCGGTTTAAAAAGTCGCTATCAAGTTTTGGAAGACACCTCTACTTTCAATGCTATATTGAAATTAAATGCTACCAATACATACTCTGATTTCGAAATTGATTTGTCTCTATCTCAAGGGAACTTGGAAATACGAACTTTGATTTTTAAGTTATTGGAAGCGATCAGAGGTAGAGTAAAAATAAAATTTTCCTATATTAATTCACAAGGACTGGTGAGTCAAAAAAATTGTGAGCCTTACCGTATTGTCTATAAGGACCGGAGTTGGTATATGGATGCCTACGATACTGATAAAGCGCGTTTTTCTGTTTTTAAAGTTGCTAGAATTAGTGAACTTACTCTCTCCGATACTTTTTCAAAAAGACATTTTACACCACTTCCCTATGATGGTGGTACATGGATGAATGAAAACAAAGTACCTGTCATCCTGCATGTCCAGAAAATTGTCCTTGATCGATTTGTGGAACTCTTAGGCTATAATGCCATAAAACCTATTAATAGCGATATTTACGAGATTACTTATCCTTTAAACGACAATGATTGGGGATACAATACCTTGCTTGCTTTTGGAAAATACATCACTGTTATATCTCCTAAGCATTTCTTGAAACATTTCACCAGCTATATAGATACCATTCATAAGCAATATCCAAACTAATATTCAATCACCATCAAAAATCAAACATTTTTTAAAAATGAATTATACGAAAGTTACTTTTTTATGGTGATGAAATTCAAGAACATGGGTCAGGCTCTAGTTCTTATCCAAATCGCTAGTTTCTCTGGCCTCGCCTGCTTCTGCTTTAAAAAGAAAAAAGACAGGCTAGCATTTGTACCTTGTCTTTTGTTTGGTGTGGTGGTGATTATTTCTTATAAGCTGCTGCTTCTTGGATAAAGGCCGCTATACTGGCGTCCTTTTCATGAAGAGCTTTGACAATCTTAGATCCGACAATGACTCCGTCTGAGACTTGATTGAAGCGATCAACATCCTCTAAAGTTGAAACGCCAAAACCTGTCAGCACTGGAATCTCAGCAATATCATGGAGCTTGCTCAAATGCTGGTCCAAATCATTGCGGTAGCTTCCGCTCTTACCCGTTACACCGTTGATGGCTACAGCGTAGATAAAACCTTCTGCCTCCTTAATTAGCTCCTGCTGACGTTCTAGTCCAGTCGTAAGGCTCACTAAAGGAACTAGAGCGATATCTGAATCTTCCAGCAGAGGCAGGATAAAGTCCCTATGCTCGTAGGGCAGATCCGGAATAATCAATCCCTTAACCGGCGTCCTAGCCAAATCCTTGATAAAATCTTTGAGACCGTACTGGAAGATAGGATTGAAGTAGGTCATGATGATGAGAGGCAGCTGAGTGTCCAACTTCTGCAAGCTTGCGATTAAAGACTTGGCCGAAGTATGGTGACCCAGACTTCTCAGACCGGCTTCTTCAATAACCGGCCCATCTGCAACAGGGTCTGAAAATGGCAGGCCGATTTCAATGGCTGACACACCCAAGTTTTCCAAAAATGCGATAGTTTCTGGTAATCCGGCTAAACCTTTCTCGTGATCACCAGCCATAATATAAGGAAGGAAAATTCCCTTGCCTTCTCTTTTGATGGTTTCTAAATGCTGAGTGAGTGTTTTAGTCATGGGCACCTCCTTTTTGAGCCGTTTCTCTTTCCAAGCGTTCCTTTACCTGAACGACATCCTTGTCACCACGGCCGGATAGGCAGACAATCATTGATTTATCTGGTCCCAACTCCTTAGCCAGCTTAACTGCGTAAGCAATAGCGTGGCTAGACTCTAGAGCAGGGATAATCCCTTCAATACGAGACAAAAGCTGGAAGGCTTCCAAGGCTTCTTCATCCGTGACTGGCACATAAGTGGCGCGCTGGATAGCATTAAAATGAGAATGTTCAGGACCGATGCCCGGATAGTCCAGCCCGGCAGAGATAGAGAAAGCTTCCAGAATCTGTCCTTGCTCATCCTGCAAGACATCCATCAAGGCACCGTGCAAAACACCCGGCCGGCCCTTGGTTAAGGTCGCAGCGTGTTCATCTGTATCCACGCCCCGCCCAGCTGCTTCTGTTCCATACATAGCCACTGTACTATCATCTACAAAGGGATAAAAGAGCCCAATAGCATTGGAACCACCGCCAACGCAGGCGACTAAAGCATCTGGCAGGGCACCTGCATTTTGCTCAGCAAACTGGCGCTTAGCCTCACGACCAATCACACTCTGATAGTCGCGGACAATCTCTGGGAAGGGATGGGGTCCCAAGGCCGACCCCATAATATAGTGAGTATCATCGACCTGAGCCACCCAAGCTCGTAAAGCTGCATTGACCGCATCTTTGAGGACTCGAGAGCCATCGGTCACAGACTCCACCTTGGCTCCAAGAAGTTCCATCCGAAAGACATTGAGGGCTTGGCGCTTGACATCTTCTTCGCCCATGTAAATGGTACAGTCCATGTTGAAAAGGGCTGCAGCTGTGGCTGTGGCTACCCCGTGCTGACCCGCACCAGTCTCCGCAATAATTTTCTTCTTGCCCATTCGCTTGGCTAATAGGACCTGACCTAGGGCATTATTGATTTTATGTGCCCCGGTATGGTTGAGGTCTTCCCGCTTCAGATAAATCTTAGCACCGCCAGCATAGGCTGTCAGATTTTTAGCAAAATAGAGAGGATTTTCTCGCCCTACATACTGCTTTAGCAACTCGTCCAGCTCAGCCTGAAAGGCTGGGTCTTTTTTACTCTCACGGTAGGCTTTGTCTAGCTCCAAAACTGCTGTCATCAGCGTTTCGGGAACAAAGCGCCCACCAAACTCACCGTAAAATCCTTCTTGATTGGGTTGATTATATGCCATCTTTCACTCTTTCTATAAATTCTGTTATCTTTTCTAAGTCCTTCTGGCCGTCAGTCTCAACACCGCTTGAGACATCAACTGCGTAAGGAGCGAAGTGCTGAATAGCTTCTCGAACATTTCCTGCATTCAAACCACCGGCGATAAAGAAGGGCTGATGGATTTGACCTTTATCAAAAGCTTGCCAGTCAAAGGTCTGACCACTACCAGCAAGTGGTGCATCAAAGAGCAGGTAGTCCGCTTGTTGGCTGACTCCTTTTAACGCACCCTTGACCTGATAAGCTCGAATAACCGGCCAGCCAACCTGAGTCAGGAGCTCTTCATCAAAATCGCCATGAATCTGCACCAAATCCAGATTTGCCACTGAAATAGCTCCCTGTAGCTCTGCCAAGCTCGGAGAGACGAAAACTCCTACCTTTCGGACAGCAGGCGGCACCAAGGCAGCTAGCTCCTGAGCTTGCTCCAAACTGACCCTCCGACGGCTCTCAGCAAAGACAAATCCAATATAATCTGCACCAGCCTGGCATGCCGTTTCCACAGCGCTAGCCGTTGATAAGCCGCAAATCTTAACCTTTGTCAATTTTCAGCTCCTTGATTTTTTCTGCCACATTCTCAGCCTGCATCAGGGCTGTTCCAACTAAAATCGCATTGAAATAAGGACCTACCAGCTCAGCATCTTCCTTGCTGAAAATAGCGGACTCAGACACGTAAACCCTGTCATCTTTGAAATGGGCAGATAGCTGAAGACTTGTATTGATATCTGTCTCAAAAGTGACTAGATTGCGGTTATTGACACCGATAATCCGAGCTCCTATTCTATGGGCAATTTCCAGCTCCACCAGATTATGGGTTTCGACCAGAACTTCCAAGCCTAAACCTGTCGCAAAATCATAGAGTTCTTGTAGCCGCTTTTCAGACAAGGCAGCCACAATCAGAAGAATAACTGTCGCTCCTGCATTACGAGCGCGAACAATCTGCTTTTCATCAATAATAAAGTCCTTATTGAGGGTCGGAATGGTCACTTGACTGGAAATCTCTCTCAGGTAATCCAGATGTCCTTTGAAGAAAATCTCATCTGTCAGGACCGAAATCATGGCTGCACCGCATCGTTCATAGGTGCGAGCCTGCTCCACAATATCCACACCGAGATTAATATCTCCCAGACTTGGACTGGCTTTTTTGACTTCAGCAATCAGCTGCAGCTCTTGAGGGTGGTTTTTGAGATACTCATAGAGGGAATAGGTCGAGCGCAGGGGCTGCAGTTCTTCATAGGACATAGCTGCGACTTCCTGCTCTTTTTGCTTTAGAATGGTTGGGAGAAATGCTTTGCTCATTTCTGATACTCCTGTAGTTGCTTGAGTTTTTCATAGGCTACGCCACTAGCGATCACTTGGCGGGCCAAAGCTATTCCTTCTTCTATGCTGTCTGATTTCCCATTAGCATAGAAGCCCAATCCCGCATTCAGCACTGTCGTTTCTAGATAGGGGCTGGCTTGATTTTGCAGGACAGATAGCAGAATTTCTGCATTTTCCTTGGCATTGCCTCCACGAATCACTTCAAGAGATATTTCTTCCATGCCAATATCTGATGGCAGAAAGCTGTGCAGGCTGATTTGCCCATCTGCCAGCAGAGCGTACTGGGTTCGGCCATGAAGACCTGCCTCGTCTAGACCATCTGGCCCCGACACGACTACTGCACGCTTGCGGCCCATATTTTTCAAAACTTCTGCTGTGCTCTCTAGCATATCTGGCCGGCTGGTCCCCAAAAGCTGAGTTTCTAGACTCATGGGATGGATGAGCGGACCAGTTAGATTCATGATAGTGGGAATGCCTAAGCTAAGACGTGCTGGCATGATGTATTTCATAGCGGGATGCATATTCTTTGCAAAGAGAAAGACGATACCTGTCTGCTCAAAAACCTTGCCCAAGCTAGCAGCATCCAAGTCTAGATTGATACCCAGAGCTTCTAAGACATCAGCTGAGCCTGACTTAGAAGAAATGGAGCGATTGCCGTGCTTAGCCATCTTAATCCCGCCACCTGCCAGTACAAAAGCTGCCGTAGTCGAAATATTGAAGCTGAAAGACTTGTCTCCACCGGTACCGCAATTGTCCATGGCAGTGCGAATAGTGGTCGGAATCTGCTTAGCGTGGCCTCGCATTACCTGAGCCAAAGCAGTTCGTTCCTCAATCGTCTCCCCCTTCATCTTAAGCCCCAGCAAGAAAGCTACAATTTGGGACTCTGTCACCCGTCCGGTGACAATACGCTCAATCACATCTGTCATCTCAGCGCTGCTTAAATCCTTAAAATCAGCTAGTTTTGCAATAATTTCTTTCATACATCCTCCTTTACTTTACTAAGTCGATAAAATTCTTGATAGACGACAAGCCGTCCGGTGTGCCAATACTTTCTGGATGATACTGAAAACCATAGATAGGCAGGCTCTTGTGCTGGATAGCCATGATCGAGTTATCATCAGCCGCCCGAGCCGTCACTTCAAAGTTCTCCGGCATCTCTTCAACCAAAATCGAATGATAGCGCATGACCGGCTGTCCATCCTCTATCCCTTGATAGATAGGAGATTTTCCCTCAAAGCGCAGAATACTTTGCTTGCCGTGCATGACTTTGGGAGCCAAACCTAGCTTTCCACCAAATACTTCTGCAATGGCTTGGTGTCCCAAGCAAATCCCCAATATCGGCTTTTTACCAGTAAAATCGCGGATAAGCTCTTCCATCCGTCCTGCATCTGCCGGCCAGCCTGGGCCTGGAGACAGAACCAAAGCATCCGCTTCTTCTGCCGCTTGATAAAGGCCTGCATCATCATTTCGCAAGACTTTAACTTCTGCGAAATTGCCGATATACTGGGCTAGATTGTAAGTAAAAGAATCATAATTATCAATTAATAAAATCATTGCATCTCTCCTATCTTGGTCATTGATTTGGCCTTATTGATGGTTTCTTGGTATTCATTAGTAGGGATTGAATCATAAACAATACCCGCTCCAGCTTGAACGTAAGCTCTGCTATTTTTCAAAACCATAGTGCGTATAGCAATGGCAAAATCCATATCCCCTGTCGCAGACAGATAGCCGATAGCCCCCGCATAAACGCCACGCTTTTCCTGCTCCAGCTCATAAATCCGTTTCATGGCTCGAATCTTAGGCGCGCCCGAGACGGTACCAGCTGGCAGGGTTGACTTGAGCGCATCCATAGCTGTCAGTTGAGGCAGAAGCTGACCACGGACCACACTGGTCAGGTGCATGACATAGCGGAAATACTCTACCTCCATGTACTTAGTGACTTCCACGCTGTTATTCTGAGCAATTTTACCAATATCATTACGCCCCAAATCAACTAACATGCGGTGTTCCGCCACTTCCTTCTCGTCAGCCAGCAACTCCTCTGCCAAGGCTTTATCTTCTCTTTCATCCTTCCCACGCGGTCTGGTTCCAGCAATAGGATTGGTCGTAACCTGACCCTGCTTGACAGAGACTAGACTCTCTGGGCTGGCTCCGATAATCTGATAATCTCCGAAGTCATAAAAGTAGAGATAGTTGGAAGGATTGGTCACACGCAGATTGCGATAGTAATCCAGCGGCCTACCAGAATACTCTGCTGAAAAACGCTGACTGAGCACACATTGGAACATATCTCCCCTCCGAATCAAGCTACGCGCTTCTTCCACCATTTTTTCAAAAGCTGTCTGCTCAATGTGACTCTGGAAATTCAAACTGGACAGTTCCAGTGGTGAAAATTCATCTGCCGCAGGCTGCGCTAGCTCAGCCATGATATGCTCCAGACTAGCAGCCAAATCAGCTTCGCTTCTATTACTGTAGAGCGCCTCCTCAAGGATATAGACCTTGTCTTTTTTATGGTCAAAAACCATGTAACTCTCATAGACGAAAAAGTGCATATCCGGCGTCCCAATCACATCAGCTGGAATCTGGCCAATCTCCTCATAGAGGGAAATCATATCGTAGCCGACAAAACCGATGGCTCCGCCTCCAAAAGGCAGGTCTGAATGATGAGCTTTTTTTACTGCCAACTCATGCAGATAGTCCAATGGATCTGCCTCGATAACTTGCCCATTCTTTGTTAAACGGCCATTTTCATAGCGAACTTCAAAGACTGGGTTATAAGCTAGGATAGAAAAGCGAGCTGTCTCGCTATCTCTTGGAATACTTTCCAAAATCACCTTGTGGTCGCCCTGAATCCGCATATAAGCCAGAATCGGCGATAAAATATCAGCTGGTAAAATCTTTTGCATAATGTTTCTTTCTATTTAAATCAGAAGCGTTTAAGGAGGAGCAAGCTGCAAGCCATAACTGCATTTCACAAGAACAGATAGCACCTGTCCACGGTCATAACTTGCTCCAAAACTACAGAAAAACGCCCGCACAGTTCATCCTGTGAGGGCGTATCATCGCGGTGCCACCTCAGTTATGGAGTTTTTAGGCTCCACATCTCATTTACTTATTTACAGTCATTTAGATTCCTTTTAGCAGAAGGCAGCATACTATTTTACAGCAAAGTAAGCTAACAAAATAATAAAAGTTCAACTAAAGGACAAAATGTTGACTCCAACAGCCCATTTCATAACTTCTCCTGCCTGTTCTCAGCAACCACAGACTCTCTGAAAGGAGGGATGTTACTACTCTTCTGCTGGGTATTTTATTTTCGTTTTTCTAGATAGTCGGCAATGGCTGCCACATCCTTGTCTCCACGACCAGATACATTGATAATGATGATTTGATCAGATGACAATTTTGGAGCTCGCTTGATGGCTTCAGCAATGGCATGAGAGCTTTCGATTGCTGGCAAAATTCCTTCCTTTTGCGTCAAGAGAAGCAAAGCGTCCACAGCTTCATCATCTGTCGCTGCCACGTATTCTACTCGGCCGGAATCTTTAAAGAAAGCATGTTCAGGACCAACTCCAGGATAGTCCAAGCCTGCTGAAATCGAGTAAACCGGCGCTATCTGCCCATCTTCAGCAAAGACAGCGTAGGTCTTCATACCGTCCACTACTCCGACGCTTCCCTTGGTCATGGTCGCTGCATGCTGGTCTGTATCAAGACCCCGTCCAGCCGCTTCAACACCAACCAGCTTGACTTCTTCATCCGCCACATACTGAGAGAAAGCGCCGATAGCATTGGAGCCACCGCCTACACAGGCAATGACATAGTCTGGCAAGCGGCCTTCCTTGTCCAAAATCTGCCGGCGAGATTCTTCACTAATCACCTTTTGGAACTCATGGACAATCGTTGGATAGGGGTGAGGACCGACAGCTGAGCCCAAGACATAGAAGGCTTCCAAATCACTCATCCAAGCTCCAAAGGCTGCATCAACTGCATCCTTGAGGGTTTTGGTGCCTGTTTCCACTGCATGAACAGTCGCTCCCATCATTTCCATGCGGAAGACATTAAGGCGCTGGCGCTCTACATCCTCTGCCCCCATGTAAACATCGCACTTCATACCAAACTTAGCTGCGGCTGCTGCAGTTGCCACACCATGCTGACCAGCTCCAGTTTCAGCAATGACTCGAGTCTTGCCCATGCGCTTAGCTAGTAAAATCTGCCCCAAAACATTATTGAGCTTGTGAGAGCCCAGATGATTGAGATCTTCCCGCTTCAGATAAATCTTAGCTCCGCCCAGGTGCTGGGTCAGACTTTCTGCATAGTAGAGCGGAGTCTCCCGACCTGAATAATCCGTCAAATAATGCCGGTATTCATTTAAAAATTCTGGATCATCCTTATACTTCTCAAAAGTCGCTTCCAATTCATCCAGCAAGGCCTGGATAGGCTCTGGTACAAAGGAGCCGCCAAATTGTCCAAAATATCCTTTAGTTTCTGTCATATTAATTGCCTCATTTCTTTATTTTCAAGCAAAACAAAAGCCCACACACAGAAAAAATCTGTGTGAGGGCGTATAATCGCGGTGCCACCTCAATTATGGAGCAAAGTATAGACTGCCTCCATATCTCTGTCTTGTCTAACAACAAGTTGCACTGTAAGGTGTGCTCACCGAATTTTTATTGCTTCAAATTCATTTTTTACATCAGCCCACTTCATAATCCCCCACTACCTGTTTCCACCAACCACAGGCTCCCTGAAAGTAGAAAAATTATTACTTTTCTGATGATTTATTTTATTATAGGCCTTTCCCTTTTTCTTGTCAAGAAAAAATTTAATTTTTTCTTCTAAACCCGAACTTTTTCTTCACTAATCTGTCTTGAAAGCGTCGCCTTGGCGATTTTTCCAATTTTTTTGACCAAGCTGAAAAGCCCGCCAAGCCAGATAACCACCCAAAGTATTGGTCCAGAGATCATCAATCTCAAAGACTCGATTGGCATTGATAAGAAGGTCCAGCAGAATCTGAGTCACTTCGATAGACAGACTCATCCCAAAGCTCAGCCATACAATCTTCTTGGTCTTCCGCAATTTCGGAAAGAGGCAAAGCAATTGAAAGATTAAGGGCGACAGCAAGAAGATATTGGCTAGATTTTGGATAAAGACCTTGACCAGCTGGATCCAAGAAGTAATCTCGCCAATATTGACAAAGGAATTAAAAGGGATTAACAAAACTACTATTCGGCCAAAATACTGGATTCCAGGAGTTTCCATTCCTGGCTCTGGAACCTGAGGAATAAAGCACAGAATGCAAAGCATCAAGAAATAGAGCCAGCTTCCCCCTACCAGCAATTTCCGCCCTTTGGCTGTTAGCTCACCGTCTGAAGTCAGATAGTTCTTAAGGCTGAACATTTTCTACCAATGCTTTCTCGCGATCACGCTTCATAGTATTAGAACGCAGCTGACCGCAGGCTGCATCAATATCTGTACCATGTTCCTGACGAACCACGCAGTTGACTCCGTTTTTCTTGAGGGTATCATAGAAAGCCATCACGCGCTCTTTGGGACTGCGGCTGTATTGGTCGTGCTCGCTAACGGGGTTGTAAGGAATGAGATTGACATAAGATAGCTTCTTAATGTTCTTGAGCAGCTCAGCCAGTTCCTTGGCCTGCTCTACACCGTCATTGACTTCATTGAGCATGATATACTCAAAGGTCACTCGGCGGTTGGTCGTCTCAATATAGTATTCGATAGCTGCAAAAAGCTTTTCGATAGGGAAAGACCGGTTAATCCGCATGATGCTGGTCCGCAGGTCATTATTCGGGGCATGGAGGGATACAGCTAGATTGACCTGCACACCTTCATTGGCAAAGTCACGGATCTTATGAGCCAGGCCTGAGGTCGAAACTGTGATATGGCGGGCACCAATAGCCAAACCTTTATCATCATTGACCGTCCGGACAAACTTGAGCACATTGTCATAGTTATCAAATGGCTCGCCGATTCCCATAACCACGATATGGCTGACCCGCTCATCCTGACCACGCTCGTCAAAATACTTCTGAACCAGCATAATCTGAGCTACAATCTCACCGTTATTGAGGTCGCGTTGCTTTTTTATTAAGCCAGAGGCACAGAAGGTGCAGCCGATATTGCAGCCAACTTGGGTAGTCACACAGACAGAAAGTCCATAGTGCTGGCGCATGAGTACCGTCTCAATCAGCATACCGTCCGGCAGCTCAAAGAGGTACTTGACCGTACCATCAGCTGACTCCTGAACAATGCGCTGTTTAAGCGGATTGACGACAAACTGATCATTTAGCTTGGCAATCAAGTCCTTGGACAGATTGGTCATCTCTTCAAAAGACTGGACCCGCTTGCGGTAGAGCCACTCCCAAATCTGGGCAGCACGGAATTTCTTTTCTCCCTGAGCTTCCGCCCATTCAATCATTTCCTGGCGCGTTAAGCTATAAATAGATGGTTTCATTTTTCTCCTTTATTCTGGCGAATCACAAAATGGCGATTGCTGTCTTTTGGCTTTTTCTGCCTATCTTGCTGGGAATTGTTGCGAGAGCGTTTATTGTCTCTTTTAGAGCGGCTGTCTCGGTCTCGCTCACTTCTGCGATTGCGGTTGCTCCCAGAACGGCTATTGCGAGAACGTTTTGACCGACCTTCTGTCTCTTTCTTGCCATGCGATTTTTTATCAAAGGAAGCACGCTGAGGATTTGGATTTTCCAAGACAAAATAAGCACAGCCATAGCTGCAGTACTCCAGCAAATAGTCTTCTAAGCGGCTAATCTTCTCATCGCTTTCATTAGCCCGCTCGTCCTTGTAAAAACCGCGCAGGCGCAGCTGCTCATTGCCCCAGTCACCAACAATATAGTCAAACTTGGTGAGAATTTCTGAAAAACGCTGATGAAAGGCCGTCAAGTCAAAGCCTTCCTTATAGTTCTCAATCAATTCAAACTCGAATTTTTCTGCAACAATCTTGCTGTCAATCTGTTTAAACTCCGGTCCTGGGAATTTATTATAATTATACAATTCAGGTGAAATATCTTTACGCATACTCTTCCTTTAACAATCTTGGATAGTTTATCTACAACACCTTATTTTATCATAAATCAGCCAGTATTTCGCGGACTTTTCATCAAAAATACCTTTCTGAAAAAAGTCAGACGATTTAAAGTAGAAAAGGCCAGCTGATTTTGTCTGTCTCACAAGAAAAATCTTAGCAAAAGCTAAGATCTTACTTGTTCTTTTTCAGATAGTCAATGGCGTCCTGCAGCGTTTTAACTGGAACAATTTTCATATCCGTTTTAATCTTCTTGGCTGTCTCCAGAGCCGTTTGGTAGTTGTTTTTCCCATTAGGAGAAAGCTTTTTCTCTTCCTCTGTCAGTTCATTGTTCGGTGCAAAGAAGATGTCTGCTCCGCTTTGGGCCGCTGAAACGACTTTCTTATCGATTCCGCCGATTTCGCCAACTTCGCCTTCACGGCTGATGCTGCCGGTCCCTGCAATATCGCGGCCATCACGAAGAGTCGGATCAGCCAACTGGGTATAAATGGCGAGGCTGAACATGAGACCAGCACTGGGACCGCCGATACCCTCAGTTGAAAATGTAATCGGAATACTGCTGCTGACTTCCGTCCGGTCTATCAGACTAATCCCAATCCCGTTCTTACCGTTCTCCAACTTGATGACCTTACCGGTTGCCGATTTCTCCTGACCATCTTCTTGGAAAGTCACCTTGATTTTATCCCCAAGCTTCTGCGAGTTGACATACTTGACCAGTTCCTCAGAGCTTTCAAATGTCTTATCATTGACACCAGTTACCGTATCAGCAATATTGAGAACTCCCTTGAAGGTTGAGTTATCAGCCACCTGTAGGACATAAACTCCCAGATAGTCCATTTTGATCTCTTTACCAGCTGTCGTCAACCCTTGATATTTAGCCATATTTTGTGATGTTTCCATGTAAAACTGGTTGATCCGATTGAACTCCTCATCCGTGGATCCCCCTGTCATATCCTTGGCGGAATAAATATCTGTAAAAGGGGTCAGCCAAGCATAGACCAGATGAGCAAAGGTTGCCTGCTCTACTCCGACCGTCACAAAGTTGTAGGAACCCGCTTCCTTGTCGGCCTTATTATCAACCAGCAAGACCTGCCGAACATCCTCGGCACCACCAGGAACTTCTATATAATAAGGCAGACGAACCCAAAAAGCTGCTATAAAAAAGGCAATAGTGACGCCAATGACCGTCGGCCATAGATACTTCTTAATTCTTTTCATCGTTGATTCTTTCTAATTCTTTGATTACACTTTGGGGCACATAGGCCGCGATATCCTGCTGAAAAGCAATCAGCTCACGAATACGTGATGAACTGATATGCTGATAGACTGGTTTGCTGAGCAAGAAAATCGTCTCCATTTCTCCTGCCAATTCCTGATTGAAAAAGTTCATATTGGCTTCATAGTCTAGATCTTGACTGTTACGGAGACCGCGCACAAAGGCTTGGGTTCCTAGTCTTCTGGCCACTGTCACTGCTAGCTCATTCTGAGAAGTGATGACCTCGACATTTCGCAAATGTTGCAGAGCTTCTTTGACTATCCGTTCTCTGGCTTCAATTGTGAAAAAGCCAGACTTTTCCCGATTATAGAAAATCCCTACATAGAGCTTGTCAAAAAGCCTGCTGGCCCGCTCAATCAGGTCCACATGGCCCTTGGTCATCGGGTCAAAAGACCCTGTGAATAATCCTATCTTATCTGACATACACCGTCACCTTTGAAATTCCATATATCTTCTGCTTCCAAATGCCTAGCCCTGCAATTTCTTCCGGCAATTCCACTTCCTTGTCTGTCTCACAGACTACCAGGACATCTTGACCCAAGAGCTGGCGCTCCTCTAGCTTCTCAAGGTCCTCCACAATCTGCTCCTTGGCATAAGGCGGGTCCAAGAGAACCAAGTCAAAAGACCCTGTCAACATTTCCAAGGCTCGGCCAGACTCCATCTTGAGCAAGTCAAAACGTTCCGGCTCCTTGGTCATCTGAATATTCTCTGAAATAATAGCCTGAGCTCTGCGATCCTTTTCGACTAAGACAGCTTCCTCCATGCCTCGCGAAATAGCTTCAATGGCCAAACCCCCGCTCCCAGCATAAAAATCCAGCACCCGACCGCCGTCAAAATAGGGACCAATCATATTAAAAATCGCCCCCTTGACCTTATCAGTCGTAGGCCTAGTCGTTTTGCCGTCCAAAGTCTTGAGGGGCCTACCCCCATATTTACCTGCAACAACTCTCATAAAAAACATTATAACACACATCTTACAAGAGGCCAATTTTTTGAAAACTTGACAGATTAAAAACAGAAGCACCCCAAATTAGAGACTTCTGTTTTCTTTTAATTTCAGTAAAAAATCAATTAATTCAGGCTGGCAGTCTGCCTTATCCAAGATCAGTCCCATTGACCGACCAACCATAATATAAAAAGTTTCTGGCTTGTCTATAATCGCCATAATATCTTGGTAGTCAAATCTGGCATTGTTATTCCGATTAACGACACGAAAGTCTGTCTCATAGAAGCTAAACTCCTGCTCTATATCATGCCAGAGGGGGTTGCCTCTATAAAACTTTTTAATATGTCGATTCATGGACAGATAGTAAAGAAAAGGAAGGACAGCCACAGTAACAAGAAAAGCTACGCCTGGCAAAGGTTCCCCGATAAAAAAACAGATTGCACCGCATATCAGCACCACTATCTCAGGGAGAATCAGTGAGAAGATTCCATTCTTTTTATACCAAAAATTGGTCCAAGCGAAACGGCGATAAGCTTCTTCTGTCATGATCGTTTTTGCTGTCATAGGAAACATCTCTCTACCTCCTGATTATATTCCTTCCTACAGTTTACCACACTCTTGCTGGAAATAACAATATTCAATAAAGAACTTGCTTTTCTCGATTTCATCTGGTATACTGTGTGTAACTTTTAAAACGTTACATAGGAGGTGTGATATGTTTTCGCATGAAAAATTAAAAAAACGCCGGCTGGAACTTAATCTGACTCAGTCTTCCATTTACCAAGAGCTTGGGATTTCCAGAAAGACTTACTCTGCTTGGGAAAATGGTCTGGCAGAACCCCACGCAAAAAATCTCAGGAGGTTGGCCACCTGTCTCAAGGTCCAAGAGAGCTACTTTGTGGATGAGACCAGCGCGCTCTACACCTACCCTTTACTAACTCTACCACATAAAAAAGAAGTAGACCAACTCGCTAGTCGGCTCTTAGAGAGACAGCGTAAGATTAGCTCCCTTACAGCCTATAAGGTTCTATCCGTTGAGCTGGCTGCAGGTCTCGGTCACAGCTACTATGACAATGAAACAGACTACGAAACTGTCTACTTTGATCAAGATATCCAGCACGACTTTGCATCCTGGGTCTCTGGGGATTCTATGGAGCCTAAGTATCCCAATGGCTCTGTTGCCCTTATGAAACAGACGGGATTCGACTACGATGGGGCAGTCTATGCTCTCATGTGGAATGGCAAGACCTATATCAAAAAAGTCTACCGCGAAGCTGAAGGTCTACGTTTAGAGTCTATCAATCCTGACTACGAGGATCTCTTTGCTCCCTACGAAGACCAGCCTAGCATTGTTGGTATCGTAGTTGGACATTTTCTGCCGATTGAGGTATAAGCTATGGTCCTATTTGATTATTCACGCGAGCCCCGTTCAGATATTGCTTTTGTGGATATGAAAAGTTTTTATGCCTCTTGCGAATGCATTTCCCTCGGCCTTGACCCTTTAAAAACCTCGCTCTGTGTCATGAGCCGAATTGAAAATTCCGCTGGACTGATACTAGCTGCCACCCCTCTCTTTAAAAAGAATTTCGGCAGCCAGAATGTCAGCCGAAGCTATAATCTTCCTTTTGATGTCCACACCCGTAAGTTCAACTATGCTGCTGCCCGCAAGCAGGGACTGCCTATTACAGCAGATTATATACGCTTTATCGAAGACGCTGCTCAAAAGACCTTACTGGTCCCACCTCGGATGAACTACTACATCCAGAAAAACATGGAAATCCAAAAGATTTTCCAGGATTTTGCAGCTCCCGATGACATTTTCCCCTACTCAATCGATGAGGGCTTCCTAGATTTGACAAGCTCTATCAACTACTTCATTCCTAATCAGACGCTGGACCGCAGGACCAAACTGGACCTGCTGGCTGCCCGCATTCAGCAGGCTATATGGAAGAAGACCGGGATTTATGCCTCTATCGGTCTGAGTAACGCCAATCCCCTTCTCGCCAAGCTAGCCTTGGACATTGAAGCCAAACATACAAAAAAAATGCGGGTCAACTGGTCCTACGAGGATGTGCCAAGTAAGGTCTGGACTATTCCAAACATGACTGATTTTTGGGGTATCGGCCACCGAACGGCTACCCGTCTTAAGAAGCTAGGCATCCACTCCATTTATGATTTAGCTCACTTTAACCCCGATATTCTCAAAAAAGAAATGGGGGTTATGGGTCTGCAGCTTTGGTTTCACGCTCACGGCATTGATGAAAGTAATGTTCACAAGCCTTATCAGGTTAAGTCACATGGTCTGGGCAACTCGCAAATTCTCCCCCGAGATTACAGACAACAGGCAGAGATTGAACTCGTTTTCCGAGAAATGGCTGAGCAGGTCGCCATTCGTCTCAGACGCTCTGGTAAGAAATGCCAGCGTGTCTCCATCCATGCCCGTTATTCCAAGCAGGAGCTCCTGCCTTCCATTCATACACAGAAAAAAATTGAGCCCACTAACAACAGCGATCGATTGGCTCAAATCGTCGTTCAGCTCTTTCGTTCCAAATATCAGGGCGGGGCTATCCGACAGATTGGCGTTTTTTACAGTGACTTTGTCGATCAAGGATATGGTCTGATTTCTCTCTTTGACGATCCTCTGCAAATTCAAAAAGAAGAGGAGCTCCAACAGACGATTGACCGCATCAGAGATTGCTTCGGCTTTGCCTCTCTGCTTAAGGGAAATGCCTTGCTGGACTCCTCCCGTGCTATTGCTAGAAGCAAGCTAACCGGTGGCCATTCTGCTGGAGGTTTGGAGGGCTTATCATGACTGACCGCTCTTATCTCCCCTATCAGTCTGCTCGTGACTTTCAGGATCGGGGCATGGCTAAATGGGCTGGCTTTTTCCTCTCTGAGCATAGCACTGCTTTGGCCAAAAAAGAACTAGATATCAGTCGCCTGGCCCAGCTTGACAGACAGGAGAAATTCCAGTTACTCAACCAAGCCTACAGTCATCAAGTTCCCATCAGAATCACCTTTCTTAATCAGGGAAAGCTGACCGACATTACTGCTACCGTCTTTCATCTGGACTGCAAGCAAGTCCTCCTGCAGGAAGGTGACCATTACAAAGGCCTTGCTATCCATCAGATTCTTTCGATACAAGCTTCAGGAGGCGCAGATGACCACTCAAAATGTACATGAGGAACTTCAATTTGACTATTTTTCCCAGAATTACTATCAATTTCAAGAGGATTTTTATCAATTTTCCAATCTTCCCCAGCCTCTGATGGTCATGGAAGATGACATCCTACTCCACATGGCCAGCCGCCAGGTCACTCATTTCAAACTTTCCAAGACCAAAAGTTTGGACAAGAAAGACCATTACTTCCATTTTACCGTCAGTCGTCCAGACCAAGCAAAACGACTCTGTATCTACCACTATCAAGGCCAAACAGAAGATATAAATCAATAAGCTCCCAAACTAAGTTTGGGAGCTTATTGTAGGGAACTGGCCATCTACTAGAATCTTCTCAATTATTTATTGCTTTAAGTCAGGTAAATAACATTAAAGATTTGAGCCAGCTATATTTAAAGCCAAGAAGCGCCATTCTTTTTAGGTTATCTATTCAGTTCATTTGTATAAACTAATTTCATACTAAAAACACCCCAATCGTTAGATTTTCTGTCTAACTTTTGGGGTGAAAGTCAAAGCGAATTATCTTTTCTTTTATTTTTTATCGGTGTCAAGATTTGCAGCTTCAATAACCGGCTGCTCATCTTGTTTTAGCTTGTTAACAGTCATATTAACACCAAGAGCTCCTGCTAGGAGTTGACGAATATCGAAGCCTGCACCTTGCGACACTTGGTCAATACTCTGCATGATATCACCAACCATCTTAGAAGCATTGCCTTCACCATACATAGTGATTTTGTCCACTTTAGTAAGCGGCTCTGCTACAGCACGGGCAATTTCTGGCAGTTTGTCTACAATCATCTCAGTAATGGCTGCTTCTTGCATCTTCTTCATGGCTTCTGCTTTTTTATCCAAACCTTGAGCTTCGGCTTCTAGCTTAAGACGAATCGCTTCCGCTTCAGCACGTCCTTTAGCTTCAATAGCTTCGGCTTCTTGCAGTTGCGCAAACTTTTCAGCCTCGGCTTGAGCCTTGCGAGCTTCGGCTTCTTTTTGTGTTTCAAAGAGCTCCGCCTCAGCTTGACGTTGACGCTCAATCAATTGCGCTTCCGCTGCTTGTTGACGAGAGTATTTCTCCGCTTCAGCCTGTTTGCGGATGTTAGCATCCAGTTCTTGCTCCCGAACCTTAACTTCACGTTCCTTGACTTCAGCTTCTTTCTCTTGCTTCATGATATTAGCTTCGGCAGCCACACGTTCTTGCTCGCGACGCTGCACTTCCGCCTCAATCCCTTTAGCTGCATCAGCCTTAGCTTGCGCAATATCCGCTTCCTGCTTGAGGGCTGCTTGCTTCAGTTTCAACTCATTTTGCTTTTGAGCGATTTCTAAGTCAGCAGCTACGCGCTTATCGTTAGCCAATTTGTCTTGCTCAGCTTCTACTTCCTTGCGCTCACGTTCAGCTTTAGCCTTTGCAATTAGGGCATCTTTTTTGATGGTTTCGACATTTTCGATACCGAGATTATCAATCACACCACCTTCATCAGAGAAAGACTGAACGGTAAAGGCAATGACTTCTAATCCCATCTTAGCCAGATCCGGAGCTACGTTGTCCTGAACTTTTGAGGCAAATTCCTGACGGTCATTGACCATCTTCCGCAACTCCATCTGACCAATTACTTCCCGAAGATTTCCTTCCAAGACATCTTGAACAGAGTTAGAAATATCTGTTGTATTCCAATTAAGAAAGTTTTCTGCTGCACGAGCAATCATTTCATCGGTTGTTCCGATTTTTAGCTTAACAGCTGCATCAGCACGTACATTGATAAAGTCAAGAGTCGGTACCGCTTCGGATGTGCGAACATCTGTTGAGAACTGTTCAATATCCAAATAAGAGCGTTGCTCTACAAAAGGGATCATAAAGCCAGCTTTACCGCGAAGGTGACGCTGTTTACGAAGACCTGTAATTACAACTACTTCGTTAGGGCGTGCGTTAACATAGCCTTTCACTAAAAGTACGACAAGGACAACCAAACCAATAATTACTGGAATCAACCAGGTTGGAAAGAAAAATGTATCCATTAAATCTCCTTCTATAAGACAATTTTCATTGTCTATTTTCTTTTTATACTTAGTATAACAAATTATTTCAAATTCTCAAATTATTTTCAAAATTTTTACAAGATTTATTCATCAAATATTCCTTGCAAACCAGCGAAAGGATTGTTCTTCTCTTTTTGAGCTTCCTGGGCAGCGGCAAATTCCTCTTCCGTCATAACTTGCCAGTCCTGACCTGACAGAAAGCCTTGGCCGGCTTCTTCCTCAGCTGTTAGGATTTTCAGTGGAATATTCATCAGGATATTGTCAGCTACACTCTCGGCTACATTAATCTCGCCATTTTCAATCGGAAGCACCAAGTCCTGATCAATCATATCCTGCGATGCGGCTTGTCCTTCTTCCATGAAAATTTCGTTGACTAGATAAGACTCCTTGAACTCTACAGGCTCCATACTACGACTGGACGTCAAGGTAATGGTATAAGACAAGTCATAATCCAGAAAATAGAGGCCATCTTCATATTGAACCTTTCCTTTGGCTACAATATCCTGAACATCTAAAATCTCAGGATTGCGTTCTTTTAACTCCTCTGCCAAGTCCAGCTTTTTCTCAAAGGCTAGACCATCTGGATTCTTCCGAATTTCTTGAATATGCAACATAAGTTCCTCTTTGCTTTTTTCTTTATATTATATCATGTTTGGGCTCTTCGATGTTATTGAAAATTATTTTGTTATAATAAAATGCAAGGAGGGAAGACAATGGAACATCTAGGACAGGTTTTTAGATTTTTTCGAGAGGCAAGGCACATCTCTTTATCCGAAGCGACTGGCGGAGAATTTTCAAAATCTATGCTCTCTCGCTTTGAAAATGGGCAGAGCGAACTTTCGGCACAGAAATTTTTTAGCGCTCTCAGCGCCATTCACACGGAAACGGAAGAATTTACCGTTGCAGCCGGCATCCAGGATCATCATTCTCATAAGGAACTCTTAAGCCAAATTCAAGACCTGTTGCAAGCCAATCAGCTGGACCTCTTAGAAAAACTTTATCTGAAAAAAGAAAAAGTCACTCAAAAAAGCAAGCGCGCTAATGATTGGGTTGAACGCCTGATTGTAAAGGCCCATCTCTGTGCCCTTAAGGAGTCAGAGAAGGCCAGCCCATGCGAGCTGGATTTCCTGCATGATTACCTCTTTTCAGTTGATATTTGGGGCCGCTACGAACTCAATCTCTTCTCTATCTGTACCCCGGTTTTATCTCTAGACTTGTTTTCCCAATACACCAAAGAAATCCTCTCAAGAAAGGATTTTGCTACCTTATTTGCCAACAACCGCAACACCCTGCACACTACCTTTCTTAATGGCTATCTTCTGGCCATCAGTCAGGAAAATATCACTCAGGCAGACTATTTCCAACAAGTCATTGAGCGAAACTTTTATGAAGAAAATGAGACTTACTTCCGAATTGTCTATCTCTTTGCTCAGGGAGAGTTGATCTGTTTGAAAGGGAAAACAGAAGAGGGGCTCACTCAAATGAAGCAAGCTGTCGATATTTTCCGAATCTTGAACTGTCATCATAGCGCTGACTACTATCAAAAAGCCCTTGATACTGCTTTTCAAAAATATAGCAAATGATGCAAATTTCCACTTTTAAGCTCAGCTATTTTGAGTTGGAAAGTGGTTTTTTGTTCCTACTCGAGCTCCACCTTTCTGATTTAAAAGTTTCTACCCGAAAATCGTTGAATATATGCAATATTTCCTGCAGATTGGATTCTCTATTTTATACTAAAAGCAGAAAGAGCTAGCGCAAGTCACTTTCAGAATTTTACCACTTACTTAATGAGACCTAACCAGTTGCCGAAAAGCCCTTGTTTTTGGCTTTAAACGGTCTATAATGTTCATCAGAAAGAGAAAAAACAAAAGCCAGTTTACAGATGCACCCAATCAGCTTTCATTCATTCTTGCAGTTTAGAAAAGGAGTCTACGATGAAATTATTCTTTAAAAATGGGGTCTATGCCTCACTCAGCCTTTCCCGAATCTTCAACACCTTGGGAGCTTCTATTTTCAATATTGTTTTTGTGGTATTTGCTTCCAGCATGCCCAATCCCAAGTTTGCTATTGCTGTGGCTAATTTTATCGTCCTGGTTCCGACATTCTTTACTATCTTTGCTGGTATCAAAGCTGACAAGACTATCCGTAAAGCTCGTTGGCTGATTCATTTTGGTTATCTTCAAGCCCTGCTCTTTGTTCTTGTTGCCTTCATGACTCGCTCCAGCTCTTATCTAGCCTTTTCAGCCGTCTGCTTGATGAATATTCTTTCAGATATTATCAGCGATTACCGCAGCGGCCTGCAAATGCCGATTTTAAAAAAGAATGTTCCAGAGAAAGACCTTATGGAAGCCTTCTCCTTTACCCAGCTTATCAGCTTTCTCTGTAGCCTGGCCGGACAAGCTTTGGGAGTTTGGCTCCTGACCGTCAGCCAGCAAGACTTTTTCTTAGTTGCTTTGGTTAACGCCTTGACCTTTCTCCTATCCTCCACCATCCTCTACCTAGTCCGCCGCCGATTGACCCATGACCCCGTCGTAATTTCTGAGAAAAACGCTCCTCTGAAAGAAGAATTGAAGAAAATGTACACATCGTCTAAGCTGATCTTTGATCAGGAAGGTTCTAGCAATTTTCTCAAACTGTTGGCTCAAATCCTGATCGTCAACGCTATGGCAGGTTCTCTTATAGCTCTTTATAATCTCTACTTGCTGGATAACCCCATCTTCCAGCTATCCTTTAGTCAGTCTCTCTTGGTTCTTCAGACCACTCTTGTCCTAGCCATGATTGCAGCCAGTCTGACTCCCAACGATTACTTTAGCCGTCTCTCTCTAAATCAACTAACCCTCTGGGCTGCTCTTACAATGATTCTGCTTGCTGTCAGCAATTTCTTGCATCTGCCTGTTTTCGTCGGCATTGCTTTTGGATTTTTACTAGCTTATATCTCCGGCAAGATCAATCCCAAAATCAACACCCTCTTACTGAGCAAATTGCCTTCTGATGTTCTCGCTCAGACTTCCAGCTTTCTGAGTCTGCTCTTTTCTTTCTCTGTCCCCTTTGGTACTATGGTCTTCAGCAGCCTGGCCCTCTGGAATATGAACGCTAGCTGGCTAATCTTCAGCATTATCGGTGTGATTGCTCTGCTCCTATCTATCGAAAAAAAGAAAGATGTTAAAGAAATTTGATAGATTTAATCTTGTTTCTATATTTGTTCTCCTAGAAGACAGCTAAAAACGATAACTTCAAAATAAGAAGTTATCGTTTTTGTCTATTAGAAAGCTAAAGATTAAGTTTCATTTAGCCTATTCTATTGCTTTTAGTTCCAGCCGAAGCGTCTGCCTCTACCATTGCGGTCAAAGTACATCCAACTTCCATCTTCTAGCTGAATCCATTTATTGCGCGCCATTTCTCCTGAATTGGCATCAAAGTAACGGTTAGCACCATTGACATAGACAATCTTACCTTTGACTTGCTTGCCATTTTGGTCGAAGTAAAGGGTTTGTTGGCCAATCTGCTGTAAACCAGTCACTGCTTTGCCAGCCTGATCGAAGTAATACCATTCGTTCTTGGCACCTTCAACAAACTTGTTAGATGCCATTTCTCCTGAGTTGGCATCGAAGTAACGGATAGATTTATCAGCCAGAGTTACTAGCTGTCCTTTGACTTGCTTGCCATCTTGGTCGAAGTAAAGGGTTTGTTGACCAATCTTCTGAAGACCAGTCACTGCTTTACCAGCCTGATCAAAGTAATACCATTCGTTCTTGGCACCTTCTGCAAACTTGCCGACTGCCATTTCTCCGGAATTAGCATCGAAGTAACGGATAGATTTATCAGCCAGAGTTACTACTTTACCTTTGACTTGCTTACCATCTTGGTCGAAGTAAAGGGTTTGTTGGCCAATCTTCTGAAGACCTGTCACTGCTTTACCAGTCTGATCGAAGTAATACCATTCGTTCTTAGATCCTTCTGCAAACTTGCCGACTGCCATTTCTCCTGAGTTAGCATCGAAGTAACGGATACTCTTGTCTGCAAGTGTCACGATTTTACCCTTGACTTGCTTGCCATCTTGGTCGAAGTAAAGGGTTTGTTGGCCAAGTTTTTGAAGACCTGTTACTGCAACACCATCTGCTCCGAAATAGTACCAGTCACTTGGATTATCACCTTGGGCAAAGCGGTTAGCAGCAGCATTACCTGAATCCTTATCAAAGTAACGAAGTTTACCATCTTTGGCACGCGCAATCTTGCCCTTGACTTGGTAGCCGTTTTGGTCGAAGAATTGCTGATTGCCGCCCATGGTTACCAGACCTCTAGCCATGACACCCTTGGCATCAAAGTAACGCCAGTTTTGGCCGTCAGTAGTATAGTAACGGTTGAGAATTTGGGCGCCAGTCTTATCATAGTAGTACTGATTGCCGTTTTCATCTTCACGGAGAGAGTCACGCAGCTGAATACCATTCTTGAGGAAATAAACTTGCTTGCCATCAATTTCATGAGCACCCGTTGCTAGGTAACCTCGTTTATCGAAGTAATACCAATTTCCATTTTCATCTTGGATAAAGGAATTCTTAGCCTCATATCCACTAGTTGAATAGTACTTGAATCCAGTAGTATCTTTGACAAATCCAGTAGAAGCTTTCTTATTGACCAGTTGCTTAGGCAGTACCATCTCACCATTCTTGTTGTTGAGGTATTCGTTGCTAGCCCAATCTTTAAGAACATAGTAAGCCCCGCGACCTAAGATATTGGTACCGTTGAAGTGTTTAGCAGACCACTTGGTAATCTTCTCATCAGTCGTCATCTTTTGACCGTTGGAAATCTGTACTCGTTCAAAGATTTCTGGGTATTTAGCTTTGAGTTCATCCAAGAAGGCTCCACCATACTTGCCTTGATAGTCTGTACCATTCGTTCTAGTATTGGCAACGTAAAGTTTTTCCTTGATTTCTGCGCCTTCACGGTAGGTTCCATAGTTGTTGACACGAGTTGCCGTTACCACTTCTTTACCTGGCAGGTTGTAGATTTGGTCTGGCACCCAGTCCGCAATGGCTTGGATATTGACACTATGAAGAGCACGGAGAGCATTGAGCAGGTCATTTAAAGAACCATATTTATTGTTCTTACTCATTGCCATATCATAGCGGTCTTCAAAGGCATATCCATTCTGGATGATAGAGTCTAGGAAAGTACCGTCTTGGCTAGATACATACTGCGGCGGCAACTCAAATGAAGTCACTCCCCATTCCTTGAAGAGGTTGACATTTTTAGCAATGACTTTATTGGTATACTGGTCATCGCGGGTTGCAAAGTCTTGGAAGTTAGAGAAACCTTCGTAAATCAGCTGAGAATCAAGGGCTGCGCTAGACTCGTAAACCTGACCGCTGGCATTTTTCTGCTTGCTGGCTGCTACACGAGCATCCTGATCTGCCTTAGCACCAACTGGTACCCAAACAGCCAGATAACCAGAAACTTGGACATTGCTGTAGCCTGCGATATCATTCATATCAAAGGTCAAAATACCATTAGCATCTGTCTTCTTCCAGAGCGATTGCGGCACTTCTTCGTCAGTTAGATAGCGGGAAATACCATCTTTGGTCGTCAAGAGTACCGGACGGTAGTATTGATTCTTATGGGCTGCTCCCATATTGACTTGCAGTTTATCCCACTCGTTCAGCTTAAGATTCGGGTTATTAGAAGCAATAACTGCCATCCCTTGGGTACGGGTTTCTGCTGTTCCTTCATCTGTAGCTTCATTGGCACCAGTACCATAACGAACAGAAGTCAAAATACCGTTATAAGACCATTTATCCGCCTCACGAGGCACACCCATATAGGTGACTTTCATGTCCTGACCGCCAGCTACATACTTAATACGAGCCCGTAACAAGGCATCGATAGCGTCGTGGTAAGGAGATTTTTTCTCCATGTATTGACCGTCATCTGTGTAGAGATCACCATAGTAGACCCGAGTGATAGAGTCTTTGTTGGAGAGCATAAGTGCATGGGCAGTTGGGATATTGAACTGCGTATACTTCTTGTCCGCCTTACGCATATCTTCATTGTAAATCTTGAAGGCTTGCTTGAGCTCATCCATGGTAAAGGTCAAACCATCAGTATTTGGATTGATATTTTCCCGAATGATGTCGGCAATAACGGTTTGCACTTCACTGTCATGAGCTCGAACAAAGATATAGTTGGCCATCCGTTCGCCATTTTTCTTTTCAGTAGAACGGTCATTCAGGCTGTTGCTAATCGTTGGCTCAACTCCGCTACGGACAGAAAGCTTACGCATGAACGAATAAAGTAAGGACAGACGAAGCTTATTATCAATCGGTAATTGTGCACCCTTGGTGTCCTTGTTGTAGTCAGGGTCGTTGTCAGACCAAGCTTCCAAGATAGACAGGTGCTTAATAGCCTGCTCTTCACTTTCTCCGACCTTGTAGCGAGACTTGAAGTAATCAGAAGCAATTTGGAGCAAGTCCGCATTGACATTGTCCACCGCATCGACACGGACTCCGTCAAAGTTAGCAGTCGGATCATTGGCTACGATGCTTCCGAAGTTCATCATAAAGTGCAGCCAGTTGAGTTGCTCAGCCTGAACAGCTGGATTAGAGTTGTCAAAGTCGTTGGCTAGCAGGAATTCATAACCACCATTTGACTTGTCAATGAAGTACTTAGGTGTACCAGTTTGGCTGGTAGGTGTGCGGTTCAGGATGCGGTACTTAGAATTAGCATGAGAAGTCTTCTCACTATTGGTATAAAGCAGAGCTCCGCCTTGCAAGTGGTCCTTATTCGTACCAGTTGTTTCAGACTCTGTCTTGATATTCCAGTTTGGCTGAGTTTTGACAAATGCGCCCATCAGTGTTCTCAGCCATTTAGTATCGCCTTCTTTACCGATTCTTTCTTCAATTTTGCGCTGAACCTGCTGAGAAGCACCTGTCAGGATAGCTTGTTCCACTTTGTTTTCAAAAGCTCCTGCTCCCAAACCTTGCTGGTTCATATAGTTGAGATAGCTAACCTGCGTTTGCTTATCAGGCCACCAAGCCATTAAAAGCGGACGCAAGTCAGTCTCTGTAGACTGAGTCCATGTTTTTCCATCCTTGAGGATAGCTTTTGGACGATACCAGCTATCTGCTGTCAAATAGCCATCAACTGTTTCGATGTCCTTGTCCGTTGTACCATGGAAGGCATTCATTCTGGTAAATTCATTGTTAAGACTGCTAGTACCTTGCTGGAATTGATACTCAGCTGAATCAATCAAAGCTCCAGTCTCTGCATCGAAATAAAGAATTTTTCCATTGAGCTCAACAGCGAAATTCTTTTTAACTGTACCGTCGTCCTGAACATAGTATTTCTTACCATCAATGGTCTTGATGTGAGATAAGACATCATCATCATGCTCAGTATTAACAGGCGCCGCTTGGGCTTGAGCAGCAAGCATTCTTTCAGCTATCGCTCCCTGTCTTTGAGCTGGTTCTGGCAAGCGGTCTTTCTTTGCAACCTTTGGATTTGCAACAATTTTGTCTGTAACAGTCTTTTTTGCTTGTTTGTCAGCAGCCTGCTTTTGAACAGTTGCTGGACTTGCTTGTCTATCCTGAGCAATTGCTTCCGTTTTAGCTGATTCTGATGTTGCGTTAGCTGCTTTTGCTTCTTCAGCAACGGCTGCATTTTCTGTAGCTGCTGCTTCTACCTGCTTTGCTGGTTCTTGAGCATCGGTTTCACCTACTGCCTCTGTTGCTTCAGCTGTCTTTTCAATGCTTGCTGGACTTGCTGCGGTAGCTCTGTAAGTTGCTTGGTCCGCAGAAGCTGTTTTTTCTGCTTCCAACTGAGAAGCTGAGTTAGCTTGTACTTGAACTGGCTGCCCTGAGCCACTATCCTGAGCTGCAGTTGGTTCTTGAACTGCCACCTGCTTAACATCATCAGCGTGGACAAGACCTGCTTCGAGACCAAGTACTTTTGGTGCTACGATAAGTGCTAAGGTAGTCACACCGATGGCTACCCAGTTCTTCTTAACTTTATGCATCTTATAATGAATTTTTTTCTCCATCATAAAGCCTCCTTCTGAATTTGGTATAAAGTTATACTCTTATTCTAGTATATTTTTAGAAATGAGTCTATTTTATTTGCACATCTGCAACTGCGAAAGGCAAATTCTTTCAAACTGAGCCTTGAGCTTCTGGGCAACACCGAAGGAATCTAAAAATTCCAAGAAAGATAAGCACTCCTCAATATCACTCAGAGCATAGCTATTCCCAACCTTGTAGGAATAAAGAGCCCTATGATACTTAATCAGCATCCGATCATAAAGATCTGTCTCAGGGATTTTAGAATGGTCAAGATAATTGAGGAATCTCATAGCAACCAGCAAATGATTACTCTCTATGCAGACGCTGATAACATTAAGCAGCATCTTGATAATACGCCGGCGATTCTCCGGTAGATTATTATAAAACTGGGTGCGGTTAATCATCTCACTAGCAAAGGTCTCCAGTGTTTCCAAGGTCAATAGATCCACACTATTAGTAAAGAGCCAGAGCTCATAACGCCCCCACTCCTCAACGGAAAAGAGATAATCGGTCAGAAATTCTACATCTTTCTTGCTAATCTGAAAATCTGGACTGCAGGAAGACAATACTGCTCTAACAACAATTGTATTAAGCCTATAATTCTTCTTCTCAGGGAACTTTTCAGCCAAAGCTTCTGAGCTAGCCAATATACTTTGGAGCTTGACGACATTGTTTTCCTGATAAGCATCAGCTACTTTTTTTGAGAAAAGCGCATCATCTGCCTCAATGTAGTTATGGTAAACATACTGAAATTCGTCTAGAGAAACAGTCATATTCTTTAAGCAGCAATAGAAAGAATCAAGCGTGATACCACTGACTCCCCGCTCAAAACGAGACAGCTGAGCCACTGAAATATCTCCGGCTGCCGCCTCTTTAAGAGACATGTTTTTTGATTCTCTAATGACTTTGAAAATTTTTCCAAATGTTTTCAACATATTGAGCCCTCGGTTTCATATATGCAATAAAATTTTTTACTAATTTTAATATACTAGTAATATATTTCGAATATGTTACAAAAAATTACTTTATATTTCCAAATAATACAAATAGATTAATTTGAAAGATAGAAATACTCAATATAGTGATTTTTTCTGAAAGTTTTATGGTTTTCAAGAAAATATTGATTTTATAAGATTCTCAGAAGGGTTCAACCTGACAACTTGAAAACACTGGCTTTTTTAAATCTAGCCTCCTTACTTATACAAAAATAAACTTGGATGACCTAAGGTTTATAGATGACTGAAATAAAACTGTAACAAAATTTAAACGAATATTTTTTAGACATGAATGAAAGGAAGTAAAATGAAAAGGACTTAGTCCTGGACAATACAGAACTAAATCCATTTACTAGTTATTTGTCTAAGTTTTGGAAATAATTTATTCCCAGCTTTTACATATGTCTCAAGCGCTCCACCCGCTCTGAGATAGGAGGGTGCGTATAGAAAAGTTTCTTCAGTCCGCCTTCTTTTTTGGGATCGCTGATATAGAGAGCTGCGCTGGCATCATCGACATGATGTTCCATAGGCTCGCTGCGATCCAGCTTGAGTAGGGCATTGATCATCCCTTGCGGATTGCGGGTCAGCTCTACACTGGAAGCATCAGCCAGAAACTCCCGCTGACGAGAAATGGCCAACTGCACCAAGGTAGCTGCCAGAGGAGCTAAAACGATAGCAATCAATGATACGATAAGGAGAATAATTCCCAAACCACTATCGTTATCTCGATCATTACTACTGCGCCGTCCGCCACCAAACCACATCATACGACCAGCTAGGCTAGACAACATGGTAATAGCACTGGCCAAAGCTACAGCAATCGTTGAAATTCTGATATCGTAATTGCGAATATGACTGACTTCATGGCCAATCACTCCCTCAAGCTCCTCACGATTCATGATTTGCAAGATACCTGTAGTTGCTGCAACAGCTGCATTTTCAGGCTTAGAGCCAGTCGCAAAAGCATTGGGAGAGGGATCCTCTACGATATAGACACGTGGCATAGGAATCTGAGCGACCATGGCCATATCTTGAACAATATGATAGAGTTCAGGTGCTTCCTGCTCAGAGACCTCGCGAGCTCCGTTCATAGCCATGACCACTTCTGTAGACTGAAAAATCATCACTCCGGCATAAATCGCTCCGATGATCAAGGCTAGCAAGACACCACCAACAGCAGAGCGCAGCCAGAGATAGCCAATAGCTGCTCCAAGGAGAGCCAAGAGTCCGAAAAAAGCGATAAGGAGGAGCCAAGTCCTCCTTTTATTGCTGGCAATTTGATCAAATAGCATCTTAGTCACCTAGTCCAGTGCTGCCAAAGTCAACTTTTGGTACAGCCTTTTCTTCTTCTGGTGTCTTGAGGAAGTCAGCAGCTTTAAAGCCAAAGATTCCTGCAACAATATTGCTTGGGAATGTTTCCAACTTGACATTGTAGTTGCTAGTTACTGAATTATAAAGCTGACGAGAATAAGCAATTTTATTTTCAGTATTGGTCAGTTCTTCCTGCAACTTCAGGTAGTTAGTGTTAGCTTTCAGATCTGGATAGCTTTCAGCTACTGCAAAGATTCCAGAAATCTGACGAGAAAGGGCGTCGCTGGCTTGCATGGCTTCGGCTGGTGAAGCAGCTGAAGCTACCTGGTTGCGCAGTTGGGTTACCTTTTCCAAGGTTGCCTGCTCGTACTTGCCATAGCCTTTGACCGTTTCCAAGAGGTTAGGAATCAAGTCATTACGGCGTTTGAGCTGCACATCGATCTGACTCCAAGCTTCCTGAGTCTGCATGCGGCTTTTAACCAAGGTATTGTAAGCACCAACAACGAAGAATGCTAAAACCGCGACAATAATAAGAATAATAATAAAAGTCATGATATACTCCTTCAATTTTGATTAGACTTATTATATCAAAAAATAGAGGAACTGTCTTTATTCTTGACATTGATTTAGAAAAGATGTACGATAAAGGAAAGAATAAACCGACTGTCGGTCTAATAAAATTTTACTAATAAAAAGGATGCAAGCATGGCTAATAAAAAAGACTTTATCTTAGATACCGCACAAAAGCTTTTTATGGAGCAAGGCTTTGACCAGACCTCTATCTCCCAGATTTTAGAAGCGACTCAAATCGCCCGTGGTACTCTCTACTATTACTTTTCTTCTAAGGAAGAAATTATGGATGCCATCATTGAGCGAACTATTGAACAAGCATTTACGGCTTCTCAAGCCTTTGCCAACAATCGTGAACTAACTGTCCTAGAGCGCTTGTTTGGCAGCATGGCTGCTCTGAATCTTAATCATCAAGAGGGAGAGGAAGTGCTGCTGCATCTCAACCAGCCACAAAATGCGCTCCTGCACGAAAAGACCAATCAAATTCTTCTTGAACGAGCACCCCAGATTCTACTTCCCATCATCCAAGACGGTATCACTGCTGGAGATATGAGGACCGACTATCCCTACGAAAGCTTGGAAATGATTCTTACCTATTCCCTGCAAGCTTTTGGCAGCAGTTTTCAGGCACTACCTCCAGAAAAACAGCAGCAAAAACTACAAGCTTTTCTCTATCTTTTAGAAACTCTTTTTCACAGCCGGCAAGGCTACTTCAATCCCTTTCTATCTTTGATTCAGACTCAAAGCAGCTAGACAGCTAAGCACTAGATTCACTATTTACAATTACTTGACATTGCAAACATAAGGAGGCAACTATGAAACAATCAGGCTTTAGACTCTTTTTATTGATTTGGATTGGAAGCCTCATCTCGGAAATCGGCTCTGGTATGACTTCTTTCGCTTTAGGAGTTTATATCTTCCAGCTGACCGGTTTGGTTTCTGTTTCTTCTTTTGTTACCCTTTGTGCTTTTCTGCCTGGTCTTTTGGTTACTCCTCTAGCTGGAATTCTGGCCGATCGCTATGACCGAAGATTGCTGATGGCTCTGGGAGATGGCTTGTCAGGCTTAGGCGTTCTCTGGATTTACTTTAGTCTGAAGAATCCTGCTTTGATTTTTATCTGTATCGGAGCTGCCATTAGCTCGCTCTTTTCAGCCTTGGTCAATCCGGCCTTTCGAGCTACGATTTCCGACTTGCTGCCTGAGGACCAGTTATCAAAAGCAACTGGTTTGTCCCAGATTAATGGCATTGCCCGCTATCTGATTTCACCAGCCTTGGCTGGAATGATTTTGGCGAGCGGACATATCAGCACGATTCTGTTGCTGGATTTTTCAACTATTTTCGTGACAGTAGCCTGCACCTTGCTAGCCCGACGGGCCATTCATTCGCAAGTTTATAGCAGTGATAGTCGTTTCTGGGCGGATTTCCTTAAAGGTTTTCAAATCGTCTATAGAAAAAAAGGAATCTGGATTTTAGTCCTAGCTGGAACAGGCTTTTCCTTCTTTTTGGGAACAGTCCAAATCCTGTTTTCTCCCTTGGTACTGGCTTTCGCAGACGCTAAAACAGCCGGCTGGGTCATGACCATCTCCAGCAGCGGGATGCTGATAGGAGGCTTGGTTCTGGGGATATTTGCTATCAAAAAACACTTCCATCGTATGCTCTGCCTCTCACTATTTCTACTGGGATTCTTCATGGTTGGGCTGGGAATGAAGGAAAACTTCATCTGGATTTGCAGCTTTGGCTTTCTCCTCTTTGCTGCCCTACCTTTCGCCAATACAGCCATTGACTACCTGGTCCGCATCAATATTAACAAAGCTGACCAAGGCAAGGTCTGGGGGACCATAGGGATTATTTCTCAGCTGGGCTATGTGCTAGCTTATGCCGGCATGGGTTGGGTCGCGGACACTCTTTTCAAGCCCTCACTGACTTACTTTGGCTGGCTGGCAAATTCTGTCGGAAAAATCATCGGTGTCGGAGGAGGCAGAGGCTATGGTCTGCTCTTTATCCTATCCGGTATCTCTATCGGCATTGGTGCTTATCTGCTCTCCCGAGCACGTTCAGTAAAGGAGCTGGAATATGTTTCAACGCTTGATAAAAAATGATTTAAAAGAAAACAAAGTCAGCATGCTAGTCATTGGACTTTTCCTGCTTCTGACTCTGACTCTGAGCTTTGCAGCCACTCGCCTGACCGTTAGTCTCACTAGCTCGATTGAGCGCTTTGTGGAAACAGCTAAAAGTCCTCACCTGCTACAGATGCACAGCGGAAACGTCAACCGAGAACGCCTGCAAAACTTCGTCCAGCAGCATCCGGAAATTGCCTCTTGGCAGCTGACAGACTTTGTCAATGTGGAAGGATCAGCCATCCGCATCAATGAGAAAAACTCACTTCAGGACAGCTCCCAGGATAATGGCTTTTCCAGTCAGAACCAAAACTTTGACTTTCTGCTGGATCAGAATAACCAGCCTGCCCAGCCTCAGCCAGGGCAAGTTTATATCCCCCTTTATTATTACAATAGCGGAAAAATCAAAATCAGCGACAAAATAAGGGTCGGCAAGCTACGGCTAACTGTCCAGGGATTTATCCGAGATGCCCAGATGAATGCCGGTCTAGTCTCCTCCAAACGCTTCCTCATCTCACAGACTGATTTGCAGACTCTGAAAAAAGAAGCATTTGCATCTAATGAGAACCTGATTGCCTTTCGAGTGCATAAGCTTAGCCAGATTTCTACCATCGAGCAAGCCTATAAAAATGCAGAGCTTGAGTCCAATGGACCGCCTATGATTACCTATCCGACGATCAAGATGATTAACGGCTTCAATGATGCTCTAGTCATCCTAGTCATGGGGCTGCTGGTTGTGGCTATCATTGGCATCACCTTTCTCTGCATGCGCTTTGCCCTCTTGACCAAGATTCAAGAAGACCTGCAGCAGATTGCCGTTATGAAGGTGATGGGACTGCCCCAAAGCTTTATCAGCAGGGTCTACCTGACCAAGTATTATTTCTGTCTGGCTCTAGCAACCATCGCTGGATGGGGACTGTCCTTTCTTCTGAGTAGTCCTTTTAAAAAGCAAATGGCACTGTCTATGGGGCAAAGTCCGACGCCCTTCTATAGCTATCTTCTGGAAATGCTAGTGGCTCTACTGCTCTGTCTCTTGGTCTTTTGGCTGACTGCCCGGCCTCTCAGCTCTTTTAAGAAAAAGACCCCCGGCCAAGCTTTAAGATTAGCTTCTTCCAACAGTCTGACCGCGACTCCTTCTACTCCGAAGATGGGTTTACCGTCTATACCCTTCTTAGACAGGCCCTATTTCGCTCTGAAAACGATTCTGAATCATAAAAAACTCTATTTGACTATCTTGCTCATTGTCAGTCTGATTAGCCTGCTTATCCTGCTGCCAGCCAGTCTCTACAGTACTGTGATGGACAAGAATTTCAGTCAGTATCTGGGAGCCGGTCAGGCAGATGTGTTGGTTGATATTTCTCAGACTGAAGATATCGATACCAAGACTGCCCAGCTTCTGAAAGAACTGCAGGCAGACAAGGATATCGCAGAGATTAATCAGTACCAGAGCCAGAATTTCTCCTATCAAGACCAGCAAGGTCAGACCCAGCAGTTGCGGGTAACTCTGGGAAACCATGCGGGATTTCCAGTCAAATACAGCCAAGGCCGCTATCCTAAAAACGAGCATGAAATTGCCCTCTCCAAGCTGCAGGCAGAAGAGCTCAAGCTAAAAGTAGGAGACAGCCTGACCTTGACGGTAGACGGTCAACCCAGAAAATTAAAAGTAGTCGGTATTTACTCAGACCTGACCTACGGCGGCAAGACCGCCAAGGCTGTCTTTGTGACAAAGCAAGCGCAAACACTCAATAGTCTGACGACCATCCACCTTAAAGATGCTAGCAACAAAACTCAAAAAATCAACGAATGGAAAAAACGCTATTCCAATTATAAATTAACTGACGTAGAAGACTTTTTCCATCAGACTTTTGATGACACTCTAGCCATGCTCCGCTTGATTCAGACCAGCGTTTTCTGGACAGGACTCAGCATTGTCTTCATCCTTATGACTCTCTTTGTCTATATGATTTTCACCAAGGACCAAGCTGACTTGGCACTTTATCGGATGCTGGGATTTGGCAGTGAACGACTCAGGAGCCACTACCTGCTCGCTGTCTGCTTCATCTTGATGCTGGCTTTGGCAATAGCCGACCTGCTGCTCCTTAGTCTGGGGCAAGAAGTCTGCAGTCTGCTGCTCAGCAGCTTCGGTATCAGCAAGCTCCAGCTCATCACCAATAAGTCCTTTACTTTTCTATGGACACCGCTGGCTCTGCTTCTTAGCGGACTCACAGCAGCACACATCAGCCTCCGAGCGCTGAACAAGCTGGAAATTGGACGCTATCTCAAGGAACATTGACCTTAAGCAGATAGTTTCCGAGCGCTTAGCATTAATTCTACATCCGAGGAGAAGCCTATGTTATTAGAAGCACATAACCTCAGCAAAAGCTATCAGGAAAATCAGGAGCCCATTCTCCGTGATTTGTCGCTAGAGATTGAAAGCGGCCAATTCATCGCCATCATGGGGCCGTCTGGCTGCGGGAAATCCACTCTTCTCAATCTTCTATCCACCATTGACAAACCTGACCAAGGCCAGATTCTTTACCAGGGACAGGACTTGCTAGCTATGAAAGACAAGGACTTAGACCGCCTTCGTAGAGAGGCTTTCGGCTTTGTCTTCCAGCAGGCAACCTTCCTGAAAAATCTCAATATCCTAGACAATATCTGCCTACCAAGTATCATTGGTAAGAAAGGCAGTGAGCGAAAGGCAGCCTATGAGCGAGCCAAGGAGTTAATGGCTCTGACTGGCATTAAGGACATTGCTCACCGCTCTATCCATCAGGTATCGGGCGGCCAGCTCCAGCGAGCCGGCATCTGCCGGGCTCTCATGAACCAGCCTCGAATCATTTTTGCTGACGAGCCGACAGGAGCGCTCAACTCTCAGGCTGGCCGTCAAGCTATGGAGCTCATGCAGCACTTCCACCAGCAGGGCGCAAGTATTCTCCTAGTGACGCACGATGCCAGCGTAGCTACCTATGCAGACAAGGTCCTGCTCATTTTAGATGGCGAGATAGAGAAAGAAGTTCTCTTTGACCCAGCTGCTAATCAGGATGAGCGGCGCCAGCTGCTCTTGGCGGAGCTCAATCAGATTGGCATATAAGAAAAGAGGCCCTTTGGCAGAATGCCGGGGTCTCCTTTTTGTGATATAATAGGATGAATACAGACAAACAAGGATGAAACTATGACACCGCAAGAATTTTACCAGCTCTTAGCCCAGCAGGGGTTCGAACTGACCGACCGCCAGAAAGACCAGTTTGAGCGTTATTTTGAACTTCTGGTTGAATGGAATGAAAAAATTAATCTGACAGCTATCACCGAGAAAAATGAAGTCTATCTCAAGCATTTCTATGATTCAATAGCGCCCGTTTTGCAAGGCCTGATTAGTAATCAAGAACTTAAGCTGCTGGACATCGGAGCTGGGGCCGGCTTTCCCAGCCTCCCTATGAAAATCATCTGCCCCCAGCTGGATGTGACTATCATTGACTCGCTCAACAAACGAATCAACTTCCTCAAACTGCTGGCAGAGGAGCTCGAGCTGGACAAGGTTCATTTCTACCACGGTCGCGCAGAAGACTTTGCTCAGGACAAGGCTTTTCGAGCTCAATTTGATCTGGTCACTGCCCGTGCGGTTGCTCGGATGCAGGTCCTATCTGAACTGACCATTCCCTATCTGAAAGTTGGCGGCAAGCTCCTTGCACTCAAGGCTTCTAATGCTCCAGAAGAACTGGAAGAAGCAAAAAATGCCCTTAACTTACTCTTTAGCAAGGTTCAAGACAACCTCAGCTATGCCCTGCCAAACGGTGCCCCCCGCTTTATCACAGTGGTTGAAAAGAAGAAAGAAACGCCCAACAAATACCCCCGCAAGGCCGGTATGCCAAATAAAAGACCGTTATAAGAAAAAAATCAGGCAAGGATTGCCTGGTTTTTCTTCGCCATTAGAGAATATTATTTTTTGCTTCATTATAGATTCTAATCTGAGGGGCAACTTGATTAACCACATCTAAAAACTGTAATAGTTCAACATAATTTTGATTAGTATAGCGTCCCAGATGCAGACGAATATCTTTGTTGGCACTCATGGGACTATAATACAAATATAGATGAGGATACTTGACGTACTTGTTCTCTTGAACTTTCTCAATCTTAATAGTCAAATCAGTTAAATCAGAAAGCATAAGAAACTGAAAATAGGTATCATCTCGTATGATTGCATCCTTATAAAGATAAAGAGATAGTTTTTCACGTGAATAGCGAGACTGGTTGTAAATCTTGTAAAACTCCTTCTCTAGCTCCGGATAATGAGAATAAAGCTTCTGATAGCTCTGCAAGCTCTTTTGCCTAGTAATCCAAGCAAGCCAGGTAAAAAGTGCACTCATTAGTAGTAGCAAAGCAGCAAAAATCAAGGATGCCCAAAAGCCAAATTCGTCCGCATGTGGCATATAGAAGAGAAAAATTATACCTCCTAAACCATATAAAACAGGAAATAATAAGTCCTTACGGAATCTACTCTTTATTCTTTCTTCCACCTAGTAGTTATCCTCCTAATATATATTAAACGAAGTTCACACACTTTATCCTACCTCCACGGGTTATAAAAGCGGCCGTGATTGACTGCGAAGAGGGCAAAGCAGAGCAATAGAAAGGCGACTGCCAGTGTCAGTACCAGCATATCTCGTTTGCTTAGAGCTTGATAGGTGTACCAGGTCCGTTTTTTATTTTTTCCGAAACGGCGCAGCTCCATTGCTGTGGCAATGGTATTGATGCGCTCTAGTGAGCTAAAAATCAGCGGAATGATAATCTGCAGATTTCCTTTCACGCGCTGAGTCAGTTTGGCTTTCTTGGATAATTCCTGACCACGCGCTTCCTGAGACATCCTGATTAGGAAGAATTCTTCCTGCAAATCTGGAATATAGCGGAGCGTCAGACTGACCGCGTAAGCAATTTTATAGGAAATACCAAGCTGATGCAGGCTGGAAGCAAACTGACTGGGATGGGTTGTCATGAGGAAAATCACTGCCAGAGGTATGGTCGAAACATACTTGAGCAGGAGATTAAAGAGGTAGAACAGCTCCTGAGCTGTTAGATTATAAGATCCCCATCCGGTCCAGAGGACATCTTTAGTTCCATAGATATCGACACCATACTCAGGCGCGAAAAGATAGACCATCACTAAGTTAAGAGCAGCAAAGGATGCCGCAAAGACTAAAACAAATGAAATGTCTCGGATGCGGATATGGGACAGGCGAAAGAGGCAGAGGGACAGCAGGGCTAGCCCCAGCAAAAAGCGAGTATCATAGCTGATCATAGCTGCTACTGATACCAGAACGAAGAACAGCATCTTGCTGGCACCAGACAGACCATGAAGAAACGTCTCGCCTGCATGGTAGCCGATTAATTTTCGCTGATTAAGCATGCTTGTCCTCCTTTTCTCGCATATAAAACTCGGTCAAAGCCAGAGGATCGGCACCAATCTTCTCAGCCAGAGTAAAGATTGACGTTTCCTTTAGATGAGCCGCCGTAATCAACTCTTGATCTGTCAGCACCTGCGCAGGCGCCTTATCGGCTAAAATCTGACCATCCACCACAACCACTGCCCGATCTGAATAATCTAGCATCAGCTGCATATCGTGGGTAATCATGATAATCGTATGTCCCTGCTGGTTGAGCTCGTCTAGAAAGTCCATCATCTCGGTATAATGGCACTGGTCCTGACCGGCTGTCGGTTCATCCAAGAGGATAATCTCGGGATTCAGCACCAAGATAGACGCAATAGTCACCCGCTTCTTCTGGCCGAAAGACAGGGCCGAAATCGGCCAACTACGGAATTCATAGAGGCCGCACGTTTTAAGAGCCGCATGGATCCGCTCTTCGATTTCCGCTTCTGCCAGTCCGCGCAAGCGCAAGCCTAGAGCCACTTCATCAAAAATCATGGCTGCCGAAATCATCTGATTGGGATTCTGGAGGACATAGCCAATCCGCTCAGCTCGCTCCTTGATGGAGTCTCCTTTGATGTCCTGACCTTTCCACCTATAGCTCCCATCAGTCTCGATAAACTGACAGAGGGCCTTGGCCAGGGTTGACTTACCAGCTCCATTTTTACCAACGATAGCTATCCGCTCACCCTTGAAAATCTTCAGGCTCATATCCTGCAAAATAGGCTTGCCGCCGCTCTGGTAAGCAAAGGAAACGTGCTCCAGTTCCAGCAAGGGCTCCTGAAGCCCTTTGTCAGAGTCAGACCAATCCCTGCCCTCAAAGGTCACATCTGCCAACTGCAGCTGATCCAAGCGGGACAATCCCTCAGTCTTTTCCACATCAATACCCAGTTGGCGCAGAGTAGTAACATAGAGTGGCTCGCGAATACCATTTTCAGCTAGCAGCTGGGTTCTGAGCAGGTCATCTGGCTGTCCATTAAAGAGAATGCGTCCGTCATTGACAAGCACTATTCTGTCTACCGGTCTGTAAAGAACATCTTCCAAGCGGTGCTCGATAATCAGAGTCGTCGTTTCCGTCTCCCGATGAAGCTGGTCAATCAAATCAATGGTATCCTGACCCGACTTGGGATCCAGATTGGCCAAGGGCTCGTCAAAAAGCAGAATAGGACTCTCGTCAATCAAAACCCCAGCCAGACTGACGCGCTGCTTTTGACCGCCTGATAAATCCTGAGGCCGATGCTGCAAAAGCTCCGCTAAATCTAGCTTCTCTGACCAGGTTCGGACTTTTTCGCGCATAAGCGACAGCTCCATCACATCATTTTCCAACGCAAAGGCCAGATCTTCTGCTACACTAAGCCCAATAAACTGGCCATCCGTGTCCTGCAAGACCGTACTGACAAGATTAGACTTATCATAAATACTGGATTCAAAGGCTGGCTGTCCCTTAATCAAGATCTGTCCGCTGGCCTCTCCTTTATAAATGTTGGGGATAATCCCATTGAGACACTGGCCCAGCGTTGACTTACCAGAGCCAGATGGTCCGACAATCAGAACCTTCTCCCCCTCGTAAATAGTCAGATTAATCTGCTTCAGGGTCGGCTCAGACTGAGCCTGATATTGAAAGCTAAAGTCTTCAAATTGGATAATTGGTTTTTTCATCTTATTTCTCTATAGTGCCAGAGCGATTTGAATCGCTAGATTGGCAATCTTATCTTTTTCGTCTAAGTCTGCATGATTGGCCAGGTTGCGCATATCCCAAGCTTCCTCAGACAAGTGGTCGGCTGCATAGAAGAACTGGCAGACGGATATCTCTCGAAAGGCTGCCAAAGCAGCTACAGCTGAGCATTCCATATCCACACAGATGGCTCCCTCGGCCTTTCTCTGGCGGAGCTTAGCAGGCGTCTCACGGTAAATACCGTCTGTCGTCCAGACCTTGCCCTTGCTGTGGGAAATACCACGCTCATCCAGAAAAGCCGTCAAAAAATCTTTCAGGCCAAGATTGACTTCCTGCTCACGGCTAGCTGGCTGATAGTGATAGCTAGTCCCCTCATCTCGCAGGGCCTCCGTCGGGATAATGACGGACGTTTCCTTAATCTCCTCATCCAAGATGCCACAAGTACCGAAAAGCACCAGCTTCTTCATACCAAAAGCAATCAAGTCTTCCAGAATAGCTACACAGGCCGAAGCTCCAACCGGTGCATTGAAGAGAGCCAGTTCCCGTCCATCTGCAAAATACGGATAGATAGGAATTTCAATATTAGCCATGCTAGTTGTCGTAATCAGTTCATGCTCAAAATCAGCCAACATCCGCGCAAAAGTCTCTCTGGCAAAGCAGGAAACAGCCGTCTCCGGAAAACCTTCTATGGATTCATTCAAGTCTTCTGGGTTGATGATGGCCTTGCGACTTTGGTCAAATTCTTCAAGTATCATAGGCTTGCTCTCTTATCCCTTTCTTCCTGATGAAACAGTCAGCAGATCTCCACTGACTTCATCTTACCATTGTATCATAAAAAGGCTGTCTGCTGAACGCTGCCTGCATATTTTCTACATAGGAAAAGCCATAGGCAAGCTCTATAGCTACACGTGAAGTGAATGCTTTATCCAATGTTTTTCCAACAAAAAAGACTGGGAACAACTCCCAATCTTATCTTACATAAGGGCTGTAGCAGCAGTAATCAAGCCAAATACGATGCCCGGCATATTAGCCGCTGCCAAAGGAATATCCCGTTTCTCTTTAAATAGACCATAAATGACCCAGAGAGTACAGTTTAGAGCAGCTACTGAAGGCTGGATAAAGTCACCCTTGTTGCCAGCTAGATTATTCATAATCTGTGGGATATAGGAAACATACATCATAACAGACATAAAAGTAGCCACCCAGCCCAAGATTAGCATGTGTTTTTCTTTCATTTCGTTCTCCTTTTTATAAAACTGACCTCTATTCTATAGCTTCTCTCTGAAATTTTCAAGATATTTTCAACAATGTCATCAAAAAGAAAAGAGTCACAAAATTGTGAGAACTGCTGACAGCCCTAAAAAAGCCGCCTTTTGGCAGCTCTGTTAAGATTCAAAAAGTAGATTTTCCTAGCCTTTAAAACTTCGGTTCTCCATCGGGAAGTTGATCCAAAATGGCTTCCAGTTCCAGCCGATTGAGTGGCTGAATCCGGATCTGACTGGAATCCAGATAGGTGCGGTGAGTGTCCGGAATCTTCTCCAAAAAAGCTTTTAAGTCCTTTGTTGTCAAGTATTTATAGCCCTGCGGACTGCTAGCATCCTCTATCAGGATGTGGAGATGCCATTTCATGTCTTGACTAGCACCGCTCTCAATCATCTCTTTAATCAGGTAACCCTTGGGCATGGGCTGAGTCGGAAGGACTGTGTCCACTCCTTCTGCCAGAACATAAGAGCCCAGATATTTCCCACCCTGATCCTTATAATACTTAGGAGTAGAAAATTGACTCTGAACCTGCTGCATCTCGGCCATCTGCCTGCCAAACTCCTCCACAGGATCTTCAGCTTTGAATAGTTCCAGAAGTTTTTCCTGCGACATGTACAAATCATGAGCATAGCCTTCGAAAACATGCATAGGCGCAGCTGCAACTCTGGCATCGTTCAGGCCATAGAGAATATCCGCTTCAAAATCAATATTAAAAATCCCGTCAGCAGTGTAAGTATTGCCGTATTCATCAACAATATCCTGCTTCATCTTCTGAGCCAAACGACTCATGAAGAGAATGGCCCCTTTCCAGTCACCCACCGTTGATGGTGTCAAGACGCGGACCTGGTAGGTTTCCCGGTCTGACAGATAATAAACTTCAAACCCACGGCCTGCCCCTTCCCAGTAGACAGCCAGAAAAGTTCCGACCTGATCCAAGGATTGATAAGCCTTATCGCCCTTGAGGCCTACGACCTCAAGCCCTTCCACCAAGGAAACCAGAGATAAGGGTGTTTCGACCGCCTTATAGCTAAACAAGCCCTTTCGGTTCTGAATGTAAAAAGAAATACTCATACCATGCTCCTTTCTAACTACAAAAGCCTTTCAGAAAACGAGAAAATGCAAAAACAAAACTCAATACTGGTACAAACTAGATTTTCTCCAAGACTTTTAAAAATAAACTTCATTCGCAAAACGGACTCTGGTATTAGTATAACATTTTTGGAAGAAAAAGACGAAAAAACCTGTATCCATGAAGAGACTTTCCGATTGAAAGCTTCATCAATACAGATTCTAAGAATATATTTGAATTTCATAAAAAGGTAATGAACAAACTTCTAAGAAAGCAAAACTCATTCTGAGCACTTCTTACTTTTTATCCTGCTGCGTCAGCTCCTGATTGTAGGACAAGGCTAGCTTGATCCAGTAAGGCAGTTCCTTTTGTCCTTCGCCATCTAAATCAATATAGCCATGATAAAGCCTACCCTTCATCACTGTGACACTGGCACCATTTTTAGGCAGGACCTGCTTTTCCAGTTCCTTACCGATGCGTACCATGACAAGCTCTTGACTTCTCGAACTCACAGTAACGGTCATCTTACCTCGAACCATAAAAGCCAAGCCACCAAACATCTTCTTCTCTTCTAGCTCTTCTTCAAAAACATGAGGAGGAAGATCAGTAGCTAAAATGGCACGGACTTGCTGGGCTAAGGATTCACTATAAGCCATCCTTCTACCTCATTTCATCACATCCCAGCCGATACCAAAACGGTCAATCAAGCGGCCATAAAACTCTGCGAAAGCTTGTTCCTCTAAAGGATAGAGAATTTGCCCACCTTCAGCAAGCTTGGCAAAGAGCTCATCGGCTTCTTCTCTACTGTCTGGGCTCAGAACTAACCATTGATTGGGCTGATGATTGCTAGGAATAGATAGGTCGTTAAAAATGCCTACATCTTCACCATGCAGGGTTAAGTTTTCCGTATCTAAGGCAATCCAGGCAAGCTTATCCCGTTTTTCTGCAGGAAGGTCAGCTGGATCCATCATCTCACTGGCTCGGACAAGTCCCTTAATCTCTGTCTGAAAAAGGTCAGCATAAAAACGAAAAGCTTCTTCGGCCTGACCATTAAAACTTAAAAACACGTCTAATTTCATTATTGTTCCTCCAATTTTTTATATCTGAGAATAAATCTCTAGTATCAGTTTATCAATTAGGATAAAAATTTTCTTATTCTCAATTGCGCTTGTTTGGCTAGGGAACGCATGATTAAAACTGGAAGATTAACTGTAATAGGTGGATCACTGGGCAAGGGCCTGCGCATGCTGATTTCCTCTTGATAGATGCTATCGCCTGAAAATGTGAGAGGCTCATCACTGCCCCAGCGAAAGTTATGCTTCAAGACATAGTTTTTAGACAGGTGTAAATCCTCCAGCAATTCACAGGCCAAAAGATAGTAGTGACCATCGGGTACATTTTCAAAAGTAAACCGTCTCTCCTGACTCAATGCTACTCCGATAACTGGCTCTTCTTTGGGTATGCGGGTTTTAAAAAGCCCGACACAGCTAATGCGTGGTTCATACCCCTCAGGATAAGATAGCGCCACAGTCAAGCGATTGCCACTTTTACAGTCGGGATCCTGATGCAAGAAAGCTCCCTTCTCATCCAGCTGTTTGATCATAAAATCATAAGCCTTGGTTGATTCCTGATAATATTTTTTAGGCGAAAGTCCAGTATGCCGCTTAAAAGTATTGGAAAAACTGCCTAGACTATCATAACCAGCTTCCATAGAGGTCTCGGTCACATTTTGCCGGCCTTCCACAATTTCCTGAATCCCTTTTTCCATCTTAAGAGCTTCCACATATTGCTTGATAGAAAAGCCCATCTTTTTCTTGAAAGTTCTGGATAGATGGGAAGGACTATAATGGAAATACTGAGCCAAATCGGTCAGACTCAGCTCTTGATCTGTATGCTGACGTAGATAGGCCGCCACTTCTTCCATGATAGCTTTAGACATAGACTTGCTCCTTTCCCATTTATTTAAGCTCATTATATCACATCAAAAAGAAAGGACAAAAAATCAGAACCTGAATAAAGAAAAGCTAAGCTGCAAATAAATAATAAAAAAACTTTAGACACTTGAAACATCTAAAGTTTTTATCTTCACGATTAAATTACTGAGCTACCAGTGTTTCCAAGCTTTCTCCAATAGCAGCCAAACGCTCCACCACTTCTGCCTGGCTCAAGCCGTTTTCAGCCACATAGCGATTGCGAGGGTGAACGCGACATTCGTGAGAACAGCCACGGAGGTACTTGTCTTCATTTTCTTCTGAAGTCAGGATGCGGCGGTTACACTCTGGATTGCCACAGTTGACATAGCGCTCGCAAGGAGTCCCATCAAACCAGTCTTTCCCAATCACAACTGGATTAACATGGTTGATATCAACAGAGATACGCTCATCAAATACATACATCTTGCCGTCCCAAAGCTCCCCTTGAACTTCTGGATCCTTGCCGTAAGTCGCGATACCGCCATGAAGCTGACCGACATCCTTATATCCTTCACGCACCATCCAGCCTGAGAATTTCTCACAGCGAACACCACCAGTACAGTAAACAACCACGCGCTTGTCCATGAACTTCTCTTTGTTATCACGGACCCATTGTGGCAACTCACGGAAGTTGCGGATATCTGGACGAATGGCTCCGCGGAAGTGACCTAAATCGTATTCATAGTCGTTACGAGTGTCCAAGACAACAGTGTCTTCGTCCAAGAGTGCTTCCTTAAATTCCTTAGGTGACAGGTAAGCTCCTGTCGTCTCTAGTGGGTTGATGTCATTGTCAAAATCATTGTCTTCCAAGCCCAAGTGCACAATTTCTTTCTTGTAGCGAACAAACATTTTCTTGAAAGCTTGCTCGTTTTCTTCGTCAATCTTGAACCAAAGGTCTTCCATGCCCGGAAGGCTGTGCACATAATCCATGTATTTTTGAGTGGTTTCATAATCACCAGAAACCGTTCCGTTGATTCCCTCATCTGCCACCAAGATACGGCCTTTCAGACCGATAGATTTACAAAAGGCCAGATGATCAGCTGCAAATTTCTCAGCATTCTCAATCGGAACATATTTGTAGTAAAGTAGGACGCGAATATCTTTTGCCATAAGATTTCAACTCTCTTTTCTCTATAAAATTTTCTGAATTTTTAATTCATCTATTTATTATAACCTGATTGAAAAAACTGGGCAAAATATTTGTTTGAAAAATAGCAGAGCTGGAAAGTTTAAATGAGAAGGATAACTTATCGCTCTTCTTCCAATTGGTCCAAATACTTCTCAAAGCGCTTTTTCTGCCATTTATTTATAAACTCCAAGAAAATATTGACCAGCAGCATAAAGGGAAAGTGAATGACAAACGTAATAAAAATAACAAATAGAAACATGGGGTGAAAAACACTGTTATGATAAATAACATGATTCAAAGGACAAGTCAACGCTCTTCTTCCAACTGATCCAAATACTTCTCAAATCGCTTTTTCTGCCATTTATTTATATACTCCAAGAAAATATTGACTAGCAGCATAAAGGGAAAGTGAATGACAAACGTAATAAAAATAACAAATAGAAACATGGGGTGAAAAACACTGTTATGATAAATAACATGATTCAGTTGGAAATTCTGGCAGGCAATCAAAAGAGTTAGAGACCCCGTCCAAGCTGCTATACCCCAAATAGTCAGACTGAAACTATTGTAATAATTGGCTCCCAGATACTGAGCCCGAAAGAAGAAATATAAGCAGGCGATAATGATCAAAACCAAGAAGGGCTGATAGTTAATGGCTCTAGCATTCATAGCTACAGAACCAGCATATAAGGCTAAACCACCATACAAGAAGAGACTAAAAGCCTCCATACCAGCCTTATTAACCAGCTGCTCTTCCCGCTCGTCCAAGATCTGTCGTTTAATAAGTTTAATTTTCATGACTAGTCCTTTCTCTATTCAATCCAAAACAATTGATCCAGCGTCTTATTGAGACATTTGCAAATCGCTAAGCATAAACTGAGACTGGGATTGTACTTACCTGCCTCAATCAGGCCAATGGTCTGGCGGGTCACTCCGATAGCATCTGCCAAGTCCCCCTGGGTCATATCATGCTCAGCTCGTGCCATTTTTAGTCTAAGATTTTTTGCCATGGTCATCGTCCTTATCATTTTTCTTCTTAGTTGCTATGCCTAAAAGTGCACAACCAATTGTAATATCACTGCCAGCAAAAATAAGAAAAGTCTGATTTTGATTGTTCAGTCCTATAACCAAAAAAATGATACCCAAAACAAGCCAAATAAGTGGTGAATATATATTTTTGATGTATTTCATATCGCTTCTCCCTTCATTTTTATAAGTCTATTATACAATATATTTTAAATAATGCAATATATAAATTACATTTTGTTTTTTATTTTGTACAAAAAAAGACTGGGAATTCTCCCAATCTTTCAATTTTTGATGTAATCAATCCTTTTTCAGACTTCCTGCGCGGGTGCGGGTGCGAGCGTAAGCAGTCAGCAAGACTGTACCGATGACTGCTACTGTCGCAGAATTCACCAGAATTGCTACAATACTTTGAGCAATAACCTTATTGACCGGCTCACCAGATACAATCACGTCACCAATCGGGCCGATTAGCCAAGCGATTGCATTGGCTCCAAACTGAATCAAGTTAAAGCGGATAATATCCTTGACTTCAAATTTGCCATCTTCTACTTGGAAGAATTTTCTAAAGAAACCAACCAATAGACCAAAGACTCCGCTGCCAGCAATCCAGAACCACCAAAGTCCGCCACCACTCATAGCGTCTTTAATGGCATGGCCAATGAAGCCCATCAGGAAACCGACAATTGGTCCAAAGATGACGCTAAAAAGAGCTTGCAGAGGGTATTGGAGCTGGATACTGGTATTGGGTACAGGCGTTGGGATATTGATCATTCCGATGACCACGAATAGGGCAGCTCCAATTCCTGTTGCGACTACGTTTCTGATTGTATTATTTTTCATTTTCTTCTTCCTTAATTTTCAATTCTCTTGATTTCAATATGCCACTGGGCACCGACACCAACATTGTAGGCCTTAGCAAAGGAACCTTGGTTAATCGCTAAGCCAACCCGATAGAGGGAGTTGATATAGAGGATAGGCTGGCCGATGCGGACATCCGCAAAGGACTTGCCATAGGTTACTTGGTTTTGATAGACCAGCATGTCATTATTGTAAATAGTAACTTCAAAGCGGTCGCCAAATTCTGGTTTCAAGGTGCAGAATTCCTCGCGGGTAATAGAGGTCCAGAGAGAGCCGAAGCGAACATCCAGGATATCAATAGCTCCGCTGACATAATTCTCCGCCAGCGTGGTCTCAACTACCTGAATTTCGACAATGTCTTCAACTTTTAGCTCTGGTCCAACTTCTTCAAAGCTGATATGGCCGCTGGCTAGCTTGGCACCTGTATAGGCATAGACATCACGGCCGTGGAAAGTGTAGGAATGCTCCGTATCCTTACGGCGATTTTCCACTTCAGAAATTTCCCGAATGGCCTCAATGCCGACATGCTTCTTGATGAAAGACAGGGTGCCATTGTCAGGCGTGACGATGTACTGGCCCTTTTTAGTCTTGGCTACGACACTCTTACGCTTGGAACCAACGCCCGGATCCACTACTGACACAAAGGTCGTTCCTGCTGGCCAGTAATTAACTGTCTGAAAGAGACGATAGCTTCCCTCAAAGATATTATAAGGGGTGATATCGTGAGTCAGATGATGAATTTTCAGAGTGGGCGACTCTTCTAGCGCTACTCCTATCATGGCTGACACAGCTCCATCTACCAGACCAAAGTCCGACTGGAGTACGAGTAAATTGTTCATGTTTTCTCCTTAGTTATATTTACAATAATATTTAGACTGAAGCTGACTTGGAAAGTCTAGCTTTAAGGATTTTCCTTCCTAACAGGAATCCAAGTAAAGCGCCCAGTAAAATGCTAACTACAAACCAGAGGACTAAGCTAGGTTCTGGCTTAAGCATGACCTGCTCAATATAAGCCTGAGTCTTTCCTCTGGCAAGAAGACTAGCTTCGTACTGCTTGGGTGCCAGCCACATTAGGAAAATAGGACCCGCTGTGCTAAAGCTGAAAACCATAAAAGCCAGCAAGCTTCTAACAGTCTTTTGATAGCCGCCTGACCGAGCTATAAGATCCGCTAAAATACCACAAATCAAACCAGGTAGAAAGGCCCCAAAGCCATGTCGACTAAGCAGAAAGAAGAGACCCAGCAGACAACCTAGGCCGCTGATCAGACCGAAGGTCTTTATTTTCTCAGTATAGAAGATAAACAGAACTCCGCCAAAGAAAGCTGTAAAAGCTGGAGCGTAAAACATATTGCCTGAGCGGTCAAATAAAAGCCCAATCAAGACGCCTAAGATCATGGCTAAAAAATAAAAGAGGTAAAAGAAGCCAGCCTGCTTTAGTTTGTCTTTTCTTATAGAGTATAGCATAAGTCTTCCTTTCCCGCTAGTTAGCTTGACGGTAACTGCCAATCAAATCTTGAATGAGCTCTATATGTGTATAGTAATCAGCAATTTTCACATTCTCATCTCCGCCATGGTCTCGGCTGTTGGCATTTCCAAGTCCGAAAGCTGCCATAGGAACCTCCAAGGCTTCATAGACCGTGTGCATCGGACCAGTTCCAGCTGAAGTCGGCAGTACAGAGACGCCCTCTTGATAATAATCTTTAGCCAGCTCGATAAGATTAAGAATGGATGGTGCGCTCATGTCGCTGCGATAGCTCATCTCTCCCAAGGTATAGGTCAGTTCAACAGCCGGATAGCCATTCTTGTCCAGCTGCTGACGAATCTTGTCTAACACATCCTTTGGCTCCAGACCAGGCACCAGACGAACCTCCATCTTAGCCTGGGCCTCTGAAGGTAAAATAGTTTTAACCCCTTGGCCTTGATAGCCTGATCCGAAACCTTCAATATTTAGAGAAGGCTCAAAGTAAAAGCGACGGAGAAATGCCTTCCGCTCGTCCAATAGAACCGGCAATTTCAAGCCATAGACCTGACTCAACTCTTCAGGAGTCCGCAGGGCATATTCCTCAATTAGGGCCAGCTCTCGTTCATTTGGCTCTTGAATCTGCTCATGAATGCCTTCAACTAGAATGCGGCCGTCTGGACTGCGCAAGCTGGATAAAGCATTGAGCAAATACCAAGAAGCTGAATTGATAACACCACCGAAGCTGGAATGAATGTCTACATCTGCACTTTTGACCGTCATGTCAAAGGTAACAATTCCCTTGTTACCGCCTGAGATTTCTAGCTGTCCAAGATTGTTGCGGCTGCCTTGCTCCCAAACCAGCAAATCCGCTCCTCGCAGGCGTTTGCGATGCTTGGCCAGATATTTATCCAAATCTGTCGAAGCAGACTCTTCTGCCCCTTCCATCATAAAGATGATATTGACTGGCAAATCACCATGCTCTCGAATATACTTGCGAACAGCCGTCAGACGAGCAGTAATGTGCCCCTTGTCATCATCCACTCCTCGCCCATACATAACCCCATAATGAACAGACAATGTAAAAGGATCATTTGTCCATGGCTGGTCATCGTCTGCCGGCACTGTATCGTAGTGGTTGTAGAAAATAATAGTCTTAGCAGCAGGATTTGAAGAAAGAAACTCCGCCAAAATAAATGGAGCAGTATAGCTGTCGTCAATCATGACCTTGGCACCTGCAGCTGTAAAAATCTCTCCTAAATAATTGGCTACTTCCTGAAGACCAACCTGCTGGGCAAAGATTGATTTTTTAGAAATCAAGGTCCGCAGCACTTCAAAATAGTGCTGGGCTACCTCGTCGTTTTCAAATTTCTTGATTTGTTCAGTCTCAGTTGAGAAAGGCATGCGTTACTCCTATTAACAGCAGATAAAGGGCTGGGGAAATCAGCTTCCCCGCCCTTATCGTATTTCTTGTATCAAAGTCTAATCAGCCAAATGCAGACTGGACTTGATGGGATTTCTTACTTGATGTCTTTTGCATCTGGCAGGTAAGAGCCGCCAAAGAATTCTTGTGATAGTTTTTCAAGCGTACCGTCCTCATAGAGTTCCTTGATTCGCTTGTTGACAAATTTTTGCAGGTCTTCCTGACCGCTTGCAATAATCGGATAGACATAAGGCTGCTGGTCGCTTGGAAGTTCAATCACTTCCAGATTATCCAAGCCTTGGTCTTTGATAATAGACTCTACAGTTATGCGCTCAAAAATCTTATAGTCCGTACGGCCGTCATTGAGATTGGCCAAGATTTGCTGAATGGTGCCGTCCGTATAATTGATTTTTGTCGGATTATCGCTATGTTCCTTGTTATAGTCCTCTAGTTGCTGAGCTGTTGAAGTCCCCTGAACAACCTCAGTAGACTTGCCGCCAATGTCATCAAGCGATTTGATTCCCTCACCCTTACGGACAACTAAAACTGTTGGATTTTTCGCATATGGACTAGCATAGAGATATTTGTTAGCCCGTTCCTCGGAATAACTGATATTATTGGCACCGATCTGGTAACGGTCACTGTCCAGACCTGAAAAGATAGAAGCCCACTTGGTCTTATTGAAATTGACTTCATACTTGTCTGAGTCCTTAAAGATAGCACGAAGGACTTCGATATCGTAGCCAGTCAGTTTACCGTCTTTATCCTCGTATGAAAATGGTTTGGTCGTTCCCACTGTTCCGACTTCTACCTTTGTTTTCTCTGTTTTCTTCTCACTTGATGATGAGCAAGCCACCAAGGCACCAAGGGCCAAGACACTGACGGCTGCTAGAGAGAAGTATTTCAAGGTTTTCTTCAGGTTCATATTTCGAATTCCTCCTAAAAAGTCTTTCTTTATCATATCAAATAAGGAGAAACTTGACCATTATATATTTTTTATGGAGGTGATAGCTTTTCTTTATCAGCTTTGAGGCAGTCATTTACTTGACTTTCTGCCTGTAGTACTGCAAGAGAAAGAGGGCACTTTCGACATAGTAAGGAACGGAAACTTTGAAGGCTTCGTCGTCAATGACCATGCTGTCGTGATGGAGGTCAGGAGCATTTTCCGCACCATTTGAGCCGATAAAGGCAAAGACGCCTGGAAGCTTCTCCTGATAAAAGGCAAAATCTTCTCCAGCCGAGGATGGACTGGCAGGCAGGACCTTAGCCAGATTCTGTGAGTGCTCATAGAGCAGATCAGCCAATTCGGGATCATTATAGGTCACTGGCGGTGTATGGTCCCAAGAAATCCTGACTTGAGCACCAAAATTCTCCGCTGTATTCTCTACAATTCGGATAAAGTCTTCCTTGAGACGCTGCTGCAAGGTCGGATTGAAGCTGCGAATCGTCCCTTCAAAAAAGCCCGACTGCGGCAGTACATTCCAGGTTGCTCCTGCTTCGATATGAGTCACAGATAAGACAGCTGCTTCAAAAGGAGACACTGTGCGAGCCACTAGAGCCTGCAGGTTTTGAATCATACTAGTCAAGGTCAATACTGTATCAACCCCCAAATCCGGTCTAGCCGCATGGCTGCTGACACCTTCTACTTCAACCTTGAACTTCTCAACCCCAGCCATCATGGCTCCAGCTTTAAGTGCCAGCTGCCCCGCCTTAAGCTGGGGCATATTGTGAAAGCCGATAATCGCAGACACATTGTCCAGCAAACCAGTCGCAAGTACCTGACTGGCTCCCAGAGAAGTTTCCTCAGCCGGCTGGAAAATCAGACGGATTGTCCCTCTCAAATCTCCTTCCATAGCCTTGAGCAGCTCCGCTGCCCCCAAAAGGCTGGTCTGATGAAAATCATGGCCGCAAGCGTGCATGACGCCTGAATTCTGACTGGCATAAGGTAGACCTGTCCGCTCCAAAATGGGCAGAGCATCGATATCAGCCCTCAGGGCAATAACCGGCTTGCCAGAGCCAATCTCGGCAACCAAGCCCGTTTTCAGACCGGATTCCAAAATCCTAATCTCCAAATCTTCCAGATAGCCTTTTAGAAAAGCCGTCGTTTCAAATTCCTGCCCAGACAGCTCTGGATGCTGATGAAGATAATGCCGCGTTTGCATCAGTTTATCATAAAATTTTTTCATGGCCGACTCCTTTACTCGAATACACCTATCTATCAACCAGTATAGCACAAAGCTGGACGCGGATACAAAAATAGAGAGCAAATAATCAATAATTAGCCCTCTAATTTTGCTATTATGAGATATCGCCTTCGAAAGAAATGACAATGGATTCATAAGAAAAATCACGCTCCAAGACCCATTTGCCATCTGTCTTGACAAATTTCAGCTGATAATCTCGTTCTGGGGTGAGAAGCGGCCGTGAGTCCAATCCAGCCATCATGTCATCAGCATAATTCTTATCTTGTGCTTTATAGAATTCCGAAAGATTCGCATACTCAGAACGATGCTTATCAGAAAACTCTTTACTGTAGTTCAGGATGGTTTTGCTTAGACTGACCGTTCTCGGTTTAATCTTGATCACTATCTCATTCGGCATGTACTGGGCTACTGTATAAGAAATTTCGGAGCGTTTTGCATTATTTTCCACATAGGCATCGATAAAGGCATTGACTTCCTTATCAGTAAAGGGATAGTCATGCAATTTACGTTTGAAGTCTTCAGCAAAAGCTGCTCTAAAATCATTTTTATCTTGCTCCAAATTACCGCCTAAGACAAAATCTTCCTTGCCCTTGGATGACTTTGCCTTGTCTTTGCTTTTGGCGTCTCCACCTAAGAAAACGGCATTCAGATAATCAGAAGCTAATTTCTTTGAATCTTCGATTTGATCAGGATAACTCGAAGGATCAACATTTAGCTTGATTTCTTTGCTTTTCTCATCAGCATCATAAGTTTTCTTCTCATAGTGCAGTTCATATTTTTTATCCTTTTCAACCTTAAATACAAGATAACCAGACAGAGTCTTTCCCTTAGCTAAATCTTCATATTTTAGTATTTTAAAGTTTTCTGCATCATCATAAACTCCGACCGGTTGGATTTTCTCACCTTCTAAATCGTAGAAACCAATGTCTGAGGAGGAAATCATAATTTTTTCATCCGTTTTATTCTTAATTTCCAATGACAAAGCCAAGTATTTTGAATCAGCGGCCCCGTTGCTTGGCAAAATAAACTGGCCGTCCTTAATCTTGATATCTACCTGTCCATTGCTGGCTACTTTCTTGTCCTTCTTCTCCTGACTTTGCTTACTTGTAAGATCCTGATTTGGAGTCGGAAGCAAGGCACAGGCAGTTAAGCTCATTCCTGCTAAAAGCAAGGTTGTGTATTGAAATACTTTTTTCATCATTGTCTCCTTAATAACTTAATAATATGACCTTTCTATTTTACCATACTTAGCTGCGCTGGTAAATACAGTTTGAGGCTTCTCATCACAGAAAAACCTGTAGCTCCAACTACAGGTCAAGTATCTTTAGAATCCATCTACATTCGTATAGATTTTTTGGACATCTTCGTCGTCTTCCAAAACGCTATAAAGTTTTTCAAAGGTTTCGAGGTCTTCACCAGTCAACTCTACTTCAGACTGAGGAATCATTTCCAGCTCGGTTACTTGGAATTCTTGAATGCCAGATTCACGCAGAGCCACGATAGCCTTGTGAAGGTCAGTTGGCACTGTATAGACAGTGATGCTTCCTTCTTCTGCTTCAACATCATCAACATCCACATCCGCTTCCAGCAGCTGTTCAAAGACGCTGTCGGCATCGTCACCCGCAAAGACAATCACGCCTTTATTATCAAAAAGATAAGATACAGAGCCGCTAGCTCCCATATTACCGCCATTTTTACCAAAAGCAGCACGAACATTGGCTGCAGTCCGATTGACATTTGAAGTCAGAGTATCGACAATCAGCATAGAACCGTTTGGCCCAAATCCTTCATAGCGGCCTTCAGTAAAGGTTTCGTCGGTGTTTCCTTTTGCCTTATCAATAGCTTTGTCAATAACATGCTTCGGCACCTGAGCCTGCTTAGCTCGGTCAATAACAAATTTCAAAGCTGTGTTAGACTCTGGATCTGGATCACCTTTTTTAGCCGCTACATAGATTTCTACACCAAACTTAGCATACACTTTTGAGTTTGCGCCGTCTTTGGCCGTTTTCTTTGCCACAATATTGGCCCATTTACGTCCCATTGGAGATTCTCCTTTTGATAAATTACATTTTTAATCTTTCTTATTATAACACAGGGAATCAGAAAAATCACTAAGAAAAAATGATAGCTTTTAGAAGAACCAGCTTGGTTTCTTTAACTTTACACCTATTTCTATTCCATAAAAAATCCAGTCGCCAAAAGAGCAACTGGACGGTACATTCTATTTCCCGAAACCGGCAGGTCTGTCATAACGGACCTTTGCGAAATCCATCAAAAATATCACTGATAATTTTTCACAATAGGCAAATCGGGTTTGCACCTGCTTAAGCAGTCAAAAACATCCTCTATTCTGCCATCCAAAAATGTGACATCTACTCGGATGGACTTGCCATGATAAGGCTTGACATATAGGTAGTCTCTCCGATAGCGCCTGACCCCCAGTCGAAAAGAAGGCTGCCCATCAGAAGTTCTGCCCCAAGCCGGCCGGTAAAAGATGCTTTCTAGCTGATTCCAAGCAAAGCTATGCTCTTTCAAGAAAGCACCTCGCACGCTCAAGCCCCATTCTGTTCCCGCAAGAACAAAGCACTTTTTACTCAGCTTGCGCCCCGCATGGACTATTGCAAAGATTTCGACTATAGCAGTCATGAAAAAAGCAAGTATAAAAGGCAAACTGAACGTGCGTATTCCTGCTCCAGGCATGGCCTTTTCGAAAGAAAATAGTATAAAGTAAGCTAAAATTCCAAAAATAATGCTTAAGGCTAAAAAGACAGATGCCAAGATGACTATAGTCAAATAGAATCCTCTACGATAGCGAAAAGCAAACAATAAAGGCATGACTTTTCCTTTCTTTCTCAGCTAATTCTTTAGAAATAATTCTGCTTATGCTTTACTGAGGCGCTTTAAATTCATCTTCCTCTACCTTATTCCAGTCAGAATATTGAGTATCTGTTTGAACATCCAAACTACCTTCTTCACCCTTATAAGATAGACCTAGCTTAAAGTCTTTTAAGAATAAGGTCTTTTTATCCAAGCGTACTTCTAACTTCTTATCCATATCAGCCTGAGTAACACCTGTTAGCTCTAGTTTGAATTCTTCACCAAAAAGCCCCAGCAAGTCAGCGTTTTTACTGCTTAATTTAAAGATATATTCATCACCGCTTTCCTTTACAGTGACATCATCAGCCATTTGATAAAAGCCATCCATGAGTTTGAAATAATCGGGCTGAACATAATAATCTGCTCCGCTTCCCATTTCTTGCTTAGACCATGTTCCATTTTTAGAAGAACGAGTATACAAAAGTTTATTCTCTCCGCCTGGCATAATCGCTTCTTGATAACTCTCCTGACCGCTCTCTTTTCCATCTATGATTAAATGCCCCTTGGCCAGCTCATCCGTGCTTTTATCATAGAGAAGATCCCCGCTCATCGTTTGAGTTTTATTGGAATCATCTACAGTGATAGATAATTTCACCTTCATTTTCATTGAAGTTAGATCTTCATTCGCAGTTTCTGCTTTCTCCAAGAGTTCTTCAATATCGTCAGAAGAAGTATTCTTCTGGCTCTCACGGGAGCTATTCTCAGTCCCACCTTGATTCTTTTGAGAATGCTTCTGCCCAATCAAGCTACAAGCACCTAAACTAAGCGTCAGTAAAGCTGTAAGTGCCATAAAGGTAATCTTTTTGAATTTCATGAGTCTTCCTCCTTTGAAACATGGATAGGAAAGATAAGCATTCAATCAGCACAGCAATGTTTTATTGACCGAATGCTAGCTTTCATACCTACAGTCAAACCGCTAAAAAGCAAATCATGCTCCTTAGTGAAAACAAATTTATTTGTTTATTATACCATTTTTTATTTACCGTCGCAAACAAAGCAAAAAGGCTGAACATTCAGCCTTACTTGTCTCTCATAATCGGAACCCGTCCAAAATTCTGTTCCCTAAGTGCAGAGTTGCCTAGTTGATAGACCTTATCAGCCTGCTGGGTTAGACCATCCCATGGCTCCTTGCCGATACGGCTGACTAGTTCAACTTTTCCCTTAAGCTGGGACAAATGCTGGCGCCCCTGCTCGGAAAAGCCTAAAATATGAACACCTGACGGAAGCTCTTCTTGCCTAGCTCCGACTAGGATATAGGTCAGCAGACGCCGAACCCTAGCCTTGGTATAGCGCTTGGTTGCTACCTGCTCAACTAGCTCTCCTATGGTCTCACTGCTTTTCAAGGCCACTCTAATCCTGACGGCCAACTCCTGATTGACCTGATAAAAGTCTGTTAAATCCGGACAGGTCACTATCTGGTAACGAAGATAAGGAAAGAGGTCTGCCCAAGTCACCTTTGCTGCCGTCTCGAGCAAGTCATAAGCCGGAGTGAATTTTTTGAGAAAGTCTGGCTGATCCAGATTCTGACGAAGGGCAGTTGCGGAAGCAAATCCCTGATTAGCTGATAAGGAATGATAACCAGCGCCCTGACGTTGAATCGGGTACAACTTTATAGTTTTTCCCGCCACAGCTTTGGCATAGGCCAAGCCCAAGATATGGTTGGGCGTAGAGCCTGAGAAATTGAGCCCTGCAAACTCCTGCCACATAGCCTGAGTCTTCTGGGGATAGGATAGGGAGTCAGGCAGTCCAGCCAGGTAAGCCTCCATCTGCTCTGCCTTTTCACCATAGACCTTGGAAATACTCTCATAGTCCAGCACTTCCTCAGTTCCAAACATTAGATGATCAATGCCCAGTCTCTCTAAGATGTCTACTGCCCCCTTAGCGAAAAAGTCTGCCGCCTGAACGCTGACTAAGAAAGGCAACTCAAGGACCAGATCCGCTCCAGCTTCCAAAGCCATCTGTGCCCGAGTCCACTTGTCCACGATAGCCGGCTCCCCTCGCTGAACAAAATTACCACTCATAGCGATAATTTTCAGACCAGAAGCCTGCTCCAGCAGATATTTGTGCCCATTATGAAAAGGATTAAACTCTGCGATAATACCGGTAACTGTCATCTCATTTCTCCGCCACAAAGAACCAGCGAACGCTCTTGTCAGTCGGCTCCTTGTCCTCAAAGTCCGCATAAACCTTGACATTCTTAAAGCCAGCCTGCTCCAGCAAGATATCATAGGTCAGGATCTCATAGGTCCGCTCCTCATGCACCTCATCATGGCGCGTGAAGCGCCCATCTTCGTCTTGGACAAAGAAGGTCAGCTCATGCACGATGGAATGAGGCGGTTCGTCCGCATAAGAATCCCAGACCATAGCAAAGGTTTCAGCATTTTCATGATAAGAATAGTCTGGAAAAACCTCGTCAATCTGGTAAATCGAGTGCACATCAAAGATAAAGCGGCCCCCTTCATTTAGATGCTGGTAGACTTGAATGAAAACCTGACCGACATCGACTTCGTCTTCCATATAGCAAATCGAGTCCGAATAACAAGTCACCAAATCAAACTGACCGACGCCACTCAAATCCAGCATATTCCCTTGTATAAAGGGAATGTCCAAACCAGTCTCTCTGCTACGCTTTTCTGCCAACTCCAGCATTTCCTGACTCAGATCCAGCCCCGTCACATCAAAACCAGCTTGCTTAAAATAAATAGACTGAATGCCCGTTCCACAGGCCAGCTCCAGCAGCTTTTTCTTATCCTTGGGAAAATGACGCAGGCTGAAATCCGTCCACTTTTCATACAAAGAATCATCCATAATCGCATCGTAAACCGACGCGAAGGTTTCATAAGTTGCCATACTTTTCCTTTCAAAAACAGCCCAGCCAGCAGGCTGACTGAGCCGAATTCTGCTTTCTGCCTAAGGGCAAAAAATCACTTGTTTTTTTCTTCCAATAAGGCTGCAACATCCACACCAGTTGCTTCGTGCCAGAGTTTTTCCAGATTGTAATGCGCCCGCATTTCCTCTGAAAAGACATGGACGACCACGCCGCCCAAGTCTAAGAGCACCCAGCCGCCAGCTGCGTCTCCCTCAACATGGCCAGCAGAAACACCTGCTTCAGCAGCTTTCTCACGGATATTTTCAGCTACTGCATCCAGCTGACGACTGTTCATAGAGCTGACGATGACAAAGTAATCTGTTACAGTAGTCAGACCTTGCAAGTCCAAAGCTACAATATCTTCTGCACGCTTTTCATCGGCCGCCTTCACGACCAGTTCCAATAATTCTTGTTCTTTCATAGTTCCTCTTTAATTAAAAATGTTTTTGTAGTCTAGAACATCCGCAAAACGTCCGTCCCAAATTTTTTGGTAAAAAGTATTTATTTTTTCTGCCGAAGCCTCTTCTCCATCAAAAGTTGTAAAAGCACCTTCTGGAATGACAAGTTTATAATCAAATTCAAATCCAACTTTAACTGATGCATCTACACAATATTCTGTCTGCATTCCACATAAAACTAGACGACCAATATCTTCTTTATCCAAGTAATCCTTCAAATCTGTCTCTTTAAATATACTATTATACTTCTTCTGAAAGACTTTTTCGTCTGATTTTCGATTCAAGAGAGGAGACAGCTGCCAATCTTCCAATGCACTATCTTCTGGATTTTCAATATGCTGAATATAGATAATTTCGGCACCTTTACTCCTAGCCTGATGCTGCAGAAAGGAAATTTTATCCATCATTTTATCAGACTGAAAACCTGTCTCCACTAAGATATTTTGCACATCTATAATGATTAGAGCTGTTTTCATTCTTCTATTTCCTTCAAATATCCTACAAAGGCATTATAAGTCTCCAAGGTCTGCGGATAGATGGGCATTCCTTTGTGAGCCAAATGCTCTACTGTCCTTGCTGTTTCGTAGGACACAGCCTGATTAAGCGACCGTTGAGCCAGCTCTCTAGCCTTATCCACTCCCGGAAAGTCTCGGTTGTGCTCAATGTAGTCAGCTACGTAGACCACCTTGTCCAGCTCAGACATGGTGCTACTCCCCACTGTATGAATCTCGATGGCTCGGAGAATCTCTGCATCTTCGATGCCTAAATCTTCCTGAATCTTGTAAATGCCCACCATGCCATGCCAGATATTATTGCCCCAGTTTTTCAAGTCAGGATCCAGCTGACATTTATCAATCAAGGCCAGAAAATCCTCGTCCGAGACCTTTTTAGCATAGTCATGTAGGAGTCCTGCCAGACCCGCTTTTTCGACGTCAAGACTGAAGCGCTCCGCTAATTCACGGGCAGCCTTTTCCACACCTAGACAATGCCGCAGGCGTTTCTCAGGCATGACAGTTTCCATCTTAGCCAGTAAGGCCTCACGACTCATACTGATATAACTTTCATAGGTCATAGGTAAAGCCCTTCTTTCTCAATATAGTCTAAGACCGGCTGAGGCAGCAGGAAATTAGGAGTCCGTCCCTGAGCCAGAAAATCCCGCACCATACTGGAGGAAATATCCATAAGGGGGACATCCACCCAGATGACAGGGTAAGAAGTCCCCGCCTTGTAGCGCGGTCGTTGAACACCGACAAACTGAACCAGCTCAACCAGCTCATCAATCCGGTACCACTTGGGCAGGTAGTCCACCATATCCGCACCGATGATAAAGTAATAGTCCGTATCTGGATGTTGCTCTGTCAGTAGCTTCATGGTGTCGTAGCTGTAAGAAATTCCCTTGCGCTCCAGCTCAATGGTTTCAATCCCTAGTCCTTCAATGCCCTCAATAGCCAGCTCCAGCATTTTCAGCCGATGCTGCTCATCAATAGTTTCTTTCTTATCCACATGGGGCGGCTCGTACTCTGGCATGAGCAGAACCTGATCCAAGCCCAACTGTTGCCGGACCTGATCCGCCACGACCAAATGAGCATTGTGGACAGGATTGAAATTCCCGCCTAAAATACCAATCTGCTTGCGTTTTTTATCTTTAACTTCTGGTTCTAATTCCACCTTGGTAAAGGGGGTTAGTAATTCAATAGCCATAGGCTGACATCTCCACAGAAATTTTTCCTTAAATTTGCTTGACTTTGACAGAGAGTTTGCGATTTTCCTTTTTGCTGGACTGCTTGTAGAGAATCAAGATCCGGCCAATCTTCTGCACCGTATCCACTCCGATTTCCTCTTCCAGAATCTCAGCAACTTCATGGATATTCTCATCTGTATTCTGCAAGAGCGTAACCTTGATCAGTTCTCGTGCGTCCAGTGCCTGACGGACGCTGGTTTTGATTTGGTCATTGAGTCCATTTTTCCCAATCTGAATGATAGGTTTGAGACTGTGTGCCTGACTGTTGAGAAAGGCGCGTTGTTTTGATGTTAGTGTCATGTTCTTCTATAAGGCCTGAGTCAGTTGGGACTTGCTTGTCTCCCCACTGCTCATGGCCTTTTCCTTCCTTATTTTAAGGGAATTTATTCCCCTTGGTTTCTTGAGTATTAAATAATGGCTTTCCGAGTGACAACCGCCACACCCTTTGGCGCCCAGCCAGCTACTCGGGCAGGACCACTGACTCGAATCCAGCCCAGACCAGAGAAGACGATATCTGTCTTGTCCTTGATGGTAAATTCATGCTTGACCAAGGCTGGAAATTCTTCCCTTTCCTTGCCAACGGGAGGTACTAAGAGACTGCCGACATGCTTGTCATAAAAATCACTAGCACCTTCTAACTTGGTCCGGTGGAGCTTGAGCTCATTGTCAAAATATGCTGTGAAGCCCTGCTTGTCGCCTGCCACAAAATCGAAACGGCCTAGGCCACCCAAAAAGAGGGTTTGATTTGGATTAAGCTGGTAGGTTTTGGGCTTGATTTCCTTTTTGGGACTGATGTATTTGAGATTCTTAGCAGAAAGATAGTGAGCCATCTGGTGACGATGAATAATGCCTGGTGTATCATAGATATGACTGCCATCTGCCAAAGGAATCTCAATTTTATCCAGAGTTGTGCCTGGGAAGCGCGAAGTCGTAATAATATCCTTATCGCCCGTGATTTCCTGAATAATGGCGTTAATCAAAGTGGACTTGCCTACATTAGTCACGCCGACCACATAAACGTCACGTCCCTTGCGGCAATACTCAATCTTGTCAATCAAATCCTTGATGGCCTGCTTGTTCTGAGCAGAAGTCAATACCACATCGACTGGACGCAGGCCTTCTTCGTGAGCCCGCTCCGTCAGCCATTGGGTCACCTTGCTATCCTTGACCGACTTAGGCAGAATGTCCTTTTTATTCCCAACCAAGAGAACATCGTTTCCAGCGACAAAGCGAGGCAGGCCAGGAATGACCGATCCATTAAAGTCAAAAATATCGACAACATTGACGACCAAAGCGTCGCTATCTCCAACCTCATGCAGAAGCCGCAGAAAGTCATCATCCGTCAGCTGGACATCGCTGATTTCATTATAATGGCGCAGGCGGAAACAGCGCTGACAATAGAGTTCACCTGTCTCCAAGCCTTTTTCTAGAGCTGACTGAGGCGTGTAGCCCAGCTTGCCCTTATCTTCTGTCTGAATAGTGGCTCCGCAGCCGATACAGAGAAGTTCTTCCATGCTTAAATTCCTTTTTTGTATTGAATTGGACCGTATTTTTCAGTAATTTTCTTGAGCACGCGGCGTTCACGCGCCCGATTGATCTGGGTCTTGATAGAGTCGTGCTCGACCAGTGGTTTAACCAAAATCGAACGAATTCCGGCCCGATGAGCAGCTCGAATATCCGTCATGAGCTGGTCGCCCACCATCACCACTTCATTTTTTTCAAAATGAAAAAGCTTGAGCGCCCGGTCAATTCCCCAAGTGAAGGGTTTCATCGCCCAGTAGACATAGTCAATGTCAAACTTTTCAACAGCCCGCTTGACCCGTTTTTGGTTATTATTGGACACTACGATAATCCGAATACCCGCGTCCCGCAAATCATGGAGCCACTTCTTCATCTCTGGGGTCCCGTCAGGATTATTCCAAGCAATCAGGGTGTTATCCAAATCCACCAAAACCGCTTTGATCCCCTGTTTTTTCAAACTCTCTACTGTCAAATCATAAACTGCCTCGACCGCAAAGTCCGGCATATAATCTTCAATCGCCACATCTCTCTCCAAAAATTCGTATTCTCATTATTATAGCATAAAATGGGCTTTTTGGCACTTACAGCCTCAAAGATTACAAAAAGGGCAAAAGATGATATAGTAGTGATAGTATAAATGTTCTGGAGGTTTGTATGGCAGAAAAAAACAGGCAGATGCAGGCTGTTTCTCCTCTTTTGCAAAAGATTATCAACTGGTCGTCCGCCATTGGAGCTTTAGGAACGGTGGCTTTTTGCATCTGGGCCTATTTCGCTGGCATCCTCCAGTCCAAGGAAACTCTCTCAGCCTTTATCCAGCAGGCAGGCATCTGGGGACCACCCCTCTTTATCTTTCTGCAGATTCTGCAGACGGTCGTGCCCATTATCCCTGGCGCCCTGACCTCTGTCGCTGGCGTTTTCATCTACGGCCATATCGTCGGCACCATTTATAACTATATCGGCATTGTCATTGGTTGCGCCATTATATTTCACCTGGCGCGCACCTACGGTCCGGCTTTTGTCCAGTCTGTCGTCAGCAAGCGCACCTATGATAAATATATCGGCTGGCTGGATAAGGGCAATCGCTTTGAGCGCTTCTTTATTTTCATGATGATTTGGCCCATCAGTCCAGCCGACTTTCTCTGTATGCTGGCCGCCCTGACCAAGATGACTTTCAAAAAGTACATGCTGATTATCCTTCTCTGCAAGCCCATCACCCTCGTCATCTATACCTACGGACTGACTTATATCATTGATTTTTTCTGGAAAATGGTCTCCAAATAAAAAGAAGTTGAATTGCACCACACCCCAAAAGTTAGACAGAAAAAATCTAACTTTTGGGGGTTTTTTAAATGAAACTAACTTATGAGGATAAAGTTCGAATCTATGAACTAAGAAAACAAGGAATCAGCTTAAAGCGACTTTCAGAAAAATATGGAATGAACCTTTCAAAACTTTTGACATCCCAACCTCTTTCTAAAACTTTACTTATTACAGCACAAACCATAAAGAAAAATCAGCCAGTTTTGACTGATTTTCGTCTCATGATTAAGCAAAGATTTTATTCTGGCGATACCAAAATCTTGATCTGCGCCTTGTCCTGAGTCAGCTCGATAAAGCCTTCTTGCACAATATCCTCTAGCTTAATCTTCTTGGTCACAAGCTTGTCAGCAGAGAAATAGCCCTGCTCCATCAGCTCCAGCACCTTAGGGAAAATATGCCGGTAAGCGATAATGCCCTTAAGCGATTTCTCTTGAATGGCAAATTCATTTGGATTAATGTTAGCTTCTCGTTCCCAGATAGAAACTACCATACATTCTCCAGCCTTGTGGACAGCAGCCAAAGCATGTCCCAGCACAACCGGCACCCCAGTCACTTCATAAGACACATCTGCCCCGCCACCAGTTAAACGCTGAATAGCAGCTACCACGTCTTCGCCTTCTTCTGGTCGCACAATGATGGCCCCAAGCTCCTCAGCCTTGGCTTGGCGCTCTGGAGATAACTCAACACCATAAATCTTAGAGGCACCGGCTGCCCGCAAAGCCTCAACTATCAAGAGCCCGATTGGCCCCAAACCGAAGACCACCGCAGTATCGCCCGTCTTAAGAGCTGACTGACGGACCGCGTAAACAGCCACAGCAGCTGGTTCTGTCAAGGCCGCCTGCTCATAGCTAAGACTGTCTGGAACTTTGTGAACAATGTCTCCGTCCAAAACACAGTATTTGGCAAAACCACCGTCTGCCGCCAAACCGACAAAGTTTAGATTGGGGTCCAGATTATAATCACCGACAAGATTATGCTTAGCCAAAATGGGCTCAACTGTCACCCGATCGCCAACCTTGACTCGTGTCACAGCACTGCCGACCTCAACAATTTCCCCAGCAAACTCATGTCCTAAAGTTACAGGCGCTTTCTGGCCAGAGTAGACATGCTCTGTTTCTGTCGGAATAAAAATCGGTCCGTCCAGATATTCATGCAAGTCAGTTCCACAGATTCCTGTGAACTTGACCTCAATCTTAACCTGATGAGGTTTGACTTCCGGTACATCCACTTCTTCAATACGAACATCTTTAGCTCCATACCAACGCGCAGCATTCATTTTTGCCATAAACATACCTCACTTTATAATTTGTTAGCTTTATTGTAAACCCTTTCAGAAATCTTGTCAAAAGATTAACTACATTTTCAAAAAATAGCATACAAAAAACCAGCATCAGCTGGTCTTAGACTTATTCTGCAATTCTAGCCGTGTAAAAAGGCAGAAGGAACAGGAAGCTAATACAAAGAATCAGGAGAATCACACGGAGCCATCCGCCAAATAGAAGCGCAACCACTAAAGTTACCAAATAAACGGAAAAATTAGTAAAATTAGTTTCAATCAGCAAGGTTTGTCCTGCTTTAACTGTCACTGGATCGGTTTTCATAGGAGCAGATCCCGCACGGACTTCTGCTTCATTGGCTGCGATTGGAAAAACAACCTCTTCTCCGTTTTTGATTGCGCCAACTTTCTGACCATTAATAAAGATTGGAAACTTTCCAATAATTCCAACAAAACCTGTCCCACGTTTCACTTTGATTTCCGACATAAAAGACTCCTTTGTTTTTTTAATTATTTTAACATAACTAATGGCTAAATAAAAGGCTGTTATATTAAAAAACTAGGCTATTAGTTGTCTATAACATAAGAAACATATGGTCGCCTTTATTCCTTATCTCTTAATTTGACTGCTTGATATATGACTTTTACTATTTTCAAATATATAAACATAATAAGGAATATTTGCTGAAACATTCTCACACCCGTCTATAATTACTTTTTTATTCACTAATCACTCCATATCTATCACAATTGAATTCGTAATTACAAGTAATCGTTCTTCGTCAGAGAATTCTAGTATAAGCTCAAAATGACCCTCGCTATTAATTATCACATCAACAGAGGTTGAGCAATCTTTTTTTAATCCATACTTTTCTTTTAAATTATTAAAATATTTACTTGCATCTACAATATTATAATCAATCCGTTTCATACCTGTACCAGAATATTTAGTCATGTAATCAAAAATAGATAATTCTTGGAAAAATTTAGGCTCTAATTTCAGATTAAAAACTTCTAAATCATACTCTTGAGGAACCTCCTTATTATATTGTAATTTTCTGTTATTATAATGAACAAGAAACTCCGTAGTTTGTCCCCCTTGCTCAATTGCATATTCTCCTGTATTATCAGGTTTTAAATAAACACTGCTTGATATCTTACTATTAGCATTTTCATCCATCATAAAAATTTTACTGCTATATAATTTCACATTTGACAAATCTTTTTCTTCTTCTGCTAAAAAGTCAAAAAGTGGCTGAAACTCTTTCTCCAACTCGTACTGTTCTTTTGTGCGATTTTCTGGTATTTTCTCTCTGCAGGCACTCAATCCTATCATTATTAATAATCCACCTAGTAGGAGAATAATTATTTTTGAGGGTCGTTTCATATCTATAGCTCCTATGCTTTTTACATATTTTATTATCCACAACAAAAACCAGCCTCAAGGCTGGTTTTCTACTGATTTCTATAATTTCTCCAACTCTTCATTGAGCAGTTTTTGTGCTACTTGTGGGTTGGCTTGACCCTTAGTAGCCTTCATGAGCTGACCAATCAAGGACTTGGCCGCATTCTTATTGCCGCCCTTATAGTCATTGATGGCTTTTTCATTGTTGGCAAATACTTCTTGGATGATTGGAAGAAGCTGGGCAGGGTCTGAGATTTGAATCAGGCCTGCTTTCTGTACATATTCTTTAGCAGAACCGCCATTTTTGGCCAGATGAACAAAGACCTTCTTAGCAATCTTAGAGGAAATCGTTCCGTCTGCAATCAGAGCAATCATCTCAGTCAGGTTCTCAGGTGTCAGCTCAATATCAGAGATAGTCTTGCCTTCGGCATTGAGGTATTGAGCCACTTCTCCTTGGAGCCAGTTAGAGACAGCCTTGGCGTCAGCGCCTGCCGCAACAGCTGCTTCAAAGAAGTCTGACACAGCCTTGGTCGCGGTCAGCTGCTTGGCATCGTAGTCAGACAGACCGTAGTCGCCCACATACTTAGCCCGGCGCTCTTTTGGAAAGGCAGGCAGACTACTGCGTACTTGCTCAATCCAAGCATCCTCAATCTCAAAGATTGGCAGATCAGGCTCTGGGAAGTAACGGTAGTCCGCTGAACCTTCCTTAACCCGCATGAGCAGAGTTTCGCCAGTTGCTTCGTCATAACGACGGGTTTCCTGACGGATTTGACCACCACTGCGCAGGATTTCAGCCTGGCGTTTTTCCTCAAATGCCAGACCCTTACGGACAAAGTTGAAGGAGTTAAGGTTTTTCAGCTCAGTCTTAGTACCAAACTCTTCCTGTCCGTAAGGACGGATAGAAATATTGGCGTCCACCCGCATGGAGCCCTCTTCCATCTTGACATCCGAAATACCCGTGTACTGGATGATTTCCTTGAGGGCAGTCAGATAGGCATAAGCTTCTTCTGGACTGCGCATATCTGCTTCCGATACAATCTCAATCAGCGGCACCCCTTGACGGTTGAGGTCCACATAAGAGTAACCATCGCTGCCATGGGTATTCTTTCCGGCATCTTCTTCCAAGTGGGCCCGCTCGATACGGATTTTCTTGGTCGTGCCATCTTCTAGCTCAATCTCAATCCAGCCATTGTAGCCAATCGGCTCATCAAACTGAGAAATTTGATAGGCTTTGGGATTGTCCGGATAGAAGTAATTCTTGCGGTCAAAGTGCATCTTCTGGTGAATATCCATGTTCAAAGCCAGAGCAGCCTTGATACCATAGTCGATAACACCCTTGTTCATAACAGGCAGAACACCCGGGAAGGACCAGTCAATGATATTAGTGTTGGCATTTGGATCTTCACCGAAGTGAGCTGGAGCCGGTGAGAAAATTTTTGAATTGGTCTTCAATTCAACATGGACTTCCAGTCCGATAACTGTTTCAAAGTTCATTATTTTTCACCTCCAAAGATAACTGGCTGCTGTTTGTGGTAGTCAGTCGTCGCTTCAAATGCTGCGGCTGCTTGATAGATAGTCGCTTCATCGAAGTGGTTCCCAATCAACTGCAAGCCAACTGGAAGACCATCTGCAAAGCCAGCCGGGATTGAAATGCCCGGTAGGCCAGCCAGATTAACTGGAATGGTCAAAAGGTCAGCCAGATACATGGCCACTGGATCCTGGTTTTGACTGCCCAAGTCATAAGCAACCGTTGGTGCAGTTGGGCCTAAAATCAAATCATATTTTTCAAATACCTTGGCAAAATCCTGCATAATCAAGGTCCGAACCTGACCAGCTTTTTTGAAGTAGGCATCGTAGTAACCAGATGACAAACTGAAAGTTCCCAGCATGATGCGGCGTTTCACCTCTTCACCAAAGCCTTCACTGCGAGATTTGACATAGACATCTTCTAGATTTTCAATGCCTTCTGCGCGGTAGCCATAGCGAATACCATCAAAACGCTGCAGGTTAGAGCTGGCTTCAGAGGAAGCAATGATATAGTAAACAGCCACGCCGTACTTGCTGTGAGGCAGGCTAACTTCTTCAACGATAGCTCCTAGACTTTCCAAGTGCTTCGCTGCTGCCAGAATCGTTTCCTTGACCTTGCTGTCAATTCCCTCACCCATGTATTCCTTAGGCAGGGCAATCTTCATACCCTTGATGTCTTGGCCAATCTTGCTGGTAAAGTCTGGCACTTCCTCTTGTGATGATGTCGAATCCTTAGGATCATTACCAGAAATAACATTCAGAAGTTGAGCATTTTCCTTAACTGTCTGAGAGAAAGGCCCAATCTGGTCTAAAGAAGAACCAAAAGCAATGAGACCAAAACGCGAAACCCGGCCGTAGGTTGGCTTGAGACCAACTACACCGTTAAAGGAAGCCGGCTGACGAATAGAACCACCCGTATCTGAACCCAGTGACAGACGGACCTGACCAGAGGCAACAGCTGTTGCTGAACCACCAGATGATCCACCAGGAACCTTGCTACTGTCCCAAGCATTCTTAGTCGTCTTAAAGTAAGAGTTTTCGCTGGAGCCCCCCATGGCGAACTCGTCCATGTTGGTCTTACCAACGATAATCATGTCCTTACCGTAAAGCTTCTCTACGCTAGTCGCATCGAAAATCGGCTTGTAATTGTAGAGTATCTTAGAAGCAGCCGTCGTCAACATTCCCTTGGTTGAGATATTGTCCTTAACTGCCAGTGGAATGCCGCTCATAAGATTGTCAGCATCAATGCCCTTAGCATCTAGAGCCGCAGCCTGAGCCAAAGCCTCCTCTTCGCTGACAGTAATGAAGCTGTCCACAGCTGCTTCACGTTCTTTGATGTCTGCCAAAGTCGCCTGAGTTAACTCTACCGCAGAAATTTCTTTCTTGACCAGCAAGTCATGCAGTTCTTCAATGGTCTTGTGATTAAAAGTCATTAGGCATCTCCTCCGTCATCTAGGATGGCAGGCACTTTGATGTAGCCCCGCTCTTTTTCAGGTACATTTTGGAAAAGCTCTTCCCGGTTCCAGCCTGGCTGAGCCACATCTTCTCGCATATAGTTGATATTGGCAGCTACATTGGAAGTGAAAGGCACACCCTCTGTGTCCACTTCATTGAGTAATTCGACCATGTCGACAATCTTGGTTAAGGTCGTCGCAAACTCAGCCGTTTCTTCTGGTGAGAAAGCCAGTTTTGACAGCTTAGCAACGTGACTTACTTCTTCTTGAGTAATCTTCATCTCTGATTCCTTTCATAAGATATGTGAGCTTTAGCGACTGAAAATAACAATTTCTAGATGATATCTTTATTTCCAAGCTTCAGCTCACCTTTACTTTGACAAGCTAGGGACGCTCATTTATTTGCCATCCGCTAGCTCTTTTCTTCAGCTTCTTCCTGCCATTCTTCAGGAATTCGCATCATTTCATTTTACCATATTTCAGGCTAATTCTTCAATTCCAAATGCAGTTCTTTGAGCTGTCTTTGGTCAACCAAACTCGGGCTTTCCAGCATAGGATCAAAGCCAGTACCATTTTTCGGAAAAGCAATGACTTGGCGGATATTTTCTTCCCCAGCCAAAATCATAACCAAGCGATCCAAGCCTAGAGCCAAACCGCCGTGTGGTGGGAAGCCGTACTCCAAAGCTTCTAGGAAGAAACCAAAGTCCCGTTCATAGTCTTCTCGGCTCATGCCCAATAGCTCAAACATAGCCTCCTGAGCCTTCCTGTCATGAATCCGCAGACTCCCACCGCCAATTTCATAGCCGTTTAAGACGATGTCGTAAGCCTGGCTGCGGAATTGAGCTGGATCTTGGCCTTCTTCAAAGATTCCCTGGGTGAAAGGATGGTGCATGGCTTGATAGCGGTTTTGGTCTTCATTCCACTCCAGCAGCGGCCAATCCACAACCCAAAGAAAATGAAGCAGACTCGGATCAATCAAGTCTAAAGCTTTTGCGATTTCTATGCGCAGATGTCCCAAAGCTTCCTGAGCCCGACGCTTCTTAGCCATGACTAGCAGAATCAAATCTCCATCCTTGGCCTCAAAACGTGCTAGTAAATCCTGACTCTCAGCCTCAAAGGTGCTAGCCAAATCTCCAACTAACTGGCCATTTTCAACCTTTAGACTGGCGAAACGACTGCAGCCAAATTCCTTCATTTCCTGATAGTAATGACTCAGTTGTTTCTTGCTAAAAGCACTAGCCGCATCTGGCACACAGATCCCCATCACCTCTTCTTGATTATCCAAGGCTTTCTTGATGAGCAGCGAGTCATTGGACTGACACAAATCCGTCAAACTCTTTAGCTCCAGACCAAAGCGTGTATCTGGCTTATCAGAACCAAAGCGGCTCATAGCCTCTTCATAACTGATAGTCGGAAAAGCTTCTGTCAACTCTAAACCATGAGTTTTCTTGACAACAGCCTTGAGCATGGCTTCAACCAGAGCTCGGATTTCTTCTTCGCTTGCAAAACTCAACTCCAAGTCCACCTGGGTAAATTCTGGCTGACGATCGCCCCGCAGGTCTTCGTCACGGAAACAACGAACAATCTGATAATAGCGTTCAAGGCCAGCGCCCATCAATAACTGCTTAAGCATCTGCGGGCTCTGAGGCAGCGCGTAGAATTGGTTTTTAAAGACCTGACTAGGAACTAAAAAGTCTCTAGCCCCTTCTGGTGTTGACTTGGTCAGATAAGGCGTCTCCACTTCCAAAAAGTCCAAACCGTTCAAATATTCCCGAATGGTTGAGGTGACCTGGTGACGAAGTTTGAGGTTATGTGTCATCTTCTCACGGCGCAAGTCCAGGTAGCGGTATTTCTGACGCAGGTCTTCCCCTGTATGAGCATGTTGGTCCAGCTCAAAAGGCAGAGCCTTGCTGCTAGCAATAACCTCAATCTTTTCAGCTCTCAGCTCAACCTGACCAGACTTGATGGACTTATTGACAAAACGCTCTTCCCGCTGAACGACTTGCCCCGTCACTGCAATGACATCCTCTTTGCTAATGTCTTCAAGCTTAGCAAAATCTTCAATCTCACCGCCAACGAAGACCTGAAGCAAGCCCTCGCGGTCCCGCAACTCAATAAAGGCTAGTTTGCCGTGATTGCGGATATTGGCTACCCAGCCAGTCGCGGTCATGGTCTGTCCGACTTGCTCTAAACCATAGTTTCCGATAAAAATTTCTTTCATGTTCTTTCCCTCTCAAATCAATTTGTAGCTCCACCCTGTTGTTCAGGATATTTGAAGCATTCTCCTATCATCTTCACTTGACCTACTGCAAAATAAAAAGCTTTCGTCTCTAAAACAGACGAAAGCCGTGGTACCACTGTTATTCGCCGCCCTAAAAGGCAGCCTCTGAGCTCGTAACGTGAGCGACGTTTGTGCTTAATCACACAAAAGATTACGAAACATGTTCTTCGGTTTTTGCTTTCTTGGTGCTGCTCTCAGCTATCAGCACTCTCTGTGCAAGTCAGCAAGCCTACTCTGCTTCTCTTTTACTCTTAAATTGTATCTATTATAGTCGAACCCAGGACATTTTGCAAGTGGTTTAAGGCAAATTTGTGATTTTCCTCTGACAGAGAAGCTACAGCTGGCTCTACCACCTGAATCTGATAACCAAGATTATAGGCATCAATCGCTGTATGCAAGACGCAAATATCCGTCAAGACCCCTGTCAAAATAACCGTATCTACCTTTCTTTCCCGCAGGCGGATATCTAAATCCGTACCAGAAAAAGCAGAATAATGGCGCTTATCCATCCAAAAGACCCGAGAGTCTGCTTGATGCTTGTCATAAAAATCAGCCAAAGGGCCATAAAGATTGCGACCGCTAGTTCCTATGATGTTATGAGGCGGAAACAGCTTGCTCTCAGGATGAAAGGCATCATTCTCATCATGGGCATCAATGGCAAAGAAGATATAATCTCCTCGGTCAAAAGCTGCCTCAGTCACTTGAGCAATGGCTTCAGAAATTGCCTGAGCTGGCGCTCCTGCTGTCAACTTGCCCTCATCTGCGACAAAATCAACTGTATAATCAATGGAAATCAGTGCTTTAGCCATTAATAGTCCCTCTTTTTAATTTCATCAAAGACATCCGGAATCAGAACTTTCAGATAAGTTCCCTTCATTCCCAGTGAGCGGCTTTCAATAATCCCAGCACTTTCCAGCTTGCGCAAGGCATTAACAATCACTGAGCGGGTAATCCCAATGCGATCAGCAATGACAGATGCAGTCAGCTGGCCTTCATTGCCATTAAGCTCACCTAGAATAGCTGAAACAGCTCTCAGTTCTGAGTAAGACAGGGTATTGACCGCCATGGTCACAGCTGTCCGGCGGCGGATATTTTTCTCATCCTCTTCCCGCTGGAAGTTAAGCAGCTGGATACCAACCACTGTGCTGGCAATCTCAACCAAAATCAGATCATCGTCCGCAAATTCCTTGTCATTACGCCAGATAATCAATGAGCCTAAACGAATCCCTGAAACATGAATGGGAGCAATGGTAGTCAGGCCATCTGGAAAATCATCCTTGGTCTCTACCGGAAAAATCGTCAAATCATGCGTAACCGGCAGATTAGCTTCCGTTTCATAGACCAGATTGGCTTCTTGGACATACTCCTCTGGGAAATTCTTATCTTGGAAAAAAGCTTCTACGCGGTCATTATTGGTCTTATAGCGCATGAAATAGCCTAGAAGACGGCCCTTGCTATTGATAATACAGGCATTGCAGTGGATAATATCAGCCAACTGACGCGTAATAGCATTATAGGGCAAATCTTCCTGCATCTGCTCCTCCGAGCGTTTCAGAATAGACGTAATTTTTCGTGTTTTTTCTAGTAAATCGGCCATATTTTTACCTCATATTTATTAGCTTCATTGTAACATAAAAGCAGTGAAATTTCAATAATTATCTGAAAATTTTTTATTGAAAAACAATTACATACAATTCTATAAAATAAAGAATTTTTCAGGTATATGACTTGATATGTCAAGTTATATTAAACAAAAAACAGTCAAGAATTTGACTGTTTTTGATTACTTTTGTTCTTTCTAATCAAGAGAACGCTTCTTGTAGAACAATTTCATAGCCATGAGCAGAAGCATTTGGCCTGCTAGAAGAAGCCAAGAAGAGTTTTCTCCTGTCTTAGGCAAGGCATGACCTGAAGCAGCTGTCTGCTTATGATTTCCAGAGCTAGCACTTCCAGCATTTCCAGTAGTTCCAAGAGCTGTATGCTGAGGATCTCCTACTTGTCCAGCAAGCGGAGAGCGAGCGAAGCGCTCCTCTGTGTGAGCCAAAACAGATTGGTAATAACGAATATCTTCTTCCTTATTTTGCTCAGCATATGTTTGAGCTAGCAAGTCGTATGTTGCCTTAGCTTGTGCTTGAACTGCAGTTAAAACTGCTACTTTTGCTTCTTGATCTGTTTGGGCTGTAAGAGCTGCTTGGTAAGCAGCCTGAGCTGCGGCTAGTTTAATTTTAGCTTGTTCCAAGTTTTCTTCTGCATTTTCAAGATTTGACAATGACTCTTTAGCCATTTGCAAAGCTGCTTCAGCTTCTGTAACAGCTTTTTCAAGATTAGTCTTTCTTTCTTTTGCTGCATTCAAAGCTGCGTCTAGCTGAGCCAACTTATCTGATTCAGTTTTTAGAGCTTCTTGAGCTGCGGCAACTGTCGCTTGAACAGCAGTCAGAGCTTCTTGGGCCTGAGTTAATTTCTCTGCTTTGGTCTTGTCATCCAAGTTTGAGTTTTGCAGGGCTGCTTGTGCTGCTGCTAAAGCCGCTTGATCAGCTGCCAACTTCTCTTGAGCTGCAGCAAGAGCTGCTTGGGCCTGAGCAGTTGCTGACTCACCTGCTTGAGCTTGGGCCTGAGCCAGTTGCTGATTGGCTTGCTCTAAGGCTGCAGCCTTCCGATTGTAAGTGGTTTGAGCAACTCCCTTAGACGCCAGAGCCAGTTGATTAGCCTTGAAGGCAGCGTCATAGGCAGTTTGAGCCTTAGCTACTTCCTGCGGATCTACTTTTGCTGTTGCAGCTTTGCCTGTAATCGGGCTAGCATTGAAATTCTTTTTGCTGGCATATTTGACCTGATCTTCTGACACCATAGTGAAATGAGCCATAGTGATGTCGCTTTCCATTGAGAAATCAACACCCAGATAGTTTTTCTGGCGACCAGTATTGAGACCAGAGATAGAGGTAGCATGTAGCCATTCATAGCCATTAAACATGAATTCAACAACGGAATCATAGATTCGTCTCTTCATTTCAGCCACACTCATTTGGCCAGCTTTTTCTCTCCAAATATAAGCGTTTTCATAATACTGGAGACCTTTGCTCTCTTGCTCAGCACTTGTGGTCATTAAACCATATTCACGCGCTACGCGGTTAATTGCTTTAGCATCGTGATGGTATTTCTCCATCAAATCCCAGTTCCAGTTGTCTTTGCGATATTCTGTTGCCACCTTATCAGCGAAATCAATTGAAGATGGTGTTACAACTACTTCGCCTGTTCCCATCTGAGCACGCAGCTGGTTGATGAGTTCTGAAGCAAACTGTGAAAGTTCCTGACGAACATTCTGTGGAATATTGTTGGTATCAATCAAAGCTTTACTATCTGTAGGATCTGCTACATAACGATTGAGAGCCTTAGCACTGGCATTAAGTGCAGCCAGTCTATTTTGAATCTCATTAGTTTTTTGCTTTGATAAATTCGGTGCGATTAGCTCTCTCAAGGCTGCAATGTATTCCGGCGTCATAGACACACGGTTTTTATTGCTAGAAGCTTCAGTAGTAATTTTTCCAGCTTGAGCCTTTTGCAAAGCCTGTTGAGCTTGGTTCAAGTCTGACTGTGTCTTCTCAGTCGCAGCAGTTTTTTCCTGCAAGTTCTTTTGAGAAGCATCACGAGCCGTCTTAGCCTGAGTCTGGTTGGTCTGAGCTTTTGCAACCTCAGCTTGCTTCTGACTGTCAGTCTGACGAGCTGTAGCTACTTTTGCTTGCGCTTTTTCAACAGCAGACTGGTCAGCTGCCACCTTGTCTTGGGCTGCTTTCACATTTTTTTCTGCTTTAGCTGTAGCGTCCCCACTTAGGTTGGCCCGAGCTTCCTTCACGTCGTTTTGAGCTTTAGCAAGGCGTCCTTCTTGAGTTTTCGCTTGCTCTTGAGCTTCTTTAGTCTTGGCTGCTTGAGCATCACGCTCAGCTTCAGCCGTCTTAGTTGCTTGGTCAGCTTTAGCCAGTTCTGACTTGTTGCTGTCAACTTGAGCTTTTTGATTGCTCTCTTCTTGCCTAGCTGTTTCAATAGCTTCCGGACCAGCTTTATCAGCTGCCTCCTGTGCCCGGTTAGCTTCAGCTTGTGCTTGCTCGACCTGACTTTGAGCCGCAGCAGTGTTTGCCTGAGCTTGAGCCAAATCAGCTTTCCCTTGTGCAACATTGCTGTCGGCTTCTTGTACAAGAGCCTGAGCAGCATCTACCTGTTCTTTCGAAACAGATTCATCCTTTTGTGTGTTTTCTGCCTGTGGTTGGCTTTGACTAACGGGCGCATCAGAATAAGACTGATTATCAACTAATTGATCAGCCTGAACTCCTTCTGCGAGCACCAAAGACAATGCCGCTGCACTGACAGAAAAAGCACTAAGTGTCTTTTTCATTGTCAATATAATCTCCTCCACTTTTTCATCATTGTTAAAAACATTGACAAACACATTCTACCATGTTTGTCTTCTGGAAGGAAGACGCTAACACATTTTTTTAAGCATTTTTGGACAGATACATAAAAAATGTTGGACAAATTCCTAAAAAATGTCGGTAAAACCGCCTATAATTTTTACCAATCGACCTCAAATTCAATTTTCAGAGCATCTTAATTTTTTTATTTTTACAATTCAAAGACAGCCATAAAACTAAAAAATATGTAAGATTGATAAGAAAAAGGCCGGAACATTGTCCAGCCTTTTTGTAGCATCCGCTTATTAACGGCGATATTGGCGCAAGAAGCGCGTCATTTTTTCTTGGATTTGAGCTAGCTCATCTACTCGAGGCAGATAAACGATGCGGAAATGATCTGGATCCTTCCAGTTAAAGCCTCGTCCATGGACGAGAAGGACTTTTTCCTGCTTGAGGAAATTGAGCACAAACTGCTCATCATCGTCAATATGATACATGTTCCGGTCAATTTTTGGGAAAATATAGAGACCAGCTTTAGGTTTAACAGCTGACAGTCCCGGGATGTCCTGAATAGCCTGATAGATGAAATTACGCTGCTCATAGATACGACCACCTGGCAAAAGCAGCTCATCCACAGACTGATGACCACCAAGCGAGGTTTGGACGACTTGCTGAGCCAAGACATTGGAGCACAGGCGCATGTTGGAGAGCATGTTTAACCCTTCGATATAACCCTTAACATGGTGCTTAGGTCCAGATAATACCATCCAGCCAACACGGAAGCCTGCGATTCGGTGCGACTTAGAAAGACCATTCATACTGACACAGAAGATATCAGGAGCCAGACTAGCCACAGACGTATGGACATTGCCGTCCATCACCATGCGGTCATAAATTTCATCCGCAAAGATAATGAGATTATTTTGGCGAGCAATTTCCACAATTTCCAGCAGCAGTTCCTTAGGATAAAGCGCTCCCGTTGGATTGTTTGGGTTGATGATAATGATAGCCTTGGTATTAGATGTGATTTTTGACTTGATATCGTCAATATCTGGATACCATTCTGCCTGCTCATCACAGACATAATGAACAGCATTCCCACCAGCCAGACTAACTGCAGCCGTCCAGAGTGGATAGTCTGGCATTGGTACCAGCACCTCGTCCCCATCATCCAGCAAGCCCTGCATGGACATGACAATCAGCTCGCTGACACCATTTCCCAGATAAATATCATCAATATCTACATTAGGAAAATTCTTAAGCTGGCAATACTGCATGATAGCCTTACGGGCTGAAAAAATCCCCTTGGAGTCAGAGTAGCCCTCACTGTCACGCGCATTCATAATCAAATCATGAATGACCTCATCAGGAGCGGTAAAACCAAATTCAGCCGGATTTCCAGTATTGAGGCGGAGAATCTTTTCGCCATTGGCCCGCATGCGCATAGCTTCATCCAAAACTGGACCGCGAATATCATAGGCAACATGTTCCAGCTTGCTGGACTTGTCAAATTCTTTCATTCTTATTTTTCCTCTATTCATCAGAATGTTATCATTATACCACCAGAAAAAGCGATTGACAACAATAAAATAAACTCACTTTTCATCTAATTAAAAAGAGAATTATAGGACAAAAAGCCCCATTCTTTTTCTAATCCCTCAAAGTAAAGGAATCTTTTTCGGCTTGCAATTTTCTGACAGCATTTCCATTTTATCTTTACTTTTTTTCTGAAAAGGGTTACAATAGAAACAAGAAAATAGTTGCAAATCACTCGGACGTTATGGACTGATTGATTTTTGGTCAGCCCAATCATTCTGTGAATGATGCGACGTCCTTTGCCGACCATTTTAGAGGAGGTAGCTCTATGACTCAGAAATATGAAAACATTATGGTTGCTGTGGATGGTTCTCACGAATCCGAACTAGCCTTTGAAAAGGGTGTTAACGTAGCTCTCCGAAACGGCTCTCGTCTCACTATCGCCCACGTCATTGATACCCGGGCTTTGCAAAGTGTCTCAACCTTTGATGCAGATGTTTACGAGGACTTACAGGAAGATGCCAAAAAGCTGACAGCTGAGCTGAAAGAAAAGGCTCAAAAATCCGGTATCAAGTATGTTGACATTGTCATTGAGATGGGCAATCCCAAGACTCTCTTGGCTACAGATATCCCAGAAGAGCATAAGGTAGATCTAATCATGGTCGGTGCTACCGGTCTCAATGCCTTTGAACGGCTGCTAGTTGGATCTTCATCTGAATATATCCTGCGCCACGCCAAGGTTGACTTGCTGGTGGTCAGAGACCCAGAAAAAACTTTATAAAAACTAGAGCAGATGACTGCTCTAGTTTTGTTCTTTCTGCTCTATGCTATGCTGGTAGGCCTGAATCTGTCGTTCCAGTTCTTCTTTGATAGCTCCTTCGGGAGCGTATTTTTCTTCCCAGTCATCTGGTTTGAGAATTTTATGGGTGACGGGGTCAAAGTGAGCTTTCCCGTCTGGGAAAATTTTGCCCATATTAGCCCGATGGACAATATCGAACAGCTGCTCTGGATCTACTCCCATCAGGACAAAACTGCCATAAGTAAAATAAAGAGTATCAATCAAGGCATCTACCTGACCGACTAGAGAAACCTCAGCCTGACTCTTAGAGCGAACCTTGTCAGCAGCCTTGTCAAGCGCTTGATGGAGATAGGCTACAGAACTGTTAAAGTCTTCCTCTGAGTTACTAGCTGCTCGCAGAAACTCTACCAGCTCTTCCAGTTTGAAGCCTGCCCGATAGCGAGCGTCCTGAGGCATCCAGGCAATAGGCTCTTCCTGAGTGCTTTCATCCATGACACTATGGAACTCTTTAACCTTATTAAAGTGATGGTCGCTGCTGGTAAAGACCTTTTCCCTCGCTAGGATTCCAAAATGCTCCAGAGCCTTATGAATCCCATCCTGACTATTGCTGCTAGTTGTATGCTTGGCCACTTCCTTGACCGAGCTGGTGCCATTTCCCATAGCAATGGAGAGACCAACTCCTGATAACATTTCCAAGTCATTGTCAGAGTCACCGAAGGCCATGACCTGATGAATGTCAAAGCCATATTCCTTGCCTACTCGGCGAATCCCCTCTAGCTTAGACGTGTCTTTATTGATAATATCGACCGCATAGGGGCTGCTGCGGGTAAATTTCAAATCAGGGAAGTCTGCTTCAATCTTACGGCTTTCTTCTGGACTGGCCAAAATCAAAGCTTGGTAAATCGGTTCCTGAATCAGCTGCAGGAGATCCTTTTCATGCTGGGGCAAGGCCTTGCTGATGACTTTATTAAATCCATGACTGACTGTTCGCGCCATTCGCTTAGGGATGAAGCGGCTAGTCCACTGGGAGAAAGGGCTCATGCCGAAGGACATAATCTTGGAGCCCAGCATAGCCTCAGCCGTTCCCAAGGAAATCTCTTTCCGATGCTTCTTAGCATAGGAGATTAAATCCCGCAAACTCTGCTTGTCAATGGGACTGGCAGAAATCACTCTGTCTCTTGAAAAAATGTACTGGCCATTGTAGGTCACAGCAAAGTCTAAGTCCAATTGCTCCATAAAAGGTTTGACAAAGAAAGGACCGCGGCCAGTTGCCAAACCGACCAATATTCCTTGCTCCTTTAAACTCTGAATAGCCTTTTCTGTAGATTTCAAAACCGTTCGACTGTCATTGACCAGTGTCCCATCAATATCAAAAAAGACGGCCTTTACTTCCATTGATTTTCTCATTCTTTCCTTTTATGATACAATAAATTATAACACAAAAATGACATACAATCACATGAATTGCAGAAAAGAAAAGCTGGAGTAATATCCATGCAACAGAAATGAAAACTCTATGAAAACATAATGTGAGTTTTCAACTCTGCATTATGACTACAAGGAGAAAAAGGATTTATGACAAAAAAAATCTTGGTCCTGCACACAGGAGGAACCATTTCCATGCAGGCTGACGGATCTGGGGCTGTCGTTACCAATGCTGATAACCCTATGAACCATGTGACCGTTCCGCTTGAGGAGATAGAGACGGAAGTCATTGACTTTTTTAACATTCCCAGTCCTCATATCACACCCCAGCACATGCTCAAGCTTTATCAAAAAATCAAAGCCAGTGCTGACCAATTTGACGGAGTGGTCATTACTCATGGGACAGACACTTTAGAAGAGACCGCTTACTTTCTGGATACTATGCAGCTGCCAAAGATTCCGGTCGTTTTGACCGGGGCTATGCGCAGTTCCAATGAGTTGGGGAGCGACGGAGTCTATAACTACCTGACAGCCCTGCGGGTGGCTAGTGATGAAAAAGCCTGTGATAAAGGCGTGCTTGTCGTTATGAATGACGAGGCACATGCTGCTAAGTATGTAACCAAAACCCACACGACCAATGTCAGCACCTTCCAGACGCCGACTCACGGACCACTTGGTTTGATTATGAAGCAGGAAATTCTCTATTTTAAGACAGCGGAGCCTCGAGTCCGCTTTGACTTGAACAGCATTTCTGGTCTGGTGCCCATCATTCCAGCTTATGCTGGTATGAAGACAGAGCTTCTGGACATGCTGGATTTAGACAAGATAGACGGCCTCATCATAGAGGCATTCGGTGCTGGCAACCTCCCCAAGGAAGTAGCTGACAAACTGGCTGATATGATAGCAGCCGGACTGCCAATCGCTCTGGTCTCTCGCTGCTTCAACGGAATTGCTGAGCCAGTCTATGCTTATGAAGGAGGCGGCGTTCAGCTGCACCAGGCTGGTATCTTCTTCGTCAAGGAGCTCAATGCCCAAAAAGCCAGAATCAAACTGCTCATCGCCCTGAATGCTGGACTCAAAGACCAAGAACTCCAAGATTATATGGAAGGATGAGAATAAAATCCCTATTTATTTTCTTTAAATCAAAAAGTGCTAAGTTTGCTTAGCACTTTTTTGACTCTTTCATATTCTAACACTGGGAAAACTTCATTGAATCGCCGGACTTAAAAGATAACCTCAAACAGAGACGCTAGAATTTCAAAAATATAATCACTTACCATAGGTCACCTCCATTTTCTGAGCTTGCTTAAATGTCTTCGGATAGTGGACTTTGATTGTAACTTTCATAGCTTTTACCTCGCTTATCATTCATTCTTTAAGAGCAAAAACGAAACTCTTGGAGTGTTTGACCTCAAGTTTGGTTCCTAATCTTTTTGTTCTTACTTGGATATAAGGATACAGCCCTAAACTTAAGAATCTCTTATAGATTTCTTAGGGAAAGCTTATAGTCAAAGAGTCCGGCAGCAATCCCTATCTACTATTTGAAAGGAACAAGTCTTTTCAATCAAATACAAAAAACTTCACCGATTGGGTGAAGTTTGTGATTTGTTAGGAGATTTATGATGAAAAAATTCTAAATTATTCTTATTCTTTGAGTGGCTCATACCTCGCAAGTCTTCTTGTCTTCAAGCTTTGGTTATAGGATTTTAAGGGATGTTTACTTTGTCATTGGTCCTACCTCTTTCTTTGATTTGACAATAGTATAATCCCTCAAACTTAAAGCCTACTTATAAATATCTTGCAGGAAACTTAATTCAAAGAACCTTTAATCTAGGTAATCTCGCTTGTCCAAATGAAGAGCAATCAAGTGCCAATTAGAATCTATCCGCCAGTTCGGATCAGCTGTAATCTGGCTGGCAACCTTTCTGGCTTCTTCTAAAATCGGATAATCTTCCACGATGTCTGCCACTTGAAACTCAGGAATACCAGACTGCCGAGTGCCAAAGATTTCTCCAGAGCCTCGCATTTTCAGATCCTCCTCAGCCAGCAGGAAACCGTCGGTCGTCTCAGTCATGATTTTCATGCGGCGCTTGCCCGACTCCGTCTTGGGATTGGCAACAAGGACGGCATAAGACTGCTTGCTCCCTCGGCCGACACGGCCTCTTAGCTGATGAAGCTGGCTGAGTCCAAAGCGGTCCGCATCCATGATGACCATCACAGTAGCATTGGGGACGTTGACTCCGACCTCAATGACCGTGGTGGAAACCAGAATGTCAGTCCGTCCTTCCTTGAAGTCCTGCATAATCGCCTCTTTTTCCTCGCTCTTCATCTTGCCATGAAGCAGAGCCACTTGGGCCTGCTGACCAAAATAGGCTGTCAGTTCTTCTTCTAGGGCAATGGCATTCTTAAGATCCAGCGCCTCAGATTCCTCAATCAAGGGAGAAATAAAGTAGACCTGAGCCCCCTTGTGGAGCTCTTTTTTTAGCCAGTCGAGGACGACTTCCAGCTGCTCATGCTTGACCCAGCGAGTGATGATAGGCTTGCGTCCTGCCGGCATCTGGTCAATAATGGACACATCCATATCACCAAAAGCTGTAATGGCAAGGGTTCTGGGAATTGGTGTCGCCGTCATCATGAGGACATCAGGATTGTCTCCCTTTTCCCGTAAAATCCGACGCTGCTCCACCCCAAAGCGATGCTGCTCGTCAATAATGACCAAGCCCAACGCATGGTAACGGACTCCTTCCTGAATCAGGGCATGGGTTCCGACAATCATGTCCACCTGACCGTTTTCAATCGCTGATAATATCGCCCGGCGTTCAGCTGCTTTCATCCCACCAGTTAGCAGGGCCAGCTTCAATTCTGGAAATAGCTGAGCTAGGCTGTCAAAATGCTGCTCAGCCAAAATTTCTGTTGGAACCATCAGAGCTGACTGAAAGCCAGCTGTATAAACAGCATACATAGCTAGACCAGCGACTACTGTCTTTCCGCTTCCCACATCGCCCTGCAGCAGGCGATTCATGTGGCCAGGCGATCGCAAATCCTGCAAAATCTCTGTCAGACTGCGCTCCTGAGCCGAAGTCAGCTCAAAAGGTAAGCTCTGCTTTTTCTCGGCCACAGCATCCGACTGCCAATCAATTTTTAATCCATTGCTAACAGCCTTGGTTTCTCTCTTTAAGACCTGCAGTTGCATTTGGAAATAAAAGAGTTCTTCAAATTTGACCCGCCTCAAAGCTTGCTTGTAATCAGTCAAATCCTTTGGAAAATGCATAGCCCGCACAGCCTCCACTCTGCTCACTAGCTGGTAGCGTTCCAGCAGGGGCAGGGGCAGATTTTCCTCTAAGAGCAAGTCCAAACCTTGGTCAAAAGCAGTCTTAATCAGCTTGACCAAACTAGCCTGACTAATTCCCTGAGCCAGCCGATAGACAGGCTGCAAGTCGTCCTCTACCTGAGCCAGCAATTTCATACCAGTCAGACTAGCCTTGGCTTTGTCCCACTTTCCAAAGACGGCTATATTCGCTCCCACTTCAATCTTGTCCGCCAGATAAGGCTGGTTAAAGAAATTAACTGCCAGAGCGACTTCCCCTTGCTTGATGGTAAAGCGCAGGCGATTGCGTTTGTAGCCATAATACTGGACATTAGCCGGGGTTACGACCTGACCAGAAACAACCGCCTTTTCTCCATCCTCCAAGTCTAGGACATTCTTACTCTTAAAATCCTCATAACGAAAAGGAAAATAAAGCAGTAAATCCTGCAAGGTCTCTAGACCCAACTTGGCAAATTTTTCTGCTGATTTCGGTCCCACACCAGGCAGAACCGTCAAAGGTTGGTGTAAATTCATAATTCCTCTTTTAGTTCTGATACTGCTGCGGATATAAAATCACAGACAGGGGGACCAAGCTAGAACATTATCAAATACTTCAAGCGGTTCCCTGCATTAATCTTCTTAGTCTTTATAGACCCTCGGTACACGGTCGCTAATCAAGCAAACCACCTCATAGTTAATGGTGCCACGCTTTTCTGCCACATCTGTCACCGTAATGGTCTCCGCTCCGCTATTTCCAATCAACACAACCGGCGTGCCAAGGGGATAAGCCTGAGGCAGACGCACTGTAATTTGGTCCATGGAAACTCGGCCGACAATAGGACAGCGCTGACCATCAATCAAGACATCAAAGCCCTGCATATCCCGTGTCCAGCCATCCGCATAACCCAAAGGAATGGTGCCAATCCACTCTTGAGACTGGCTAGTGTAGGTGGCTCCATAGCCAACATCTGCTTCAGCCTCTACTTCCTTGACATGTACCAATTCTGAGACCAGCGACAGAGCTGGCTTGAATTCATAAGGAAGTTCCAAGGCTCTTCCGCTAGGGTTGAGACCATAGATGATGTCCCCCAGCCGAACTGCATTTAGAACGGTCTCGCTGTGCCAGAGAGAGGTAGCAGAATTACTAGCGTGAACGAGAGGAGGAACACTGTCCAGCTCAGATAAGATCTGATGAAAACGAGTCAGCTGGGCTTCAAACTTATGGTGCTCCGCTTCATCTGCCGTTGCAAAGTGGGTAAAAATTCCCTCCGCGACAGCCCCAGCAGCCTGCAAGCGATGGATTGCCTCCTGAGCTTCCTGACTATCTCGAAAACCAATCCGCCCCATACCAGAGTCAATCTTGATATGAAACTTCAATCCTGTTAAGTCTTTTTCCGCAGCTAAAGCTAAATCCAACCACTCCAGACTGGCTACAGTCAGAGAGACCTTTCCCTTTCTAGCCAGCGGGAGCGCAGACAGATTTGATACTCCTAGCACCAGAATTTTTTTGCCAATGCCAGCTGAGCGCAGCTCCAAAGCTTCATCGATATTAGACACACAAAAGCCATCTACAAGGGGCTCAATGTGCCTAGAAACCTCAATAGCTCCGTGGCCATAAGCATTTGCCTTGGCGACAGCCCACTTCTCTGTCGTCTGAGGCAGATGGGTACTCAATTGTCTAATATTAAAAGCAATAGCAGCTAAATCAATCACTGCCTTGCTGGGTCTATGCAGACTAGCTTTCATCATTTTCCTCCAAAATAACGCTGGCTGTAACTAGGCCAGCAGCATGGCTGATCGAAATCCAAACCTTGCCAGCAAAAGGTGAACGGCTGAAAAAAGGTGCTCCCTGACGGTCGTTTAAAATCTCCAAGTCTTGAAACCTGAGCTTACCAATGCCGGTTCCCCAAGCTTTAGAAAAAGCCTCCTTGGCAGCCCAACGACCAGCCAGAAATTCAATTTTCCGCTTACCGGATAACTCCTCAAAACGAGTAAGCTCCGCCTCCGTCAAGACTTTTTTTGCAAAGCGGGCATTTTTCAGATAGGCTCGCTCAATGGCAGGCAGTTCTTCTATGTCAATTCCGTGTCCTTTTATCATATCATTCTCTGGAAAGGCGACAAAACTCAGCTGGGCCGCCAGCTGAGTTCGTCTTCACCCGACAGTTAGTCCTCTTTACAGGTCAAGACTGTCCCTTTCAATTTTCCTTATTTATCTAAAGTGTTGTAAATTTCTTCAATAAGCTGAACTGTATTGTCCCAGCCTAGGCAAGGATCGGTGATGGATTTACCAAAGACTTCCGGTTCATTTTGCCGGCCATCTTCCAGATAAGACTCAATCATAAAACCACGAACCGCTCTCTTAATCTTTTCGTTCCAATCCCGATTCAGCAAGGTCTGACGTACAATCCTAATCTGTTCCAGATATTGCTTGCCAGAGTTATCGTGATTGGTATCGATGACGATGAAAGGATTCTCCAAGCCCATCTTTTCATAGTAGGAAATGGCATCCAGCATATTTTCATAGTAGAAATTTGGAATGTTCTTACCGTATTCATTGGTAGCCCCACGCAGAATAACGTGAGCCAAAGTATTCCCAGAGGTTTCTACTTCCTGGCCATGAAAAAGGAAAGTCTGCTTATTTTGTGCCGCATAGACAGCGTTAAACATAACTCCCAGATTACCAGAAGTTGGATTCTTCATGCCGACTGGAGCGTCAATACCTGATGCCACAAAGCGGTGCTCCTGGTCTTCAACTGAGCGAGCACCCACAGCATGATAGCTTACCAAGTCGTCCACCAGCACAAGATTAGACGGATAGAGCATCTCATCAGCCGTCGTCAGACCAGTCTCTGTAATGACGCGGTAGTGCAGCTGACGAACAGCCTGCAAACCATTGATAAGACTAGGAGCTTTAGAAGTATCTGGCTGGTGAACCAAGCCCTTATAGCCATCCCCATTGGTCCGCGGCTTAGCAGTATAGACGCGCATGACGATAAAAATCTTATCTGCGACCTTCTTCTGCAGCTCTGACAAACGGCGGGCATACTCCAGCACAGCCTCTTCATTGTCTGATGAGCAAGGACCAATCACCAAGAGAATACGCTCGTCTTCCCCACTGAGAATCTCAGCTAGTTCTTGGTCTCGCTTGTTTTTATGAGTCAAGGCCTGACTAGTCAGTCTGGTTCTGGACTTAATCTGCTCAATGTCAATCTTCTGACCTTTTTCAATAAATGCCATACTATTTTCCTAATGTATCATAAATTTCACGAACTAGCTGTTCTGTATTAGCCCAGCCCAGACAAGGGTCAGTAATGGACTTGCCAAAGACTTCCGGATCGTCCTGACGACCGTCTTCCAGATAAGACTCAATCATAAAGCCACGTACTGTAGCCTTAATCTTTTCATTCCAGTCACGGTTAATCAGAGTCTGGCGAACGATACGGACCTGCTCCAGATACTGCTTACCAGAGTTATCATGATTGGTGTCAATGATGATAAAGGGATTTTCTAAGCCCATTTTTTCATACTGGGCAATGGTGTCCAGCAGATTATCATAATAGTAGTTGGGAATATTCTTACCGTATTCATTCAGAGCACCGCGCAAGATTGCATGCGCCAAGGGATTGCCAGATGTTTCTACTTCCTTACCAGCGAATAGGAAACTCTGCTTGTTCTGAGCTGCATAGATGCCGTTAAACATGACATTGAGATTACCAGAAGTCGGATTTTTCAAGCCAGTCGGAAGATCCGCTCCACTAGCTACAAATCGGTGCTGCTGGTCTTCGACCGAGCGAGCTCCTACAGCCATGTAAGAAATCAAATCATCTACCAGAGGCAGATTTTCCGGATAGAGCATCTCATCAGCTGTGGTCATGCCTGTCTCGGAAATAACCCGATAGTGCAAATTGCGGACTGCCTTGATGCCATTAATCAGACTTGGAGCAGCAGTCGCATTAGGCTGATGAATGAGCCCTTTGTAGCCATCTCCGTTCGTCCGAGGCTTGGCAGTATAAACCCGCATGACCATGAAAATACGGTCTTTTACTTCTTCTTGGAGAGCAGATAGACGCTTGGCATACTCTAGCACCGCTTCTTCGTTATCTGAAGAGCAGGGGCCGATAACCAAGAGAATGCGGTCATCTTGACCACGCAGAATTGCTTCCAACTCTCGGTCACGCTTTTCCTTGCGAGCTAACATGTCGCCTTCTAGCTTAGCAAGTTGGCGAACTTCTGCCACATCAATGGGTTGACTAGTTGCTTTAAAGGTCATCTATTCTCCTTCTTTTATGCTTACTTTTTACGGCCGTGACAGTTCTTGAACTTCTTGCCAGAACCACATGGACAAGGGTCATTTCTCTTTACATTGGACAGGTCTACATTCTCGGGCATATTTGGCGCCTTAGCAGAGATATTGCGGGTAGCTGTTGTACTGATAGCCCGCTCTGTCCGAGGACGCTCTTGCTCATGAATCTGTGCTTTCATCATCAGACGAGTCACATCAAACTCAATAGAACCAATCATGTCGTTGAACATACGGAAGCTTTCTGCTTGATATTCGACAACTGGGTTATTTTGTGCATAACCGCGCAGTCCAACAGCATTGCGCAGCTGGTCAAGGGCGTCGATATGGTCAGTCCACTTGCTGTCCACCACGCGCAGAATCAAGACCTTCTGGAATTCACGCACAGCTTCTTCGTCTCGCAGCTTAGCAATCTGACTGTCGTAGACTTCCAATGCACGTTCAAACAGATAATCTTTGATTTCTTGGTCAGACTTGCCTTCCAAATCGCTGTCTGAAATAGAATCTTCTGAAACTAAGTTATACTTAGCAAAGTTTAAAATCGCTTCAATCTTATCATCCTGATCAGAGTGGCTGCTACCATCAACGATACGGTTGATCGTCCGTTTAATCATAGCATGGATTTCAGGACTGAGGTCACGGTCAGCAGTAATGACATCGTGGCGCTCAGCATAGATAATTTCCCGTTGCTCACGCATCACATCATCATATTGCAGGACTTGTTTCCGCGTATCGTAGTTATTTCCTTCGACACGCTTCTGAGCTGCCTCTACCTGACGGGTCAGCATGCCAGACTTGATAACAGAATCTTCGTCACTAAGATTCATTCGATCCAAGAGGGCTTTAATGCGCTCTGAGCCAAAGCGACGCATAAGCTCATCTTCCAGTGACAGGTAGAATTGTGACTCACCTGGATCACCCTGACGGCCTGAACGTCCGCGCAGCTGATTGTCAATCCGGCGACTTTCATGGCGCTCTGTACCAATAACGCAGAGTCCCCCCAGTTCGCGGACACCTTCACCCAACTTGATATCAGTTCCCCGTCCGGCCATATTGGTCGCAATAGTAACCGCACCGCGTTGGCCGGCGTTCATGATAATTTGTGCTTCTTTATAGTGGTTTTTCGCATTAAGAACTTCGTGAGGAACCCCAGCTTCTACCAATTTCTTAGAAATATAATCACTAGTCTCAACCGCAACAGTACCAACCAGAACTGGCTGCCCTTTTTCATGACGTTCTTTAACATCCTGCACAACTGCCTTAAACTTAGACTCAATACTTGGGTAGAGCAGGTCAGAATGGTCAATACGCGCTACCGGACGGTTGGTTGGAATCGGAATAACACGAATGTTATATGTTTCGCGGAACTCTTCTTCCTCCGTCTTAGCTGTACCTGTCATACCGGACAGCTTCTTATACATACGGAAGAGGTTCTGATAAGTAATGGAAGCAGAAGTCTTTGTTTCTTCCTGAATCGGCACACCTTCTTTAGCTTCAATCGCTTGGTGGAGACCGTCAGAGTAACGACGTCCTTCCATTGTCCGACCGGTAAACTGATCGACAATCAGAATTTCCTGATCTTCACTGACCACATAGTCAATGTCAAGGAGCATGATGTAGTTAGCTCGCAGGGCATTGTCGATAAAGTGAGTCAGGGCAACATTTTCAATATCATAGAGATTGTCCAGCTTGAAGTAACTTTCTGCCTTGTCAATACCTGAGTCAGACAAACCAATCGTCTTAGACTGAACATCGATGATGTAGTCGTCCTTATCCAGAGATTTGACATAGTGATCAGCCATATGATAAAGCTGGTTGGTATCTGAAGAAACCGGTCCTGATACAATCAACGGTGTCCGCGCTTCGTCAATCAGGATTGAGTCCACCTCATCGACCAAGGCATAATTGAGTGGGCGCTGCACCATGTTTTCAGCACGAACTACCATGTTATCACGCAGGTAGTCAAAGCCGATCTCAGCATTGGTTGAATAGGTAATGTCGCAAGCATATGCTTCTTTCTTCTCAGATGGAGACTTAGCTGCCAGATTAATACCGACAGAAAGCCCCAGCCAAGAGTAAAGTTCACCCATTTCGGTCGCGTCACGTTCAGTCAGGTATTCATTGACTGTTACAACGTGCACACCTTTTCCTGCAAGGGCATTTAGGTAAACTGGCATTGTCGCTGTCAAGGTTTTTCCTTCACCGGTACGCATCTCTGGAACGTCACCATGATGGAGAACAATCCCTCCCATAACCTGAACCTTATAAGGGAAAAGACCCAACACTCGCTTAGCTCCTTCACGGACAACCGCAAAAGCTTCAAATAAGAGCTGATCTAAAGTTTCACCATCAGCATAGCGTTTCTTGAATTCTTCTGTTTTTGCCTGAAGTTCTTCATCAGACAAGGCCGCCATTTCGTCTTCATAAGCCAAGACTTTGTCAGCCATTTTTTCTAATTTTCTTAATTCACCTTTATCATTTTCAATGATAGTCTTTAAAATATTCGCCATTTTTTTCCTTACTATATAATAATCTTTCTGATTTTTAGAATGTTCTTTTCATTATAGCATGTTTTCCTATATCTTTCAAGAATGAAAAAAGCAAAAAAGCTTCATTAGACTGTACTTACAGAACTGGGAGATGGCAAGATATCTAAGCTAAAAAAGAAAAGGCAGAGGTCTTGCTCTGTCTTTTCGAGTCCAAACAATACAAAGATAAAAAGTGTTCTTTTTGCTAAAGAGACCTTTTTCCGATAGTGTCTAACACTCCTTGGACATTCTACCCCTCTTTTGGCTACTTAAAATCCAGCAAGCGCATGGTGTCTTGGGCAATCATCAATTCTTCATTGGTTGGAAGAATGAGAATTTTAGCCTGCGACTGGGAATTTTGGATAAAGAGCTGTCCTTGCTCGTTAGCTGCCTGATTTAAAGAAAGTCCTAAGCAATTGAGCTTTTGAACGACCAAGCTGCGGATCAAGGCTGAATTCTCCCCGATTCCAGCGGTAAAGACCAAGGCATCCAGACCATCTAAATCTGTGATGTAGCTTGCAATAGTCTGAGCGATACGGTTGACAAACATATTAACTGCTAGACTAGCTTTTTCATCGCCTCTGTCACAAGCCTCCAAAACATCTCTTAAATCATTGCTAAGCTGGGAGATCGCTAGCAGACCGGATTCTTTATTGAGGACATCACTTAATTGCTGAGCTGATAATTTTTCCTGTTCTAGCAGGAAAGGGAGAATCATAGGGTCAATATCACCTGAGCGGGAGCCCATCATCAGGCCAGCCAAGGGGGTGAATCCCATCGAAGTATTGACAGACTGACTATTTTTAATGGCGCAAATACTAGCACCATTGCCCAAATGGCAGTTGATAATCTTCAAATGCTCAGCAGCTTCTCCTTGCCCTTCCCAAATCTCCTTTACCTTTTGAGCAATATACTTGTGACTCGTTCCATGGAAACCATACTTTCTCAAACCGTATTTATGATAGTAATCCCAGGAAAGAGGATAGAGATAATAAGATTCTGAAAGGCTTTGATGAAAGGCCGTATCAAACACAGCCACTTGTCCTGTCTCCGGCAGCGCCTTTTGAAAAGCTCGAATCCCTACCAAGTTGACAGGGTTATGGCTAGGAGCCAAGAAAGACAGCTTCTCAATGATGGATAGCACTTGCTTGTCTATCAAAGCTGAATCATCAAAGGATTCTCCACCATGGGCTACGCGATGACCAACCCCATCTATCTCGTCCAGAGAAGCAATCAGCTTCCGCTCCAAAAGAAAGTTCAGCAGGTAATCCACTGCAAATTGATGCGAAGGAATAGCCAGCAGTTCCTTTTCTTTTTGACCTTCAAATTCAATCTTAAAAATGCCTTCCTTTAAGCCAATCTTTTCAAAAATTCCTTTCACCAAAAGGCTTTCATCAGGCATACTGAGCAGTTGAAATTTTAATGACGAACTGCCCGCATTAATCGCAAAAATTTTTTTAGACATATTTTTCTCCTGAGCAATGAAAACAGTGATTTTTTCAAATAACGTTTTTTGAAAACTGAAATTTTCCATTGCTACTTGTTAGATAAATAAGCTAGCTTCAACTGGTCGGCTAGCTTATTTACTATTTTATATATTACATAGCATTGACTGCCAAGACAGCCAAGACAGCGCCGATAGTCGGTCCTACAATTGGCACCCAAGCATAAGCCCAGTTTGCATCTCCTTTATTCGGAACTGGCAAGAGGGCATAAGCAAGGCGCGGACCGAAGTCCCGAGCTGGGTTGAGGGCAAAACCTGTCGTCGAACCCAAAGACAAGCCGACCGCCATAATGAGGAAGCCAACTAAGAGTGGAGTGAGTCCAGGCGTGATTTCGCCGTGCGTTATCATCAAAAGTGCAAAGATGAAGAAGAAAGTCGCAACGATCTCGCTGAGCAAATTAAATGCTGGATTCTGGATGGCTGGTCCAGTAGCAAATACGCCAACTGAGTTGCCTTCTTCTGCCTTGGTTTGTTTGAAATGGGGATAATAGAAGAGCACTACAATAGCCGCTCCGACAAAAGCCCCTAGAATCTGAGCGATGATATAGCCCACCACTTGTTCCCAAGGGAAGATGCCACCCACCGCAAAGGCAATAGTGACAGCTGGGTTAAGGTGACCGCCAGTATTATAAAATCCTGCCGTATAGACACCCAAGGTCACTGCCAAGCCCCAGCCAAATACAACGGTAAACCAATTGGGAGCGAAACCTTTTGCAAGACTCTTATTAAGACTAATAGACGCTCCGATTCCATTCCCAAAAACCATCAGAACCATGGTGCCTAAAAATTCACCTAGATATTTTTCCATACTCCATACTCCTTCATTTCGAAATACTTTATACTCTCTCCTCTATATTGCTTCTACAGCGCAATATAGAGTCTAAGAAAGTATAAGAGAAATATGCTCGTGAAATAGGAGAAAATCCCTAGCTCCAAAGCATGGATTGCAAGCGGTATTCTCTCCTCTGATATTATTTAATTTGCTAGATTGCTTCTCTACAGTCCTACAGCATACTCAGCAATGGACTGGTCTTCCTCAGAACTTCCTCCGCTGACGCCGATACCGCCAATCATCTCTGACTGGCAATAAACAGGAATGCCACCAGCTAAACTAACAACCTTATTGTCAGTCATCGTTTCCAGCTGATAGAGCCACTGGCCAGGCTGAGTTAAAAGTGCTAAATCCTTGGACTGCATCCTCATGCCAACAGCTGTGTAAGCTTTCTTATAAGCCATATCGTTACTCACTAACAAGGCATTTTCCATACGATAGGTCATCACGACTTGTGCTGCTGGATCAACCACCGTTATCACGACGGCTAGTCCCAGCTCTTCAGCCTTGTGTCTGGCCCTTGTTACCAATTCCCAGGCATCCTGATAGATATTTGTGAAAAGAACAGGCTCTTTATCCAGTAAGGTTTGGCATCTGGCAAGGACTTTTTGGATGATGATGTCCTGAAATTCTGAGTTTCCTTCCCAGCTTGATAGTTCTGGACTGCTGAGCTCGTCTTTCTCTCTATCTCTAGCCATCCATTTCACCTCTTTTCAGTAGTTAGCTCGGCCATCTTTTTGAATCGATCGGAACAAGTCAAAAAGATGTTTCTAACAGGTCAGATTTTTTAAACGGGACTCCCTTGACCAAACGCGCTGCATTTGAGCCAAATAGGCGCAAGACATGGTCTGGTATAGCAGAATAATCTTTGATACGATAGATAAATTTTTCAAGCGGCAAGTTACGATAATGGAGGACTGCATCTCGCCCGTCACAGGCAATCCCTACTAAAAGCTGGGATTGATTTGCAGCCACATGCGCTAGTGATACAGGATCGCTAAGTTCATCTGGGCTGACCAGACTAAATGGGATACCTTCCTCTTCGATACCGTAGCCGATTTGTGCCACCTTATCCGCAGGAGCATCGTCCGTAGCAATAAGCCTAATGGTGGGCTTTCTAGTATAAGCTAATTCCATAGTCGACCCCCCATTTCTCTCTGACATAGGTCAAAATCAGTCCGGTCGCTACTGCATTTCGAGGCCCTACCAAGCCACGCACATTACCTCGACCAGCTACAATGGCATGCTGAGAGAGGGCTTCGGTCACTAGCTGAGGTATTTCAAAGTCCAAAGCTGAGCCACCCACGATGACAACGAAAGGAATGTCTCGAATATTTTGAGTGGGGCTGACACGCTTGAGAGCCCGAACCGCATTGATAACAAAGACTCTTTCCTTGGCTGACTGCCGAACGAGTTTGATTTTCTCGATAGAGTAGTCTCCGTCATCAATAGGAACAAATTCATCATTTTCCTTGACGATGACGACTCTGGCAAACAAATCTCCAGACAGCGGCTTGTCAAAAAATTGAACAGTCCCGTCTTCATGCCGGATATGGAAAAGACTTTCTACCTTAGCCAGAGGATATCGTTTGATGTCCTCTGCAAGATGATGATTTTCCAGTCCCAACTCCGAATTGATCAGCATGGTTACCATATCACCGGCACCAGCTAGATGGACAGCCAAGATTTGACCCCTGCTATCGATAATGGAAGCATCTGTCGAGCCTGCCCCTAAGTCCAAAATAGCCAAGGGGCGATCCGTCCCTGGTGTAGTCAGAGCCCCGAGGATAGCTGATTCAGCTTCTGCTCCACCGATTTCTACGGTAATACCCAGCTCTCGTTCGACTTCTTGGGCAATGATGGACATTTGCAGCTTGTCAGAATTTACCATAGAGGCAATGCCGACAGCCTGCTCCATAGAAAATTCTCCAGCCACACCACCACGCACAGAAATCGGAGCAAAAGTATTGACGGCCAGTAAGTCACGGATATAAATATCGGAAGGCTCTTTCTCGGTCAAGTCAGCCATGGTTTGACGAACCTTCTCCAGCATGCCTCCAACATTGGTGCCTGCTTCTCCAACAACATTGCTAATCTCGCCAGCATAGACGATTTTCTCCATAATCTCATCGGCGCCCTTAGAAATATCCACCTTTAAGGTATGCTCCTTGCCGATAATTTGGATACTACCTGCTGGAATCGTCCGAGCCTGAACGTCACCTGCCGGTGTCTTAATCACGACAGCCGAGCGATTGCCAATGAGGGCACGGGCAATGGGAACGATGCTTTTCGTCTCTTCTGCACTCAAGCCAAAGACCGTAGCAATGCCATAGGGATTGGATAATTGGGAAATTACCTTCCCCTGCTCTACCACTTCAACAGCAGCTTGCATGCCCAAAGGAACCTTGTCAATAAAGAGAATCTCATCCACGATTGGAATCTTTTGGCTAATGCGGTTGTTGACCAGGACCCCATCATCCGCCTGCAGAATGGCAGCGGTAATCTGATAGCCCTTGGCTAGATAGGCATTGATCAGCTGGGCAACCAAGTCAAAATCAATGACCTTCGGCACTACTACAATGTATTTCCCATCAATCGGATGATGAACCAAATCAAGAATATCCACTGTCAGTCCAATCCCCAGACCCAGACCGCCTGGAGTACGGGGATTATGACCAATCATGGTAGACTCAGTAATGACCGTCTCTGTGATGGTTTCCATGGCAACATCGCCGATAACAGGCGTCGCTTCATTGATCCGAATCAAATCAACTTGTCCCAACTCAAGCGGTGTTTGCTCCATCAATTTTCTCAGAGATTGATAAATCCCGTGGACATTTTCCTTGGTCCCCTTGATACCTGTTGTATCCGCAATGGCTGAGGCAAGAAAGTGAATGCTTCCATCATCTTGCACTTCAGCTAAGGCAGACTCGGTCGAAGAATTTCCTATGTCTACTCCAATGATTCGTTTCACATTTTCACCTCCACCAAGATTAGGCTATTTTGAGCAGCATTTATAAAAGAAGTGACAATAATCTTTTTTCAACCCAAAATAGCCTTGGTAAAACCGGATTAGTTGTCACCTTTCAACTTCTTGCGGCGCTCATAATTTTCAGCGGCTTCTCTGACAAAGCCTGCACAGATAACAGCTCCATATTGGTTTTCCAATTCATTGGCAATATCCAATAATTCCTGTTTGGAAGACCGGTAAGGGCGCAGGGCATTGTAGATTTCCAGCACACGCGCATCCGGAACCTTGGTCAGTTCCGCAGCCCGAGAAAAGTTATACTGGATTGCTTCGCGGCCGGCATTCTTAGCAATTTCACCTTGCTTGATCAAAATCTCTGGCTTAATCCGCAAATCCTCCGCTGTTACATAGCCAGACAAGATATTTTCCAGTGTAATATCTTCGAATTTCTTATCCTGACCAACCTTTATCCAGTCTGGGTGTTTTTTAGAAATAGGATAATCAGCCGCTGTCGCTTCATCAGAACTGACAGGACGATTGGCTGCTCCTTGATTAGTTGAGCCGCTGTCGCTTAGCTCGGCTAATATTTGTTTTACTAATGTTTCTACTGATTCACTCATTCTGATTTCTCCTTGTAGACATCATATGCATCAAATCACCTGACATTCATCAGCTGGTTTTCCTCTTTTAACCAGTTTCGTTTCCTTAATATGCAGTAAGGCTGAGTAAGCTTGGTACTTAGGACGAGCCATTTGGTCATTAAGGGTTGGCACCGGATTTGGTGTTTCACCCTTGGCATACTTAGCAGCATTTTTACCAATCAAACGATAGGTTTCAGGAGTTAACAAAGGTGCCTGCGGGAAGAGTTCCAGATTACTGAGCGGTGGCAAATCACGTTGGTGAATAACCGTTGTTCCCTTAGACTGAACACCGATAGAAATGCCAGAACCAGACAAGTGGTCTCCTTCTACCGCTACAAAGGCAACGTCAGAAGAACGATAGACCTTGACAATGCGAGCCTTGAGCCCTTCTTCTTCGATACCAGCCACCAGCTGACGCAGTACTTCCGTATGAGGAATGTCCACCATCGTCTTCACCTGCTGTTCTCCAAAGGCAGGTCCAACTGCAATAACGACTTCATCCGTTGACTGGCTAGGTTTAGCCACACCAACTGTACGGATGACAGCTTTTTCATTGGACACAGGCTTTGTGACAGGCTTTTCGCTTGTTTCAGCAGCTGTTTCGTTGGTATTGACGCTCATCTCTTTCATCACTTCTGCAATAATGGAGCGCAGTAAAGTTTCATTTATCTCTGTCATCTTAGCTCCTCCTATACATCACGCGGGTCAATCGCTTTAGGAATGTCTTTGACTTTTTCCCATTCTTCGCCGACCAGACGATGGCCTGTACCGACACCAACATAGTCATTCGGTGAATTCACCGCTGAAATAACATTCCAATCCCGATCAAAGATAGCAGATGTTTGCAGGAAATCCCCTGCTACACGTTGCTTGAACAAATTGAGCAACTCATTGGCAACTTCTGGGAAGCCATTATTAGCCAAGGCTTTGATCAAATCAGCCCCTTGAACTCCGCGTTCCAGAATACCTTGAGCAGCCTTGATGTCTTCAACCTTATCCCGCTCTGGCATATCTTTAGAGCCATGAGCATAGGTAGCTGCTTCGACTTCTTCGTCAGTAATCGGCGGCAGACCCAAGCCCTTGAAAAGAGCTTGCATAACGCGTGCTGCCTTGTTCCGAACCTTTACAACTTCCTCTTCTCGTACAGGACGAAGACCACCGTCTACCCGCAGGTCACGTTGCAAGACATTGTAGTCGTCAAAATCTTCCGCATCCCAGTTAGATCCGGCAAACATATTGTCATAGTTTGGTGTAGCAGAGTAGCCAGAGTTGATAAAGTCTGTACCTGGCGCAAACTGCATCAAAGTCCGAACAGAGCGACGTAAGTCTGAGTGAGTAAAGGTTTGGTCATTTGATGAAGCACATTCCAAATCCAGCATGCTGGCAATCAAGTTTTCAGCAACGACCGCCCGAATACCACTCGGAACAGCTGCTGGAATACCGATACAGCTTACTGATCCATTCTGAGTTCCTTGAACCCCAGCTGCTTTTGTTACATAGAGACAGCGAGCTTCCAGATAGAGCATGGACTTGCCTTCGGCTTGTCCCATCTGCACTTCAGACCCTGTACCAGAAGTGAAGCGCATCTTAAGTCCACGAGAGGCATAGGCTGAAGCCAGAAAGGCCTTGGACCAAGGTGTATCATCTCCATCAGTGAAGACATCTTCTGTACCATAAACAGAAATGGTCTCAGCATAGGCCGTAAAGCCACGCATACCAAATTCTAGCTCTGTCGCTTCTTCCAAGGAGCACTGAGTCAGTACCCCAGGACGGCCCACTTGGGAGCCAATCATCAGAGACAGAGCATTGAAAGGAGCATAACGCACTACGGCAACCGTTGTTTCCTGTTCTGCAAAACCGCGCAGAGCTCCTTCAGCCGCATCTGCTGCAATCTGAACTGGGTTATCATTGACGTTAGTGACGTGGGCTTGAGTAGCTGTTTGCTTACGGGTCCGCATCTTTTGCAGACACATCATGATTTCCACGACATTCATCTGATTGACTACTTCAATGATTTTAGCCGGAGTCATGGCCTTGGTCAGCTTGATGATTTCTGTCCGAGGCACATTCGGTGTCAATATTTTATTGGCAATCTCTCTTGAGTCCATCTGAATAACTTCTTCAGCTCGACTCAGGTCAATCCCGTAGTTAGCAATGAACTGGTCAATCAGGTCAAATTCTTCTTTTGGTTTGCCGTCTAACTCAACCACTTTCCCATTTTGAATCTTGATACTGGGTTTAGGATCATTGGGGCTTTCCATAGCCACTAAACCTTCTTCAACCCATTCTTTTACAAATCCATCTTGGTTGATAGGGCGTTCGCTTAATACTTCAAAACGTTTGGATCTCATACCGTTTCCTCCCTCTCACTCTTAAATGTAAGATGGCTGTGAGTTGGTTGGCTCGTCACCCATACTGCCTAAAAGTGCCAGTCCAACTTCACGCGCTGAGATAACTGATTGTCTAACTGCTCCAGAATCCCCACTGATAAAGAGGATAGCTTCGTTTGAGTGGCTGGTACCACCATTTCCTGGAGAAGCATAGCCGACAACAGTAACGTTGGCAGCCTTAACAGCTGTATCCGCCATAACAACACCAATAGCTGCAGGTGCTCCGACAATCAAGCCAAAAGCACGGCCGTATTCAGCACCAAAGGCAGTCTGGCAAGCATAGCTAGCACGCGCAGTATATTGGAGTTCAATATGCCCTGCATCATTAGCATAAACATCGCCAAAGGTTCGATCCACTTCCTTCAAGGTTACTTCCACAGCTCGTCTGACATCTGATACATCTTCACCACCGAAGATAATCAAACTTCCGTGTCCAGCACCGCCCTTGGTATCACGAGGCAGTTCGATTTTAACAATTTCTGTATTGGTTGCTTTGACCGCTTCATCTGCGGCCATAATATGAGGACCCGCACCGGTACGAGCACCGACTACACCAATTGAGCGATAGCTCTTTTCTAGCTTCATAGCATCCAGCACCTGCTGGTCCACATTGGCAATGACAAGTCCAATTGTATCGCCTATCGGATTAACACCGACAAATTCTGTAATATTGCATTTGTTTTCCATAAGACAGCTCCTTTCGCTGACATATATTTTGAAGCGCTTACAATTTTAGGGAATAAGGAAATCAGATAAGAGGAGCACTGTAGACATACGCCTCTTTCTGATTCTATTTTTTTACTTTTTTTGGGTCAAAAGAATAGATTATTCTAAGGTTTTCTGTTAGAATGAATATGGTTGTTTTTTAAAAAGGAAAAAATTCTGCATTCTCAAAAAGAGCCTAACCAACTTTTTTAGGAATGCCAAGCTAAGCCTACAAGAAATATACTTGACAGGCCTTTCCCTTCAGAAATAACAATCGCAGAGACAGATAACAGATGATAAACTTTTCGCAGGGGTGCTCATCTTCTATCTGTTTTTTTATTTTCCATCATTACAGAATGGCAGGACAGCAGGCCGCTGTCCTGCCATTCTAGTAAATCTGATAGTTCAATCTTCCGACAAACTAGCCTTGCCAGTCAGCCGGATAGGTCACATAGATAAAGCGGGCCTTATCTCTGACAGAGAACTGAATATCGCTGCCTTTAGGGATAAAGAGTACTTCGCCAGGGCCAGCTGTCATGACTTCGTCACCAACGATAATATCAAGACGCCCTTCAATAACATAGTCCACTTCATCATAGTCCAGATGCCATGGGAAAGTTGTCTTTTCCATGGTCATCAGACCCAAGCCCAATCTTGGGCTTTCGTCTAAGGTCAGCAAGTCTCGTGTATAAACTTGATGGCTCGAATCACCTGTATCCAAGCGATCTTCTGGACGAACATCCAGACCAGGCAGGGCGATAGAAGCTACGCCTGCCTTGCTGACCTTCTTCCCACCATCTTTAGTGGCTAATTCTTCCAATAAAATCTTACGAACCAATGTTTCTAGGTCAGAACGATTAATATCTGCCATACTTCATACCTCCAAGTCTAAGCTTCCTTTTTCGTTAAGAAGAAAGCCAGTAATACCGCTGTGATACCGCCGACAAATTTACCAATCATCATCGGCACAATCATTTCCGGTTTTTGACCAGCTGTGAAGCCTAGGTGATCTCCGATAACGAAGGAAGCAGATACGGCAAAGGCTACGTTGATAATCTTACCGCGTTTGTCCATATCCTTCATCATCTGGAACATGGCAATGTTATTAGCCAGAGAAGCTACCAAACCAGCTGCACCAACTTCGTTCATTCCTAGGGATTTTCCGATAGCAGAAAGCGGTTTGTTAGCTACCTTGGTAAAGACAGCTACCAGACCAAAGGCTCCAGCCAAGGTCACGGCAATCGTTCCGACAACTTCAAAGGCTTCCTTCAGTGTCTCAGCACCTTTTGGATAGAGGCTGATGAGCCATTCATTACCAGTCAGGAGCTGAGCTGCACCAAAAGCCAAACCAAGCGTTGCCAAGATAACAATAATCTGACCAAACACTTCAAAACCTTTAATCATGGCATTAGGTGCCAAAAGCAATCCTATGAAAATCAGAGCAGATACAATGATAATCGGGATAAGATTGACAACCAAGGTTCCAAAAGGCAGACCTGGCACGAAAATTCCTCCGAGGAGACAGCCAATCGGAACAGTTACCAAACCATATAGGATTCCGCGAGCCAAAAGCGGACGGTCATCTTTTTCGATAATACCCAAGGCAACTGGAATCGTAAAGACAATGGTTGGCCCCATCATAGAGCCCAGTACAAAGGCAGCAAAATTTCCTACCGCTGGATCCTGAGCCAAACTGAGAGCCAGAGGAGCTCCTCCCATATCATTGGCAATGAAGGTTGTCGCAAAGATAGACGGGTCAGCTCCCACCAAGCCATACAAAGGCACGACAATTGGTTTCAAGACATCCGCCAAGAGGGGAGCGATTACCATAATCCCAGCCATAGAAAGAGCCAAAGCTCCCATAGCCATGATACCTTCTTCAAATTTTTCACTTAGTCCTAGTTTGCCACCGATACATTTATCCACTGCACCGATCAGCATGAATAGAACCATGATATAAATGATAATTTCATTGATACTCATAACATTACCTTAGTTTCTAATATTCTTCATCACTGTGATAGTCAACCTTGTCAATGATAGCCACAACGACCATATCCACAGGGATATTTGTCTTATTTAGGCTCATCCGAGCAGAACTGCCAGTGGTTACCATTACTTGGTCTCCTTCGCCTGCACCGATGCAGTCGGCCACAATAAGCAGAGCTGGGTCACTTTGATGTTCATTTAGCTGCCGTTCGACCACTAAAAATTTCAAACCATTTAAATTTTCGTCTTTTCTAGTCGCCCAAAGGCTTCCTTTTACTTTACCAACAAACATCTCTACCCACTCCTTTATTCTATGATTTCTATTTTTTGACGTTTTAGATAATCTCTCGCCAAGGCTGTCACAATCATTCCTTTTTCTATTTTAAAGCTTCCATTTTCAGGTAAACCCATTTCTCTCAGCTTTTTCTCTGTCAGCAAAACCGTCTTGCTCGGAGCCTTAGCCTTTTGGCTGACTTCTTCTGCCACCGTCCGTTTCACTTCCGGGCGAGGCTCTTCAGCTTGATTGCTTTCTAGGAGTGCCAAGAGTTGGCCTTCTTTATAAAATTGCAGACCATAGCGGACGAGCTTTTCGCGCTGTCCCTGCAGTTCCTGATACAAGTGCACTTTAGAAGATTGCTTGTACTGCTGAATAGCAAAGGCGCTGTCTGACACTAGAACTTTTTTGCCTTTCAAAAGACTCTTTAAAATGACTGCTTCCTCCACCGCCAAAGGGCAAAGGGATGAGAGTCTTAGAAAAGCATCAAAGCCAAGTGTCTCAACAACAACAATCTCTGCTGTGCAAGAATCTTTTATGACTTGAAAGCCTTCCCCTTCTAATAAGTCAGGAATCTTATCGCCTCCAATGACGTATACTGAGGGTTTCTGAGGCTTTTTCTTCAATTTTTCCATCAGGCGGTCTGTAATCAAATCTACTAAATGATCTAGATTTTCCATTCTTTACCTACCTTTTATTTGCTCATAGGACTTATTTTTTAATAATCCGTCCGCGTGTTCCTTTTTTGAAACCACAAGCATTGGCTTCATCGTAGTCAATATGCATATAGGTTGCAAATTTAGGACTAACCCGGATAACCACATCATCAAATATCAGCGGACGAGCTCCTTCTACTCTGACTTGTACAATCTCGTGATTTTTTACATTCAGACGTTCAGCATCTTCCGGTGTCATATGAACATGACGCTTAGCTACGATTAGGCCCTTATCCAGGCAAACTGCCTTGTCTCCATGAGCCAAGATGACACCCGGTGTTCCTTCGATATCACCACTTTCGCGAATGGGTGCCTTGGTGCCCAGCTGCAAACAGTCTGTCAGGGAAACTTCTACCTGAGAATGTTTGCGAACAGGTCCTAAAATGACCACATTGTGAAAAGCGCCTTTTGGACCGACAACTGTCAGCCTTTCTTGACTAGCGAACTGGCCTGGCTGTGATAGGTCTTTTGCTTTTGTTAATTGATAGTTGGGACCAAACAAGGCTTCCAAATCTTCCTGACTCAAATGGACATGACGTCCGCTCGCCTCTACCTCAAATGACCCCTGCAATTCTTCCTGAACTTTATCAATTACTTTATTTACCAAATTTTCTAAAGTCATTGCTGTTCTTCTTTCTCTTGTTATTAGCTTGCTATCAACCAGAGCAAGACTTCAATTGATTTTAATAATTGAGAAACCTTACAAGCAAATTGATCTCTGTCACCATCAGCAGCCTGCTCCAATTCTTTGCGCAGGAGGGTCGTTTCGATATATGTTTCATAGCAATTCAGCTGCCAAGTCGGCTCCTGATAACTCATCATAACCGTTTCTTGATCGAGCTGTCGACTGACCCGAATGGCCTGCAATTCTGCATTGCTAGGCAGGTCTGTCTGGTAATCAGAAATATCATCCAGAATATGATGGCCGACGATTTGTTCTACTATGTTCAATAGTTGGCCAACTTGCTCACACTTTTCATCCTGAAAAGCCTGATGCAATTCTCTCTGGTTCTTCAAAAAGCAAGTATAAAGTTTAGTCAGTCTAAATAGTCGTGGATACACAGCAGAGTCCTCAAGGTTTGTAATCGGCACCCTGATAGCATCAGCAGCTGAGGCTGTTTTCCCTTTGGTCTGACCTGAACAGATAATTCGAATATGGTGATCATTGAGAAAACCTCTGGCTGCTGGCGTCAGTTTTTCATCTTTGTTTAATTCAAAGACACCGTTATCAGCGAGAACGGATTCTCTATAAAGCTTTCTGATCTTAGCTTCTGTAAAAACTGACATGTATTCACATCCTTCTACTCCGTTGATACTCTGTGAAAATCAATCTGATACTCTTCGAAAATCAAGATTTTCGTTTACGTATAGAGCTACTGCCCATAAGCTTCATTTTCACTGAGTATTCTATTTGCCTCAGGGGCCTGTATAAGACCTAAACGCTATAATACAGGCCCCTTCAGCAAATATTTATCTGTCCCAGATTATTTGGGCAGAATAACTTCCACTTCAGCATGTGGACGTGGAATTACGTGAACTGAAATCAATTCACCAACATTTTCTGCTGCAGCTGCTCCAGCATCTGTCGCTGCTTTGACTGCGCCGACATCACCACGAACCATTACAGTTACCAAACCAGCACCGACTTGTTCTTTACCAATCAAAGTTACGTTAGCGGCTTTGACCATTGCATCAGCTGCTTCAATTGCGCCGACGAGTCCTTTTGTTTCTACCATTCCTAATGCATTTGCGTTTGCCATGTTTATTTCCTCCAATTATTTTCTTGTTTTTAATTTTATCCGAAAGTCTGTAATCTTATTCTTGATGAGGCAAGATTACTTCTACTTCTGCGTGTGGACGTGGGATTACATGAACTGAAATCAATTCACCAACGTTTTCAGCTGCAGCTGCTCCAGCATCTGTCGCTGCTTTGACTGCGCCTACATCACCACGAACCATTACAGTTACCAATCCAGCACCGACTTGTTCTTTACCAATCAAAGTTACGTTAGCGGCTTTAACCATTGCATCAGCTGCTTCGATTGCGCCGACGAGTCCTTTTGTTTCTACCATTCCTAATGCATTTGTGATTGCCATGATTGTATCCTCCAATTATAATGTTTAATATTGACTATTTTAGTTTTTCCAATACGCGTTGAACCAACAAGGTTACCAGTTCTTCTTCGTTTGATCCGTCAACAGCTACTGCTTTTGGTTCTTCCACTGCCATATTTTCTGCTTGTCGCAGGTCTGATAGTTCTGATGTACCGTAAGCTACACGACGGATATTGAAGAGATTGAGCGGGCTGACATTATCAGATGTCGCGCTGCCACCCACAGCTCCACAACCCAAAGTAAAGGCTGGGAAGAGACCAGTCGTTGCACCGACACCACCTAGAGCTGCTGGCGTATTAATCAGCAGACGAGATACTGGTTTTTTCAGTGCAAATTCACGAATAATTTCTTCGTTTTGACTGTGGATAGCAAGAGTGTGGCCTGCACCTTCATGATGCAAGATCTTAATACTCAGCTCACAAGCTTCCAACCAGTCCTTGACAGTGTAGAAGCCCAAGACCGGAGCCAGTTTTTCCATAGAATATGGATACTGCTTGCCGACCCCTGTTTCTTCTGCAATCAAGACCCGAGCATCTGCTGGAACTGAGATACCAGCTAACTCAGCAATCACTTGCGGTGTTTTACCAACCATCTTCGGATTCATCGCACCACTCGGCTGGATAATGAAGGAGCCTAGTTTCTTAGCATCTTCAGCTGGAACAAAGTAAGCACCTTGTTTCTTGAACTCTGCTACAACCTTTTCTTTCATATCTTCTTCGACGATGATGGACTGCTCAGATGCACAAATCACACCATTGTCAAAGGTTTTAGAATCCAAAATCTGACGAACTGCTTTTGGCACATCTGCTGTTCTTTCGATGAAGGCTGGACCATTACCAGGACCTACACCGATTGCTGGTGTACCAGATGAGTATGCTGCTTTGACCATAGCATTTCCACCAGTCGCCAAAATCAGATTTGTATCCTTGTGTCGCATCAACTCATTTGTAGCTGCGATGGATACCCGATGAATCGCACTGATGGCTCCATCCGGACATCCAGCTGACTTAGCAGCTTTCTTGATGATTTCCACTGTTTCCTCAATACACTTAAGAGCGTTTGGGTGAGGAGAGAAGACGATACTGTTTCCTGCCTTCAAAGCGATCAAAGCCTTATACATAACAGTTGAGGTCGGGTTGGTTGATGGAATCAAGCCAGCAATGACACCGACTGGAACCCCAACTTCCAAGACTTTCTTTTCCTTGTCTTCGCTGAGAACCCCAACCGTTTTCATATCCTTGATTTCTTCAAGAATACCTTTGGAAGCAAGAGCATTTTTCAATACCTTGTCTTCCCAGCGGCCAAAGCCAGTTTCCTGAGCCGCCATCTTCGCTAGGCGTTCACGCTCATCATAACAAGCTTTCGCTACTACTTTTACAATGGTATCAATTTGCTCTTGGCTCATTTTAGCAAGTTCTGCTTGGGCTTTCTTTGCATCCCGAATCAAATTCCTTACTTCCTGAATCGATACCAAATCTTTATCTTCTAAAAACATCCGCAATTACTCCTCTCCTATTGTTTCCATCAAAGTCTCAACGAGAAGTTTCTTGTTGGCAAATTTGATTTCTTTCTTGCTGAGACGGATACCTTCTTGATGATAGGCAAGGCTGCGTAGTTCGACGACTTTTAGTTTTTCCAGTTCTTCTCTGGTGTAGGTCCTTGTCTCTCCTTCAAGCTTCTCTGCTGGTTCAGCCTTAGTTTCCTTTACAGGCTGAGGCTTTTCTTCGATTTTTTCTGAAGGGATTGTTTCCGCCGTAGAAGCAATCTCTTTTTTAGCTGTTTTACTATTTCTCTTTGGTACAAAGAGAAGGTCTGTCTGATTATCCAGCCTAGAAATTACATGGCTGGCCAGATAGTAAGGTTTATCCTGTACCAACTCAACTGCCGCATCAACCGCTGAGCGGACTGCACTGACATCGCCTATCAATTGAACCGTGTTCAAACCAGCTTTGACCGTTTCAATATTAAGCAATGATACATTGGCAGCCTTCAAAGCCGCATCTGCCGCAACTACAGCACCTAGATAACCTTTTACTTCAATTAAACCTAGTGCTCTATCTGCCATTTAATCAACTCCTAATCAATAACTTTTAGGATCATTTGCTACTGCGATAACTGCATTCGCAAATGCGTCGCAGGCAGCTCGGCAGGCTGACTGTGATCCGACCAGAAGTCCGCCGGCAAAGTTGGTTTCACTCGGTGGTCCGTAGAAAGCTCCAACTTGCACGTCTGCCGCTTTCAAAGCCGCATCCAATGCCACCATTGCTTCACCTGGTGGAGCAATCAAGTAAGCAATTGCTGTTCCTTCTTCTGCATTAGCCCCCTCTGACAGGTAAGAACCTGCACGAGAGATACAATGTGCAAAATAAGGAATACTGTCATCATCATTGGCACTGTAGAAGCTAGCCCCATTTTCGATTTCATAGACTGCTACATCCAGACCGCTGCGAACTTCTTCTGGGTTTGGACCAGCCAAGATACCGATGACTTCACCAGCCAGCTTAGTCGAAGCGTTACCTGCACCAGCATACATACTGCGAGCATAGACTACTTCAACATCTGCTGCCTTGGTTGCTTCATCCAAGGCCACATAAGTGACATCATCACAGTCAGAAGTGATTATACCCAGGCTTCTGTGATGTGGTTTAAGCTCCAAAGAAGCTGCCAAACCTGCATCCACGTTTGAAATCAGAAGGGCACTTAATACATTTGCACCTAATCGATCATTTTTCAAAGCCACTACCTCCTATTATTTCAAATCAATTCCTGATTTCTTATTATCAAGAATCTTCTTAATTATTTCTGCTACATAGGCTCCAGCTTCAACGGCTGGTGTTCCGCCTTTATGAATATTGGAAACAACGGTCCGTTTCGCTTCTGGCATACCAACTGTTGGCTTGTAAGCCAGATAAGCACTCATAGACTCAGCTGTTACCAGACCTGGACGCTCACCGACTAGCATACAGATAACTTCTGCTCCAGTCAGCTCTGCGATTTGGTCCATAGCTGCAACCCGAGCATGCTTGATAAAGAGCACTTCGCCAAAGTCCAGTCCAAACATTTTCAGACCTTGCTTCAGAGCTGGCAGGAAGTCTTTGACGTTAGCCTCAATAGCTGATGAGCTAAGACCGTCACCAACGACAATCTGAACTTTGGCATTAGGTTTGCATTTTTCCTTGATAATAGCCTGCTGATCTTCTGGGAAGACCCGGCCAAAATCTGGACGTGTCAAGTATTCATCTTTAGTTGCTGCCTTAGTCTGTACAGGAATGAAGCCCATTTCCTTGATAAAGTCATCTGAGACATAGGAGAAGACCGCATCCTGAGCTGCCGCATGGTCTGCACGGAAACGCAAAACACTTTGTGTCTTGTAGCGATCGCCTGCCCGCCATAAGCCCAGACGTGCCGGAGTAAATTTCTTAATCTTCCGGTAGGCTTCTTCATTGATGGCATTAGGCACCAAGAACTGCTCCTGAATATCTACTTCCGTTATATCTGGAATGATGCCATCTTCAATCACTGAAGTGTCTTGTTTGACTTCTTCCTGCAGAGAAACTGTAGGTTCAGCTTCTTCCGAAACAGGAGGATTTTCAGCTTTATTTTGTTCAGTTGCTACCGTTTCTTTAGCAGCTGAGGCACCGCCCATCTCATTTAACAATGAGCGAATCATTTCTTTTAATTGCAATTCATCCACAATGATTTCCTCCTTGCTAATTTGATCTCATAAAGATGGAGCCGTCGCCGCCGATTTCTGTCAGGTGGCCATCTTCCATCAAGCCCATCTTTTCCATCCACTCTTCAAATTCCTTGATCGGACGTTTATTGAGAAGTGAACGCATGGTTGCTGTTTCATGGTAACCAGTTGTTTGATAGTTAAGCATGATATCGTCACCATGAGGAATCGCCATGATGTAGTTAACATTAGCTGCTCCGAGAAGAACCAAGAGATTTTCAGCATCGTTTTGGTCAGCTTTCATGTGGTTAGTGTAGCAGATATCACAACCCATTGAGATACCGGTCAGTTTGCCCATAAAGTGGTCTTCCAAACCAGCACGGATAACTTGCTTAGAATCATATAGATATTCAGGCCCGATGAATCCAACAACGGTATTTACCAAGAATGGATCGAAGCGTTTTGCGAAACCATAACAACGGGCTTCCATAGTCACCTGGTCTGCTCCATAGTGAGCGTCAGACGAAAGTTCAGAACCTTGACCTGTTTCAAAGTACATAACATTCGGTCCAGCAGCTGTTCCCACTTTCAGAGCTGTATCCCAAGCTTCCTGAATAATCTTAGCATTAAATCCAAAAGCTTCATTCCCTTTTTCAGATCCGGCGATAGACTGGAAGACCAATCCTGTCGGAGCACCTTGATTCATGGCTTCAACCTGAGTTGTAACGTGAGCCAGTACACAGTGCTGAGTTGGAATCTTGTACTCTTCAATGAAGTCGTTAAACTTATGCAAGACCCGCTTAACGCTTTCTACTGAATCGTCTACCGGGTTCAAGCCCAAGAGAGCATCCCCACATCCATAAGCAAAACCTTCCATAGTAGAAGCCATGATACCATCTGGATCGTCTGTGGTATGGTTAGGCTGAAGACGAGAGGAGAATGTTCCTGGCATACCAATCGTTGTATTAGCATGTTTGGTAATGATAATCTTATTGGCAGCGACAATCAAGTCCAAGTTGGTCATCAACTTAGCGACTGCTGCTACCATTTCAGAAGTCAACCCACGAGACAGCCACTGAATGTCTACGTTCTTAGTCTTGTTATCCAAGATCCATTCACGCAGCTCTTCTACTGTCCAATTCTTAATCTTTTCGTAAGTACGAAGATTGACATCATCAATGATAATCCGTGTTACCTCATCTTCTTCATAAGGAACTACTGGATTATTGAACAAATCAGATAATTTCAGCTGAGCTAGTACAACCTTAGCAGCAACGCGCTCTTCGGCAGATTCTGCTGCTACTCCCGCTAGCTGATCCCCTGATTTGTACTCATTGGCTTTGGCCAGCACTTCTTTTACGGATTTAAATTCGTAAAGCCGACCAAACAATTTTGTTTTCAAAATCATGGATTACTTCCTCCTTAGTGTAAATAAAAGTTTAATTAAACACCAATGTTTTCACGACAATTGGTAGGACCGATCCCTCAATGACTGGATTACCAATATCGATATAGTCGCCATTTTGAACATCCACTGAGTCAATGCAGACAAATGGATAATCCTTAGGCAACTGAGCAAAGAGACATTGACCTAGAACCTTGGCCATATCTTCTCTGACCACTACTAGCAGCGGAATTTTCTTTTCAATGCTTTCGCTCATTCCACTGACAATAGCCTCTGCGTATTCCAAAACCCGGGCGAAGCTTGGGCTTTTTTCTCCATTGATTGCCAAAGCCACCTGCTGGACTTCATTTTCCAGTGTGAACCAGGCTACCTTGTCCTTGATAATCTGCTGCAGCCCCTCCTTATCCTCATGCTCATCAGAAGCTGCCAGTTTGAGAACTGGAATGTTCTTAATAGGAAGGATATCGGAGATGTAGGTAATGGTACTGCCGCTGACATCGGTCGTATGGCTGCCGGCTCCAACAACGGTTGCCCGAATGGTCTCAGCTGACTGGATGACCTTCTTTTGTTCAAAAATCTTGGACTTTCTCAGCGCCCTGCCTAGCAGGATACCGATATCCCCATAGCGAAAATCATCCGCCGAGGTCGTTTCCAAGTATATTCCATCAGCTACACCACCAGAGAAAGATACGCAGTGGAGATCATAGTTCAACTTGAGACCGTGGTTGGTCTGTAGAAGCTCATAGTAAGGACTGTGATTGTCAATTCCTACAGACTGTTCTAATACGGAGACCATTTCTTGAATCAGCCGATCCAAATCAGCCCGATGGACCGTTTCACCAACTGCCAGCTGAAGTCCCTGCTCTGCAATGATCGTTTGCAGTTTTGGAGCAATATAGCTAATCCGCTGGGTCTGCGGATCGATTTTTATCAGCCGACCTCCGATATCAAAACATCCTGTATCAATCACATCTCCTTCTCGGAAGGCTGCCAGATTGGAAGTCCCCCCACCAATATCAATATTGACTACTGATGTATGATGCTCTTGAGAATATTGATGGCTGCAGGCCCCTTTACCAGCGATGATACTCTCAAGGTCTGGACCAGCAGTCGCAACAACAAAGTCCCCAGCGTAGCCACTCAGTGCTTGGAGCACCTGACTGGCATTTTCCTTGCGAGCTGTCTCACCAGTAATGATGACTGCTCCCATCTGAATATCTTTTTTCTGAATGCCTGCTTTTGCATACTCATTCAGAACAAAGTTTTTGATCTTATCTACCTCGATCAAAAGTTGATCCGAAATTGGTGTGAAGATAATTTCACTTTTATAAAGAACTTTTTTATCTGTAATATAGACACGAGGAATAGTAAACACAGAAGCAATATTCTCGATGGTAAGCTCTGACAAGATCAGCTGTGTAGTGGCTGTCCCGATATCGAGCCCCACACTCAAAATTTTATCTGACATACTAAAAACCTCCAAAAAAAGACGCTCAAAGCAATGCAAACAAACAGAGTTCATTTACATTCTTCAAGCGTCATTGCTTTTTTCGACTGACATCATTGTTAGTCTGGTAGTATTTATTTTTTAAAACGAATGGTCGTTGCCGTTCCCTCATGGTCTGAGCGGATAGACAAGGTTCCAAACAACTTTCCTTGGACAAAGCGTTCCACCAAGAGCAGGCCTAGATGATTTTCAAAGGTGTGCTCTTGATTGTAACCGCTACCATTATCCAGTACTTTTAAAGTTATTATATCATTTTTAAGTCCAACCTGCAAACGGATTTGCGGTTTTTCTGGATTTTTTTTGTCCTTAAAAGCATGTTCATAGCTATTCTGCAGTAATTCATTGACGATTAGCGCCAGTGAAGTGGCCCGGCTGCTATCGAGACAGAGTTCCGGTTCCAGACTATAGGTAAGGGTTATTTCCCTATGCCCGGAAAAACAACGCTGAACATTTTCGATAACTCTCTTCAGCAGATGCTCAATCTGAATGCTGTCATCCTGCTGAGAAGACAGGAGCTCGTGAGTCGCCGCTATGGAGAGCACACGATTCATACTATCATTAAGAGCTTTTTTGGTGTCTGCTCCTGGACTTTGCTGAGCCTGTAGTCGCAGCAAGGAAACAACGGTTTGCAAGTTATTCTTTACCCGATGGTTCATTTCACGAATGGTAGTTGTATGGGTTAAGAGCTGTGCTTCCTTTTCCTTGATGTCTGTAATATCCTTACAGATCATGACCACATTTTCACTCTCAGCCAGCAGATAGCGTTTGACCAAAAAGCAATAAGTGCCATAATGTACCTCAACTTGGTGAGGTTTTTCTTGAGGGGCTTGCGGTCCCAGTTGCTGGATTTCTTCAAAAGTCAGACTGTCTAAGACCAGATTGCTGTAGTGCATTCCCTCAATCGAGTCCATATAGCCCAGCTTATGGCGATAAGAATCGGCAGCTGCTTGATTGAAATACTTGAGATAGCCCTGCCGGTCAAAGACCAAACAAGCTTCGTCAATATGATCAAATAAAACAAACTGCTCTTGGGCTGAAATCTCAGGAGTGCTTCGCAACCCAAAACCGTCGTCCTCTTTATCCAAAGAAAAGTGGTCCGGTAAAGTCTGAGGAGCATTTTTTTCGATAATCAGCGTTCCGATGACGCGCTCTTCTCTCACTATCGGAAAGACCGTCTGGTGGATGGCTAAGCCCTCCTGCGATCTGGCCGAAAGCCCAATCGAGGGAGCGCCCGTCTCCAAGGTCCGGATAACACCTGGCTCATTTTCCAGATAAGCCATAGCACCTACGACCGAGTTTTCGTACAAGCTGAGCTTGCTTTCCGGTTTTTTGTGAAAGATGACAATGGCATGTTCCGAAAAGATATTCTTTACGTCAATGAAGACATCTTCATTAGCATAAGCTGAGTTTTTCAATAATTCGTCAGCCTGTTGGACAAGATGCTCGATATCAGCCTCATCCAAATTTGTCTGTTCCTGACAAAGCTGCTTTATCTTATCTTTATACATCATTACACATCATCTTGGAGCACCAGCAATTTGGCAATCTCAATCATCGGCACTCTCTTTTGCATACTAATTGTCCGAATGCGCCTGAAAGCTTCTGGCTCTGACAAATGATCACGAGCCATCAGCAAGCCTTTAGCCTTTTCAATCACAATCCGATCGTCTATTTTTTTAGACAGCTTGACCATTTCATTGGACATCTGCTGCAACTGACGGCCCTTCTCAATGCAGACCTCTACCATTGGAATCAAGGACTTGGCATCCAAAGGTTTAACCAAGTAAGCGCTAATCCCATTGGTTTTAGCTTTTTGAACATAGTGTTCATCACTGTAGGCTGACAGTAGAATCACACTGTAGGCTAAAGCATCTTCGAGTATCTTCTTACCCGCTGTCAGGCCATCCAGAAGCGGAAGCTTGATGTCCATCATGACCAAGTCACAACGATATTTCTGACACAAATCAATAGCCTCAAAGCCATCGGATGCCTCAGCCACCACTTCATAATCAGCTTCTTCTAATATATTTCGGATATCTAATCTTACAATTGGATCATCATCAACAATTAGTATTCTGCCTTTCATACTTCCCCTCGACAGTTTGATTTTTTATGTCCGCGTTACGACAGTGCTGGAGAAGCCCAAAATCTCTTCCAGACCTTGTAAAACGGCAATGAGAGCTGCCTCAACAGAAGAAACGTCACCTGTCATCACGACAGAGCCGCTGAAACGATCCACAAAACCAACTTGAACATCCGCAGCCTTGGTCGCAATATCAACCGCAATGATAGCCGCTTCACTCGGAGTGATCGTCAAGATTCCAATCGCATCCTTGATTTCTGCCTGCAATCCCAATTTTTCAAAAATGACTTCATCAGGATTAGCGATAAGGTGCGCCAAGGTCACTTGTTTCCCAGGAACGTATTCCTGTATCATTCTTTGTTTTTCTTCCAATTTAGTAAACCTTCTTCATGATTTTAAACCTTCAGAAGTGTACTGCACGCTCTTAATCATTATACAATAATTTTGGCATAACAGCAATTCAGAGGATTAAAACGCTTTCTCTAATACTTTAAGCAGTTCTTCTGCCGTAGGGACGCGAGGGTTAGTCGGAGTACAGCCATCATGCAGAGCAGCTTCTGAAATTTCTACCTTGTACTGAGCAAAAGCATCTGCTTTCACACCATATTCTCTGAGAGAAGTTGGCATCTCCAACTTTCTCTGCAGCTTCTTGATAGCTTCAACCAGCTGTCTCACTCCTGACACAGGGCTTGAAGCACTGCATCCCAGTAGTTTGGCAATATCCTGATAGCGACTTGCTACAGTCTTGTCTGTCGCCTGCCGGTTCCGATTGTTGAATTCGATACCAGCATTATATTGAATGACATGGGGCATTAAAATACTGTTTAAACGACCATGAGGTACATGGAACTTAGCTCCTGCCGCATGTGCCAGACTGTGATTGATACCCAAAGAAGCTGTGTTAAAGGCCATACCAGCCAGAGTGGATGCTGCATGCATCTTTTCACGCGCTTCTACATCCTGACCATTTTTGTAGGCTTTAGGCAGGTATTCAAAGACCAGCTTGATTGCCTTTTCAGCCAAGGCATCAGAGAAGTCCGTAGCCTTGGTCGATACATAAGCTTCAATGGCATGGGTCAGTACATCCATTCCAGTGTCAGCCGTGATGTTACCAGGAAGTGACAGAACCAAATCCGCATCTAAGATTGCAACATCCGGAAGGATTTCTTTGGTCACTAAAGGATATTTGGTACCTCTCTCTGCATCCGTGATGACAGAAAAGGACGTTACTTCAGATCCAGTTCCGCTTGTCGTCGGAATGGCGATGAGAATGGCCTCTGAGAAGGCACCCTGTTTCTTGGCAAAATAATACATAGCCTTGGAAGCATCAATGGCAGAGCCGCCGCCAATAGAAAGCACAATGCTGATTGGCTTGTCTCCTGCACTCTTGATACCAGCCACAACCGTTTCGATTGGCGGATCAGGCATAATGTCTGTGAAAACAACAATGTCATTGCTGTCATCAAAGTTGGCTAAAATGGCATCCAACGTGCCAGATGTCTTCAAAAAAGGATCGGCAACGACTAGAATATGCTCGTTTTTATAATGGCTTAATTGCTGCAGAGCGCCCTTGCCCACATGCAATTCAGTCTTATAGGAAATCTTATACATCTTTTCTCCTTTCTGTTGTATCTATTTTTAAACAAAAAGAAACTATATGAAAATAAGACTGCTCCCCTACACACGTCACAGCATTTTCATATAGCTTCATTGCTTATTTATCTTCAGTACCCCTTTGTACTATATTGAATTATAACACAAAAGCGCTTTCAAGGCAATAAAAAAGTCATTAATATAAGAAGTTTTTAGTGCCGCATCTCCTTACAAAGCCAAGCTTATTTGAAGAATTAAATTTTTATTAAAATTTAGTTCATTTTCCTTGTAATTCCCTGTGAAAGGTGTTACAATCTAGTTACTAGGAAATTGATTTTAGTACTTTTAAGGATATGGAAGTCTGGTGCAAATCCAGCGCGGTCCCGCCACTGTGATAAGCTTTTCAGCTTTAAGTCAGGTCTTTATTCTTAAATTTTAGTAGATTTCATGCCTCGATGTAAGGTAGTGATGTCAGTTTGGAACAAACATTTTAGCTTAGTTTCCATTATTGACTCTACGTTTAAGTACGTTAATTTTCTAAAGATGAGGTTTCACTTGTCTTTCTGCAAAGGAGCAGAGTCAATAATTGGAAAGCTAGTGCTAATCAACGAAGCTTAGCATGAAGATACGATGATGTATAGGCGGCTTTCTTTTTTAGAATATCAAAATAAGTTCTGTCCTTCCAAGACTCAGTAGGAGTCAATTGGGAAAGACAGAACTTTTTCTGTTTCTTTTTGTCACTGGCGTTTGCTTGCCCAACGCTCAACATCTGCCTTGGTGATATTGTGGAAGACCTTAGCACCTCTTTCATAGGCGATGTCTTCTTGGTTTTTAGTAAAGTTGATTACTCGAGCCAAGGCAAAGAAATAATCTGATAGACGATTGACAAAAATCAGGACATTATTGTTAATTTCCGTAGTCCACATGGCCCCTACGATATGACGCTCTGCCCGTCTTGCAATGGTCCGAGCCACATGAATCATGGAAGCAATCTCGTCACCGCCTGGCAGGATAAACCTTTCCAGAGCCGGTGGAATTTCTGCGTAGGTATCAATCCTCTCCTCAATCCAGTCAATCAGCTGCTGATCGACCTTATAAGGGTAAACTCCCTTAGGAGTAGAGAGGTCTGAACCACAGTCAAAGAGATAATGCTGTAGCTGGAGCAGCTCATCTCTCAGCTTATCATCCTTGTCCAGCTTGGTAATAGTATAACCAATCCAAGAGTTAAGCTCATCAATGGTTCCGTAAGCATTAACTCGTTCTGCATCCTTGGCGACACTTTGACCGCCAACTAGCTTGGTCAAGCCCTTGTCACCTGTTTTTGTATAGAGTTGCATATTTTTCCTCCTTTAAGTCACATTTTTGCGAATATCAACATAATCTTCTTCTTTCAAACTGCCTTCTGCAAAGGTTGGCATATGCTCCATGGTATAGACAGCATTTTCCAGCAGAAAGAAAGCCAAAGGACAGCCTGAGCCTTCACCCAGTCGCATGTCCAGCAAAAGCATGGGCTCAAGTCCTAGAAAGTCACTGACCAGTCTGTAAGCAGGCTCCGTCGAAGCATGGGAAGCAAAGCTATAGTCCAAGACATGAGGGGTCAGCTGATGGGCAATCAAAAGCCCCGTCAGAGAGATAAGACCGTCCACTACACATGGCAGCTGATAGTGGGCACAAGCGAGATGAGTGCCTGCCATAGACAGCATATCTAGCCCACCAAGCTTAGCGGTCAGATCCAGAATATCTCCATAAGGAGCGTGACGATCCAAACACTGCTGGATAACGGCAGTTTTATGAGTCTTCATATCCTGAGTCAGACCAGCTCCATAGCCTGTGACGTCTTCTGCTTTAAGACCGAGAACTGCCGCAATGACAGCAGCTGAGGTCGTGGTGTTGCCAATCCCCATTTCTCCAGTTCCAAAGAGACGATAGCCATCTTTGATCAAGGCCTCTGTCTTCTTGTAGCCGACTAGAATTGCCGCTATAGCCTGCTCGCGAGTCATGGCTGGCTCCTCTAGCATATTGCGCGTCCCATGACAAACCTTATCCTCATTCTCCTCAAAGATATCTTTCTTGCAGCCAATGTCTACCAGGCAGATGTCTGAACCTGCATGTTTGGAAATAGCGCACAGGCCTGACTTCCCCGCTAGAATATTACGAGCAACAGTATAGGTCGTTTCCTGAGGATTGGCTGAAACGCCTTCAGCCACGATGCCATTATCCGCTACGTAGACGAGGACAATCTTCTTCTCCAAATCAATGGGACCAGAAAACATGGCATGCAAGCGAGCATAGATAGTCTCGAGCTTTCCCAAGGAACCTGGCGGCTTTCCTAGCTGATCACAATAGCGCTGGCCTTCTTGAAGTTTGTCTCTGTCTATCGGAAGAATCTGCTCAATAATTTTTTCTAATTCTTTCAAACTAGTCTGTCTCCTCCCTGACCGGCTGCACCCCTTCAAAAATAATCCTGCTCAAGGTCCGAGTCTGATAATAAGCCCCACAGGCTGAGCGAGCTAGTTCAGCCTCTAACTGAGGCAAGACTTCTAGCTGTTCCCCGCTCAGCAACAGACCAACCAATGTACCACTATGGGCAACATTGAGGCCTAAACACTGGTATTCTTTTATTAAAGCCAGCAATTCTTTCAGGTAGGGCTTGGGCAGCCGTTTGTTATTCAACAAAGCACTATAGCTAGCCAAATGGCCAAGTTTTTCCAGACTCTTCTCCTGACAAGCTTCCTGAAAGAGAGGAAGCAAGCGTTTGGACTCCTCAGCTGGATAGCTAGGACTGTCCTTCATCCGAACCAAGTCAAGAGTAGTCACCATCTCCACAGGCTCCAAGATATAGACATAGAGCTCCGGTCGCCAGTCTGTCTGCCAAACCACCTGACCAGTCAGGGGATCAATGACCGTCCAGTTCGCAAAAGCCACCGAGTCAGTAGGCTCAATCTTGGCACAGAGACGCGTCAAATCCACTGCTTTTAGAAGCTGCTTCTGCCCCAGAGAGGCCGCCTGCAGGCAGCTAATCATATCAGCTGTGCTGCTAGAATAGCCCTTGCTGATAGGCAGGTCTGACTCCTGAACAAAAGAGAAAGCATTGGACTCAGGCAGGAGCTCCAAAGCTCGCCTTACCTTTTCACCTTGGGCTTGTCTTGCGAGAGACGAAGCCCCGTCCAATCTCACTCGACTGCGCTTCTCAATCCCATAGGAGAGCAGGACCTCCTGCTCTCCTACTAAACCTTGAAATAATTCACCGCAGGAACCTGGACAGGACACGATTCCCTTAGTCATAAGGAGCCTCTTTCGCCAAGACCTCTGTCAGGCAAGCCAGAAGATGTTCATTTTCCTGATGGCTGCGGATGGCTATACGGTAATGCCGGTCTGTCAGATCATGATAATTTTGACAGGAACGGATAAAAATCTTTCTCTGCCGAAGCTCCTGACGCAGGTCCAGCCGACCTAGATACTCAAAGAAGATATAGTTGACACTAGGCGTGACCGGCCGAATCTGTGAAAATGCAGTCAGTCTTTGAAAAAGGAAGTCTCTTTCTACTCGAAGCCACTCCTTGGTAGCTTGCTGATAGGTCTGGTCCGCCAAAAGGACAGGCAGGGCGTGATCCGCCATGGCATTGACCGACCAAGGAGCGCGGCTCCCCTCTATTTCATCAAAGCAAGTTGGATGACAGCTGAGAGCATAGCCCAATCTCAGACCAGGAATGGCATAAAACTTAGTCAGAGACCGCACCACTACTGCATTTGGATAGGCAGCCAGACGTGAAACGAAGCTAAAAGCCTCCTCATCGTCCAGAAAGTCCATAAAAGCCTCATCCAGTATCAAAAAGATTTGCCGCTCCTGCAGCTTCTCAGCCAGCTTTTCTAGATCAGTACGCCGAATCAAGGTACCCGTCGGATTATTAGGATTGCAGATGAGTACAGCGTCCCCTGCAGTCAGTAAATCCAAGGCTGGCATCATATCAGCTAGATTCCACTCATAGGATGGAGAAGGTAGGCTAAAGCGCTCCACCTTGGTCTGCACTTGCAAGAAGGCTTTTTCATATTCCATGAAAGTAGGGCTCAGAGTCAGGACCGTTTTTGGACGCAGGAAGCGGGCCAGCTCATAAAAGACTTCTACCGCACCATTTGCCAGCAGGACATTGTTCTTTTCTAGGCCATGATGATGTGCCAAAAGCTCTCTAGAGCGGCTGTAGCTGATGTCTGGATAATGAACCAGCCAATCAATGGACTCGGTCAGACAAGCCCTCAGCCGCGGAGAAATCCCCAAAGGGTTGATATTGGCACTGAAATCCAGACAGTCTTCTAGAGAAAAACCAAATTCCTCAGCCAAAGCTGCCGCATTTCCACCGTGCTCTACTTTCATAAATAGACATTCCTTCCTCGTTTCCTTGTTAAAATCTAGTATACCATATTCGGCTTTTCATCCCTAGTCTGACTCCAGATAAGCCTGAAGACTATCAATCCCTTCGTTTTCCGTCGCAGATATTTCAAAAATTTCCTTGGCTCCAGCCGCTTTCAGCTGCCGCCGTGCTTTTTCAATCTGCTCTTCCTTATCAGCCATATCAATCTTGGTGACAATGCCAATCACTTCTTTATTGAAGAGGGAAGAAAAGCCTTGAGGAAAGGTCTGCATCTGATTGGAAGCCGCCACCAAGAGACCAATCACATCAGCCTCCGTTGCAGTCACGTTCAGAGCATTATAATACTTACGATGCTGGAGAAATTCTCCGGGCGTATCAATGATGGCATCATAGAACTCAATAGCCTGAGTCTTAAAGTAGCTTAGCTCCAAGCCTTTCAGTCGCTGAGTCAGAGTTGTCTTACCCACTCCGACCGGACCGACAAACATGATTTTTTTCATATCTTGCATCCATTCCTCTCTATGACAGGGAACTGCCTGCTATCTGCTTAGCTGGGCTTCCTTACTATCTAGTTTGATAGTTTCCCTGCCGTTGAGCAGTACACCTTTATTTTCATCGCGGCCTTGCAGATAGTAAAGGGCATCTTCCTGGCCGTAAGTTTCAATTGCCTTAGTTTGCAAAAGACCGATTCCCTTGCTAGGGTCTCTCAAAAGATTGAAGATGATACCCATTTGCAGTTTAGGGAAGTCCGTGAGCATAGCATAGTCACCATTACTGTCGCCGGCAATCAGGATTGGTTCTTGATTGTCATGATTGACAGCAATCAGCTTCTTGATGGTCTCTGTCTTGCCCTCACCCTGAGTCTGAGCATAGTTGGTATCGTATTCCGGCTGAATCACACCCTTATCATCCTTTTTCAGGCGCATAGCAGTAACATTTTCTTTAGGAATATTGTAGCCATACTTAGAATTGCTAGCATAAGGGATAATCACATCGATATAAGACGCTGAGCAGATATAGACATCAATGCCGTTAGCCATCAGAGTCTTGTAGAGATTTTGCATTTCCTTGACTGAACGAACACCGCGCTTGAAGGTCACAGTAATTTGGCCTGACTCACCTTTCAAGCTTTCTGGACTTTCCCAAGTTTCAGAAGTCAGCTTGTCTTGAAGAGCTTGGTCAATAGACTTTTCAGATAGAGCTTGAACTTCTTCAGAAGTCATACCTGCATAGAGGTAGGTCACCCATGGATAGCTGATGTCAGAGCTGAAGGTGTCACCAATCGCTTCGTAAAGATAGCGGAGTTTAGCAGCAAAATCTTGGTATTCATCAGTCTTTTTGACTTCTTCCAGAGACTTGTCTCCTTGCATTCCCTTATAGCTATTGTAAATAGCCGTATAGTCAGAGAGCAGGTCGGCCGCAATCTTGTCAATGTTCACTGGTTCACCATCTTTATTATGGAAATCTTCAACAAAATCGTCGCTCGGTATATTGGTCCGTACTGCTTGGTCAAATTCTTCCGGCGTCATTTTAAAGGCCAGATTTTCAATTTGATAGGTAAAGGTTGCTTCGCCAATGTCGTTAATAACGGTCGTATTGTCCCAGTCAAAGACGGCATAAGGTTTTTTATTTTTATCGTAGGTAGAGCTGGTGTTCCCATTCTCCTTGATGAGCTTGGTCAGGCGGGCATAAAGCTTGTCTTCCCAGACGCCCTTATCCAAAGTCTTAGCCTTGTCCTTATCTGTTGTCTCTGTCTTAGCCGAGGATGACTCAGTCGTCGTCTTATTATTCCCCGCTTGACAAGCTCCCAGAAGCAAAGCCAAACTACAAAGCAGCACAATTCCTTTTGTCCGCATAGAAACAATCCTCCATAAAAAATAATAGTGCGCAAAAAAATGGCATAGAAAACCCCTTTGATTCTGAAACACTCGCTTCATTGCGATCAAATCAGGCTTCCTTGCCATTTTCTATACTGTTATTATATTATAAACTATCTGGCAGACTTTGTCAATGAAGCGCTTTCAGATTTGTAAAAAAATAAAGGCAGAGAAAAATTATTTCTCTACCTTACTGATTAAAATGCATATACTCTAATCTTCTCAATCAATGTGTTAGAGGAAACCTAACGTATTCAAGACTAGACAGACAATCCCCTTTAATTCTACCATTTTTCGGGCACTTGATTTCTCCAGCCTGTGAAAACTTGTGCATAGCCCAATAGATACAAGGGCGTCAATGCGATGCTCAAACCTACCAAGGCAATAATCATATAGAGTCCTGACAGCATAAACAAGCGAGTGATGACTGCTACTGCAGCTGACAAGCAGCACAGGACGATGGCGTGAATCTGCAAAATATTGATCTTTTGTTTCTGTTCAAAATATCTCAATTTTGAAACGATAACTATCTGATAGAGCAAATTAATCAACTGATAAGACAAGCTGAGTATGATAAAAATCATAAAAAATGCTAAGTGGTTCTCACCAAAAAAGATGGAGCCCCAAAAAAGCAATTCAAAATGAAGAAATAGGTAAGAGCTGGTCGGAATGAGCTGCAAGACTTTGGTATCAAAAAACTTTTGGAAGAGTAAAAAGGCCAGGAACAAAATAAGCGCGTGAATGATAGTAAAATTCATGACTATCATGCTCAGATGATGCATCTCACCGCGTAAGAAAATAGAAACGATAAATACCAGTGAGATAAAAAATAACTCAATTAAACCAGCCTTATAAAAATCTAAGTTTCTAATTGGATTACAATCCGTAACAAGAACATTCAAAAATTCATAATATCTCTTTTTCATTTTGTAAACTCCCATTGTTTAACTTTATAAAATTTCCCCTAAACTTTGCGAAATTTTCTATAAAAAAATTCCACATTTCATTATATCATACAGTATATAGGCTAAGGAAGTCTTATAAAACTATAGGTATAGTTCTATAGGATAATTCCCTTTCTCAATCATTCGCCAAGTTGGCATTTTTCCGCTATAATAGTAAGGATGAACATCAAAGAAGAAATTATTAACTTAGCAAAAGACATTGGGATTTCTAAGATTGGCTTTACGACAGCGGATGATTTTGACTATCTGGAGAAGTCGCTGCGCTTGGCTGTAGAAGAAGGACGAAATTCTGGATTTGAGCATAAAAACATCGAGGAGCGGATCAAGCCCAAGCTCAGTCTAGCCTCGGCCAAGACCATTATCTCTATCGCAGTCGCCTACCCCCACAAGCTCAAGCAGCAACCTCAGAAAACGGCCTACAAGCGAGGGAAATTCACCCCTAATAGCTGGGGGCTGGACTACCACTATGTCCTGCAGGACAAGCTGGACCGGCTTGCCAAGGGAATCGAAGAGCTGACCGCTGATTTTGAATACAAGGGCATGGTGGACACGGGCGCCTTGGTCGATACCGCCGTAGCCCAAAGAGCAGGAATCGGCTTTATCGGCAAGAACGGCTTGGTCATCTCCAAGGAATTTGGCTCCTATATGTTTTTGGGAGAGCTAATCACCAATCTGGACATTGAGCCTGATCAGCCTGTCAACTACGGCTGCGGAGACTGCAACCGCTGCGTGACAGCCTGTCCTACTTCCTGCCTGATTGGCGATGGCAGCATGGATGCCAAGCGTTGTCTATCCTTTCAGACTCAGGACAAGGGCGTCATGGATCTGGAATTTCGCAAGAAGATTAAGACTGTCATCTATGGCTGTGATATCTGCCAAATCTGCTGTCCTTATAATAAAGGCTTGGACAATCCGCTCGCAACAGAGATTGACCCCGACCTTTCTCATCCAGAGCTCCTGCCTTTCTTGGAGCTTTCCAACGGTCAGTTTAAGGAGAAATTCGGTCATGTAGCCGGCAGCTGGCGGGGGAAAAACATCCTGCAGCGCAATGCCATTATCGCTCTCGCAAATGCAAATGATCGCTCTGCTATTCCTAAAATGCTAGAAATTATCGACAAGGGGCAAAATCCCATTCATGTCGCTACAGCTATCTGGGCTCTGAGTCAGCTGGTGCGTGAGGTCCATCCAGAAATGATAGAACTGGTCATGGACATCAAAAATCCAACACCGCAAATCCAAGAAGAGCAAGGTCGTTTTCTAGAGAAATTTGGCCTAGAAGAAAAACTTGTGATAGAAAACTAAACCGCTGAGATTCTTCAAATCTCAGCGGTTTCTTTATTTTTCTTCTTGTTTTCGGATTTCTTTGATAATGGAGCCCATCTTGACTGACTCGTCGCTGAAATAGCGGTAAAGCCGTCCATCACCATCTCCCATGTAGCTGATAGGGGAAAAGCGGTCGCTGCGGAAAGCATCATTCTCATCAATCAACTCCTCATCTACCACGCGCCGAGTGACACGGGCGATGACATTGGTCAAGGCACCGCATTCGACCATATCCAGCACCTGACACTCAATGGATACAGGGCATTGGTCTACCAGCGGAGCATCCACAGTCTCGCCGATTGTGTAGCTAAGACCTGTCAGGGCAAACTTGTCCTTGCGGCTGTTGAAGCCAGCAATTTCAGACTCTCTGGTTAAATCCTTCTCAGGGACATTGACTGTGAATTGCTGGTGCTTGGTAATCTCTGTAATGGCATTTCCCTTGGTACGCATGGCAATAACCATCATACTGCCCAAGGAATAAACCGAGCTTGAAGTCGAAATATTATAACCGTGCACATCGTCCTTATAGCCTAAAAAGAAGACTGGAAAGCCGAAGTAAAGTTTTCTTGTTTCAAAAGTACGTTTCATATATGTTCCTTTATTTTTAATTCTAAAATAGATTAGCTGACTGGGGCATGCATCAACTGAAATGTCCCTTGTCGCCTATCAATTTTTTTGTCACGTGGTGATGAGCCTGGATAGGAAGCTCAAAGTCCTTTATCTCGTCAACGATTTCCCCGTCTGCCATGACCAAAATCCGATGGCAGAGAGCGTAGCTCAGCTTGAAATCATGCGAGATGAAAAGATAGGTCAGCCGGTATTTCTCCCACAAATCATATAGGAGGCGTAACAACCTTCCCTGAACAATGGGATCCAGACCGCTCAGAGCCTCATCAAAGATAAGAACATCTGGCTTTAAGAGTAAGCCGCGGGCGATACAAATCCGTTGGAGCTGGCCGCCACTGAGCTGGCGCGCTGGCTGAGTCAGATAGCTTTTATCCAGACCGACGTCTTCTAGAATGGCTTCTATCTCTTCTCTAGCCACATCTTTTGGCAGAGCCTCTGTCAAGACCTGCTCGACTGTAAAGTGTGGATTGACTGAATGGAGCGAGTCCTGAAAAACCAGCAGAATTCTCACGCCAGACTTTTTGACTGAGTAGGGCTGGCCATCCAGTAAGACCTGTCCTTGACTGGGCTTTTCTAGACCAATCAGCAATTTAGCCAGCGTGCTCTTACCACTGCCGCTCTCGCCCATCAGACCGATCATTTCACCCTTCTGGACGGAGAAGTTACAGTCTCTGACAACCATTTTACCATCGAATTTTTTAAAAACATGTCTACATTCCAGCATCTTGTCTCACCAACCGTTCGTATGGATTTCCTAAGATAAGGTCTTGGCTATAGGACTGCGAAGGACTTTCGAGGAGCTTAGCAACCGGCCCTTCCTCCATGATAGCCCCCTGATACATGACAAGCATCTTGCCTCCCAGCTCCCGCGCCAAATGATAATCATGGGTCACTGTGATGAGGGTCTTGCCTTTAGCTAACTGCTCCTTTAAGATGAGAATAATCTGCTCGCGATTATGGATATCCAGCGCCGAAGTAGGCTCGTCCAAAATGATGGTCTCTGGCTCCAGGCAAAGCAAGATAGCCAGCATGACCCTCTGCAACATACCGCCGCTGAGCTCAAAAGGATATTTCTTCAAAAGCTCTTCCGGCTCTCCCAGTCTGACTTCTTTCATAGAAGCTACTGCCTTAGCCAGACAAGCGCTTTTTGAAATCTTGCTATGGCTGCGCAGGGTTTCCCAAAAATGGCTTTGAATGGTCTGAAAGGGATTGAACATAGCCATCGGATTTTGAGACATATAGGCTACTCGGATCCCCCGCAGCTGCTGCCAGTCCTTGAGAGAATTGCGCTCTAGAGACAGGGAGTCATAGTGAACTTCTCCTTGCATGCTCAAGGATGAAGGCAGTTGGCCAATCAATATCTTGGTTAAGAGGGTTTTACCAGAACCACTCTCCCCAATGATGACCAGAGATTGACCCGCCTCTACTTCAAAGCTGATGTCCTGCAGTATGGTCTTTCCCTCAATCTGGGCTGTCAGTTGCTTTACTGCTATTTTTTCCATATCTGTTTCCAGCCTTTCTCTTCAAAGCATTCGGCAAATAGATTAAAGGCGACCACAGTCAGAAAGATAGCCAGTCCGGGCGCCAGCATCATCCAAGTTGCCGTTTGAAAATGGCTTCTAGCATCATGCAGCATCATACCCCACTCGGTAATGTTGGGCTGGACACCGATTCCCAGAAAGGAAAAGCCAGAAATCATGAGAATGATATTCCCGATATTCATCAACACAATAATCAAAATAGGCTTGTATATAAAGGGCAGGATATGAGTTTTGAGGATATGAATCTGAGAGAGTCCCATGGTCTGGGCAGAAATGACATAGGCTTCCTCTTTGGCACTCTTGACTAGATTGGCCGTTACCCTTGCATAGTAGACCCACTCTATGATGACAATGGCTAGAATCATATTGGTCATTCCTTGGCCCAATATCCCAACAGTAGCTAGCGATAGCAGGAAGCTAGGAAAGGCGGAAATAACATTTGCAAACCATAAGAAGGTCGCTTCCGCCTTTCCCTGGTACCATCCGATCAGCAAGCCGACTGTTACACCGATGACCACTTCCAGCAGACTGATAGTCAAAGATAAAAAGAGGGAATAACGAGCCCCGTGCAGCAGACGAGACAAGACATCTCTGCCCAGCTGATCGGTTCCCAGCAGATGAACAGCGTCAGGTGCCATTAGTTTGTTTGAGATCTCTACTTGCTGGGGGTCGAAACTCGATAGATAGGGAGCAAAGAGAGCGCAGATAAAGAGGACCAGCAAAATGACACTTGAAAAAATAAATCGTTTAGACATTGCTCCTCCTTTTTCTGACTCTAGGGTCTATCCAGAGCGGCAGCTGCTGGGTTAGAATGTTATTTCCCAAGAATAATAGGCCAAATAAAAGCATACAGCACTGGATGATGGGCAGGTCCACAGACTGGAGCGCATCTACAAAGAGGGAGCCGACACCATTCCAGGAGAAGACTTCTTCGACAATCAAGGAACCTGTCAGGAGATAGACCAAGGTCAGGCTCAGGCCTGTCGCAATGGCTGGCAGGGAATTTCTCAAGAGATGATTCTTGACCAGGAAGAACTTGCTGACTCCGCGCAGGAGGGCATTTTCGACATGGACACTGTTCATCTGCTCCAGCACAGCCTTGCGGATCAAAGCGGTATACTGGCCAATCAATGACATACTGAGGGTCAGACTAGGAAGAATCAAGCTGCTAAAATCCTGCTTGCCCGAAACGGGCAGCCATCTGAGCTGAACAGCAAAAATCACAATCAGCATGTAGCCTAACCAAAAGCTAGGCATGGAAACGCTGGAAAAGGATAGAAAACGAGTGACCTTATCAAAGAGAGAACCCTTGTAGACTGCACTAAAAATTCCCAAAGGAATAGACGTAAGCAAAATGAGACCAAAGGAAGTCAAGCCCAGAGAAAGGGTCGACTGGAAACGTTCCAGCACCAAAGGCAGGACAGGAACCTTTAATAGATAAGACGTCCCAAAATCCCCACGAAGGGCCTTAGTCAGCCAACCTAGATACTGCTGGGGCCAAGGCTGATTGAGTCCCAGATAATCTCTGGCTTTTTCCAAGGATTGAGGAGTCACTTGAATCTTAGATACCCTTAAATAATTTTCTGCTTGATCAGCCGAGGATAGCTTGGCCAAGAGAAAGGTCAATACTGATATCATCAATAGGGCAGCTAGGAAAGAAACTATTTTTTTAAATAAATCTTTTTTCATAGTCTTTAAAAGAAAAGGGGCGGCTGATAAGCTTTTCGCTTAGCAGCACTACTCCCTTTGTATTAAAATTTGCAGTTATAAAGCCAGTTTTTATTTTTTCTCAATATAGCGCAGTGGGAATGCATTTTCTTCTGGGGCAAAGCGCATGCCATCGATTTCTCCCTTGCGGTAAACGGAAACAACGGATTGGTAAGTCAGAGGGATATAGATAGCTTCATCATGGAGCATGGTGAGGACTTTCTTGTAGCCTTCATCGACTTTTGCCTCGTCTGGTTCGACCAGAGTCGCCTTGATAATTTTATCAATTTCTGGCTTAGATGGCAGAGCTTCTAGGGAAACATTTTCTGGGTGACCATGGTCTGCTGGTGAAGTCAAGGCAGTCATCCAAGCATGCGGATCCCACGGTGCTCCCCAAGAATAAGTCAACATCAGGTCAAAGTTTCCTGTCTTGGCATTTTCCCAGTAGTCATCTTCTTCCATAGCTTTAAGCTGAACGTCGATTCCGATTTTCTTCCATTCACCTTGGAAGTACTCAACCAAGTCCTTGTCTGTCGCCTTAGAAGAGATATAAGGAACATTTAGGCTTAATTTCTTGCCATCTTTTTCACGGATACCGTCAGAACCTTTCTTCCAGCCTGCTTGATCCAGCATCTTTTCAGCCTGCTTGATGTCGTAGTCATAGGGAGTCAGATTGGCATCAGAGTGTGGGGTAGACTTAGAGAAGATGGTATCAGCTGGTGTTTCTGTTCCGCGGAAAATGTCTTTCGCGATAGACTTCTTATCAACCGCATGGTTCATAGCCTGACGGACAGTCTTGTCTTTGAAGATTTCCTGCTTGGCATTCAAGAGCATGAGGCGGCTGGACATTGGCTGAGATACGTCTGTCGTGTACTTGTCATCCTTGGCATACTTGGCAAAGTTATCCAGACCGATAACGCCATTCCCATAGATCAAGTCAACATTGCCAGACTCAAACTCAAGAGCACGGGTTTGTGGATCTGGAATAATCTTGACTGTTACTTCTTTCAGTTTAGGCTTTTCACCCCAGTAATTTTCGTTACGGGTAAAGGTGATGTACTCGTTTGACTTCTTGTCTTTGACAACCCATTGACCGGTTCCGATTGGCTTTTTGAGATTGTCCTTGGTCGTGTCGTCTCCGTCAGGGAAGGCAGCATCAGCTATGAAGCGAATCGGACGAATCATTGATAAATCATAGAGAGTTGCACTGTAGGCTTGTTTGAGCTTAATCTCAAAGGTATGCTCATCTACAACTCGATAGCTTTCCAGCTGGTTGGTGAAGTCAAACCAAGTGTGGTTTTTCTTATTTTCCTCTGAAAAGACGGTATCAAAATTCCGTTTGACATTCTCAGCATTAAAGTCAGAGTCGTCTGAGAACTTTGCCTTTCTCAGCTTGAAGGTATAGGTTTTACCATCTTCGCTGATATCCCAGCTTTCAGCCAAGGCTGGCTCGATTTTTCCATTGTCACCGTAGCGGACTAGGCCTTCATAGACCATATCCTGAATGACAAATTGGTCTGGATTGTAGCGGTGAGGATTGACATCCCCAAAGTCTTCTCCCCAGACCATGGTAAGTTTGTCTTTCTCATTGGCTTGTTTGGAAGAGTTTGAGTTTTGCTGGCAGGCTACCAAGAATAAAGGTAGCAAGAGGACAACTAATAAAAATAGTTTTTTTCTCATTTTTATTAAATCACTTTCTTGTATTCATATTTTTTGTTTGCAGTCCCAAGAGATAAGGGAATGCAGTTTATGTTTTTTTGATGATTAACTCATGCGATTGTACTTGCTGTTGAGAGCGTCTCCGAACTTGGTAAAGAGGAGAATGGTCAAAATCAGCAAGATACAAGGGAAGACCACAATCCAAGGGGCTTCCTGAATGTAAATCCGGCCGTCATTTATCATGGCTCCCCACTCAGGCGACGGTGCCTGAGCTCCCAGACCGACAAAGCTAAGACCAGCAATTTCCATGATAATGGTACTGATGTCAAAGCTCATGGTCGTCAGAATCTGAGGGAAAAGGCTGGGGAAATAATAGTTTTTCAGAGTCGTCCAAAAACTATTGCCATACATTTTCGATGACTGGATATAGGGTTCATTTTTCAGCTGCAGGGTCATAGAGCGCATCAGGTAGGCATACTTGGTCCAGGCCGTTAGGCAGATAGCGATAAGGGTTTGCTGGAGACCGATGCCCAAGATACTGACAATGGCAATGACCAAAATGATAGATGGGAAAGACTGAAAAGCCGTGATAAGCAGCAAGATGAACTGGTCGAATTTCCCGCCGATAAAAGCGCTAGTCACCCCGATAAAGGAGCCCACCGCCGCAATCAGCATCAGAATCATCAGGGCTGGCAGGACTGTTTCCGCACCTCCGCTCACAGCACGTGCAAAGACAGACCGGCCTAGAGCGTCCGTTCCGAACCACTCACTGCTGCTCGGCCCTTGCAGGGCTTGGCCCAGATTGACCTTGGTCAAACTGTCACCCAAGAGATGAGGGGCCAAGGAGGATAGGATCAGAGCCAGGACGATGAGACCGCCCAAGACCAAGAGTTTTCGATTGATTTTCTTATCCATACGAACCCTCCTTGCTTGCTTTTAATTTCTTCGTGCGTGGCAGCAGTTTGGAATTTTCCTGAGCCAGTCGGACGCGAGGATTGAGCCAAACCGTAAGCAGTTGAAAGACTAGATTTACAGTCAAGACCCCAGCTGTGATAAAGAGGACCGCACCCTGAATGAGGGGATAATCCCGCTTGGCAGCTACGCCAATGAGCATCTTACCGATGCCCGGCCAGGAAAAGAGATGCTCAATAATAGCTACACCACCCAAGAGCGAGCCAAGAGAAAGGCTGACTAAGGTGAGAAGAAAGGGCAGGACATTGTAAATCACGTCATGCAGCAGAATATGCCCCTCTCGAATCCCCCGACCACGCGCACCTTCGACTTCTGGCGAATGCAACACTTCTATCAAAGCGGTCCGCAGCTGCGGAATATAGCGAGTGGACATGATCATGGCCAGTGTTATGACTGGCAAGACTAAGCCCAGCTCATTGGCCGTTGCCTGAATGGGAAGCCAGTGCAGCTGAACAGAAAAGATCAGAATCAGGATAATCCCCATAACAAAGCTAGGAATGGCATTCAGAAAAGCCAGACCTGCCATCAAGAAGCGGTCAACCGGCTTTCCAGCATGGTAGGATGTGTAGAGAGCTGTCGGCAGGGAAATTCCCAGAGTCGCTAGCAGGGTATAAAAAGCTAGGTAGACTGTATTTGGAAAATAGAAAACCAGCTGCTCCCAGACCGAAGCTCCAGAATTATAGGTCACACCAAAGTCACCATGGACAATCCTGCCCAGCCAGGCCAGATATTGCTCCATAAAGCTGCCATTCAGTCCCATCTCTACCCGCTTGATTTCCAGCAGTTCCTTGGTAAAAGGAATGCCCTGAGCGTTGAGGATGCTCTCAGCCGGATCTCCTGGTGCTAGATAAACCAGTAAAAAGGAGATAAAGCTGACGCAGAGCAGGATGAGGACGAATTGCAGAATAGTTTTGATAATAAATTTAATCATGCGCCTCCCTTTCAGATGTCTGGTAGCTTCCAGGTTTCTTGCTAACTACAGCCAACAGCACTTCGCCTTGGTGGACGACCAAGGTCGCTTTCTGGTAGAGGACCAGACCGTCTTCCTTGGCAGTCACCTTTTCTAAAATATTGCCATAAATATCACAGATTTCACCGATGACCTGACCAGCCTGTACTGTTTGATTGGGCCGGACAAAGCACATCCAGCAGCCCGACCTCTGGCAGGTCAGATAATAACTATCGTCAAAAATCAGCGGCGCCTGCTTATAATAGGGCATAGTCCCTTCAAAAAGATAGCGGGCGACTTGCTTGACCGACTGCTTCATAGCCAGCACATCCTCTGGGAGACAGGTGCCGTTTTCTCCCTGCTCCAGCAGGATACTGGGCAAACCATAGTCTACTGAGGCGGCGTGGTAGAGATTGCCGCGGTCCTGAGATTGATAGATAATCGGTGTCCCAGAAGCCTGCAGCATCTGATAGGACTTTTCAACTACCTCTGGATTCGCCCGCAGAGAGTAGTATCCATGCGGTGTCAGCAGTTCTTCCCGATTGCCACTGTGCAGGTCAATCAGGAAGTCACTGACGCTAAAGACTTGGCTCTCAATCACAGACCGAATCTGATAGCTGAGGCTGGAAACCGGCTCTTGATTCTGAAAAATCCTGTTCAGATTGAGGCCGTCCTCAGGCACAAGTGTCGTCTCCCGAGCCCAGAAGCCGCTAACATTGACTGCATGCAGGAGGAGGACAGAACCATCAAAGCTAAAGTCCCACTCATGCGCCAAGTCCATCAACGCCTTGACCCCGACATACTCGCAGCCATGCACTGCAGCACTGATGGTCAGCAAGGGCTGGGTGGCTTGTCCTTTGAGCAGGGTGTACTGGATAGCCAGCTCATCCGTGATAGGCAGACTTCCTTGATAGCTGCTGCATGGAGCCATAGAGTCTAGTTCTTGCTTAATCCTCATCTTTATCCTCCCTGTACTGACTGAGTAGGAGCTTGGTATAGTCACTCTTGGGAGCAGAGACGACCTCTCGCATGCTGCCCTTCTCCTGCACGATTCCGTCCTTGAGGACGACCAAATCTTCCGCAAAATTGCTGACCAGTGCGATGTCATGAGAGATGAAGAGAAAGGAGGTCTGCGAACGCTTCTTGATATCTGCCAGTAGCTGCATGACTTCATACTGAACAGTCACATCCAGGGCACTGGTGATTTCATCGCAGATGAGCACATCAGGATTAATCAGCAGGGCACGGGCAATAGCTGCCCGCTGACATTCTCCTCCGCTCAGCTGATGCGGCAGCCTCTGGGCAAGCTCAGGTGTCAGACCGACCGAGGTCAACAAGTCACAGATAGCTTGCTTCCTATCTGACTGCTGATGATAGAGAGAGAAGTTTCGACAGACCTCTTCTAGGCTCTGCTGAATGCTGCGCTTGGGATGAAAAGTCGACTGGGGCTGCTGGGCAATATACTGGACCCGAGCATAGTATTCCCTATCCTTGTAGTCATAGACTGGTTTGCCCAGTAGAGTCAGCTTCCCTTGGTCCGGCTTTAAAAAGCGGCAGATGAGTTTGGCAATGGTACTCTTACCAGAGCCTGACTCTCCGACCAGCCCTAAAGCCTGTCCCTTTTCCAAGCTAATGTCAATATCAAATACACCGATTCTCCGCTCGCCTATCTGACTGTACTCGTAGGTCAACTGGCGACCGACTAATACTTGATTCATAGCTGCTCCCCTTCTCTAAACTCTGCCAGCTTGGGTACGGCCTTCAACAATTTCTGGGTATAGACCTGCTCAGGATGGCGAAGAACTTGATGGGCTGGACCACTTTCGACAATCTGCCCTTCTTTCATGACGACTACTTTTTGCGCTAGATGCTCAGCTACGCTGATATCATGTGTGACAAAGAGAATGGCCATTTTTTCCTCCTGATGAAGCTTGCTCAAGAGATCAAGCAGCTTCATTTTCGACAGGACATCCAGAGCGCTAGTCGGCTCATCAGCCAGCAATAGTTTGGGCCTGCTGGCTAGAGCTAGCGCTACACCGACCAGCTGCATCATACCGCCACTGAGCTCGAAAGGATACTTATTGACGACTTTTTCAGGCAGCAGTCCCACCATCTCTAGACATTCCTCCAAGGGACGGAGATTTGCTGCTTGCTGGCCCTGATTTTTCACCAAGTCCTGATAATGCTTTTTGATCTTACGACGGTTATTGAAGCTGAGACTGGCATGCTGACTAATCCAGGCCACTTCTCGGCCTACAAAAGGCAGATAAATGCGATGGTTCTGGGGATGAATCTTCTGCCCTTCAAAGACCATACTGCCCCCTGCTACTGTCAGCCCCCTAAGAGGGAGGCCCAGCAGCATCTTGAGCAGGGTAGACTTGCCACTGCCACTCTCGCCCACAATCGAAAGGGACTCCCCCTCAGCAAGAGAGAGGGAGATCCGATCGAGAATGACTTTATCTGCTGACTGCACCAGCAGATCTTTCATTTCCAGCATGTTTTATTCCTTTGATAGTTTGTTACTGACGTGATAGTAGTCTGTTGGATGGGATTCCAAACCAGAGACGGACTTGTCCATTACCAGAGCGACCTTGAAGAAGCCGATAATGGTAAAGCCATAGTCCTTGTCCATGATTTCTTGGATTTCCTTGCTGAGCTGATTGCGCTTAGCTGGATCAGTTTCAGTCGCCAACTCTTCGATTTTCTTATCCGCTTCTGGATTGCTGTAGTGACCGATATTGGCTGTACCATTGGTCTCAACGGCACTGTTGAAGAAGGCATATGGATCACCGATAGGAGCTGCTACCACCGCGTAAGGTGTGAAGGCATAGTCCTTTTCACTGGCAACGGCACTGACTTCAACTTTCTTAATAGTCGCTTCGATTCCGACTTCCTTGAGCTGTTGCTGGCTTGCTTCTACAGCCAGCGGCATTTCAGGCAGACGAGTAAAGGACAGCAGCTCAATGCTGACTTTTTGACCGTCTTTTTCACGGTAGCCATCGCCGTCAGTATCCTTGTAGCCAGCTTCATCCAAGAGTTTCTTAGCCTTGTCTACGTTAAATTCATGGACGCTCTTTTGCAGGGCAAAGGCAAAGCTAGTAGGGAATGGTCCAACAGCTGGCACAGCTGAGCCTTTAAAGAGGGATTCTGCATAGGTCTTCTTGTCTACCAAGGTATCTAAAGCCTGACGGAACTTGTCATCTGCTACGTAAGGATTTTCGAAGTTATAATAGTAAGCTAGGTAGCGGGAACCTTCTACTTCAGAAATTTTGTAGTTCTTATCGGAAGCATAGGTGCTTAGATTTGCATAAGGCAGACCATAGACGGCATCGACTTCCTTAGACTTGAGGGCTGCAGAAATAGCTGTCGGATCAGAAAAGTATTTAATCTTCAGATTAGCAACTTTTGGCTTGCCATCCCAGTAGTCTTCATAAGCCTTGAGCTCTGCTCCGCTCTCAGGAGTGTACTTGGTCACCATGTAAGGTCCAGTTCCGACAGGAGCCTTGTCAGATGCGCTCTTGCCAGTCGTATCAACAATAGCGGAGTAGGGCTCTGCCAAGAGATTCGCCATGATCGGCTGAACAGCCTTTGTCTTGATGGTCACAGTTTGACCTTCCGCAGAAATGCTGTCAATACCCATATCTGATGCTGCCCGTTCGCTTGTCTTAATCAAGCGTTCCAGAGAGGCTTTGACCTTTTCACCGGTCATTTTTTCACCATTTTGGAAGGTCACCTTATCCTTGAGGGTAATTTTCCACTCTAGGTCTGAGACTGCTTCGATTTTCTCAGCCAGCCAAGGTTTTACCTCAAGTTTGTCGTCCATCTTAAAGAGGGTTTCTCCCACTCCGTAACGGACCGTGAACCAGCCATTGTATTCCGCTGCTGGGTCCACATTTGCTGGAAACTGGGTGTAGCCAATGGTTACAGTCTTACTGCCACTATCGCCAGCAGGTTCGCTGGTTTTGCTAGGGTTTACACAGGAGGCTAGGGCTAGGCCTGCCAAGGCTAAAACCATTATTTTTTTAAAATGTTTCATAAATATTCAAATTCCTTTTCTATTTTGTAAACTACTTTAAGACGGTCTGTCCTAGTCAAATCTAAATACGCTTCGCTCTCTGTCTAAGGTGGTTCTATGTCCTGAAGATGAGAGAGCAGACGAGTGAAAAACAAATGATTGCTCATTCTCTGTCCTCTTTGGGGATGTGCTTGTCTTAATCTTTTCCTTCCAGATAGCTTCTAGCATCTTCGACAAAGGCAGTTGGCAAAGCCAGGTCAGCCTGCAGCTCATCGCGATAAGCTCGGATGACTTCTTCCTCTCGGCCGGAGACAACCTTTTCAGCCCAGTCTGGGTCTAGGAGCAGGGCCTTGCCGAGGGCAAAGAGCGGAATCCCCGCATCCAATACTCGCTGGGCATCCTGCTTGGTCTTTATCTGACCGACACCAATAAGGGGTACTCTACCATTAATTTTTTTGATAATTTTCTGAATCACTGGCTCTGAGTCCTGAGAATCTCTGATAGACGAACGCCAGACGTCAGAGGTCGAAATATGCAGATAGTCCACCTGATGATAGATGAGCTGTTCCAGCAACTGCAGGGTATCATAAAGCTGGATTCCTGGCTCCTCAATCTCTTCTGGAGAAAAGCGGTAGCCAATTAGGAAGGGGCGGTCGGCCTCTTCTTTGACTAGTTGCTTGGCTCTTTTCAGCAAGGTCTTTGGAAAGCGCAGGCGGTTGTTAAGACTGCCGCCCCATTTGTCCTGACGGACATTTGAATGAGGAGAGACAAACTGCTGGATCAGATAGGTATTGGCACCATGAAGCTCGACTCCATCAAAGCCAGCCTGAATCGTCCGTCTGATAGCTGACAGAAAATCCTCTATCACCTGCTCCACTTCAGAATTCTTGAGCGCCCTCGGCTCTGTCAGATAATCGCGCGGAGCCTTGACAGCGCTGGGTGCTACTGGCTGACCGTCAATCAAATCAGGCAGAACCATACGACCACCGTGATAGAGCTGGACAATAGCCAGAGCCCCTTGGTCCTTGATGGCCTTGGCCAGACGGCTAAGCCCCTCAATCTTATCGTCCTCGGCGCCGCTGAAGCTCTCCGCAAAGGACTTTCCCAGAGGATGGACATAGGTACTGCCAGTAATGACCATACCAACCGACCTAGACCGGCGGGCAAAAAAGTCAATATCTGCCTGAGATACATAGCCACCGGGCTCACTCGCGCAGATGGTCATGGGCGCCAAGACAACGCGATTGCGCATGGTCTGACCATTTTTAAAAGTAAATTTATCCTGAATCTGTGTATTCATCTGGTCACCTCTTTCCCAAGATAAATCATGTTGTTTGTTTAAAAAAATAAGCCCTTAGAGTAAGGTCGCCTGCCAAGTCTGGTCCCGCTCTTCCAAGAGCAGCACTCGTCCTTGGGGGACATCAATGTTCCAAAAAACAGCTGCTCGGTCAACCAAATGCTGGTAAATCAATCGAAGGACTCCCAAATGAGCCACTAGAGCGATTGACTCATCAGTAGTATCTAGCAGGCGGTCTGTTGCTGTCCAGACTCTGGTCTGAAAGTCTGAGAAAACTTCTGCTTCAGGAGGCGTGACCTCAAAGGGGGCTTCCAGCCAAGCCTGCCAGACTTCTGGAAACGCCGCTTCAATCTCATCAGCTGTCAAGCCTTCCCATTGCCCAAAGCCCCGCTCGTCAAAGTCGGCTATGGGCTGGACTTTCCTTTCTGGAAAAGCCAGCTGGGCTGTTTCCTGTGTCCGCTTGAGACAGCTGGTGTAAATCACATCAACCGCATGCTCCTGCATCAGCAGGGCCAGCTGCTTGGCGTCCGCTTGGCCTTGCCCGTTGATAGAGACATCATGGCTGCCATAGAAACAGCGCCTGCGGTTGTAGTCTGTCTGACCGTGCCGCATTAGATACCATCTTTTCATCCTAGCACCACCAATCCCAAGAGATAGAGGAGCTGGGCGATTTCGACATAGGCCCCTAGCGTATCGCCTGTGTGGCCGTCAATTTTATTATAAACGAAACGGCGATAGCCGATTGCTCCCAAAAATACTAAGCCATAAGCCAAGAGACCTCTCCAGCTGAAAACCAGCAGAGACAGGAGCAAGGGTAGAAGCTGGGCAAGCAGGATATGACTCGTCTTGCTGCCACTGAAGAAATTCCCCGAGCCGCCGCCTTCTCTGGCATAGCTCATCCGGTAGAGCTGTAGGCTCAGACCTGCCTTGCCAATCATGGTCAGACTGGCCACGATAAACCAGCGAGGCTCTGGCAGATAAGAGTAGAGAACCAGCATCAGAGCATAGTAGAGAATGAGCGCCAGAACGCCATTGCTGCCAATGCGGCTGTCCTTCATAATTTCCAGCATCCGCTCTTTCTTACGAGAGGAGAAGAGACCGTCTGCCGTATCTGCTAAGGCATCTAAGTGAAAACCGCCCGTTAACAGAACATCGAAAGCAAGGGTCAGAACCCAAGCGACCATTCCAGGCAGAACTAGACTCATCAGGAAATAAAATCCTCCTGAAATCAGTCCTAGCAAGAGACCAAAGAGGGTCAGAAAAGGAAGTCCCCGTCGCAGATAGGAAATATCCACTGCCTTTGGAATCACAATTCGGCTAAAAAATTGAGTATAGATAATCAATGCCTTTATCATTTCAACTGCTGAGCGAGGCCGCAGATAACGAGATAAGCCTCACTCGCCTCCTTTGCAATCAGTTGGTTGATTTTGCCCTGCACATCACGGAAGAAGCGCCCTAGTCTGGTCTCTGGGACAATGCCCAGGCCAACCTCGTCCGTTACAATCCAGCACTCAGCATCTGTCTGACGGATTGTAGATAGGAGCTCTTGCCATTCTTCTTCCAAAAGCTGCAGCAGGAAAGACTGCTCCTGACGACTGAGAAAGTGCTCCTCGGTCAGCTCCAGCTTGTCTGGAAAATGCTGACCAATCAAATCAAAGAGGCGGTTGCTGGTCAGAAGGGTAGCACAGTCCAGCAGGTAAACTGGATGCGACTGCTCTCGCAACCAGTCCGCCAGCCCTGCATACTGCTCCTGAGTCGTCCAGGAAGCCGGCCGGCGCTCTTGGTGCAGCCGAATCCGCTCCTGCCATTCTGGATCTTCTCCTCGGGGTAGGCCAGTCGCAATATAGCAAACTCGCTCTCGATCCGCCAACTGCTCCTCCGCAAATGCCGACTTACCGCTTCTGGCACCGCCTGTCACTAACACAATCTTAGCCATTTGCTTCTTCTTTCATTGCTTGAAATGCCCGCTCAAAGGCTGCCAAAGTCTGGTCTAGATCCTCTCTAGTATGGGCACTGGACATAAAGTTGGTTTCATACTGAGATGGCGCCAGATAGATGCCCTCTTCCAGCAAGAGACCGTGCAATCGTGCAAACTGTACATGGTCAGCCGCCTTAGAATCCTCAAAGTTACGGACTGGCTTCTGACTGAAGAAGAAGCCAAACATGGTACCTTTTGATACGACTTGCAGATCAATACTGTACTTATCGGCTAGACTTCGTAAGCCATCACAGAGGTGGTTTGTTTTCTCTTCAATTTCAGCAAAGAGCTCCGGTGTCAGCTGTTTCAGCGTTTCGTAACCGGCCGTCATAGCGACTGGATTGCCCGACAAAGTGCCGGCCTGATAGATGCTGCCCAGAGGCGCCACCTGATCCATGTAGACGGCCTTGCCGCCAAAGGCTGCGACTGGGAAGCCGCCACCAATAACCTTGCCCAAGCAGACAAGGTCTGGCTCTGTCTGATAGAGGCCAACTGCCCCCTGATAATGAGCTCGGAAACCACTCATGACCTCATCCACGATAAAGAGAGAGCCGTATTCCTGAGTGAGGGAGCGAATAGTACTGATAAAGTCCGCATCCGCGGGTATCAAGCCCATATTGCCAGCAACTGCTTCTAAAATGACACAGGCAATGTCGTCTCCGTACTTTTCAAAGCAAGCCTTGAGAGCATCTGTATCATTGTAAGGCAAGGCCAGAGTTTCCCCAGCTGCCTGAGCAATGACTCCGGCAGAATCAGCAATCCCAAAGCTGGCCAAGCCTGAACCAGCCTGAACCAAAAAGGAATCGCTGTGGCCATGATAGCAGCCGATAAATTTGACAATTTTAGAGCGCTTGGTCACCCCACGCGCTACCCGAATGGCGCTCATGGTCGCTTCCGTTCCCGAATTGACCATCCGCATCCTTTCCATGAAAGGCAGACGCTCCTGCACCAGCTGGCCGATGGCAATCTCTCTGGGACTCGGAGCACCAAAACTGGTCCCCTCCCAAATAGCTTCCTCAACTGCCGGCAACACATCCTTAGGAGCATGCCCCAAAATCATGGGTCCCCAAGACAGGACGTAGTCAATATAGCGGTTGCCATCGACATCATGCAGATAGGCTCCGCTGGCTTTTTCGATAAAAAGCGGATGACCACCCACAGCCTTAAAAGCCCGGACAGGACTATTAACCCCGCCTGGAAAGAGCTTTTGAGCCTCTGTGAAATATTGGTTGGAATGTTCTCTCTTCAAGTTCGTCCTCCTTATCTAGAAAACTGCTGATTTTCCGCAGTCTCTATCCTTCTTTCAGATAGCCAGCCGCATCCTTGGCAAAATAAGTGATAATCAAGTCTGCCCCAGCCCGCTTCATACTGGTCAAGGTTTCCATGACAATGGCTTTTTCATTGATCCAGCCATGCTGAGCGGCTGCCTTGACCATGGCGTATTCTCCGCTGACATTATAGGTCACCAGAGGCAGCCGGGTTTCCTGGCGCAGCTCTCTGAGGATATCCAGAAAGGCTAGAGCTGGCTTAACCATGAGAAAGTCTGCTCCCTGCTCCTCATCGCTCTTGGCTTCTCTCAAAGCCTCCAAGCGATTGGCCGGATCCATCTGATAGGTCTTGCGGTCACCAAAGGCCGGAGCACTCTCACCAGCATCTCGGAAAGGTCCATAAAAGCTAGAGGCAAACTTAATGGCATAGGACATGATGGGAATGTCTTCAAAGCCAGCCGCATCAAGCCCCTGACGAATAGCCGCCACAAAACCGTCCATGGCATTGGAAGGCGCAATGACATCTGCTCCAGCCCTGGCTTGGCTGACAGCAACTTCTGTCAGTCTAGTCAGAGACAGATCATTGTCCACTTCCTCCCCTCGCAAAATACCGCAATGGCCGTGACTGGTAAACTCACAGAGACAGGTGTCTGCAATGACGACTGTCTCACGGAAATGCTTCTTGATCAGACAGATAGCTTCCTGCACAATGCCATTTTCAGCTGAAGCCTGACTGCCTATTTCGTCCTTTTCTGACGGAATGCCAAAGACGATAAAAGCCCGAATGCCCAAGTCCACACATTCCTGAACTTCTGGCAGCAAATCCTCGAGGGAGAACTGATAAACTCCCGGCATGGAGGCTACTTCTTCCTTTTCAGTCAAGCCTTCCTTGACAAACAAGGGTTGGATAAAATCATCCACAGACAGCTTGGTTTCTCGAACCAGCTGCCGCAGACCGCTGCTTCTCCTCAGTCTGCGATGTCTATAAAATTCCATGCTTCTTCTCTTCTTTCTTGATTATTTCCTTGACCATTTCCTCAACAGAAGGACTCTGGGGCTGGTAGTCTACCCCATAGCCAGACTCCTTAACCGCCTGAGCCGTTGTCTGACCAATCACTGCAATCTGATGGCTGGATGCTAGATAGGGCTTAATAGCACAAAAACTCTGCCAAGCCGATGGACTGGCAAAGGTCCAAATCACATCCTCCTGGGACAGATAGGTCTCGAGCTGAGCCTGACCAACAGGGTTTGAGGTCGTTTCGTACATAGGCCAAGCCCAGACATCATGACCTGCTTCTTTTAATTTCTCAGCCAAACTGGGATTGGACAAGCTACTCTGGGGCAGCAAGATCTTCTGCGTCGGCAGAGCCAAATCCAGCCACTCTTGAATAAAGTCAAGACCATAGTGGCTGCTGGCCTGAAAATCACAGGCTCGGCCTAGCTTGTCCAGCGCCTGACTGGTCTGCGGCCCAATGGTCGCAATCTGGTAGTCCGCTTTCAGATAGGGACTGAAAGCCTCTACTGCGACAGCACTGGTAAAAAAGACCCAGTCGGCTTCTGGAAGAACTGCTTGGACAGCTTCTGGCAAGGGCAGAGACTGGCAGCGGATGAGAGGGACATGATGTGTCTCAAATCCAGCCTGTCTGATCTTTTCTAGCCAGGCAGAGTCTGGCGCCTGCTCTCGGGTAAAGATTATTTTTTTAACCATGGCATTCCTACTGCTCCCTTATCGGCTAACTGGCGCACAGCCTGCTCTGCCAATTCCTGACCATCTTGCCCTTGAAGGCTGACAAAGACACATTGGCCGTCCTCCTTGGCCAGCATGGCCTCTAGCTGATAGTCCTGACCTTTTTTCTGGGCAAAAGCAGCGATAGGGAAGGTGCAGTCTGCATTCATCTGAGCCAAAACTGCCCGTTCAACTGCCACTTCAGCAGCTGTCTTCTCATCCTGAACAGTTGCCAACAGTTGCCGCAGTTCCTCATCCTCTTCCCGGCATTCCACTGCCAAAGCGCCCTGAGAAATAGCTGGCAGACAAAGACTGGTCTCTAACGGCTGAATGTGAAGACGGCTTTGGTCCAGCCAGCCCAAGCGTTTAAGTCCGGCCATAGCCAAGACAATCGCGTCGTACTCGCCTTCTTCCAGCTTCTTGATGCGTGTATCAATGTTGCCTCGAAGTGGTTTAAAAGCCAAATCCGGTCTCTGAGCCTGCAGCTGAACCTGTCGGCGAATGCTGCTGGTTCCTATAAGAGCGCCCTCAGGAAGATTAGCCAGCGTCTGGCCAGCTTGACGGAAAATCAAGCAATCTCGAACATCTTCTCGCTGACTAATCGCACCGAGTGCACAGCCCTCAGCTAGCTTAGCCGGCATGTCCTTGAGACTATGGACTGCCATATCAATCTCACCAGCCAAGAGGGCTCGGTCAATTTCCTTGACAAAAACTCCCTTGCCGCCAATTTCCTGGAGGCTGACGTGGGTCAGGCGATCTCCTTTTGTGGTATAGGGAACGAGGACAAAGTCCCGCTCTGGATGGAGCTCCTTGAGCTGGTCCACTAACTGTTGGGTCTGGGTCATGGCCAACTTACTCTTGCGGGTTCCTACCTTAATGACCTTCATCTTTTCCCCTTTCTCTGTGCAAGCCAAATATCTTGGCAATCAAGGCAATGTCATAGTCTGAATGCTCTCCGACTGACAGTTCTTTGAGCTGCAAGATTGGCTCCTTCAAGACTTGGTTGATAATACTCTTCATGTGCTTGGAAATCTGCTTTTGCTCCCGCTCGGTCAAATCCGGAATCTTTCGATTAAGACTTTCCATGGCTGAAGCTTGAGCTTCCAAAGCCTTATCCCTGATTTCCTGAATCAGAGGAATAATGCCCAGCTGCTGACGCCAGTCAGCAAACTTGACCAGCTCCTCATCAATCTCCAAAGCAATCCGACCGGCAATCTCCTGCCGCTCTGCCTTATATTGCTCCAGTTGATTGGTCAGATTTTCGATATTATAGAGCTTCAGAGATGAGCTCGGATGGCAGGAACGAGGCAGACAAAGGTCAAATACAATTGCACCCTCCTTAAGCATAGAGGGAAAGATAATGTATTCTTCCGTTTTAACCGCTGAAAAGACCACATCCGCATCCGCCAGTACTGCTTCCAATTCATCCCAGCCATGGGCAGACACTCTGCCTTCTGTCAGAAAAGGCTGGGCCTTGCTGACCGTCCGATTGAGCAGCATGACTGATTCGAATGGACGCTGGAGTGCATACTTAGTCACCAGCTGACCAATCTCTCCCAAACCGATAACAGCTACCTTTTTAGTGCTGTAATCCAGCCCCAGTCGGTCCAATTCTTGGATAGCCGTCAGGCCGATAGAAATAGGCCGGTCATTGATCCGATAAGTATCATGCATGCACTTAGCAAAGGTCAGCGCCTGCTTGAAAGCCTGATTGAGGACAATACCAGTCGTACCAGCATCTTGCGCTGTCAGGAAAGCCTGCTTGAGCTGGCCCAAGACCTGACTTTCACCGACAATCTTGGATTCCAATCCGATGGAGACCCGCAGCAGATGCCGCAAGGCCTCATCCCCTTCACGAAAGACTAAATACTCTTCAAGCTCCTTGACAGGAATCTGAAACCAGTCCGCCAAAAAATGCTTGGAATAGTAGCGGCCAGTATGCAACTGGTCCACCACCAGATAGAGCTCAGTCCGATTACAGGTCGACAGGATGATATTTTCCAAGATACTTTTTTCTCTTTTCAGGAGCTTCAGAGCTTTCAGCCCCTCCTGATCTGAAAAATGCGCTTTTTCCAAAATTGTCAGCGGCGTTTCCCGATGGGTCAAACCCACATATAATAGGTGCATGCTTCTTTCCTTCTTTTAAAGTTGGTCTAAAATTGCTTCTATCTTCTTGCGAATCTCCTTGGAACGGCTGGGCGAAAGACCGTTGGTCGAGATCATGACAGACACGTCCTTCTTTCTCGCAATGGCTACATTGTAGAAGTCAGAAAAGGTCTTGTCGCCCGTATTGTTTACCAGCTGACTGGGTGCCGCATCCTCCATAATCTGGCGGTTGACCTCCGCCTGATCTGTACAGGCAAAGACCAGTTTCGCGCCTTCCAAATCACCTGTCTGGTAGGGTCTAGCTAGCCATTGGACCTCCGCCTGTGGAATATCAGCATGCAGAGTCGGACTGACCACCGTCACAGCAGCTTGCTCAGCCAGCAGGGTTTTAATCTTCCGCGCTGCGACCTTGCCGCCTCCCACTACCACGACTTTCTTCTCTCTGATATTAATCATGACTGGATACATGCTGGCTTCTCCTATTTCTTTTCCCGAAAGATTTTCGCGCTGCGTTTGTAGATTGTATCTGGCTCCTCTAGACGGTCATTGACCAATCGAGCCAGCACAAAAAAGTAATCCGACAGGCGGTTGATATAAATCAATCCTATCTCATTGACCGCTTCTTCTGCCTCTATAACAGCTACCATACGGCGCTCCAAGCGTCTGGTCATAGTGCGAGCCACATGCAGAAGACTCGCAATCCGATGGCCGCCCGGAATGATAAAGCGGTCGATTTTCGGAGGAATATGCATATACTCATCCATCCGCTCCTCCAGCCAGCTGACATTGGCTGGCTCTTGCTTGTAGGGACGCAATTCCCTCGGTGTAGCCAAGTCGCTGCCGCAGTCAAAGAGATGCTGTTGGATTTCCTCGCATTCCAGACGCAGATCATCCAAAATAGGATATTCACGCATCTCAGATACAACATAGCCTAAATGCGAGCATAGCTCATCCATTGTCCCATAAGCTTCGACCCGAATATGGGTCTTGGATACTCGGTCCCCACCGTAGAGCCGTGTAAATCCCTTGTCTCCGTATTTCGTATAAATTCTCATTTTTCTTCTCTGTTGATGATTTGATAAATCTGCTCCATATCCAAAGACTGGCGCAGGACGTCTGCCAACTTATCATACTCTCTATCTTTAAAGTCTTTGATACTGACAAGCTGGTCCTCTAGCGGCTCTAAGCCCTTAGCCAGACGAAGTTCATTCAGGTACTGACGAGTCCATTCTAGATTGTCAAAGACCCCATGAAGGTAGGTTCCTTGCACCTGCCCGCCATAAGCCACAGCTCCATCCAGACGCTCGGTTGCCTCACCATTTTGCTCCTTGATGATGGAGAATGGCTCCAGACTATCCGCCAGCTGGGTTTCCCCCATGTGAATCTCGTAGCCCTCTAGCTCTTGCCCCTCATGCAGGGCTCTGACCTGAGTCGTCCGTTTGACCGGCTGAAGCACCGTCTCTGTCTCTAAAATCCCTAGACCGCTAATCTCTTCTAAGTCAGACTCTAGGTGCAGCGGGTCGCTAATCTTCTGCCCCAGCAGCTGATAGCCACCGCAGATTCCAAAGATTCGCACGCCCTGCTCCAGACACTCGAGAATTTCGGCTTCAAGACCAGACTCTCTCAGATAGTTCATGTCTTCAATGGTGTTTTTACTGCCCGGCAGAATCAAGAGATCCGGCCGACCAATCGCATCACCAGGCTGAACATAGCGGACAGAAACATCCGGCTGGATTTCTAAACTGTGGAAATCCGTAAAGTTGGACAGGCGCTTGAGGCTGACAACTGCGATATCCAGACTCTTTCTGCTATCAAAGCGTCGGCTTTTCTGTACCAGGGCCACACTGTCTTCGCTGTCAATATCCAGCTGAGCATAAGGCACGACTCCGATAACCGGCACCTGAGTCAGCTCCTCAATCATGTCAATGCCAGACTGCAGCAGAGCCACATCTCCACGGAATTTATTGATAATAACCCCCTTGATCCGCTTGCGGTCCTCAGGCGGCATGAGCTCAATCGTTCCGTAGATAGAGGCAAAGACGCCTCCCTTATCAATATCCGCCACTAAAATCACTGGCGCATCAACTAGCTTGGCCATGCCCATATTGACAATGTCTCGGTCATTGAGATTGATTTCAGCTGGACTGCCAGCGCCCTCAATGACGATGATATCATTCTCAGCACCCAGCTCCTCATAGACTTCCTTAATCTTAGGCAGGAGCTGCTGCTTGTATTCATGGTATTCGACGGCATCCATATCCCGCAGTACCCGGCCTAAAAAAACAACCTGGGACTTTCGGTCAGAGGTGGGTTTGAGCAGGACTGGGTTCATGCGGACATCCGGCTCTTTGCCAGCTGCCTCAGCCTGAACGACCTGAGCCCGGCCCATTTCATCTCCTTTTTTGGTGATAAAGGAATTAAGCGCCATATTCTGCGACTTAAAAGGCACCACTTCTAGGCCATCCTGCTTGAAAATCCGGCAGAGCCCAGCTGCTATAATGCTCTTCCCAGCATCTGAGGCAGTCCCCTGTACCATCAATGATTTGACCATTTTACATTTCCTCCTAGCTGCTCAAAGAAAGCAGCTTCATTTTCTGCCAGTGGCGTCTGGATAGTCTGATGAAGCTTAACAATCCATGGCACAGCCAAGCCTGCTTCTACTAGCAGATCTCCCTGCTGGAAGAAATCATACTTGCTGCCCTCCGCGATCAAATGTCCCTTCTGCAGCAGATAGGCATAGTCACAGCAGTCATACATCAGATCCATGTCATGGCTGGATACGATGATGTTGGTCCCAGCCTGGACCAGCTTTTTCATGGTCGCTGCCATCTGGTCCCGTCCTTTGGGATCCAGTCCTGCCGTCGGCTCATCAAGCAGCAGATACTTGGGCTGCAGGGCCAGCATACCTGCAATAGCCACCCGCTTTTTCTGGCCGTAGCTTAGATACTGCAAGGGTCTGTCCTGCAGATGAGAAATGTCCATCATCTCTAAAGCTGCCGCTACTCTGCTTGCAATCTCGTCTTCTTCATAGCCTAAGTTTTCCAAGGCCATGCCAATATCGTCCTTCACAATAGTATAAAAGAGCTGCTGCTCTGGATTCTGAAAGACCATATTGACATGCTGCCGATACTGGAACAAAGCCTTCTTAGAGTCGCCCACAGGCTGACCATCATATAAAATGCTGCCCTTCTGCGGTTGGAGCAGTCGGGTGATGATTTTCATGATGGTAGACTTACCTGAACCATTAACTCCCAGAATGCCGGTAATCCGACCTTCTTCAAAGTCCATAGAAATATCGTGCAGCGTTGGATTTTCGTCATACGAAAAAGAAATATTCTTTACTTGTAACATCTATGTTTCCTATCTACTTTCCATTATAGTATAAAAGCAGTCTTCTTGTAAATGCGCTTTCATTATTCACTGTGCTCTGCATCAAATCTTAGCGTCAGCACCTCATTTAAATGCTGATTATCATCCAGCAGTTTGACAAAGAGAGTATTGGCTAATCTACCCCAAGCCTGGTGTTGCTTCCTTTTATTGTAAAAGGAGAATTTCAAGTCCAAGGTATCCCGAATGGTCACAAACTCATAGAAGACCAGGAAAATGAAGCGATACATGAGGACAATCAAGTCTAGCAGTACCCGCGGGACGTGCATGGCTTTAAAAAGCCGCAGCATCTGAGCAAAAGGTACCGTCAGGACAAAGAAATAAGTCGAAACCAAGGATGAGTAGATGCGCAAAAGGATAAAAATGGTCTGCTGGATATAGGATTGGCTGATGCCCAGATAACCCTGACCTAAAGGCAAGGCCAGCAAGAGCTGTTCCTGATTATTCTGATAGGTCAAGATAAAGGTCAAGAGACTAATCAGAATAAAAATACTGGCGTGCAGATACCACTTTAGATAGCGCAACCACGGAAGCCGAGCTAGATAGCAAGTCAGGGGCGCCACTAAGACGATGAGTCCTAGCTGCAGACTCCTGACACCAGAAAAACTGACAGCTAACAAGAGTACATAGATGACAAATTTATAAGCAACCGGCAGATTTTTCAACCGGTTTTGATAGGCGTATTTATCAATCGCAAACATGAGGTAGCCCTCCTTTCTAGCTATGTTTTGCAATACCTCCCAGCACAGAGCAACTCCAGTCCCAGACAGGCTTAATCGCTATCAAGAACCAGAGCTCGCTCTTACTGTTGAAGGCTTTTATTTATGTTCAGAAACTTCCTTTTGTTGGCCTTGCTTTTTCCCTTTGTGGTAGCCAATGACATAGAAGATGATACCCGCTCCGATACTGCCTTGCAGGGTGAAGAGCAGACTTTCTACTTCTGGACCCGCTGGCTCAAAGATTGGTGAAAACCAAGGCTCATAGTCCTTTTGGATAGAGCTAATGGTTTTTTCAGCAGCGTCATCTGTTCCACTGTATTCCACACCCTTAGGTGCAAAGATAAAGGCAGCTAGAGTGACTGCTACTGCAGCCAAGATTAAGATGATATTCTTGTATTTTTTCATTTGAACAGACCTGCTCTTTCTTTGACATTTTCTGAGATTAAGTTATAGAGGACAACTGTCAGCAATCCTTCTACGATAGCGATTGGGATTTGAGTAGTCAAGAAGACACCCATGAATTTCAGTGCAGAACCAACAAAGCCACTGTTAGCATCAGGGAAGACCAAACCGAGCTGGATAGAAGTTGTCGCATAAGTCGCCAAGTCCGCAATCACAGCACAGATAAAGATTGAAACCGGTGTAGAAAGCTTGATGGATTTAGCAAACTTGTAAACGAAATAACCAACAAATGGACCAACCACTGCCATTGAGAATGCATTGGCACCCAGAGTAGTCAAGCCGCCGTGAGCCAAGAGGAGGGCTTGGAAGAGCAAACAGATGGTTCCCAAAACGCTGATAACGGACGGACCAAACATAGCTGTCCCCAGACCAACCCCAGTCGGATGCGAGCTAGATCCTGTAACAGACGGAATCTTCAAAGAAGACAGGATAAAGATAAAGGCACCGGACAAGGCCAGCATGGTCTTGGAGTTTGGATCCTCTGCAACGATTTTCTTGATGCGCATCAAGCCTACTACAAAGAAAGGCAGGAATACGGCGAACCAGAAGATACACCAAAAGAGCGGAAGATAGCCTTCCATGATATGCATAGCTGACACAGACTGGGTACTCAATACCGCCAAAATAGCCAGCAAGGCCACAAAAGTTACTTTTTTATTTTTCAATAGTTTCATGTTTTTTTCCTTTACTAAGAACCTAAGCTCAAAAAGATGAATGTCTATCCATGAACATGGGCTCTGATATTAAAAAATCTTCTTTTTCACGAGGAAGGTAGTAAAATAAGGCAGCTTGGTTTCTGGTGTGATTCCTTCAAGGCCCAGCAGAGTCTGCTGCTTGTCCGTTGAAGAATTGCTAACCATAAAAGTCTGCTGCAAGAGACCGAGCTTTTCGAGCAGGGGCAGGACAGTATCTAGGTGATTGGCCACCTTCATGATCACAATCGAGTCATGCAGCTCAAGCGCCGCCTCAATCTTCTCAGCAGAAGCCGTAGCCGGCATGACCGCCAGAGACTCCTCATCCATGGTCAGGGGCTGACCTAGCTCGGAAGCCATGCTGCAGAAAGAGGTGATACCAGGGATGGTTTGACAGTCGATTTCCTTCTCCAACAGGGCCAGCAGATAGCTGTAAGTGCTGTAGACCATGGGGTCACCCAGTGTGATAAAGCCGACATTCTTGCCAGACCTCACATCCTCTGCGATTTCAGCAGAGATGGCCTGCCACTGGACTTCTTTGGTCGAATTGGAACGGACCATAGGGAAATGCCGCTGCTTGATTTCCAGATGCTCTTTTAGGTAGGGTTCTGCAATGCCTAATGCAAAGCTCTTGCTCCCCTTCTTAGCCTCTGGTGTATAGAGAATATCTAAGTCTTCCAAAAGCCGACTGGCCTTGATAGTCACTAGCTCGCTATCACCCGGTCCTACACCAATTCCGTAAAATTTTGCCATTCCTTCCTCCTATTCGATAATTTCTTCTAAATGCTGGATATAGAGCTGCTGAACCTCAGGGTATTCGCCCAGACCGACTAGATGGGCCTTAACCTCATATCCCCGCTCCTTGAAGAAGTGATACCAAGAACCTTCCTCATCTGAGCTCATATCATTGGTCGCATGGTCGCCCGCTACCAGCATGAAAGGTGCCAGGTGAACTTCTCGGACACCCTCTTTCTTCAGTTCCTGCTCAATCAGCTCAACTGGAGGATAGCTTTCTACGCAGCCTATATAGACTGAGCTTCCCTTCATCATATGATCCAAGGCCGCATAAGCTGTAAAGGCATAATGCTGACTGCCATGGCCCATCAAAACTGTTGCTGCACCCTGACCCTCATGGCCATACCGTTCCAGCAGAATATCCTTGACGGCCTCATAGTCTTCCTGACTGTTGAGCAGAGGCTTGGCAACGACCAGCTTTTTAAAAGCTGATTCAAACTCTTTGGCTTGAGCTAGAATCTTTTCATACTCGCTGCCCAAAATGACATGGAGAGGCTGGATATAGACCTCTTCAGTGCCCACTTCCAAGAGCTGCTCCAAAACCTCTTTGACCGTAGGAATATCTAGCCCTTCCTGCTTCTTAATCCGCCGTCTAACGACATTTGAGGTAAAAGCTCGGTGGACTGGATAGTCTGGAAAATGTTCCTGAATAGCCTGCTCACAAGCCTCGATTGTTTTGCGTCTGGTCTCGGGATAGGTCGTTCCGAAACTGACTACTACTATAGCTTTACTCATGACCTGCATCCTTTCAGAGAATTTCCCGGCATTTATCGATGATGGAAGCGATGGTCGCTTCATCTGTCTCAACAATCTTGCTAAAGCCTGCTTCCTCTAAAACAGCCCGTGTGCTGGCACCCATGACAACGATAGGGACATCTGCCCAGTCAAATCCAGCTTCCTGACTAGCTGCTACAAAGTTCATGGCCGCAGCTGAGTTCGGAAGACAGACTACTTCAATCTCTGACCAATTGGCACTGTTAATCTGACTGTCAAAGGCCAGCCTATGGCTAGCAATAATCGGCAGGGAATAGAGTTCTGCCAGACTGGCTTTCTTATGCTCAGCTGTCAGAATATACCAGTTGCCGCCTTCTTTTTCAAGAGCAGCTGCAAAATCCGCATCCGACTGCTGAGGCGTCATCCGATCCAGCACAATGCCGCTCGCTTCGATAGACTTAGCCGTATGATGACCAATAGCCGCAAAGCGGATGTGCGGCAGACTGCGCAAGTCTCTGCCTGCCTTGCGGAGGGCTTTCAAGAAGAGCGGCCAGCTCTGCATGTCTGCAAAGAGGAGACCGTCTACTTGCTCCAAGTCCGGCAGCTGCAAGTCTAACTCTTCAACCAAATCTCGAGCAGGGAAAGTGGTCAGCGCAGCTCCAGCATCCCTGAGCAGGCGAGGAAGTCTGCCAGTCTCTGATTGCTGGATGAAGATTTTACGGCCGAAAAGCGGCAGATTCTCATGGAAATTTAGCTGCTGTCTATAGGCTACGACATCACCTACCACGATGACACTAGGTGCTTTAAAGTCCGCAGCTTCTGCTAGTTCTACGATGTTGCCCAAGGTTCCGTTCACCGAGCGCTGTTGAGGATGGGTTCCCCATTCAACGATGGCGGCTAGCTTGTCCTTGTCATAGCCTCTAGCCGTCAGCTCTTGGACGATGGAAGGCAGATTTTTCATGCCCATGAGAAAGACCAAGGTTCCTTTGAGCTCAGAAATTGCTTCCCAATTGAGCATTTCTGTCTCATCCTTGAGATGGGCTGTAAAGACATGGAAGCTAGTCGCTACATCCCGATAAGTCATAGGAATCCCTGCATAGGTCAGACCAGCCACAGCAGAGGTGATACCTGGCACCACCTCAAAGTCCACACCAGCTTCCACCAGCTTGACTCCTTCTTCTCCGCCTCGGCCAAAGATATAGGGATCACCGCTCTTGAGGCGGACTACCCGCTTGCCCTGACGGGCTTTTTCGATGAGAATCTTTTCAATCTCTTCCTGTCGGATGCAGGGCTGTCCTGGCTTTTTACCGACATCTATCTTTTCACAGTCAGACCTTAGATGCTGAAAGAGCTCTTGATTGACTAAACGGTCAAAGACCAAGACATCTGCTTCTTGAAGCCGTCTCTTGCCTTTGAGGGTCAACAACTCCGCATCGCCTGGACCTGCTCCCAGTAATGTTACTAAACCGGACATTTTTTCTCCTTTTATTAGCTATTTTGTCAGATAAGCCTCTAACTCTTCTAAGCTAGAAACCATATGTGGATAGGCCACAATTGGCCGAGAGATGATAATGCAGTCCATCCCCAGCTCTTGACAGCCATCAATCTTTTCACGAATACCACCGACCGTACCGCTCTCCTTGGAAACAAAGACATCTGCTCCGGAACGCAGCAAGAGTTCTTTATTACACTCTTTGGAAAATGGAGCCTTAATCGCATCAATCTGATCCGCTACCAGTCCCAGCTGCTCACAAGCCAGAAGCACTTCTGAAGTTGGCAGAACGCGAACGACAATCCGCTGCTCTGGCAGACCCTTGACAAAGAGCGGCAAGGTTTTGCTGCCCGTTCCCAGATAGACTGTCTTGTAGCCGCGCTTGGCAATCTCATCAATTGCTTCTTGGGTCGAATGCACCACAATAGCCCCGCTCAAATCCAAGGTCGCCTGACGCTCAAAGCGCAGGTAAGATACACCGGCCATCTCTGCCGCCCGAATGGCTTCCTTGGACACAATGTCCGCAAAAGGATGGGTCGCATCAATGATTTCATCCACATCATTCTCTTTGATAAAGGAAACCATGTCCTCAGCTGTCAGCCGGCCCTGAATGACTGGCTGGCCGTATTTGGAAGCCAAGTGCCGGCCGTAGTCTGTGACAACAGAGCTGGTCACATCAATTTTCAAGCGGTCAAGCACTTCTAAAATAGCGGTGCTGTCGGATGTCCCTCCCAGCAGTAATTTCATCATAAAGTATATCCTCGAGGTGTGATCATGCGTCCGTTTTTAACATAAGTTTCTTTGTTACCAACGATAACGATTGTCGTCATATCTACCAAAGTCTCATCCAAGTCTTTGATAGTCGTCAAGATGATTTCCTCATCCTTACGGCCAATGTCCTTACCGATACCGACAATGGTATCCTCTGACTTGTACTCAGACATGATAGAAAGTGCTTTTGTAAGATGGTCTGGACGTCCCTTACTCCTAGGGTTGTAGAGGCAGACTACAAAGTCCCCTTGAGCTGCGGCATGCAGACGCTTCTCAATCATTTCCCAAGGCGTCATCAAGTCACTCAAACTGATGTGACAGAAGTCGTTCATGAGGGGAGCTCCCATAACTGCAGCAGCACCCAGACTAGCGGTGATACCTGGAACCACCTTAACTTCTACATCACTGGCATCTCCCAGCAATTCTAAAATCAAGCCTGCCATTCCATAGACTCCGGCATCTCCACTGGAAACAACTCCGACATTTTTGCCAGTCTCTCTAGCCAAATCAATGGCCTTTTGACAACGGTCGATTTCCTGGCGCATACCATTCGCTACGAGCTCTTTGTCCTTGACCAAATCAAGAATCAATCGCATATAAGTTGAGTAGCCGACGATAATTTCACAATCGGCTATAGCAGCCAATGCTTCTTGTGACATCAATTCTTCTTTACCTGGGCCTAATCCGATAACGTATAACATATATTTTTTCTCCTTTATGGGTATGATAAAATTTTATAAGGGCAGTTGGTTCATAAGACCGTCTGCTCTTTTTGATTTACTTTTTGGTTATTGCTTTTGCAAGCGCGTAGGTACAGCCGTTCTTAGCAAAGCGCTCTGTCAGGACTTGACCCTGACTGGCCAAATCTGCGCTGGCCAAGGCGACACTGCCGACTCCGACTGTCTTTTTGACAAATTCTGACTGAGGATAGCGGTCTGCTACGACAGACAGCTCCTCCTTGTTAAAAGTCTCAAAGGGACAGCCCAATTCCTTGGCCAAGGCCAGAATAGCAGCTTCATCCTTCTTGACATCAATGCTGACGATTTTGGAAATCTCACTGGCAGAAATCCCCTGCTGCTGACAAAATTCCTCAAAGCCTTCTCGGAAGACAGCAGGAGCCACATCCTTTCTAGCACCAACTCCTAAGATATAGGGTTGAGGATAGATGAGAGCCAGATTTTCTCTTTGAATGTCCTTTTTTTCTGCAGTCAGCAGAATCAGCGGTTCCGTTCCTTTGAGAACAGCTGAAAGTCCTTCCTCATCCACCAGAGTCAGACCGCGAAGGTCGGTAACCCAGTCCTTTTCCTGATAGAAATAGACGGTTCGGCCGCTGCCTAGATAGCTGTTGAAAGGTTTGATAAATTCTCTCAATTCCGGTCGCCAGCCATTGACTGATTGGGCCAAATTGTCCAAGGCTGTTACATTCTGCACATCTGTCGCTGTCGTGATAACAGGATTGGAACCGAGCAATTCTGCGATGTCTCGCGTCACTTGATTGGCTCCGCCTAGATGCCCGCTCAGCAGGCTGATGACATTCGTCGCTTTCTCATCCATGACCACTACTGCTGGATCGCTCGCCTTGTCTTTCAAGACTGGTGCAATAGCTCGCACAACCGCCCCGATAGCCATGATACAAATGAGTACATCCACTTCCTGAAAGAGCTGACCAAGCGCCTCAATCACTCGTCCTTCGATGGCAATGACCCTGTCATCTGCCAATCGAGGTGTCGTATAGATAGGGATTTCCTTGCCCAGCTTCTCCCGCAGAGTCAGAGCCAAGTCCTTGCCAACCGCTGTCACTGTCGCGATTGCGTAGCGGGCTTGAGAATCACTTGGCATGGCTGCTCTTCCCCCGTCTAAACTCATGCTGGAAATCCGCATGGTAGAGCTTGGAATAGTAGAATTCCTGACCTAAAAAGTCACCGACCAAAATCAAAGCTGTCTTTCTAATCTTAGCTTCCTTGACCTTCTCAGCAATGTTTGTCAAATCGCCAAAGACCTTCTTTTCATCTGGCCAAGTAGCCTTGTAAATGACAGCCACAGGCGTTTCTGGAGGATAGCCACCCTCGATCAGCTCACTGACGACCTTTTCAATGCCTTGAACGGATAGGAAGATGGCCATAGAGGTCCGATGCTGAGCATAGCTTTTCAGAGATTCCCGATCTGGCACAGGCGTCCGGCCAGCCATCCGAGTGATGATGAGGCTTTGAGAAACCTCTGGTACAGTATACTCCGCCCCGATACTGGAAGCAGCTCCCAGAAAAGAGCTGACGCCCGGCGTACAGTCAAACTCAATGTCGCGCTTCTTCATTTCTTCGATCTGCTCTCGAATGGAGCCGTAGATGGAGAAATCTCCCGTCTGCAGGCGAACCACATCTTTACCAGCCTTGACTCCAGCCTCCATGACATCAATGATTTCCATCAAGTGCATGCTGGCGCTATCATGAATCTCAGCCCCTTCCTTACAGTAGTTCAGCAAGTCTGGATTGACCAAGGAGCCTGCGTAAATGACCACATCAGCCTCAGACAGCTGCTTGTAACCTTTGAGCGTAATCAGCTCCACATCACCTGGGCCTGCTCCAACAAAATGTACTTTGGACATCAATTAGCCTCTCTTTCTTTTTTCTTACAGGAAACGATAATAGTCGGATTTTGGGGCTTGAAGTAGTGCCCCTTGCCTATACCTGTCCAGCGGCTAGCCTGAACCGAGACAATCTCTAGATCCTCCCAGTCCATCTGCTCCGCTATTTGAGCTGCTTCCAGAGCATTCTCCAGCAGGATAAAGTTCAAGACCAACCGACCGCCCGGCTCCATGAGCTGGGCACACCAGTCAAAAATCTCCTGCATATTGCCCCCGGTTCCTCCGACAAAAATGGCATCAAAGGATCCTTCCAACTCAATCGGAGCCAGTCCTTGATGGAGACGGACATTTTGGCAGCCAAAGTGCTGGATATTCTCCTGAGTCAAGGCCACCGCGTCTTCATTGCGCTCCACTGCCACCACTTCCAGTTCTGGATAGGTTCGGGCTGCCTGAATCGTGACACTGCCAGTGCCAGAACCGACATCCAGCATGCGCTTGGCTCGATGCAGCTCCAACTTATCCAAACTGATGGCTCTGACTTCTTCCTTAGTCATAGGGACTTTAGCCCTGATAAATTCCGAATCCCTCATCTAACACCACCACCACATTCATTTCATATTCTCTATCTTCTACCTCACTCGCAGGCAGAATGGTAATACGCTCGTCTTCATAACTCAGCTGCTCACCAATGACCAGCACCTTATCCAAACCTCTTTTAACGGCCTCTTGAGCAATCTCGTAGGGGCCAACTTTCTGATCCGTCACCATAAAGACTTTTGACAAACTCATAATCAAGTCAAAGTTAGGCACCTTAGCATGACTGCTCGTCAGGTAAGCATCGTTCATAGGCAGGGCAATTCTGCTGGCCAGATACTGCATGGCGCTGATACCCGGCGAGATGACCACGCGCCCCTTGAACTTCTCTGATAGCCATTTGCCCAAACCGTAGATTAGCGGGTCGCCTGAGGCCAGATATAGAATTTCTTCATCCTCACCAAAGCTCCCCAGCAATTCTGCTAACGCAGCCAATTTTTTAGGAGGGACCAGGCCCTTGTCCCGATAAGCCGGCGGTAAAATTTCCAGATGGCGTTCACTGCCCAAAATACGGTCAGCCTTTTCAAAATAGGCTTCCTGCCCCAGAAGACCATAGCTCGGATCTCCCGGACCAATTCCGATAACATAAATCATGTCCATTCCTCCTTTATCTGCTCCAAAGGCTGGGTTGATGCCAGATAGCCTTCCTCAGTCCCAAAGACGACCACCTCAATGCTGACTTCTGGCTTACGATAGCGAAGCAGACGCTCACTTCTAGCCTTAATCTTATCCGCCAATACCTGATAGACACCCTCATAAGAAAATTCTTTAATGGCTGTTCCAGCTGCCTCGGTCGTCAAGCACTTATCAACCTTTTCCAACAGCTCCATAGGCGCCCCCATCAGGGCTAGATTAGCCACCAGCGTTTCCATACGGGCATCCGAGTCCTTACTGTGGGTAGAGAAAATCCCAGCCGCCACTTTGACAAACTTGCCCATGTGACCAATCATCAAAACCTTGGTAAAGCCGATGCGCTGCACTTCTTTGAGGACATGTCCGACAAAGTTACTCATATTGACGATGCGCCCAGCTGGAATCCCCACAGTATTAGTAGCAAAATCTTCACCGTAATTTCCCGGTACCAAGACGACTGAACGATGTCCTTGATTGTAGAGCATGGTCAGCTCAATCGTAATGGACGCTTTCCAGCTATCCTCGGACATAGGATTGACAATCCCTGTCGTTCCCAAAATTGAAATACCACCGACAATACCTAGTCTGGAATTGTAGGTCAGCTTGGCTGTCTCTTCCCCACCAGGAACGGAAATGATGACCCGCGCCCCACAGTTGGGACCGATAATTTCACGGACATGCTGCTCAATCATCCGTCTAGGAGTCGGATTGATAGCCGCCATGCCGACATCGCAGGCCAGCCCCTTCTCGGTCACGCGCCCGACGCCCTGACCTCCGTCAATCTCGATTTCCTTCTGATCTGGCAGAAGAGTCACGGTCGAATAAATCAAGAGTCCGTGCGTCGCATCCGCATCATCGCCGCCATCTTTTTCAATGGCCGCGGTCGCTTCTTCTGGTCCGAAGGAAGGATTGTGAACATCCATGGTCACTTCCACGCCTGAAGCCGTATGCACAGTAACCTTTTCTTCCCTTTCCTGATTTAAGATCATGCTCAAGGCTGCAACAGTCGCTGCCGTTGCGCAAGTACCAGTTGTAAAACCTTTTCTTAATTTCTTTCCATTGACATAAGCGTATTCATCCATCATCAGCCCTCTCCTTTCTCCGGAGCCTGCTTTTTATCTGAAACACTGTAACGCTCATAGTCTGTAGTGTCGAGCTTGAGCTGGTAGAGAATGGCATTGACCACAGCTGCTGCGATGGTACTGCCGCCCTTTTGACCCAGTGCTGCGATAGAAGGCACCGAACTTTCATGCAGTTTGAGCTTGGATTCTGCCGCTCCGACAAAGCCAACTGGAACTCCGACAACTGCATCCGGCTGCAAGCTTCCTTCTTCGACCATATCCAAAACCTTGAAGATAGACGTTGGAGCATTCCCAAAGACAAAAAGTTTTGGACCATCCACTTTAGCTGCATATTCTACAGCAGCCATGGAGCGAGTAATTCCTTTTTCCTTAGCTTCCTGAAAGACTGCCGGCTCATTGACCAGACAGCGATAGGAAACACCTAGATCATCCAGCAATTTCTTATTAAAACCGCCCAAGACCATGGTTGTATCTGTAAAAATGGTGCCCTTGTTTCGGAGGACGTAGAGAATCTTCTCAATAACCTGATTGGAAAACTTGATATTGTAGAGGTAGTCAAAGTCTGCACTGGTAAAGACAACCCGCTTGAGCACTGCCTCTTCAAAAGGATCTGAAAAATGAATATCCGGATGCTCTTGGTCAATAATTTCCTGAATCTTGCTGAAACTAGCTTCTTCAATCTTATGCGCTGCTTTTAGATAGGACATCTAGTTCTTTCCTCCTTCTTTACTGGATGGTGTAGAGTAGCGGACATAGTCATCTGTCACCACTTCTCTCAGCTGGTAGATAATGGCATTGACAATGGCTACTACAATCGTGCTGCCACCTTTTCTTCCGAGATTGACAAGGGCAGGAAGACCTGACTGAAGCAGTTCTTCTTTTGACTCTTCGACATTGATAAAGCCGACTGGAACCCCAATCACTGCATCTGCTTCTACCAATCCCTGCTCTGCCAGCTCAATCAGGTAAGACAGAGCCGTAGGAGCACCACCGAAGGCAAATACTTTAGGCCCTTCAATCTTAGCTGCTATCTCAACAGCCGCCATAGCTCTGGTAATTTGCTTTTCCTTGGCCAGCGCAACCACTTCTTCATCGCTGATTAAACATCGGTAGCTCACACCTAGCTGGTCAAGCACGCGCTTGTTAATACCGTTAAGAGAGATATTAGAGTCCAGGAGAATAGTCCCCTTAGCTCTGATTACTTCTTCTATTTTTTTAAGGACATTATGCTCAAAACGCATGGTATAGAGATAATCGAAATCTCCCGTCGTATGGATAGCCCTCTTGATAATGGATTCTTCCATTTCCGAATGGAAGACATAATCAGGATCTTTTTCAGTAATCATAGACTGAATAATTTGAAAGCTCTTTTCCTCAATAGAGGAAGGATTTTGGATATATGTCATAGTATACTCCTAGAAATATGCTTGCTTTACTAAATAAAAAAGAGTGAACAAGATTAAACCTGTCATGGTACTTGTATAAAGCAGAGAGATAGCCGTCTGAATATCATCCGCCGCAACCGGCCTGGAAGCCTCTCCAATGGTCGGCTTCTCGATTAGCTCTCCGTGATAGACGTGCGGTCCGCCCAGCTGAATGCCCAGAGCACCAGCTACAACTGCCTCCGAAAAAGCACTGTTGGGACTAGCATGCTGATAGCGATCCCGCCAGCCAATCCGCAGGGCTCCTTTGACATCCAGCAGTAAAATCTGACTGCTGAGAATCAAGAAAAGCCAAGTCAAACGCGCAGGAATCAGATTGGCCAGATCATCCATCTTGGCGGATATCAAGCCGATTTTGCGGTATTTCTCCGTCTTATAGCCTACCATAGAATCTAAGGTGTTGATGGCCTTATAGGTCATGGCTAGAATGGGTCCTCCTAGAAAGAGGCAGAGCAGAGGGCCGATAACCCCGTCACTGGTATTTTCAGCCACCGTCTCAATTGTCGCCTTGCTGATTTCCTCTGGTGTCAGCTGGGAAGTTTCACGGCCGACAATCATACCAACTTGCTTTCTAGCTTCTTCCAAAGTGCCAAACTTGAGCGTATGGTAAACCTTTTGGGCCTCAAAAGCTAGACTTTTAGCCGCTAGACTAGCATAGGCCAGATAGATCCAGACGATCCAGTAGAGGACGGGATGGACCAGACTAGCCAGCCAAAGCAGCCCGTAGCTGACTCCCAGCGACAGTCCAACTGTTGTCAGCCAGAGGAAAAAGCCAAATAGATAGGGCGAAAACTGCCTTTTCTCCTGCAAGCGCATACATAGATAAATATAGGAACCCATCCACTTGACTGGATGAGGCCAGCTATAGGGGTCGCCAATGAGCCAGTCCAGTAAGACGGCCAAAAAAATTGCAATGAGTGTCATATCACTTCGCCTCTTTGATATAGTTCAGCCAGTTGGCCAGCAGTTGCTCATCCTGATAAAAATGAACATGCAGGTAGCTAGCAAAGGTCCGGCCCTTTTGATAACCGCCTGTCCAGGCAGCTACGACCTGACCGTCTCTGACCTTCTCTAGCTTGAGGACCGTATCTTCCTCCGTTTCAAAGACCGAATGGTGAAACTCATGTCCCCTGACCGCTGTACCTTTAGGACCAAAAAGACTGTCTACCTGCGTTTCTGCTTGGCAATAACCAAAGCTTTTCAGGCCGGGTGTCATCAGGCTCTTGCCCTCGAAAATGCCGACCATTTCATAGACCTGCCCCCCTACTTCCAGCAGCTCTCCCAGATACATGAGTCCGCCGCATTCTGCGTAGATTGGCTGGCCTTGCTCGTGAGCTTTCTTAACCGAAGCCCGAAAGTCAGCATTTACCATCAGCTCCTGAGCGTAGACTTCTGGAAAACCACCGCCAAAATAATAAGCATCTGCAGCTGGGAGTTCCTTATCTTTCAGAGGGCTGAAAGGCACTAGCTGGACATTGAGCTCTCTTAAAAAGTCTAGATTATCTTCGTAGTAAAAGTGGAAAGCATCATCCAAAGCATAAGCCAAAGTCAAGGGCTGGTCATTGCGGATATGAAAAGGATTGGTCATCTGCTTATCGGGAAGTTCTGCCTTTTCCAGCAGTCTGTCTAGATTTATATACTTGGCCGCTGCCGCTCCCAACTCCTCAAATCGACGGTCCAAATCATCCATTTCTACGTCAGGGATTAGACCTAGATGGCGCGATGGCAACTCTGCAGTTGCATTCTTAGGCAGATAACCCAGCACTTCGACATCCGTGTAACGCTCAATGGCACCCTTGATAAGTTCAAAGTGAGTCTGTGAAGCCACCCGGTTGATAATGACCCCAGCAATATTCAAATCCGGATCAAAAGTCGCAAAGCCATGTACCATGGCTGCTGCAGATGTTGATGTCGCCTTCCCATCGATAATCAAGACAACCGGAATGCTCAACTTCTTAGCAACAGAAGCAGAAGACGCACAGTCCTTGTCCGTTCCCAGACCATCAAAGAGCCCCATGACTCCTTCGACTACTGCCACATCCGCATCTCCATGCCATTTGTAGTAGGACCAAGCCAGACTCTGATCGTCCGGTATCATAAAGCTGTCCACATTCCGTGACGGTCGCTTAGTAATCCGACTATGATAAGCTGTATCAATATAATCAGGTCCTACCTTATAAGGCTGGACCTGATAACCTCTGTCTGCCAGAGCTTTCAAAATCCCTAGGGTAACTGTGGTCTTTCCGACACCGCTGGAAACACCAGCTAGCATAAATTGCTTCATCGCTTTACTCCAGATTTGCTGATAAAAAAAGTACTACAAAAAAATAAGGAATTTTTATTTTTTTTGTAGCACCGTTGCTCACTTATTATGTAGAGCAAACACCCCGTTGTGTTCGCTTTCAGTTCTTATATTAAATTTATTTTAATATAAAGCGTAAAAGCTGTCAAGTTTTTAATAGAGCATCTGCGAAAAAAGTCAAGATTCTAGAGCGTCTCCACTGAAAATTGAGCATTTTTTACAATTCTGTTAAATTTAAAAAAACATCAGGAAAACGAACATTCCTGATGTTTTATTTGAGCATCAACCTGCATCTTCCTCTACAAACTGACTATTATAGAGGTCCGCATAGAAGCCATTCTGAGCCATGAGTTCATCGTGGTTGCCCTGCTCGATGATATTTCCATCGCGCATGACCAAGATAAGATCTGCATTACGGATAGTAGACAGACGGTGGGCAATGACAAAGGAAGTCCGGCCTTCCATGAGTTTGTCCATGGCCTTTTGAATCAGCTCCTCCGTCCGTGTATCGACTGATGAAGTTGCCTCATCCAAGATCAAGAGCGGCGCATCTTTCAGCAGAGCACGAGCGATGGTCAACAGCTGCTTCTGACCAACCGATAAGTTGACCGTGTCATCCAGCACCGTACCATAGCCCTGCGGCAGAGTCATGATAAAGTGATGAACACCGACCGCCTTCGCTGCAGCAACAACTGCTTCATCCGTCACATGCTCCTGATTATAAATCAAGTTCTCTCGGATAGTTCCCTCAAAGAGCCAGGTATCCTGCAAGACCATTGAAAAGGCATCGTGAACCTCGGAGCGTTTCATATCCTTAATATCTATACCATCAATGCTGATACGTCCCTTGTCAATTTCATAGAACTTCATAAGGAGATTAACGATAGTCGTCTTACCGGCACCCGTCGGACCGACAATGGCAATCTTCTGTCCGGCTTTGGCCTGGGCTGAGAAATCATGAATAATGGTCTGGTCCGGCTTGTAGCCAAAGAAGACTTCTTCAAAGGCAACATCTCCCTTGACAGCAGTAAGCTGCTGCTCTTTATGCTGGTCGTCTTCCATCTCAGGCTCAGCCAGAAACTCAAAGACACGAACCAGTGCTGCACCAGCCTGCTGCAAGACAGTGATACCTTGGGCAATCTGTGACAAAGGCTGAGAGAAGGTCCGCACATAAACCATAAAGGCGACGATAATTCCGATGCTAATAGAGCCATTAATCGCCAGAGCAGCACCGACCAAAATAACCAGCACATAAGCAAAATTCCCCGTAAAGAACATGAGCGGCATCATCATGCCAGAGATAAATTGAGACTTCCAAATACTGTTATAGAGATTATGATTGAGAACCGCAAAGCGCTCCTTAGACTGCTCAATGGCATTATAGCTGGTAACAACATTATGACCGGAGTACATCTCCTCCACATAACCGTTTACCGCAGCCAGATCGTTTTGCTGGGCAGTGAAATAACCCTGGGACTTGCCCATGATGAGACCAACAAAGACAAAACCTAATACAGTAGCCAAGATAGTTACCATGGCCAAGATCCAGTTCATGAAGAACATGGTCAAAACCACAGCAACCAAGAGCAGGCTGGCAGAGATGACGTTACCCAAACTCTGGTTGAGGGATTGGCCGACCGTATCCACGTCATTGGTCACGCGCGACAGAGTATCCCCCTGAGAATGACCATCGAAATAGCCCAACGGCAGCTTGTTTATCTTCTCTGCAATGGCCGTCCGCAGCCGCTTGGAAAAATACTGGATAACCGTACTGATGATAAAGGACTGGCCATAGTTGAGCAGGGCTCCGACTGCATAGAGCACGGTCAGCAGAAGGGCAATCTGAGACACAGCTTTCAAATCAATGCTGGTAGCCAAACCTTCAGAGATGAGATTGGTAATTTCTTTTAATTTATTTGGCCCATAGACCGTGATAATGTTTGATAAGACAGCTCCCACAAATGCCAAAGCAAGAGGAAGCTGGAAGCCTTTGAGATAAGGCCGTATCTGGCTAAATAATGAAGGCTTCTTATTTTCCATTTTCTAATTCCTCCTTGGATAGTTGTGAGTAGGCAATTTCTTGATAGACTTCGTTGCTGGCCAAAAGCTCTCTGTGGGTACCTTGACCGACTACCTTACCAGCATCCAAGACCAAGATTTGATCCGCATCCATGATAGTAGAAATCCGCTGCGCCACGATCAGCTTGGTCATATCCTGCGTCCGCTCAGCCAGTTCCTTGCGCAAAATGCGGTCTGTCTTATAGTCTAGTGCTGAGAAAGAATCATCAAAGATGAGGATTTCTGGCTTACGAGCCAAGGCTCTGGCAATGGCCAAACGCTGACGCTGGCCACCAGAGAAGTTGGTTCCGCTTTGAGCCACTTCAGCTTTCAGCCCCTTTTCCTTCTCTTGGACAAAGGGCTTAGCCTGTGCTAGATCAAGAGCCTCCCACATTTTCTGCTCATCCAGCGGGCTTTCTTTGCTTTGACCGAAGTCCAGATTGCTCTCGATATCACCAGAGAAAAGCACCGCCTTTTGCGGGATGTAGCCGACCTTATTGTGCAGGTCTTCCAGCTGGTAATCTTGAACATTGACGCCATCTACCAGAATCTCTCCTTCTGTCACATCATAGAAACGAGGGATGAGATTGACCAGCGTGGATTTCCCTGAGCCGGTTGAACCGATAAAGGCCACGGTATCACCAGCCTGCGCTGTAAAGCTAACATGCTCAATGACCGCTTCTGAAGTCTTGGAATAGCGGAAGGACACATCTCGAAAGATCACTTCTCCCTTGCTATCCGCTGCTGCCTTAGGCTGTTCCGGACTGGTGATAGAAGAATGCAGGTCCAGTACTTCATTAATCCGGCCAGCCGATACAATGGTCCGAGGCAGGACGATGAAGAGGGCCCCCATGAGCAAGAATCCAATCACAATCTGCATAGCATAGGACATAAAGACGACCATATCACTGAAGAGTGGGAGACGCTCCTGCAGCCCAGCCTCCTGGATCAAATAAGCACCAATCCAGTAAATAGCCAGTGTCAAACCGCTGGAAATCCCCATCATAACTGGATTCATCATAGCCATCAGACGACCGATGAAAAGATTGAGTCGGGTTACTTCATCATTAGCCGCCGCAAACTTCTCATCCTGATAGTCCTCAGCATTATAAGCCCGGACCACGCGAATCCCAGTCAGACTCTCTCTAGTGACGCTATTTAGCTTATCGACCAAACGCTGCGCAACTGACTGCTTGGGAAAAGCCAGTGTAACCAAAACTACTGTCAGCAGGATATTAACAAGAACGGCAATGAGAACAGCTGTCAGCCAGTTCTCAGACTTACCGATAATCTTAGTCATGGCCCAAATCGCCATAATCGGTCCCCTGGTCACCACCTGCAGCCCCATGGTAATCAAAGTCTGTACCTGAGTAATGTCATTCGTTGTCCGAGTCAGCAAACTAGGAATCGAAAATTTCTTAATCTCCGTCTGCGAATAGTCTAGCACACGGTTGAAAATATCGCTCCGCAAACTCTGGGTAAAGCTAGCTGCTATACGAGCGGCAAAAAAGCCAACCACAATAGCTGACAGCAAACTTGCAAAAGACAGGCCGATCATTTTCAGGCCTGGCTCCCACAAATCTGCCAAACCAGTCCCCGGCGTTTGCAATAGCTCTGTAATCGTCGAAATATAGGTCGGAACTTCTAATTCCAAATATACCGTTAGGAAGGTGAAGAGCACACTGAGAACAATCATGCTCACTTCCCTTACCGTCAGCCGTTTAAATAACTTAAACATCTTTGCCTCCATTTTCTAAACTTTCGATATTCTGATAAAACTTGGTCATGACTTGTGAAAAAATCAGCAGTTCTTGCTCAGAAACACCATTCAAAATAGCACGGTCCATTTCATCAAAAAAGTTACGGATTTTCTTCATTCTTTCCTGCGACTGCGGAGTAAGGCGGATATACTTGGCCCGCTTGTCTGTCTTGCTCGTTTCCAGTTGGATAAAGCCATTCTTCTCCATCCTTTTCATTAAGTTAGAGGCCACCGATTTGGAAATATCCAACTCCTGCTCAATATCCTTGATAAGGGTATCCTTCCCCTCTTCCATACGACAGGCGACAATATGCAAGACCTGCCCCTGAGGCCCAGCCATGGACTCAATCCCTTGCTCCTTGGCAAGCTTTTCCGCTATGAGATGAATCTTTCGTCCAAAACGCTTCAATTCCAGTAAAGGCTTATCCATACCTGTATCCTTTGTAAAAATAGTTTTCGTGAGAACTATTTTAACACAAGAAAAAAGAAAGTCAAGAAAAAAGTTTCCATGAGAACTATTTTTTCAACAAGAAAAAAAGCGAAGAAAATTTCTTCACCCTTCCTTTCAAACTGACAAACAGCCTAAAAATTGATTGGTCCCGCATTAAAATTTTGAAGAAGAAGCGAGGAATAGAGCCCCTCCAATGATAAGGAGAATGCCTGCAATCCAGCCTATAAATGGAATGGGCGCGATGTTGCTGCTTCCGACGATAAGGAGGACGCCCGCTGCGACACTGAAACGCATTTGACCTTTGTAATAAGCCAAGGAAGTAATTCCCAAGCCCAGAGCTGCCAATTTAATCACCGCTCCCAGTAAATTCAGGCCAGAATCACCTAGTAGGGCTGAAAAAGGAACAAAAAAGATATTCGAGAGCAGCAAAATAGTCCCTCCAATCAAACCAACCAGACCGCTTATCAGTGCTAAAGTTTTTGTTTTCATTTACATCTTGCCTCCTTCAATATTATTCTGCTAATTATCTCTAATTTTAGACATTTTTTGCAATTTTGTCAAATTTTTCTAAATGATAATCCCTTCCAAATGATCCAATTCATGCTGGCAGATTTGGGCAGGCAGGCCTTTCAAGGTCATGGTCTGCTGCTGCCAATGTTTATCCAGATAATCGACTGTGATTTCCTGATAACGTTGAGTGGGACGGCTTCCAACCAAGGACAGGCAGCCCTCTTCTGTCTTATAAGGGCCTGACTTAGAGAGCAGCACCGGATTAAACATGACTACCGGCACCAAGCCATATAGAAAGATAATGACCCGCTTACGGACACCAATCATATTTGCTGCGAGCCCTATACAGTTTTCTCGATTGGCCTGCAGAGTATCCTGCAAGTCTTGAGCCAGATAAAGGTCTTCTCTGCTAGCCCGCTCAGACAGCTGCTGCAGAAAGAAAATATCTTTGACAATTGCTTTTTCCATTGCTTTCCCTCATAGAGAAGAGCCTGATAAATCAGACCCTATAAGCTTATTTTGCGTGGCGTTCACTAACTTCTTTAGCCAGTACAAAGTTGCCCAGCGTTGCGGAGCCATTTCCAGCCACAGCCGGTGTCACGATATAGTCACGAACATCAGGAACTGGCAAATAGCCATTCAGAAGAACTGTGAATTTCTCACGAACTCGATCCAGCATGTGCTGCTGAGCCATAACTCCGCCACCAAAGACGATGACATCTGGACGGAAAGTCACTGTCGCCTGAATAGCCGCCTGAGCGATATAGTAAGCTTGAATATCCCAGACAGAACTATTGAGTTTAATATTTTCCCCACGAACTCCGGTCCGCGCCTCTAAGCTTGGTCCAGCCGCCAATCCTTCCAAGCAGCCATTGTGGAAAGGACAAACGCCATTGAACTCTTTTTCCACATCCATAGGGTGCTTAGCTACATAATAATGCCCCATCTCTGGGTGTCCTGTCCCCCCTACAAATTCGCCTCGCTGGATAGCGCCAGCACCGATTCCTGTCCCAATCGTATAATAGACCAGATTTTCAATACGGCCGCCAGCATTGTTGCGAGCTACCACTTCACCATAAGCTGAACTATTGACATCCGTCGTGAAGTAAATGGGCACATTGAGAGCCCGGCGCAGAGCTCCGACAATATCCACATTAGCCCAGTGTGGCTTAGGCGTAGTCGTGATAAAGCCGTAAGTCTTTGCGTTGGGATCAATATCAATCGGCCCGAAAGATCCAACAGCCAAACCAGCTAAATTGTCGAAACGAGAAAAGAACTCGATCGTCTTGTCTAGTGTTTCGATAGGTGTAGTCGTTGGAAACTGTGTCTTTTCAACAACTTCAAACCGTTCATCACCTACAGCACAGACAAACTTAGTGCCGCCCGCTTCCAAACTTCCATACAATTTTGTCATTATAAATCCTCTTTTAAAATTTGATTTCTACTCTATTCATTATAGCATATCTCTTGCAGACTTTTTGCCAAAAATAGTCTTTTAAAAGCTTTTTCAACAAGACTGCACTTATGACATAAAAAACGAACAAAAACTGATTTGTTCGTTTTCTAAATTCCATTAGGCTTTCACTTCGATAATTGCGTCGCCTTTAGCAAGAGCTCCTTCTGCTACTGGAGTCACAGAAGTGTAGTCAGCTGTGTTGGTAACGATGACCATGGTCGTATCATCCAGACCAGCAGCTGCAATTTTCTCAGCTTCAAATGTTCCCAGAACATCACCAGCTTTGACCTTGTCGCCTTGAGCAACCTTTTGGTCAAAACCTTCGCCGCCCATAGACACTGTGTCGATTCCGACATGAATCAGAATTTCAGCACCATTAGCTGTCTTCAAACCATAAGCATGGCCAGTCGCGAATGCAATTGTCACTTCAGCATCAGCCGGAGCATAAACCACACCCTCACTAGGCTTGATAGCAATTCCTCGTCCCATCGCTCCGCTAGAGAAAACAGGATCATTCACATCGCTCAAAGCCACTGCCTGACCAACGATTGGAGAGATAATTGTTTCGTCTTGGAGAGCAGCTGGCACATTACCAGTTGTTTCTTCTTCAACTAGTTTTTCAGTTACAGCTGCTTCAGTTACAGTTTCTTCATCTTCAAAACCAAACATATAAGTCAAAGCAAATCCAAGCGCAAATGATACAGCTACCATGAGGAGATATTGTAAGAGTTGGCCATTACCGATGTAAAGCATTGTACCAGGGATGATAGTGATACCATTACCAGTACCGGCAAGTCCAAGGAGAGATGCCAAGCCACCACCAATTGCACCTGCAATCAATGAAAGGAAGAATGGTTTGCGGTAACGTAAGTTAACCCCGAAGATAGCTGGCTCTGTAATGCCAAGGAAGGCAGAAAGAGCAGCTGGGAAAGCAAGAGTTTTAAGTTTAGGATTTTTAGTTTTCACACCAACAGCAACGGTTGCAGCACCTTGAGCTGTCATAGCTGCAGTGATGATAGCATTGAATGGGTTAACGTGGTCCGCAGCAAGCAATTGTACTTCAAGTAAGTTGAAGATATGGTGAACACCTGATACGACAATCAATTGGTGAACTCCACCAATCACCAAACCACCTAAACCAAACGGTAAAGCAAGGATTGCTTTTGTTCCAAACAAAATGTAGTTTTCAACAACGTGGAATACTGGTCCGATGACGAAAAGTCCAAGGATAGACATTACCAAAAGTGTAACGAATGGTGTCACCAAGAGATCCAAGACATCTGGCACAACCTTGCGGAGAGCTTTTTCAAACTTAGCTCCAACAACCCCGATAATGAAGGCTGGAAGAACAGAACCTTGCAAACCAACAACCGGGATGAAGCCAAAGAATTTCATAGCAGTCACTTCGCCACCTGATGCTACTGCCCAAGCATTTGGAAGCGAGCCAGACACCAGCATCATACCAAGGACGATACCAACAGCTGGATTTCCACCAAATACACGGAAGGTTGACCAAACAACCAAGCCTGGCAAGATGATGAAGGCTGTATCCGTAAGGATTTCTGTATAGGTCTTCACATCATCTGGAAGCGTCATTCCAAGAGCGTTCAAGAGTCCACGCACACCCATGAAGAGACCTGTCGCTACGATAACTGGGATGATTGGCACAAATACATCACCAAATGTACGAATGGCGCGTTGGAACCAATTCCCTTGCTTAGCAGCTTCTGCTTTCATGTCATCTTTTGATGAAGTTGGCAATCCTAAGGCTACAACTTCGTCATAGATTTTATTAACCGTACCGGTACCAAAGATAATCTGGTACTGGCCGGAGTTAAAGAAGGCACCCTGAACTTTTTCCAGATTTTCGACAGTATTTTTGTCTATTTTACCTTCATCTTTAACCATCACGCGCAAGCGAGTCGCACAGTGAGCCACACTGTTGACATTCTCACGTCCGCCAAGGGCTTCGATGACTTTTTTTGCAATGTCAGTATTATTCATTTGCAAAAATCTCCTTATAAATATTTTTAACTTTTGAAAGCGATTTTATCGCCTTTACGAATATTATTTTACCATGATTCAAAAATATGTCAAGCGTTTTGCAGAAAAAATATTTTTTTACTGTTAAATGTTGATTTTTCAGCAGAAAACGTTTACTATAGTAATAAGAAATAATATGATTCGGAGGACAAAAGATTGGCTTGGACGACTGAAAAACGCTACAAACGCTATGAAGACTGGACTCAGGAAGAGCTACAGCACATCAAAGAAAACATCGCTAAATCTCCTTGGCGGGCTAACTATCATGTAGAGCCTCAGACAGGTCTCCTCAATGACCCCAATGGCTTTTCTTATTTTGACGGCAAGTGGGTGGTTTTCTACCAAAACTTTCCTTTCGGAGCAGCTCACGGCCTCAAGTGCTGGGTCCAGATGGAAAGCAATGACCTAGTTCACTTCACGGAAACTGGCCTTCGGGTGCTGCCAGATACTCCTCTGGACAGCCACGGTGCCTACTCGGGCTCTGCCATGCAGTTTGACGATAAGCTCTTTCTCTTCTACACTGGCAATGTTCGTGACGAGAACTGGGTACGTCACCCATATCAAATCGGTGCCTTATTAGATAAATCAGGCAAGCTCGAAAAAATTGACAAGGTCTTAATTGAGCAGCCTGCTGAAGCGACTGACCACTTCCGCGATCCCCAGATTTTCAATTACAAAGGACAATTCTATGCCATTGTCGGCGGGCAAAACCTAGACAAACAAGGCTATGTCAAGCTTTACAAGGCAGTTGATAATGACTATACCAACTGGGAAGTAGTTGGCGATTTAGACTTCGCCAATGACAAGACAGCCTATATGATGGAGTGTCCTAATCTAGTCTTTATCAATGACCAACCAGTCCTGCTCTATTGTCCTCAAGGTTTGTCTAAGGATGTACAGGACTATGGCAACATTTATCCAAACATGTATAAAATAGGTCAATCGTTTGACACAAACAAAGTTGCTATGATTAATCCTAGCCCTATCCAAAATCTGGACTACGGTTTCGACTGCTACGCGACCCAAGCTTTTAACGCACCTGACGGTCGTGCACTGGCTGTCAGCTGGCTAGGCTTGCCTGATGTGGAATACCCATCTGACCGCTTCGACCATCAAGGGGCCTTCTCTCTCGTCAAGGAATTAAGTCTGAAAGACGGCAAGCTCTACCAATACCCCGTGCCTGCTATCAAGGATTTGCGAGCAGAGGAACAGCCTTTCACTGCTCTGGCAGAAAGCAAGAACAGCTACGAACTAGAGCTGAATCTCGCTGCGGACACCGAGCACGAAATCGTCCTCTTTGCAGACAAGGATGGCAAGGGATTACGCATCAATTTTGACCTCAAAGCAGGTCAAGTGACCGTTGACCGCAGTCAGGCAGGCGAGCCATTCGCTCTGGACTTTGGAACCAGCCGAAGCTGTAATATTGACAAAGAAGCAACGAGCGCTACTATCTTCATCGATAAATCGATTTTTGAAATTTTCATCAATAAAGGAGAGAAAGTATTTTCCGGCCGTGTCTTCCCAAGAGAGGACCAGACTGGCATTGCCATTACCAAGGGCAATCCAACCGGTACTTACTATGAATTAGATTATGGTCGCAAAGCTAACTGATGTAGCAAAACTAGCAGGAGTCAGCCCCACAACTGTTTCCCGCGTCATCAACAGAAAAGGCTACTTATCCGACAAAACGATTTCTAAGGTTGAGGCAGCCATGCGAGAATTGGCCTACAAGCCTAACAATCTGGCGCGTAGCCTCCAAGGAAAATCAGCCAAGCTGATTGGACTCATTTTCCCTAATATCAGCAATGTCTTTTATGCAGAATTGATTGACAAGCTTGAGCATGAGCTCTTTAAACAGGGCTATAAAACCATCATCTGCAATAGTGAGCATGACTCAGACAAGGAGCGTGAATACCTTGAGATGCTGGAAGCCAACCAGGTGGACGGCATCATTTCTGGCAGCCACAATCTAGGCATCGAGGACTACAATCGCGTGACCGCTCCAATCATTGCCTTTGACCGCAATCTTTCGCCGGATATCCCTGTTGTCTCCTCAGACAACTATGGTGGCGGAGTGCTGGCGGCCCAGACCTTAGTCAAGGCTGGAGCTCAAAACATCATCATGATTACTGGCAATGACAATTCCAACTCGCCAACTGGCCTGCGCCACGCTGGCTTCGCTTCCGTCCTGCCAGACGCACCTATTATCAATGTTTCCAGTGATTTCTCACCGGTCCGCAAAGAAATGGAAATCAAGCAAATTCTGACTCAGACCAAACCTGATGGCATTTTTACATCAGACGATCTGACAGCCATTTTAATTATGAAAGTCGCTCAGGAGCTAGACATCCAGATTCCTGAAGAGTTGAAAATCATTGGCTACGACGGCACCTACTTTGTGGAGAACTACTACCCACAGCTGGCAACGATAAAGCAGCCACTGAAAGATATCGCCCGTCTCTCTGTGGACCTGCTCCTCAAAAAAATTGCCGGTCAAGAAGTCCAAACGACTGGCTATTTCCTACCAGTCAGCCTCTTATCTGGTAAGAGTGTTTGATATAGATAAAAAAGTAAAGACGACCTCCATTATTGGAAGTCGTCTTTATTTAGCCATAGTCTAAAAATTCTCACAGGGCAATAATCAATTATTACTCTTTCTTTCTAAAGCTTAACAGACCGGCCAGGAAAGCAAGGAAGCCACCTAAAAGTGCCAGCAGGGAAGTATTTGTTCCCGTTTTTGGCAAGGCTTTTTCTGTTTGGTTAGCCGCTTCTTTTACTTCTGAAGCCTGAATTTTTTGCCCATCCAAGGATAAAGCTTGAGGCTGAGCGTTGGCTACAGAAGCGGCAGACAGCTGCTCTTCTTGAGCTACTGGAGCTTGAGATTTTTCTTCCTGAGCTAGGTTCGCTTTTCGAAGTCGCAAAATAGTCGCTGTCAGCGGAGCTAGGGCTAAACCATTGCCGTTTCTGGTGACACCTGCTGGATCAGAAATGGCTGTCACTCCTGCCGTATTACCATCTGCCACAACCTCTGCACCTGCTAGATGCTTGTAGGCTTCACCAAAGTTGAATTGTCGTTCCTTGGTGTCTGCATTGACAAAGATAGCATAAATATCGCCATTCGACGCAACCACTTGGTAACCGAGCACGAGGTCTTCTTTCTCAACACCATCCTTGCCAGGCTGGGTGATGAGGGTCACATTTTGCTCCACTTCATCTTTGGAACTGCGGGTAAAGGCATCCGTTGATTTCCGCAAGGCAATCAAGCCTTTCATATAGGCACGACTCTTGGCATTTTCAGGGAACTTCTCTGAATCAGTCGCCTTGGTCCAGTCAAAGTGGTTGACCGCATCGCTCGAATCATAAGAATCATGAATGAAATACGGATAGTCAAACGGCGTGCCGTCTTCATTGGTCAACAAATGCGCTTTGTTTGGAACCTTGTCTTCAGAGACCGGATATTTATAGTCGGGATCACGGAATTGCTTGGTCCGGCCGTACTCTTGACCAGAGTGGATAAATGGTGTCCCTTGCGAAGTCAGAATCATCAGATTTCCCAGACGCAGGCGGCGATGAATCTCTTGATAATTGGCAGCCACTGCCGGATCTTTCTTGATCGACTGGGCAATGATATCAAAGAGCGTCAGATTATCATGGGCTGCGATGTATTGGATCACATCCCCTGGGCTATCCGCCTCAAAATTGGTTGGTTGCGCCTTGATGTTTTTAAAGACATTTTCTACACTGCGTTTGCCACCAGTGATGAAGGCTGGTGTTCCTTCATTTGGATAACCTGATTTCAAGGTATTGCGAATATCATCCGAGAAAACCGCTACCGTGTCCGTTGACTTCATCCAAGACTGGTCAGCAGGCTGGACAGCTTTATTTTCATCACCTGCATAAGTCTTCCAGCCCTCACCCAGCATAATGAGATTTGGGTTGAGCTTCTTGGCTTCTTCAAAGGCTTTTTGGATGGACTCAGCATCATGGTCTCCCATCATATCAAAGCGAAAACCATCTACCTTGTACTGCTCTGTCAGGTACTTGATCGAATCCACCAAGACCCGTCTGCTCATATAGTGAGTAGTACCCAAGCGGCCGCCGCCAAAGCTTGATCTCGGTGTACCATCCGCATCCATAAAGTGGTAGTAATTGGGCTCCAAATCCTCAAAGATAGAGGTCTTAGCCGTATGATTATAGACCACATCCAGGATAACGCCCATTCCACGCTTATGAATTTCGTTGACAAGGTTTTTGAATTCCTCAATGCGCTTGGCTGGATCTGTCGGTACGCTAGAGTACATACCTGTCAGCGAGAAGTAGTTTTGCGGATCATAGCCCCAGTTATAGTTGCTGTTGCTGGAAGCGTACTTGTCCATGCGCTCAGCATTTTTCAGCTCATTTACAAAATAATAACTCAAAACTGGCAAGAGCTGAACGTGGGTCACTCCCAAGTCTTTCAAATAATCTAATTTCTCAATGAAAGCTGAGAAGGTTCCAAATTGAGATTTCAAATCCTTTGAGATAGCTGGATCAGAGGTAAAATCACGAACATGCGCCTCATAAATCAAGGCATCTTCCCGCTTCTTAAAGTTCGGTATAGTAGCATAGGTCAGGTCTTTCGGTCCATATTCACTTGGATCTACAAAGGCTGCCTTAGCAATCTTGTAGGCATCCCCCTTGTCCGCATCTTCACTGTTCCAAGCGGCTAAAGACTTGGCATAAGGATCCAGCACAAGAAACTTTTTGCCGCCACGAGTAATTTCATAATGATAGAAATACCCTCGATAGTCTGAAATCCCTAGGCCGCTCTCAGGCGTTAAGCTGCTGGTCCATGTGCCAGACTCCCCTTTCTGCATAGCCAAGCGTCCAACAACCTTGTTCTGATCCTCTTTGTCGTAGACTACCAAATCAACTTGGTCCGCACTTGGCGACCAGAAGCTTAGGTCCACTTGTTTACCCGCTTGAGAAACACGCGCTCCCAATTCACCATCATACTTGTAAATACTATCTTTTAGCTGCCAGTTCATGCTGGTTTTGAATTGATCATTGCCATATTTGATAAGGTAAGGTGACTGGGCTTGGTTAAAATCACCGATGAATTTGGCACTTTTGGTCTCAGGAGCCAGAACCACATCTTTAACAACGACTTGATTGCCATCTTTGTCTGTAATCTTTAAGTTCTTTAAAATGTCCTCTTTTTTAGCACTCTCTAAGGTAGAAAAGCTGGTCTCAATCTCGGTCAAACCTACATGCTGGGCACCCGTCATGCGAATATCGTTGACAAAGTAAGGGTTGGTATAAACTGTCGGATCCGCATCACGCAAGAAAATCTGGCTGTTTTTCTCCAAATTCGCGAAATTATAATCCTGATTTTGAATCTTCACATCATCTCCTGATTTGCTTTCGTCTAAAAGCAAAAAGCCAATCATCTTAGCAGCATCTTTCAAGGGAACATCTACATAGCGACCATATTTCCCAGTATTTTCAAAATCCACTCCGTCAGGCCAATTCTTGCTTGGGTTTTGGACATCTCCCCAGAGCCAGAGCGACTTCTTATCATACTGCCCATCTGTACGATAGTAGTTGATTCGAACCATCCCTTTTTTCAAAGGCTCATAAGTATGAGGTTGATAGTCCGTATCAAACCAAACCTCATTCATCTGAGGACTGAGTAGCTCAACTGTCTTGTCACCTGTAATATTCTGACCTGCCGTATTATTGATGAGAAGGCTGATCTTGCTTCTTTTCTCAGCCATCTTGACATCAAGATAATAGCCGTAGTCATCTTCTTTAGCAGTCGCAAAGCTAGTCGCTCCGGTCGGCCAACCTCCCTTTTGGCTAGAAGGCGTCTCAACATCATCCCAAGTCCACAGGCCCAAGCTGTCTAGATTTTGTGAAGGCAGGGTTTTGAAATGAAAGCGAATATTGCCCTCTTCGATAGCGTCTTTCGCCGAAGCCTGCGGCTGACTAACTGGTTCTTGCTTGTCTTTTTCACTTGGATTCGCAGTTTCTTGACCTGATGCTGAACCTGCACTAGCTGGAGCTTGATCTGCTAGCACACCAGTTGGAGCAGCCTGCTCTGAAGCCCCCGCTCCTGAACTACCTACCTCTCCAGTTTTTTCTTCATTTGCTGACTTAGGTTGGGCTGCCGCATCTGCATCAGAGACTGCTTCTATTGCAGGGCTGGTGGCTGTGCTCGCCTCATCCGCTTGGACTAGCTGAGCATTTCCCAGGAGGAAACCTGAGGCAATGACAACAGAGGCTACTCCTACTTTTAAACGACGGATGCCAAAATAATGACGCTTTTCGCCCATCTGAGACTGTAGGTGATAGTTATTTTTCATAAACAGAAAACTCCTTTATTTTTTCTTATAGAGAACATCTATGCAAACGTTTTCTGTATTTATTATACCGATTCTTTTTAAAATTGTAAAGGCTTTCAAGAAGAGTTTTTCTCACTCAGATACTTCATGCTTTCTGTGCGGAATTTGATAATTCGATAAGCTATTTGTGATTTAAACAACAATTGACAAGCAAAAGGGCCAAGACACTTGTCTCGACCTTCATTTTATTCAACAATAAATTGACTCAAAATCCCATTAATGAACTTACTGGACTTTTCGTCAGAGAATTGCTTGGAAAGCTCAATGGCTTCATTGACTGCTACCAGCTGTGGGGTATCAAACTCCGTAATCTCAAAGATCCCCAGACGCAGGATATTTTTTTCGACCAGCGTCAGACGATCTACTGTCCAGCCTTTTTTGAGATGCTGGGCAATTTTCTTATCCAAGTCGTCCTTGGACTGGACCACACCGGATACCAGATTGAGCAGAAAAGCTGGAATATCAGCTTCCGCTGCATTGTCAGCCTCTTCGTCCTTATCATAAGAATAGGCAAAGCGACAAGCTTCCACAAGATCACCTTCATACTCTAGGCTCATCAGGGCCTGAAAAGCCCGCTGGCGCAGACCTCTTCTGGATTCCAACAGTATATCAGTCATTGAGGAAGTCCTCATCAAATAGATCTTTCAAGTCTGGCTTCGGTGCCTTTTCTGGAACAATGCCTGCCACATGGATATTGACAGCAGACAGCTCTACCTCAGCCATATCAAAAACTGCGCTTTTTACAGCCTTCTGGATTGCTACTGCAACAGTTGGAACGCTGACACCGTATTCCAAATACAGGTAGATATCTACAGTCACATCACCTGTCTCATCTGTATGAAGCGATACTCCGCGACCGAGGGAGCGCATGGAAAGACTGTCTGACATACTCTTATTTGCGAAGGAATAAACACCTTCTACCTTTGCCGTTGCAATGGCAATGATTTTTTCCAAAACACGTGGCGCAATGACGATTTCACCTAATTGTTCAGCTGCCATAGTTATTACCTCTTCTATATTATGCGCGAGAAACGTAAGTTCCTTCTGCAGTATTGATGATTAATTTTTGTCCAACTTCGATGAAGTCTGGTACGTTGACAACAAGACCTGTCTCAAGTGTCGCTGGCTTACCAGATCCGGTAACAGTAGCTCCCTTGATAGACGGCTGAGTATCTGTCACGACCAATTCAACTGTTGTCGGTACTGTCACACCAATCACTTCTGTTCCGTAGAACTGGATTTTCACATCAGAGTTTTCAAGGATGAATTTCAATTCTTCTTCTACATTGACTACTGGAATTTCATATTGATCATAAGTCTCAGTATTCATGAAATAAGCAGTGTCATCCATTTTGTACAAGTATTGAGCTGGAACAGTTTCAATAATGGCTTGTTCAAATTTTTCTTCTGGACGGTAGCTGGTATCGAAGGTAGAGCCAGTACGAACATCGCGCAGTTTCATCCGCATAATCGTATTTCCCTTACCTGGCTTGTGGTGGCTCGCTTCCAAAACGCGGATGAGTTTTCCATCAGCTGTTTCGAAGGTCATTCCAGCTTTCAGCTTACTTGCTTCAATCATTCTATATTACCTCTTTTTAAAATTATATTTCTACTTATTCTATCATAAAGCCTGATAATTCTCAAATAACAATCAACTCTTTCGGCGCAAGAGTTAGGACTTCGCAGCCTGTTTCTGTGATGAGGAGATCGTCTTCGATGCGGACGCCGTATTTGCCATCCAGATAGATACCTGGCTCATCAGTCAGGACCATGCCCGCCTCAATCGGCTCTTCTGACTTGCCGAAGTAAGGAATCTCATGGATGTCCAGGCCAATCCCGTGGCCAATCCCGTGGCTAAAGTAAGGACCGTAGCCAGCATCGTTAATAATCTGACGCGGAATCCGGTCAAAATCAATTCGGCTGAGACCAGCCTTGGCTGCTTCTATCAGGGCTTGATTGCTGCGCAGGACGATATCATAAATCTCCTGTTCCTCATCCGTCACTTGCCCCACATGAACAGTCCGCGTCATATCGCTGACATAGTGGTTGTAGTAGCAACCAAAGTCCATGGTCAGGGTTTCACCCTTTTGAATGACCTTGTCACTAGCCACACCATGAGGCATAGCAGAGCGGTAGCCCGAAGCAATGATAAAATCAAAAGAGGCACCTGAAGCACCTAGCTGGCGCATACGGGCATCTAAAAAGTTCATAACAGCCAGCTCTGTTGTCTCACCAGGCTTGATAAAGTCCAGTACATCTAGGAAGGCTTGATCAGAAATCTGACAGGCCTTGCGAGTGGTCGCGATTTCCTGAGCATCCTTAATCATGCGCAGATTTTCAATAAAGCCCGTCATGGGAACTAGTTCGTAGGCCGAGAAGACACTTTCCAGCATCTTGAAGTAGGCATAGGAAATCTCGTCATCAAAACCGATTTTTTGCAGCTTGTCATCCGCAATAATCTTGACAATCTCACCAATCGCGTCGCGTGTTTCGACAATATCAAAACCTTGGACTACTCCCTTGGCAATCAGCGTATAGCGCGCATCCGTTAGGAAAATCCGACGTGTTTTGCTGATGAAAACTGTCGCTTCTGTCCCGCTGAAACCAGTCAGGTAGTAAATATTTTTCAGATTGGTTACTAAAACAGCATCGCAGTCTGTCTGAGCCAATGCTGCTTCAAACTTTTCAACTCTTGATAACATGAGGCACCTCCGTGAAATAACTAAGCTTATTATATCAAAAAACCAGTCAAATAGGACATTTTTTGACAAACCTTATCCAGGAATTAGAATCCAACGAGCATTCTCTGACATGAAAAATCCCTGTTTTTAATATCAAACAGGGATTTGATGAATTATTTTACGTGCAGCTTGCCTTTCAAATATTGACCGGTATAGCTGGCTGGATTAGCTGCGACTTCTTCCGGTGTCCCCGTCGCAATAATCGTACCGCCACCGACACCGCCTTCCGGTCCCAAATCAATGATATGGTCAGCTGTCTTGATAACATCCAAATTGTGCTCGATAACGAGGACTGTATTGCCATCGTCCACAAAGCGTGATAGCACTTGAAGGAGCTTGGCAATATCTTCAGAATGCAGACCCGTGGTCGGCTCATCCAAGATATAGAAGGACTTACCAGTCGAGCGCTTGTGAAGTTCGCTGGCCAGTTTCATCCGCTGAGCTTCACCACCTGACAAGGTTGTGGCTGGCTGCCCTAGAGTCACATAGCCTAGTCCCACATCCTTGATAGTCTGGAGTTTGCGGGCAATCTTGGGAATGTGCTGGAAGAACTCTACCGCATCATTGACCGTCATGTCCAGAACCTGAGCGATATTCTTCTCCTTGTAGTGGACCTCTAGAGTCTCGCTATTATAACGGGTACCGTGGCAGACCTCGCAGGCCACATAGACGTCAGGCAGGAAGTGCATCTCAATCTTGATAATCCCATCACCCGAGCAGGCCTCACAACGACCGCCCTTGACATTAAAGCTGAAACGCCCCTTCTTGTAGCCGCGAATCTTAGCTTCATTGGTCTTGGCAAACAGATCGCGAATATCGTCAAAGACTCCAGTATAGGTAGCCGGATTAGAGCGCGGTGTCCGGCCAATCGGACTTTGATCAATATCAATCAGTCGATCCACATGCTCAATGCCGCTGATTTTCTTAAACTTACCTGGCTTAGCAGAATTGCGGTTGAGCTTTTGGGCGATGGCTTTCTTAAGGATAGAGTTGACCAGCGTTGACTTACCGGATCCAGAAACTCCTGTCACAGCGATAAATTTGCCCAAGGGGAATCTGGCCGTGATATTCTGCAAGTTATTTTCCTGTGCACCAGTCACTTCGATAAAGCGGCCATTGCCTACACGGCGGTCCAATGGCACTGGGATTTCGCGCTTACCTGACAGGTATTGGCCAGTGATAGATTTCTTGCTCTTGGCCACTTGTGCAGGAGTGCCCGCTGCAACGATTTCACCTCCGAAAACACCAGCTCCTGGTCCCACGTCAATCAGCCAGTCAGCCTCCCGCATGGTGTCCTCATCGTGCTCAACCACGATGAGGGTATTGCCCAGGTCGCGCATCTTCTTGAGGCTGGCAATCAGGCGGTCATTGTCACGCTGGTGCAAGCCAATAGAGGGCTCGTCCAGGATATAGAGGACGCCACTTAGATTGGAACCAATCTGAGTCGCCAGACGAATCCGCTGGCTCTCGCCTCCTGATAGAGTCCCAGCCGAGCGAGACAAAGTCAGGTAATTAAGACCAACATTATTAAGGAAGGTCAAACGGTCATGAATTTCTTTGAGAATAGGCCGAGCAATAGTAGCTTCATTGTCAGTCAAGCTAAGCTTGTCTAACTGGACCAGATGATCTGCAATGGACAAGTCTGAAATCTCACCGATATGCAAGCCGTCTTCGCCACCAACCTTGACAGACAAGGCCTGAGAGCTAAGTCGATAACCATGACAAGCTGCACAAGTCAGCTCATTCATATAAGCCCGCATCTGCGTCCGAGTAAAATCACTATTGGTCTCATGGTAGCGACGGCTGATATTGGTGACAACCCCCTCAAAAGGAATATCAATATCGCGCACGCCGCCAAACTCATTTTCATAGTGGAAATGGAACTCCCGCCCATCCGAGCCAAAGAAAATCAGCTGCTTTTCTTCCTCCGTCAGCTCCTCAAATGGCTTGTCCATATCAATGCCAAAGGCAATCATCGCCTGCTCCAGCATCTGTGGATAGTAGTTGGAGGAGATGGGATTCCAAGGCGCTAGTGCTCCTTCGCGCAAGGTCTTGCCAGCTTCTGGCACAACGACATCTAGATCCACCTCCAGCTTAACCCCCAGACCATCACAGTCCGGGCAGGAGCCAAAGGGCGCATTAAAAGAAAAGAGTCGTGGCTCTAACTCCGGCACTGTAAAGCCGCAAACTGGGCAGGCATAATGCTCAGAAAAGAGCAGCTCTTGACCGTCCATGGTATCAATCACCACATAGCCCTCAGCAATCCGCAGAGCCGCTTCGACCGAGTCAAAGAGGCGGCTACGCACCCCTTCCTTGATGACAATTCGGTCTACCACGACCTCAATATCATGCTGCTTGCTCTTAGAAAGCTCTGGCAATTCCGTCACATCGTAAATATCGCCATCCACGCGCACACGGACATAACCGTCTTTCTGAATCTTATCAAAAACGGTCTTATGCTGGCCCTTTTTCTTACGGATGACCGGCGCTAATATCTGCAAACGCTGACGATCTGGCAATTCCAAGACCTTGTCAACAATCTGCTCGACAGACGAAGCCGTAATAGCTCCATGACCGTTGATACAGTATGGCGTCCCAACACGAGCATAGAGCAGGCGCAGGTAGTCATTGATTTCGGTAGCTGTTCCCACTGTTGAGCGCGGATTTTTGCTGGTCGTCTTCTGGTCGATGGAAATAGCCGGGCTGAGACCATCAATCGAGTCCACATCCGGCTTTTCCATATTGCCCAAAAACTGCCGAGCATAGGCCGACAGACTCTCCACATAGCGGCGCTGCCCTTCTGCATAGAGGGTATCAAAAGCCAGACTGGACTTGCCCGAACCGGACAGACCGGTCACCACGACCAGCTTGTCCCGCGGAATTTCTACATCAATATTTTTTAAATTATGAGCTCGCGCTCCATGAATCACAATTTTATCTTGCATCTTGACCTCGTTTCACTTATAAACCTTCTCCATTATAACAAATTTTTCTGCAAACTTTTGCCCCAAAAGCCCGAATTTGTAGTATAATAGTACGGTATGCAAAAAAACTCTGGAAAGGAAAATGATTATGAAGCAAGTCTTTTTATCAACTACGACAGAATTCAAAGAGATTGATGCGCTCGAATCAGGCACTTGGATCAATCTTGTCAATCCTTCCCAGAGCGAATCAATCGAAATTGCCAACGCCTTTGGCATTGACATCACTGACCTGCGAGCGCCGCTCGATGCAGAAGAGATGTCTCGGGTTACTATAGAGGATGAGTACACGCTGATTATCGTTGACGTGCCCATCACAGAGGAGCGGAATAACCAGACTTACTATGTCACGATCCCGCTTGGTATTATCATCACGGAAGAGGCTATTATTACCACTTGTTTGGAAAAATTACCTCTGCTGGACATCTTCATTCACAGGCGCCTGCGCAACTTCTATACTTTTATGAAGTCACGTTTTATCTTTCAGATTCTCTACCACAATGCTGAGCTATATCTGACAGCCCTGCGTTCCATTGACCGCAAGAGTGAGCAGATTGAAAGTCAGCTGCACAAGTCCACGCGAAATGAAGAACTGATTGAGCTTATGGAGTTGGAAAAGACCATCGTCTATTTCAAGGCTTCTCTTAAAACAAATGAGCGCGTGATTAAGAAGCTGACCAGCTCCACTAGCAATATCAAGAAATACCTGGAAGACGAGGACTTGCTGGAAGACACCTTAATTGAGACCCAGCAGGCCATTGAGATGGCTGATATCTACGGCAACATCCTCCACAGTATGACAGAGACATTCGCCTCTATCATTTCTAATAATCAGAACAATATCATGAAAGCCTTGGCTCTGGTGACCATCGTCATGTCTATCCCGACCATGATTTTCTCGGCCTATGGGATGAACTTCAAAAATAACGAATTGCCTCTCAACGGCGAACCACATGCCTTCTGGATTATCATGTTCATCGCCTTTGCCATGAGTGCTTCGGTCATGGCCTATCTCATGCACAAAAAACTATTTTAACCTTTAGAAAGAACGCCTATGTCACAAGTATCCCTCGACAAACTTAGCAAAAAAAACAAAGAATTTATCCATATCGCAACTAACCAACTCCTACAAGATGGCAAATCTGATCAGGAAATCCAGACCATCTTAGAAGGTATTCTACCGGAAATCCTGGAAAATCAAACCAAAGGAATCACTGCCCGCGGCCTCTACGGAGCCCCAACTACTTGGGCAGCTTCTTTGACCGCAAAAGAGCGCTATGATGCCGAGCATCCAAAGGAAAATGACGATCCTAAATGGATGATGCTGGACTCTGTCCTCTTTATCTTTGGTTTCTTTACCCTCCTGACCTCAATCGTCAATCTAGCTTCCTCTCAGCCATCTGTCTATGGACTGACGACTCTCGTACTTGGAAGCATCGTCGGTGGTCTTTCTTTCTATGCCCTCTACCACTTTATCTACCGTTTCTACGGACCAGATAAGGACCGCAGCCAGCGCCCTAAGCTGCTCAAGTCCATCCTTACAATGGCAGCAGCTATTCTCCTCTGGAGCATGTCCATCGTATTGACTAGTCTCCTGCCTGAATTCCTCAACCCCCGCCTATCCAATATCGTAGTTGCTATTGTCGGCGCTATCACCCTAGCCCTGCGCTTCTATCTCAAAAAACGCTTCAACATCAAGAGTGCGACTATGGGGCCTACGAGATAAGAAATCTTTAAATCAAATAATACTTAAAAAGACAGTTCAAATCAAACTGTCTTTTTATTATACAATTCTTCTATTATCTAAAAAATCCCTGCCGAGGCAGGGAATCTAATTAGTCTTCATTTACGAAAGGCATCAAAGCCATTACGCGAGCGCGTTTGATAGCTGTTGTTACTTTACGTTGGTTTTTAGCTGAAGTTCCTGTTACACGACGAGGAAGGATTTTCCCACGTTCTGAAACGAAACGGCTAAGAAGCTCAGTATCTTTGTAATCAACATATTCAATTTTGTTCGCTGCGATGTAATCAACTTTTTTACGGCGTTTGAATCCGCCACGACGTTGTTGAGCCATGTGTTTTCTCCTTTATATTATAGTTAGATTCGGTCCTTAGAAAGGTAGATCGTCGTCCGAGATATCCATCGGGTTAGAATTACCAAATGGGCTCTCATCACGAGAAAAGTTCGGTACTTGGTTAGACGAGTCTGCACTGCCATAACTTGGAGCAGAGCTGCCGCCGAAGCTGTTTCCACCGTAACCGCCAGATGACTGACCTTCACGATTAGAGCGGCTTTCCAAAAGTTGGAAATTGTCCGCAACAACTTCTGTGACATAGACACGCTGGCCTTGCTGATTCTCGTAGTTACGCGTTTGAATACGACCTGTAATTCCGATCAGGGCTCCTTTTTTAGCCCAATTTGCAAGATTTTCTGCCTGCTGGCGCCAGATGACAACATTGATAAAGTCTGCTTCTCGCTCGCCACTTTGATTTTTGAAGTTGCGATTGACAGCCAGAGTAAATGTTGCGACCGCTTGGTTCTGCGGAGTATAGCGAAGCTCGGCATCACGGGTCATGCGACCCACCAGTACAACGTTATTAATCATAGTCTACCTTCTTAAGCGTCAAGTTTGACGATCATGTGACGAAGAATGTCAGCGTTGATTTTTGAAAGACGGTCAAACTCTTTAAGAGCTGCATCGTCGTTTGCTTCAACGTTAACGATGTGGTAAAGTCCTTCACGGAAATCTTGGATTTCGTATGCAAGACGACGTTTTTCCCAGTCTTTTGATTCAACAACAGTTGCACCATTGTCAGTCAAGATAGAGTCAAAGCGTGCTACCAAAGCGTTTTTAGCTTCTTCTTCAATGTTTGGACGAATAATATAAAGAATTTCGTATTTAGCCATTGATTTTTCCTCCTTTTGGTCTAATGACCCCAAGACTTTGCAAGGGGTAAGTGAGGTTTGCTCACAAATAATTATTATAGCAGACTTGCGGCAGAATGGCAAGGGAAAGTTTTGATATAAAGAAAACTCTCCCTGTCACCAGAGAGAGTCCGAAAAATACGATTCTTTTTTAGAGAGGCTAGACAATTCTACCTTGATCGACGACCAGTTTTCCAGCCTTGTAGACCTGATGGGTCAGATTGGTCGCAAAGAAATAAAGTGGATAGTCAATGTTCTTAGCGTCTAGGATGGTAATGTCCGCCTGCTTACCAGTATCAAAGCTGCCAATCTTATCTTGACGGTTAACTGAATAGGCCGCATTGATGGTTACAGCGTTAAGGACTTCTACTGGTGTCAGGCGCATCATAAAGCAGCCCAACTGCATGACGAACTGCAGGTTAGCTGTTGGACAAGAGCCTGGATTGCTGTCGGTGGTCAGGGTAATAGCCATACCAGCTTCCAGCATCTTGCGGGCTGGTGCATAGGTATCTTCCATCAGACTGAAGGTAGTTGCTGGCAGGAGATTCCCGATAACCTTGGCTTCTGCCATCTTGCGAATGCCCTCATCGGTCGCTACCATCAAGTGCTCTGCACTCGTTGCTCCTAGCTCAGCTGCTACATCTACTCCACCGATAGACTCGATTTCATCAGCATGGATACGAAGCTTGAAGCCCATTTCTTTAGCCTTAGAAAGCAGGTAGCGCGACTCGTCAGCTGTAAAGACACCTTTTTCACAGAAAATATCACAGAACTCAGCTAGATTTTCTGCCTTTACCCGAGGCAGCATTTCCTCGACGATAAGCTCCAGATATTCCTGAGAGCGTCCCTTGTATTCTGGTGGAACGGCGTGGGCAGCCATAAAGGTAGAAACGAGATCAATATCATGGTCACGGTCCAAAGCTCCAACGACATCTAGCTGGCGCTTCTCTGTTTCCCAGTCCAAACCATAGCCACTCTTGGCCTCAACAGTCGTCACCCCATGCAGCAGCATATAGTCCAGCAGTCTCTTAGACTTATCATAGAGAGTGTCAAAAGAAGCTTCTCGCGTTGCTCGGACTGTACTGAGAATACCGCCGCCTTGGGCAAGAATTTCCAGATAAGGGACTCCGGCTAATTTCTTAGCAAATTCATGTTCCCGGCTGCCACCGTAGACTAAGTGAGTGTGGCAGTCAATCAAGCCAGGTGTGGCAATCTTGCCTTCATAAGACTGAATCTTAGTATCAGGTCCAACCAGACTGGCATCCGGCTCTCCGCTGCCAACTGCTAGGATTTTGCCGTCTTTGACTGCAATGTAGCCGTCTTCCAAAACCTGAGCTTCCTTCATCTCCTCGCCAAAAAGGGGATGTCCGAGGTCCTTGGGACAGAAGACTTGATTAAAGTGAGTTAATAGTAAATCAGCAGTCATGCTTGTTCCTCCATTTCATTTTCCGACATATTTGCTTTTCATCATAATACACTATCGTCAAATTATAGTCAAAAGCTTGTAAAAGATAGGAGCCCCACTTTTTTTACTGTTTTTGTCATTTTCTTGACTCTTTATGGACGGGAGTCTTATAGAATGTAAGAGAAAGATATTTTACACTTGACTAAAAGGAGGATTTTTCATGTCATACTTTAGCGAAAATGAAATTGCAGCAGCAATGACCGTCAAATTAGACGATGTACTGCCTGAAAAAACAGTTTTCCAAGAAGGCATCCGTCGAGCACCTGACCGGGGCTTCCGTTTGACTCAAGCTCAAACCGAAATTGCTTTAAAAAATGCCCTTCGCTATATTCCAAAGAGATTCCATGAGGAAGTAATTCCAGAATTCTTAGAAGAACTGAAGACTCGCGGACGGATTTATGGCTACCGCTGGCGTCCAAAAGAACGCATCTACGGCAAACCAATTGACGAGTACAAAGGGAACTGTACTGCAGCCAAGGCTATGCAGGTCATGATTGACAACAACCTGAGCTTTGAAATCGCCCTTTATCCATATGAATTGGTTACCTATGGGGAAACTGGATCTGTCTGCGCTAACTGGATGCAGTACAACCTGATCAAGAAATACTTGGAAATCATGACCGACCATCAAACCTTGGTCGTAGAATCTGGCCACCCACTCGGACTCTTCAAGTCCAAACCAGAAGCACCTCGTGTTATCATCACCAACGGCCTCTTGGTCGGTGAATATGACAATATGAAGGACTGGGAAATTGCGGAAGAAATGGGCGTGACCAACTATGGTCAAATGACAGCTGGCGGCTGGATGTACATCGGCCCTCAAGGTATCGTCCATGGTACTTTCAACACCCTCCTCAATGCTGGGCGCTTGAAACTGGGTGTAGCTGATGATGGCGACCTGACTGGCAAACTCTTCATCTCTTCTGGTCTGGGCGGCATGAGTGGAGCTCAAGGGAAAGCAGCCGAAATTGCTAAAGCTGTGGCAATCGTAGCTGAAGTAGACCAATCTAGGATTGAAACTCGTCATTCCCAAGGCTGGATTAGCCAATTAGCCGAAAGTCCAAAAGAAGCAATCGAGCTAGCTCAAAAAGCTCTGGAATCTGGCGAATCCACTTCTATCGCCTATCATGGTAACATCGTAGATCTCTTAGAATATGTCAACGAGAACAATATCCATGTAGATCTACTGTCTGACCAAACTTCTTGCCACAATGTCTATGACGGCGGCTACTGTCCGGCTGGTATCAGCTTTGAAGAACGGACTCGCCTTCTAGCCGAAGACAAGGAAACCTTTGCTAATTTGGTTGACCAAACATTGGAACGTCACTTCAAGGCTATCAAGACCTTGACTAGCAACGGCACCTACTTCTTTGACTACGGTAATGCCTTTATGAAGGCAGTCTATGACTCTGGCATCAAGGAAATTTCTAAGAATGGCTTTGATGACAAAGACGGCTTCATCTGGCCATCTTATGTAGAAGATATCATGGGCCCAATGCTCTTTGACTATGGTTATGGTCCTTTCCGTTGGGTATGTCTGAGCGGCAAACACGAAGACCTAGTCGCTACTGACCATGCAGCTATGGAAGTGATCGACCCTAACCGCCGCTACCAAGACCGCGACAACTACAACTGGATCCGCGATGCAGAAAAGAACCAGCTGGTTGTTGGAACTCAGGCTCGGATTCTCTACCAAGACTGTATGGGACGCGTCAATATCGCCCTCAAGTTCAATGAATTAGTACGCGAAGGCAAGATTGGTCCTGTCATGATTGGCCGTGACCACCACGATGTATCTGGTACTGACTCTCCATTCCGTGAAACTTCTAATATTAAAGATGGATCTAATGTTACTTGCGACATGGCCGTGCAATGTTATGCTGGTAATGCAGCTCGCGGTATGAGTCTGGTAGCTCTCCACAACGGTGGTGGAACTGGTATCGGTAAAGCAATCAACGGTGGCTTTGGCTTGGTACTGGACGGTAGCGAACGCATTGATGAAATCATCAAATCAGCTATCGCTTGGGATACAATCGGAGGAGTCGCTCGTCGTAACTGGGCTCGCAATGAGCATGCTATTGAGACAGCTATCGAGTACAACCGCCTCCACCAAGGAACAGACCACATTACCATTCCATACTTAACTGACGAAGATTTGGTCAAAGAATCTGTTAAGAAATTGTTCGAATAGAAAAAACTTGTCCCCCAACTTCCGGCCTGAGCTGGGTATCAACCTGGCTCAGGAGAAGGTTCTGCTTCATTAAGTTCATATTATAAATTAAAATTATTGATATCACGAGGTAATATCTTATGGCAAAAATTGTTGAATGTATTCCTAACTTTTCTGAAGGCCGCAACCAAGCGGTCATTGACGGTCTAGTGGAAGTAGCTAAGAGCGTGCCAGGTGTAACACTTCTGGACCACTCTTCTGATGCCAGCCACAACCGCAGCGTCTTTACCCTGGTCGGTGACGACCAAAACATTCAGGAAGTTGCCTTCCGTTTGGTCAAATACGCTTCTGAAAATATTGACTTGACCAAGCACCAGGGTGAACACCCTCGTATGGGCGCAACTGATGTCCTGCCCTTTGTACCGATCAAGGACATCACAAGTGAGGAATGCGTAGAAATTGCGAAGACCGTATCTGAACGGATCAACCGTGAGCTCGGTATCCCTATCTTCCTCTATGAAGATGCAGCGACTCGTCCAGAGCGTAAGAACTTGGCCAAGGTTCGTAAAGGACAATTTGAAGGCATGCCTGAAAAACTCTTAGAACCTGACTGGGCGCCTGACTACGGTGAAAGAAAGATTCACCCAACTGCCGGTGTCACTGCTGTTGGTGCCAGAATGCCACTCATCGCCTACAACATCAACTTGGATACAGACAATCTGGAAATTGCCAACAATATTGCCAAAATCATCCGTGGATCAAGCGGTGGTTACAAGTACTGTAAAGCAATCGGTGTTATGCTGGAAGACCGCAACATTGCTCAGGTTTCCATCAACATGGTCAATCTGGAAAAATTCCCACTCTATCGTGTCTTTGAAACTGTTCGCTTTGAAGCCAAGCGCTACGGAGTTGGAATCCTCGGCTCAGAAGTTATCGGTTTAGCTCCAGCCAAGGCTTTGATTGACGCAGCAGAATACTATCTGCAAATCGAAGACTTTGACTACGGCAAGCAAGTTCTGGAAAACCATTTGCTGGGCTAGGAGGACAGAAACCTATGAAATTAGTAGATTTAAGCTTGACAGAATTTGCTCAAGTCCTAGGCTCAGATGCTCCTGCACCAGGAGGCGGCTCTGCCGCTGCTCTTTCCGCAGCGAACGGTATTTCCCTGACTAAGATGGTCTGTGAATTGACCCTTGGCAAGAAAAAATACGCAGAATTTGAAGCAGAAATTGCTCAAGTGCACGCAGAAAGCGCCCGCCTGCAAGAAAGCTTGCTCGCAGCTATTGACAAGGACACTGAAGCCTTCAATCTGGTCTCTGCCGTCTTTGATATGCCTAAGGAAACGGAGGAAGACAAGGCTGCCCGTCGAGAAGCGATGCAACAAGCCCTCAAGGAAGCGACCAAGTCACCTTATGGCATGATGGAAGACATCTTGACTTCCCTGCAAACAACTCAAAAGGCTGTTGGCAAGTCCAATACCAATGCTGCCAGCGACCTGGGAGTCGCAGCTCTCAACCTTAAGGCTGGCCTGCAAGGTGCTTGGCTCAATGTCCTCATCAACCTGTCAGGCGTCAAGGATGAAGCATTCGTCGCAGACTACCGCAGCAAGGGTGAAGAGCTACTGCAAAAAGGCTGCGCCCTAGCAGATGAAATTTATCAAGAAATTTTGAAAGTTGTCTAATAGATAAACGGAAGATAAGTCCGCTCATTCCTATGAATGGACTTCCTCTTCTCAAGAGGTAACAATATGGTTTTATCAGATATTGAAATTGCGAATTCGGTTCAAATGAAGCCCATCAAAGAGGTGGCAGAAAAGCTAGGAATTGCTGAGGACGCCTTGTCTCTTTATGGAAATTACAAGGCAAAAATCAGTGCCGGCCAACTAGAAGCCTTAAAAGCCAAGCCAGACGGCAAACTGATTCTCGTGACCGCTATTTCTCCGACACCAGCCGGAGAAGGCAAGACCACTACTTCTGTCGGATTGGTCGATGCTTTGGCTGCCATCGGTAAAAAAGCCGTTATCGCTCTGCGGGAGCCTTCTCTCGGACCTGTCTTTGGTATCAAGGGCGGAGCTGCTGGTGGTGGACACGCTCAGGTGGTGCCCATGGAGGACATCAACCTCCACTTCACTGGTGACTTTCATGCCATCGGTGTTGCCAACAACCTGCTGGCAGCCCTCATTGACAACCACATCCACCATGGCAATGCCTTAGGTATCGACTCTCGCCGCATTACTTGGAAGCGGGCAGTGGATATGAATGACCGGCAACTGCGCCACATCGTAGACGGCTTGCAAGGTAAAGTCAACGGTGTTCCGCGTGAAGATGGTTTTGACATTACAGTTGCTTCTGAGGTTATGGCCATTCTCTGTCTGTCAGAAAATATCACTGACCTCAAGAACCGTTTGGAAAAAATCATCATTGGTTACAGCTTTGAAGGTAAGCCAATAACTGCCAAGGACTTGAAAGCTGGTGGCGCTATGGCTGCTGTGCTCAAAGACGCTATCCATCCAAACTTGGTTCAAACTCTGGAACATACGCCAGCCTTGATTCACGGTGGACCTTTTGCCAACATTGCCCATGGCTGTAACAGTGTCCTAGCTACCAAGCTGGCTCTCAAATATGCCGACTATGCAGTCACAGAAGCTGGTTTCGGTGCTGACCTCGGTGCTGAAAAATTCATCGATATCAAGTGTCGTACATCTGGACTTCGTCCATCGGCTGTAGTTCTAGTTGCTACCATCCGCGCTCTCAAGATGCACGGCGGTGTGGCTAAGAGCGATCTGGCTGAAGAAAATGTCCAAGCCGTTGTAGATGGTCTGCCAAACTTGGAAAAACATCTGGAAAACATTCAAGATGTTTATGGATTGCCAGCAGTCGTTGCCATCAATAAATTCCCGCTGGATACCGAAGCAGAGTTGCAAGCAGTTTATGACGCCTGCCAAAAACGCGGAGTTGACGTCGTTATTTCTGATGTTTGGGCAAATGGCGGAGCCGGCGGTAAAGAGTTGGCTGAAAAAGTCGTTGAACTGGCCGAAGGAGACAATCACTTCCAATTTGTATATAATGAAGAGGACTCCATTGAGACCAAGCTAAACAAAATTGTTACCAAGGTCTATGGAGGCAAGGGCGTTCGCCTGACTCCTGCCGCTAAACACGAGCTCAAACAACTGGAAGAGCTAGGCTTCTCCAACTATCCTATCTGTATGGCTAAGACTCAGTACTCTTTCTCAGACGATGCTAAGAAACTGGGCGCACCTAAAGACTTTGTTGTGACTATTAGCCAGCTCAAAGTTTCTGCTGGTGCAGGCTTTATCGTTGCTCTGACGGGTGCAATCATGACCATGCCAGGGCTGCCTAAAGTACCAGCCAGCGAAAAGATTGATGTTGACAAAGATGGCAATATCAGCGGTTTGTTCTAATAAATACCAAAAATGACACATGTAACCTTTTTAAGAGTAAATGATTTTCAAGTTTCCGATTGGTCGGGGGGAAAGACAAAACAGCTTTATCTTTCCCCTCCAACTGGCCACTATGGCAAGCGGAACTTTGACTATCGACTCTCGACAGCAACTGTGGAGTTGGCTGAAAGTCAGTTTTCTGACCTCAGCGGCTTTCACCGCATTCTCATGAGCCTGGACCACGCACTTCATCTCCACAATGCCAGCCGGCAGGAGGAAACGGTTCTAGCTCCCTTTACTCCCTATGTCTTTGAAGGGAGTGATTCTATCACAAGTCGTGGGACTTGTACCGACTTTAACTTAATCTACAGCGACCATTATCAGGGACAGATGATTGCCATTTCGGATAGACAAGAACTTGTCCGAGATGACGAAATTCAATTTATCTATGCCTTAGGTGATCTGACGGTAACGGGAACAAACCTGCCATCGCTTAACCTAGAGGCAGAGCAGCTTCTGATAGTGGAAAAAGAGACTCAGGAAACTGAGCTGCATATAATGTTTTCGAGTAACCAGCCAAAGGGCGCTTACCTTGCTATATGGGCTGGTTTGACCCACATCCCTACTAAGTAAAGATACCATGATGTCTTGTCACCATTCTATCTTTACTTGGAAAGGATCCCATATCTCTAAAGGAGAAACATTATTATGGATGCAACTAAACTCACTGCACAAGAACAAGAACAGGAAAAAGCGAAATTCAGCTTTTCCGGTGCAACTCTCTACGGTATCAATGCCGTTATCGGATCAGGGATTTTCCTCCTACCGCAAAAGATTTATAAAGGACTTGGTCCTGCCTCTCTAGCTGTCATGCTTGGAACTGCCCTCCTCGTTATTCTCCTAGCTGTCTGCTTGGCAGAAACTGCTGGTTATTTTAATAAAAATGGCGGAGCCTTCCAATATTCCAAAGCGGCCTTTGGAGACTTTGTCGGATTTAATGTTGGCTTCCTAGGCTGGGCAGTTACCATCATCGCTTGGTCTGCTATGGCAGCAGGATTTGCGAGACTTTTTGTCATTACTTTTAAATCCTTTGCCCCCTATGAACTTCTGCTCAGTGTGAGCCTGATTATTTTGCTCAGTCTAATGAATATATCAGGTCTTAAGACTTCCAAAATGTTCACCTTGACCGCAACCGTAGCCAAGCTCATCCCAATTGTCGCTTTCAGTCTATGTGCGATTTTCTTCATCAAAGGAGGAATTGACAAAGGAAACTTCACTCCGTTTCTTCAGCTAGAACCTGGCGTAGATATCATGAAAGCTATCTCTAGTACAGCAATTTATATCTTCTACGGATTTATCGGATTTGAAACCATGTCTATCGTTGCTGGTGAAATGCGCAATCCGGAAAAGAATGTACCTCGAGCTATTTTGGGCTCTATCAGTATTGTCTCTGTTCTCTATATGCTGATTATCGCAGGAACTATCGCCATGTTAGGCAGCCGTATCCTGCAAACAGATGCTTCTGTACAAGACGCCTTTGTCGAAATGATTGGCCCTGTTGGAGCATGGATTGTTTCTATCGGAGCGCTGATTTCTATTGCTGGACTTAACATCGGGGAATCTATCATGGTTCCACGTTATGGTGCAGCTATCGCAAATGAAGGCCTGCTTCCTAAGAAAATTGCAGAAACCAACTCTAAAAATGCCCCTATAGTTGCCATTATTATTTCAGGAATCCTGGCCATCGTCCTGCTCTTCTCTGGTAAATTTGAAGAATTAGCAGCTCTCAGTGTGGTCTTCCGCTTCTTCCAATACATCCCAACTGCTCTAGCTGTACTAGTATTAAGAAAGAAATATCCGGATAAAAAAGTGGTCTTCCGCGTTCCATTTGGTCCAGTAATTCCAATTTTGGCGGTTCTAGTCAGCCTTGTCATGATTTGGGGTGAAAACCCAATGAACTATGTTTACGGCCTCATCGGTGTCCTTATCGCCAGTGCAGTATACTTTATCTATATAGTACTGATTTGTAAAAATAAAGTTCTTGAACAAGAAGGAGAATGAATCTTATGACACATGTAATCAATTTGGATGGCGAACACCTTACTTTAGAAGACGTCATCGCAGTAGCTCGTCATGGAGCCACTTGCGAAATCGACCAAGAAGCTAAGAAAGCTGTAGAAGCTTCCCGCAAAATCGTGGATGATATCGTCCGCGAAAAGCGGGTCGTATACGGTGTTACAACCGGATTCGGCTCTCTCTGCAATGTCAGCATCTCACCAGAAGATACGACTCAACTGCAAGAAAACCTAATCCGTACGCACTCTTCAGGCTACGGCGATCCCCTGCCTGAAGATGCAGTCCGTGCAATTATGCTAATCCGGATTAATTCCTTGGTCAAGGGCTATTCTGGTATCCGTCTCTCTACTGTCGAAAAGCTCCTGGAATTGCTCAATAAAGGCGTTGTCCCTTACATTCCAGAAAAAGGCTCTTTGGGAGCTTCTGGTGACTTGGCACCGCTGGCTCACATGGTTCTGCCTATGCTAGGATTGGGCCGCGCTTACTATCAAGGCCAATTGCTCTCTGGACAAGAAGCTTTGGACAAGGCCGGTATCGAGAAAATTGCTCTAGCAGCTAAGGAAGGGCTGGCGCTGATTAACGGAACGACTGTCCTGACAGGTATCGGAGCTCTGGCTACCTACGATGCCATCCAGCTTCTTAAACTGTCAGATGTCGCTGGTGCTCTTTCCATGGAAGTCCACAATGGTATTACCAGTCCTTTCGAAGAAGACTTGCATACCATCCGTCCTCAAAGCGGACAGCTGGCTACAGCCCGTAATATCCGCAACCTTCTAGAAGGCAGTGGCAACACAACCGTAGCCACTCAACAGCGGGTCCAAGACCCATATACCCTGCGTTGTATTCCGCAGATTCATGGTGCCAGCAAGGACTCTATCGCTTATGTCAAGACCAAGGTTGAGATTGAAATCAACTCTGTTACAGACAACCCTATCATCACCAAGGAAGGCCATGTCATCTCAGGTGGTAACTTCCACGGTGAACCAATGGCACAGCCATTCGACTTCCTCGGTATCGCTATTTCTGAAATCGGTAATGTATCCGAGCGTCGTGTGGAACGTCTGGTCAACAGCCAACTGAGCAAGCTACCATCCTTCTTGGTCAAACACCCAGGACTCAACTCTGGCTTTATGATTACCCAGTATGCTTGTGCTTCGCTTGCTTCTGAAAACAAAGTCCTATCTCATCCAGCCAGCGTAGACTCTATCCCATCTTGTGAAAACCAAGAAGACTTTGTCAGCATGGGAACTACTGCAGCACGCAAGGCAGCTGAAATTCTCAAGAATTCTCGCCGCATCGTGGCAACAGAAATTATGGCAGCCTGCCAAGCTCTGGATCTGAAACCAGAAAACCATGAACTGGGCAAGGGAACTAAGCCAGCCTACGACCTCTTTCGTCAGCATGTCCGCTTTATCGAGTTTGACAAGGATATCGAAATCTATGAAGAACTCAACAAGGCTTCTGAGCTGATTGAAAACGAAGAATTCCTAGCAGCCGTTGAAAAGGCTGTGGACTTGAGCATTCAGTTCTAAAGCTGGTGACTCTGTAAAAAAGCTAACATAAGAAGCCCGCTCTCGTTCAGCTGGGCTTCTTTTCCCGCCAAAAGTCATTGACAGGCTTAGCGGAAACTCTTATAATAAAGTCGCAAGTATCGTTATGGAAAAGGATAAAATCATGTTAGAAGATTACTATCAGCTAGATAACAGCTATTATCATAAGAGACTGGATGATGATTTATATGCTGCCAAATGGGGGATGGTTATTGAGTTTTTGGACTTAAATGACCCTAATTTAAGACCCTTTGACGGCGTCAACTTTGCCTTGATTGGCTTCAAGAGTGACAAAGGGGTTTATATCAACCACGGCCGAGTGGGCGCAGTCGAAGGTCCACAGGCTATCCGAACTCAACTGGCCAAGCTTCCTTGGCATCTGGGCAGAAACGTTCGCGTCTTTGATGCTGGCGATATTGACGGTCCTAACCGCTCTCTGGAGCAGCTGCAGCAAAGCTTGGCTCGGGCAGTCAAACGCCTGCGAGAGCTCAATCTCCGGCCTATTGTCCTAGGGGGCGGCCACGAAACAGCCTACGGCCACTATCTGGGCCTCAAGTCGTCACTAGGATCTGACCAAGACTTGGCCGTTATCAATATGGATGCCCACTTTGATTTGCGTCCCTATGACCAGACTGGTCCTAACTCTGGTACCGGCTTTCGCCAGATGTTCGATGACACTCTGGCTCAGAAGCAGGCCTTTAACTACCTTATCCTAGGGATTCAGGAGCATAATAACAATCTCTTTCTCTTTGACTTTGTGGCAAAATCCAAGGCTATCCAATTTCTGACTGGTATGGATATTTACCAAATGGGTTACAAGGAAGTCTGTAAGGTGGTCGATACCTTTTTGGCCGACAAGGAGCAGGTCTATTTGACCATTGATATTGACTGCTTTGCAGCTGGTGCCGCTCCTGGTGTCAGTGCCATTCAGTCGCTCGGTGTGGATCCCAATCTAGCGGTTCTGGTCTTCCAGCACATTGCTGCCTCAGGCAAACTGATCGGCTTTGATATCGTCGAAGTCTCTCCACCTCACGATATAGACAACCATACGGCTAATCTGGCAGCCTGCTTTGTCTTTTACCTGACCCAAGTCTGGGCGCAAGCACATGACTGATAGGCATTTAAAAACTTCATTACAAACATCAAAAGAGGATGAACATTGCTTTCATCCTCTTTTATTTTGTGTTTAATGCCTGAGATAGACCTTGGCGTAAGTTTTCTAATTCCTTTAGCTGGTGCCGGTCACGGTAGGGATTGAGCTGGCTTTTGGCCGTTTCATAGTAGGTCTCAAAGTCCTGATCCAGCAAGTCTTCAAAGCCTGCTTCCTGCAAGCTGCCAGTCAGCAGGCGATACTTAATCACAGCCATCAGATAGTAGATCAGCCCTTTGTCCCGCGGATTGCCATAGCGGCTAATGAGACTATCCTTTTTCCGCAGTAGATCAAGCACCGGTTGATAATCTCTCTTCTCACAGCCAATTAAGGCCAAATAAACTTCTAACTGGGTCTCTTTCCAAGGAAAGCTGAGGGACTTCAGAGCTGTTTTCGCCTTGAGGAAAATTCGCTCCGCCTGCTCATAATCTTTCAGCTGATAATAGGTCATGCCCAAGCCGATGTAGAAAGCAAAAATCGAAGGCTCTGCTGTTTTATTTTCCGTCAGCTTAATGGCCTCTTTCTGATGAGCCAGAGATGCCGTAAAATTCCCGCGAATCTGCTCAATCTCTGCCAAATAGTCTAGAGCCGCCGCAATCTGAATCGAGTACTTGGAACGCAGCGAAGACGTCAGGCTGAAACAGTCAATGGACTGGTAGAGATGGTGAAGCGACTGCTCCTCATCTCCAATCATGAGATGATAGAGCCCTTTGAGTCGAAGGTTGATAGCAATGGCCTCGTGATTGTTGGCCTGGACCGAAGCATCCAGAGCCAGCTCCGTATAATAGCGCATCTCAGGGATATTTTCCGTCTGGATACAGTAGTAAATCATCTGCCGATAGCCTTCTAGGAGAAAATCCATCTGCTGCAGCTCCTTGGCCGAAGCAATCACCTGCTGGATATTGTCCATCCCTTGCTGGTAATTCCCCGTCCGGATAGCATAGCGCCCTTCTAGATAGAGAAAGCGGAGAACCAATAGCTGAAAATCCTTGTGATTCTGGTGTTTTCTCTCTAAGCCCTCTATCTCCCGACGGATACGGTCAAACTGGTCTAAAACCGCGGACTGATTGCTATCATCCGTCTTTTCAATAAAGCCAAACTCCCGCGAGTAAATCGGAAAGAGCTCGTGATGAAACTTCAGAGTAGCCTCGAGATAATGCAGCTCGTACTCCAGAGACTTAATCGGCTGCTTGGACATCTTGTAGTGATAGGCGATTTCATTGAGCAACTGAGCATGATAGAGAGAGTCTCCCAGCTGGTCTTCCATGCCTTGGGCAATCTGGTGATGCAGCATTCGCTTCTTGGCAAGCGATAAACGCTCATAGGCGTAGATTCTCAGAAGCTCCTGGCTGAACCACACTACCAATTCCTCGCCCTGCTCCTCTTCCATCAAGAGCTGCTTCTGCTCAAACTCCTCAGTGATTTCGACCACTTCTTCCATCGGCAAACCTAGTAGCCTAGCTAAGAGCGAAACCGACGCAGGAGCCCTAAAGCAAGCCAGATAGTCCACCAGCTCCTCCTCTTGACTGCTCAGATAATCCAGCTTCAAGGACAGCTTTGCCTTGATGGCCGGAGTCAACGGATGAAACTTCTCTCCTCGCAGAAGCTGCTCAGCATACTCCGATAGGAAGAAAGGGATGCCTTGACTGACCCGATAAATATCCTCAAGGCGTGCTTCAGACATGGCTAGCTGACCTGTCTGGGCTTGCAAATAAGCCACACTATCCTTAAAATTCAGCGGCTGCAGCTCAATAAAGCCTAGCTTATTGCGAACCAGCAGGTGATTGAAAAAATGTTCCAAATAAGAAGGGGTGCTCAAATGCTTGGTCAGCACAAAGGCCACAGGATAGCCGGTCAAATGATTCATGACCTGCTCCAAGACAGCAACGCTAGCCTCATCCATCCAGTGACAGTCCTCAATCAAGACAATCAAAGCCTTTTTCTTAGAAATCTTCTGCAGAATATCTACCACAAACTGAGCCAGCTTGTCCGCATCCAACTGAAGATCTGAAGCGCCTCCTGTCAAAATGGGAAAATAACTCTCCAAAATGACCTGCCACTGGCTGATAGAAAGAATCTGGTGCTGAATAACCAAGTCGCCCAGGCCGTCCAGCAAACCGCGCCAAGGCTGGAGTTCTGTCTTCATCTCTTCCTTGAAGCACTCAGCCATGACAATCTGGAAATACTTGGTCTGATTGGCCAGTACTTGACGAGTCACTGTCCGCTTTCCGATACCAGTACCACCGACTAGGACCAGAGCACGCGCCTCCTGAGTCTCTATCACCTTAGAAAAGTAAGATTCCAAACGCTTGATTTCATCGACCCGCCCGAAAAAGTGATCCATATTGCGCAGAAACTGCTTGGTCTTACGCTCGCTACGGTCCTTGGCAAGCACCTCATGATATAGTTGCTGGATAGGTTCTGTAGGACTGATACCCAGTTCCTTATCCAAAATATTGAGCAATTTGTAATAGGTCTCAATGACCTTTCCAGGCCGATCATTATCCTGATAGAGCTTCATGAGCAGATGGTAGTTCTTCTCATCAAACTCATCAATGCTGATCAAACGGCGCAAATTCCGCTCAGCCTCTTTCAAATCCAGATGGTCTTTTTCTGTTTCCATCTGTTGGTAGCAGGCCTGGATATAAAGCTGCTCATATCGCGTCCGTATCTTAGACACCCAGTAATCAAAGGCCTCGCTGTCCTTGAGATAGAAGCCCTGCAGAAAATCCCCTTGATAGAGCGACAGATGCTTTGCAGGATGGTCCGTGAAACGTTCTACATCACTTTCAATCATACACTCGGGATTAAGCGACAGCACAGTCCGGTTGGGAGCGACAATCCATTCCCCACCTAATAGCTTGTTAGCTTGATAAATGGTATTGCGCAGATTCTTTTTGGCGGTCTGGTTGTCCTTGTTTTCCCAGAGGATTCCTGCAATCTCTTCTCGATTGACTGCTCCATTGATGTGGAGATAGTAAAGCAGAGCATTGATTTTAGCAAAAGGAAAAAAGACTTCCTCCTGATTGAGAAAGACACTCGGACTTCCCAGCAATTTCAACCTCAACAGATTTTTCGACATGCAAACGCCTCCAAGAAACCTTATAGAACTAATATAAACAAAAAGAGACAGTTTGGCAAGTAAAGTATTATACCAGCCCTTAATTTCCAGTTTTTAAATTGGTTTTATTTAGGATTTTTTTGTTATACTAGGATGAAAATAAAATTTTAGAAAGTTACTTATGAAGAAAAATATTGTTCTTTTCATTTTTCTCCTTCTGAGCGCGATTGGCTTAGAATACGAGACACAAGCCTATACTACTGGCAGTATGTCAGGTACTTCCTATGGGATTGTCGGACTGTCAGCCCTCTTGGCCCTGCTCTATATCATCCCTGCCCTGCTCTTGATTCGCCAACTGGGTAAAAAATGGCAAACTCCTGCACTTAGCCTTGGAGTAGCTCTGCTAGGTGGCCTTTTCATTTCTGGCTGGACCTCTGGCTTGGCCAACACCTATATCCACGAGTGGGTCAGCACCAGCTTCCCAAACACCTTGCTCAGCGACCTAGAAAACGCCATCGCAGCTCCACTGGTTGAAGAACCGCTCAAGCTGTTAGCAGTTGCCTTCGCTGTCTATCTAGTCCCAGTCAAAAAGCTCAAATCCTTCTTGATGCTGGGTATTACGGCTGGCATGGGTTTTCAGATTAGTGAGGACTTCTCTTATATCCTCTCTGACCTGCCCGAAGGCTTCTCCTTCACTATCTCTGGTATCCTAGGCCGTATCACTGGCGGCATTGCCTCTCACTGGCTCTACACCGCCCTAACCACTCTCGGTCTGGCTCTCATGCTACGCTATGCCAAAACTCAGAAAAATTATTTCCGAGTGGGGCTCTTCTACTTCCTAGCAGCCTTCGTTCTCCACTTCTTCTGGAACTCACCGCTGACTGCTATCGAAACGGATATCCCAATCATCGTACCTGCCATGACTGCTCTGGCTGTCTTTATCTTTTACCAAGCCTACCGAAAAGCCCATAAAATCGACCAAGAAGAATTGGAAGTGGAGTAATGCAAAAAAACGACCGTTATGGTCGTTTTTTTTTGGGTATTCAGGAATATTTTTTAACATTTAAGACATACCAAGCAATTGCAAAAATCGGAATGACCTATTTTTAGAGATATCTACATAATCCCTTTGTCATACTCTAGCATTCATTTCGCAAAATTATCTCTAATCCTCTCCCCAACGGCATTTCTATCCTATTTTCCCCATGCTCTTTCCTTAAAGAAATGTTAACATTTTCTTAAAACTAACTTATATTAGGAATCTTTAAGCCGCAGTCTGTATACTTTCTACAAATCATCTAAGAAAGAGGTATGGATATGGATTTTCTAGTGATTCCGGCCTATGAGCCTGATTATAATCTTATTAAGCTGATAAAAAAAATTCACCATAAAGGTGATTTTCATATCATTGTTATCGATGACGGCAGCTCTTCCAAATGCCAGATAGTCTTTGAGCAGGCAGAGCAGTACGCGACTGTGCTCCGTCATCAGGTCAATCAAGGCAAGGGGCGAGCGCTGAAAACTGCTTTTACCTTTATCCAAGCACTGAAAATATACGGAACGGTGGTAACAGCAGATGCGGACGGCCAGCACAAGGTCTGGGATATTTTCCGCGTAGCGAGCAAGGCTTCTGAAAATCCCAATCGGCTGATTCTGGGAGCACGCGCCTTTACTGGCAAGGTGCCTCTGCGCAGCCGCTTCGGCAACAGTCTGACTCGGGCTCTCTTCAAAGTCCAAACTGGCGTTGGTGTCTCCGATACTCAGACAGGCTTACGAGCCTTTACGACCAACATGATCCCATTTATGCTAAAGGTAGAAGGTCAGCGCTATGAGTATGAAATGAACATGCTCTTAGAAGCCAGCAAGGAATATCCCATTTTGGAAATGCCCATTGAGACAGTCTATATCAATGATAATCAAGGCTCCCACTTCCGACCAATTCGGGATGGGCTCATGATTTATAAAAATATTTTTAAATTCGCCCTGACTTCTCTTAGCAGTTTTGTCGTCGACTACATCGTCTACGCACTGGCTCTCTTATTCTTAGCTGCTGTGCCGACCAGCCTGAGAATTCTTTTAGCTAATGGGATTGCCCGCGTGACCAGCTCAATCTTTAACTATTCGACCAATAAAAGACTGGTCTTTAAGAACGACGACAGTATACTCAAGACAGGAACTGGCTATTTCAGCCTTGCTGTAGTGCTCTTTATCCTAGATACACTGCTGATTCGCCTCTTCTACGCTGTCTTTGGTCTTAATCTTCTGATTGTCAAAATCATCGTCGGCATCTTGCTCTTCACCGTCTCCTGGATGGTCCAAAAGAGATTTATTTTTAAGGAAAGGACTCACACCGCATCATGAAATTTTTAAAGAAACGCTATGCCTATGCCTCTATTTTCGGGCTGCTTCTGACAGCTTCTTTCAGCTACTCCATGCTGAAAACCTTCGTCATCGCAGAGACCATTTCCACGGTTTCAAGCGCAAGTTCGTCGTCCAATGCCGAGGCTGCCAGCAAGGCTGCGGAAACGGCAACTGTGACGGATACCAGCTATTCAGACGACAACATCTCGGTTACGCTAACTGAAAATACCGTCAGCAACACCCAGGTCTACATCGCTGATGTGACTGTCAGCTCATCAGAATACCTGAAAACAGCCTTTGCCCAAAACACTTACGGAAATAATGTCACCGCCAAAACCTCGGAAACAGCTGCCAACAACAATGCTATCCTAGCGGTTAACGGCGACTACTACGGAGCCAACACGACTGGCTATGTCATCCGCAACGGCGTCGTCTACCGCGATACCGTCCGAGAAGACTCCAGCAATGGTGATTTAGCCATTTACAAAGATGGCTCCTTCAAGATTATCTATGAAGACCAAGTCTCTGCCGATCAACTGGTCAAAGACGGCGTGGTCAATCTCTTGGCCTTCGGCCCATCTCTTGTAGAAAATGGTGAGATTGTCGTTGATACCAACTCCGAAGTCGGCCAGTCCATGTCTTCCAATCCTCGGACAGCTATCGGTATCATTGATGAAAACCACTACATCATCATCGTCTCAGACGGACGTACCTCAGAAAGCGAGGGTCTTTCCCTCTACCAAATGGCAGAAATCATGAAATCTTATGGCGTTAAGACTGCCTATAACCTCGACGGCGGGGGTTCCTCTACACTTTACTTTAACGGTCAGGTCATTAACAAACCTACAACCAACGGAAATACTATCTCAGAAAGGTCGGTGAGTGATATTGTCTACATCGGTTACTAATCACAGCAAAAAACGTTTTAGAAAAACGGCCCTTATCTACGCACTATTAACTATTTTCTTCTTTGCTTTCAGCAGAATCTATGAATCTTTCAGTTTCGGCGAGACTTCTAGCCACATGCATTATCTCTTTGTCATTCCTCTAGCGGGCGGCATTTTCCTTCTACTCTTTATGAAGGTCATCCCTAACCTCTCTCGGCTCAGCCTCAACCTCTGGAACTCAGCTGTAGCCATTATGACAGCCGGTATGCTCTTTCGTGGCATCGTCAACCTATCTGGCCGCTCCACAACGCTGGATATGCCCTACTGGTACGTAGGAGCAGCCTTTACGATTCTAGCACTACTCTCCATGGTCTTTACTCGAAGTGAGTGGAATAAAGAAATCCAGGCACAGCCAATACCCAGCAAAAAAGAAGATACAAAACTAAGTCGTCGTGAAACCTACAGTCAAGCATAGACCAAAAAACCTCAGAAAGATCTGAGGTTTTTATTCTAGTGATAATCTTTCTGAGTCTTCATTCACTCTCATACACATCACCCGTCAGCGGATCAATGACTTCTGCCAATTTAAAATGTCCCTGCTCATAATGGTAATGGCAGATGGCGCAATTGCCAAAGCGTACCTTGGGGTCCAGGGCTTGAGCCGCATTCTTGAGATAGAAGGCCCACATGGCACCGCCGTGACTAACAGCCAAGACTGGCTCTGCTCCTGCCTGCTCCATGACCTCAGTCAGAGTGACCAGCACGCGCTCACCGACTTGGTCCACACCTTCTCCACCGTAAGGGACGAATAGGTCTTCAAAAGAGGTGGCTCCTGGTCGAAATTTCGGCTGCAGGTGTTCGGGCTGGGCTTCAAAAAGGCCAAAGTTCCATTCTTTAATGCCTTTAAGGCGAGTATAGTCGGTCCGACCGGAGACAAGTTCTAAAGTATCAGAAGCTCGCTCTTGGGTGGAGGAGTATAGCTGACCAAAACGAATGCCCCGCCCTTGCAAATAAGCTCCTGCCTGCCGAGCTTGATCTTGCCCTAGTTCTGTCAAAGGAGAATCGCAAGCTCCCTGCACCAAGCCTTCTTGATTGAAAAAGGTCTGGCCATGCCGCATCAAATATAAATCTTTCATTTTTCCTCCCAATCGCTAAAATCGTGACCAATAGCCTCTTCTAGATAGAATTGGTCATGTTCAAAAGTAAACTTTAAAATTCCGCAGTTAGTCATGTGACCTAAATCATCCAGACGCCAGTTTTTCCGCCAAGCTCTGGCAAAATTGGCCATAGCTCCGCCATGGGAGACTATGAGTACAGACTGACCATCCGTCTCCTGCATGAGCTGAAGAATGGTCGTTGCCATACGCTCCTGGACCTGATCTTGTGATTCACCGCCATAGGTCACAAAGAAATCTCCATAAGGCAGGGGCGGATTGAGATCCTCGCTTTCCCCCTCAAAGGTGCCGAAGTTCCACTCCTTGAGTCCCTTGACACGCTTATAGGGAATCTTACCGTCTGTTACCAATTCCAAGGTATCACAGGCCCGCTCTTGAGTAGAGCTATAAGCATCGTCAAAAATAATTCCGGCATCCTTAAAATATTGCCCTGCCACCTTGGCCTGATAAATACCAAAATCGGTCAAAGGAGCATCACACCAACCCTGCACCTTGTGACGCAGATTGAAAAGCGTTTGGCCATGCCGCATCAGATAAAGAGTTTTTGCCATCATTCATATCTCCTTTAGATGAGTTCTAACTTTTCAAAGGCCTTGTAGAGACCGTCTTGGCTGACCGAGTCTGTCACCAGATTGGCCATGGCCTTGATTTCCGCTCCGCCATTTCCCATAGCAACGCCGACCTGACAATAGTCCAGCATAGGAATATCAACCTTGGCATCGCCAAAAGCCAGAGTATCTGCCTTATCAGCATGAAGATGCTTCAGCAGAACCTCAATAGCATGCGCCTTGGTAATGTCTTTGACTCCTAAATCACCAAAGAGAGCATGCTCGCCCTTGCCACCCCACGTACCTGCCTTGAGCTCAGGAAAAGCTGCCTTGGAATCCAGATGGTCTTGGTAGCTTCTGAGAATAAAGCTGACTTTGTTCAGGTCGTCCCGATAGAGCTCTCCTCCATAGACCAAGCCGTGAAGAGCTTCTTCAGCTTCCATATTTACTACTTTTTCTGGCTTGACACCTTTTCCAAGGACGTAGGTTCGAAGCACTGGTCGCGCTGCTTCGCGGAAGCCTTTGCTGGCAAAGAGACCGTTATTACTCTCCAGGTAAAACTCTAGCCCCCGCTCCTGAAGCCAGTCGACTAGCCTCTTAGCAACCTCTCGCGGAATCAGCTGGTGCAGAATAACCTGCCCCTTATGCTCCACATAAGAACCGTTGCCACCAATCATGCCATCAAAGCCAATATCCCAAATTTCCGGTGGCATCTCAGCCTTGCTGCGACCTGTACACACATAGACCAAATGGCCCTTTTCCCGTGCCTTGCGAATGGCGACCACAGCAGACTCCGGTATATGATTGTCATAGTCGATGATGGTACCGTCCACGTCCAGAAAGATGATTTTTCTCGTCATAAAACTTCCTCTTCCTCGCATTTGCCGAATGCTTTCTACTAATAATCCAAACTGGCAAATGCTTTCTTCATTTTTTACAAATTCTCCCATTCTGACCCAGCTCTATTTTATAAAAGCTTCACTCTATTATATACCTTTTTGAAAGCCTTTTCCTATAGAATTATCAGAGATAATGGTACTATCCTTTTTTTCTCAGAGGAAAAAGCAAGAAGGACAGCTTTTAATCAGCTTGTTCCTTCTGCTCTTTTTATTCCCCATCTTATCTACTCATCTTCTGCTTCAAATAGCCAGAGTTTAGAATCAAAGTCATAGCTCGGCTTTTGCTCAGAATCCTCCAGAAGCTGACCGCTGGAAGCGTCCGTGGTGACCAGCCCAACTCGCATAAGCTCGGCCCCAGTATAGGTACGCCCCTCTAGCCGATAGACCTTATCCGCAGCCAGTCCTTTCAGTTGCAAACGCTGATGAGAGCGATTGACTTGATTGAGGGCCTTGAAAGTGCCTAAAAGTGCAGTGTTCTGATCCTGACTGACAAGCATCCAAGCTGTCTGCCCATCTTCCTTAAATGGCGACTGCAGTCGATAAAAAGTTCCATTATGAATCAGCTCTCGATGGTGCTTGTAAAAAGCTATCTGTTCCCTGACTTCAGCCAATTCCTCTGGGTTTAGCTGATTAAGATCCAGCTCATAGCCAAAGGAACCGAAAAAGGCGACATTGCCCCGCGTCTTCAACGGAGTCAGACGGTTGGTCTGGTGATTGGGCACGATGGAGACATGAGCCCCCATGGACGAAAGCGGATAGAGAAGGCTGGTCCCGTACTGGATCTTCAAGCGCTCAATCGCATCCGAATCATCGCTGGTCCAAGCTTGAGGAGCATAGTAGATCATACCTGGATCAAAGCGGCCCCCACCTGAAGAGCAGGACTCAAATAACAAGCTCGGATAGCGATTAGTCAAACGCTCATATAAATTATAAACACCCAAGACATAGCGATGAAAAATCTCTCCTTGCTGATCGGCTGGCCAGGCAGCTGAGAAGACATCCGTCAGAGGGCGATTCATATCCCATTTGATATAATCCAGCTGCGCTTCCTCGATAACAGCTGACAGACGCTCAAATATCTCATCCACTACTTCTGGTCGAGAATAGTCCAAAACAAACTGGTTCCGACCATGGTGGGGCTGTCTATCTGGCACTGCAAGCAGCCAGTCAGGATGAGTTCGGTAGAGTTGGCTATCCTTATTGACCATTTCCGGCTCAAACCAAAGACCAAACTGCATGCCTAAACCGTGAATTCGCTCTGCTAAAGAGCCTAGCCCCTGCGGCAGCCTTTCTGGATTGACAAACCAATCCCCCAGTCCAGCGCGATCATTAGTCCGCTGGCCAAACCATCCGTCATCTAACACAAAGAGCTCCACTCCTACTTCCTGAGCCTTTTCAGCAAGTTCCAGCAGCTGATTCTCACTAAAGTCAAAATAGGTAGCTTCCCAGTTATTGATGAGAACAGGACGCGCTCGCTCGCGCCAGTAGCCCCTAGCTAGGCGTCGACGAAATAGCTGATGAAAGACTTGACTCATGCCGTTGAGGCCCCGCTCAGAATATACTAGCAGAGCTTCTGGACTGGTAAAGGACTGGCCTGCAGCCAGCTTCCACTCAAAACCAAAAGGATTGATAGCTAGCTGCAACCGGGTCACATCATAGGTATCCACCTCAGCCTGAATGAGAAAATTACCTGAATACACCAAGGCCGTTCCTAGTACTGGACCTGAAAATTCAGTCGTTTCCGGTCGCTTAAGAGCCACAAAAGGATTGTGGTGGGGACTGGAAATGCCGCGGGTTGACTCAATAGACTGAATCCCCTGCTGAAGCGGGCGCTCCTTGATATGGCGTTCCCGGGCCCATGCCCCTGATAACTGCAGCCAGTCATAATCAGCATCTGGCAGATCAAGCGACAGACTAGCTAGGGATTCCAAGTAGCAAGTTTCCCTGCCTTGATTAATCACTTTGCTAGAGCGAGCGATAACGGGCCAATCAGCAAAAATCGTATAAAACAGCTGAACTTCCACCTCTGTCAACGCATCTCGCAGGGTTAGAATAAGAGTTTTAGCCTCCGTTTGAGTCTCTGTATAAGTAGAGGGCAGCCCCTCTAAAGCTGGCTTACCATCTGCTATCTGATAACTGACATAGACAAAATCAGTAATACGCGAGCCATTTTCCTGCCGCAAACAGATAGCGGGATGACGAAAATCTGTCGTGCCGTATTCTGGAAATTCCTGCCGCACATGCTCCAAAGAATAGCGTAAATCTCCTTCTTTCCGATAGGTCGTCATGGGCCGATGCTGCAGCTCCACTAGATAAGAATAATCCCGATCTGGTACCGCCGCTCCGTAGTAAAGCTGCAAGAGTTTACCATCCTCAGAAACCCGAAAGATATAAGAAATCTCACCATTAGTCAGATGAAATTGCCTGCATTCTTCCTTAAACCAAATACTCGCCTTATTCATGACCTTCTCCTTTCACAGTCTGCAGTCAAACTTCCACTTTCATTATAAAAAAGGCCACCCCTTTTGGTAAGCCTTTCTTTCTAGTATTATTTATCCAAATGTGACTTTTTACAGCTCCTGTCCCAGATGAGAGCTAGCCTTGCGAAAATTCAAGGGCGACTGGCCACGCGCCTTCTTGAAGGCTTTTGAAAAGCTCTGTGTTCCGGCAAAGCCTGTCTTATTGGCAATCTCTTCCACCGAAAGCTGGCTGCCCGTCAGCAAATCAGCTGCCATATTGAGTCGCAAATCATTGCTGTACTCCTTGATCCCCTTGCCTACTTCATCCTTGAAAAGCCGAGATAGGTAGGAAGGGTGCAGCGCCAATTTCTGCGCCAACTCCTGCACAGATAAACTTTCTGGCAGATGACTGCTCAGTAGTTCCAAGACCTGCTGGACATAAGGATTGATCCGACGGCTTTCCGTGATTAAAGAGGTCTGCTTGAGACGCTGGGACAAGAGTTCTAAAAAGCGATAAACTTGCCTTTGCAGAGCTAGTTCAGCTGTTATTCCGCTGCCCTCATAGGCCAAACCTTCAAAGACCAAGGCCTTAAATTCCTGCAAAGAAGTCAGCTCAAAAGACCACTGGCCAGACTGTAAGCCCAGAGCCTGCAGATAAGGAGGCAAGAGATGCCCACCCAGTCCCATCCAGACATAAGACCAAGGCTCTTCTCCATCAGCCTGATAAAAGACCGATTGACCCGGTGGCACCACAAAGCCCTGCCCTTCCTGCAAATCATAGCGCTGATTGCCCACGGAGTAAGTCCCCCGTCCCTCCAGTACGATGTGAATGACATAAACATCCCGAACAGCCGGCCCAAAGCTATGGTGGGCTTCCGTTTTTGAATAACCACAGAAGGCAAAAAAACAATCTTCTTGGCCAAACTGCATAGACTTAACCAAGGTCAGCGAATGCTCCATCAGCTCCTCCTTAGATTTGGATAATTTTTTTATCCTTATTATAAAACAAAAACCACTAAACAGCAAATGAAGCTGATTAGTGGTTTCTTCATTCATCTTAGAAAGATTGGACGGATGGGTTATGATTAAAGAGAGCATGGGTAGCCTTATAGATATGGTAGGCTGTTGCAGCATTATTCATAGTGTAAAGGTGTATGCCCGCTACATCTTGGGTCACCAAGTCAACAATTTGGTCCACAGCATAAGCCAGACCAGCTGCTCTCAGAGACTCTGGGTCATGTTCGTATTTATCCAGAATAGCCCGGAATTTTCTTGGCAGCTTGATATTCTCACAGGTCTTGAGCAGGCGCAGAGCCTGATTGCGATTGAGAATCGGCATAATCCCAGCATGGATTGGCACTTCAATACCGGCTAAAATACACTTGTCCTGAAAATCATAAAAACGCTCATTGTCAAAGAAAAGCTGAGTCACCAGACTAGAACAGCCAGCATCCACCTTTTTCTTGAGATTTTGAATATCCGAAATCTGATTTGGAGAATCCGGATGGCCCTCCGGATAGCAGGCTCCAATGATGTCAAAGTGCGGTGCTTCTGTCTTAATGTATTCAATCAAATCAGTCGCATAGGTAAAATCATCCTTAGGCGCTACATCTGGAAAAATATCCCCTCGCAAAGCCAAAATCTGATGGACACCAACCCGATCCAAAGACTGCAAGATATTGGACACCATGTCCTTGGTCAGATAGACCGCAGGTAAGTGAGCAATCGTCGGAATCTGGAGATCATTGGCGATGAACTCGGTCAAACGAACCGTCGTCTCCTCAATGTCAAACTTATTATTGCTGGCAGTCACACTGATAAAGTGCGGAGCCAGATCTTGCATCTCTCTCAATGCCTGAAAAATCTTATCATTGCCTACTGCCGGATTGGGAGGAAATACTTCAAATGAGAGACTGGGTGTGTGACGACGAACCATATAACAAAAAGTTCCTTTCAATGATGGTAGTGATAGCCGAGGGCAACCCTAGAAGAACAACTTCTGCAGGATTGTCAGCTCTGCTTCAATTTTTGGGGTATCCTCCATCAAGATCAACTTTTGAGGTTCCAGGAGGATTATTGCAAATGTTGTCTAGCTGCTTTGGCTGCTTCTACTAAGCGCACCAAGCTAGCCTTGGTTTCTGGGATACCACGAGTTTTAAGACCACAGTCAGGGTTGATCCAGACCTTACTGCTTGGCACCTTAGCCAAGATAGCTTCAATCGTATGGTCGATTTCCCCTTCATTTGGCACGCGTGGTGAGTGGATGTCGTAAACTCCAGGCCCCACTTCTGTCTGGAAGTTCTTAGCCTTGAGCTCATCCAGGATTTCCAAGTTAGAGCGGCTAGCTTCAAAGGAAATCACGTCCGCATCCATGTTGTCGATCGCAGGGATGATATCTGTAAATTCTGAGTAACACATGTGAGTGTGGATTTGCGTATCGGGAGCTACTGTAGAGTGTACCAAGCGGAAGGCTGGAATTGCCCAGTCAAGATAATCTTCATACCAGTCACTGCGGCGGAGTGGTAATTTCTCACGAAGAGCAGCCTCGTCGATTTGGATAATCTTAACACCAGCAGCTTCAAGGTCAAGTACTTCATCTTTGATTGCAAGAGCGATTTGAAGGGTAGAATCCTTGATAGAGATGTCTTCACGTGGGAAAGACCAGTTGAGGATGGTTACAGGTCCAGTCAACATACCCTTAACAGGTTTGTCTGTACGGCTTTGTGCGTAGCTAGACCATTTAACAGTGATTGGGTTGAGACGAGTCACATCACCCCAGATGATTGGTGGTTTCACCCCACGCATACCGTATGATTGTACCCAACCATTCTTAGAGAAGAGGTAACCTGACAGGTTTTGACCGAAGTACTCAACCATGTCATTACGCTCGAACTCACCGTGTACTAGCACGTCAAAGCCGACTTCTTCCTGCCACTTGATCCAATCATCGATTTGCTCAGCCAAGAACTTGTCATAGTCTTCTGCTGACAGCTCGCCCTTGCGGAAAGCCAAGCGTTTGGCACGGACTTCCTTAGTTTGAGGGAAGGAGCCAATTGTCGTAGTTGGCAACGGTGGCAGATTGAGCGCCTTGTGCTGGATTTCCTCACGCTCTGCAAAGACCGGCAGGCGAGTGTAGTCAGCATCTGTCAAGCCAGCGATCCGAGCAGCCAGCTCTGCATTTTGCCCAACACGCTCTGCTGCAAAGAGAGCTTTGTTAGCTGCAAGTGCTTCAGCACCACCGCCATTGCGGATAGCATCCAAGTCACGGATTTCATCCAATTTTTCCACCGCAAAGGCAAAGTGGTTCAAGATTGCTGGTTCAAATTCTTCATTAGCAGTCGTAAATGGCACATGGAGAAGTGAGCATGAGCTTGTCAAAACAAGATTTTCAGCTGGAATTTGCTCAAGCACTGCCAAGCTCTTTTCATAGTTGTTGCGCCAGATGTTCTTACCGTTGACAATCCCTGCATAAAGAGTCTTATCAGCTGGGAAGCCACCTTTTACAAGGTCAAGAGTTTTCTTGCCTTCGACAAAGTCCAGACCAATCGCATCTACTGGCAACTCTACAAGGTCTGCATAGATGTCACGAACGTCACCAAAGTAGGTTTGAACTAAGACTTCCAAGCCTTTCTTGTCTGCCAAAAGCTTCTTATAAAGGTCCAAGAAGAGAGCTTTTTCTTCTGCTGACAGGTCTTTAACCAGACTTGGCTCATCCAGCTGGATACGCTCTGCACCTAGCTCTGCTAATTTGGCAAAAACTTCTTGATAGGCTGCAGCCAGGGCATCTACAAAGTCAGCCGGCGCTACACCGTCTTCAAAGTCAGATACTTGCAGAAGGGTGAATGGGCCGACCACAACAGGACGGGTTACCAAGCCCAACTCTTTTGCTTCTGCAAATTCATCAAAAATCTTATGCCCAGCCAGCTTGACTTGGGTTTCTTTTTCAAATTTAGGAACGATATAGTGGTAGTTGGTGTTGAACCATTTCTTCATCGGAAGGGCACGGACATCCCCTTTTTCGCCCTGATAACCACGAGCCAAGGCAAAATAACGCTCCAAGTCAGTCAGCTCCAAGCCTTGCACAGATGACGGCACCACGTTAAAGAGAAAGGCTGCATCCAATACATTGTCGTAGTGAGAAAAGTCATTTGACGGAATCTCTGAAATTCCTTTTTCCTTAACAATATTCCAGTGCTTAGCGCGCAGCTCTTTGGCTGCAGCCAGAAGCTCTTCTGCTGAGATTTCATGTCTAAAGTATTTTTCAGTTGTAAATTTCAATTCGCGGAATTCACCCAAACGTGGGAAACCAATGATAGTCGTTGACATAAACGTCCTCCAAAATTTTTCTTGATTTTATCTTATCAGAAAATCCCCCCTCTGTATAATTGGAATTTCCCAGAGTTTGATATAGTCTAAAACTATAACCCGGTTCTCTATGCAACAATAAAAGCTTATTTTTCAACTTCCATTGACTGAAATTATTGTTTGCTATAGGTAGAAATTATGACCTTGGAAAAAGAAAAACCAGCGAGAATAAAATCTCGTTGGTTTTTGATTATTCGATTGTTTAATGTTTCTGTAGCGCTGGATGCTGCTCCAACCATGCTTTTGCTTCTTGACTATTATGAATCTGAGTATCAGATACAGATGAATCATCATTGTAGCCATAAACTGGCAAGACATCTTCTCCCTTGGTCGCAAACCAATAAAGAAGAGTATCAAACCACTCATCTGGTGTAACCTTATCCGTCCTAACATAAAGCGCCCAATCTTCTTTAATCAGTTTAGACTCTATATCTGGATAAAGGCTGTAAAGATTGATGTTCACATCTTGAACCCTCCCATCAAGTGTGAATTTTGCTATTTGATTCGAAGGATTCATATAGCCCTTAGGATCTATAACTTCCGAAAAATTTGTTGCTCTTGCCGTATTATAGATATCAGAATCCATGGTAAACTTTGTATCTTTTGATGGTTCTTCTATTTGTTCCGTCTCCAAATTTAAGTAAACATCTTTGAAAGTTGGTTGTTCTTCTGAAAGGTTCTCTATAGTCAATCTAAAATAATGCTCCCCACCAAGATAATAACATCCAATTAGTTCAAAAGGAACACTTTTCTTATCGTAACTTCGAACAGCTTGATAGAGATCAATCTTTCGTTCTGGCAAGCCTTCTTCCTCTAAATTATAAAGAATAAGGTTCCAATACTCTCCTTTTTGCTGAAGATGCTCCTTCGAAAATGTTTGTTCTTTCTCTGGAAGGATTGCCCATCTTTTTTCTGAATCTATGGCGTACTTTTTACCAACAATCAAAGAACTTGGCGCTAGAACATATTGTTTTTTATCTCCAAAGATTTGAATATCTGAACGTTTTACTTTTGAGTGCGAATTACTCTTATATGTTATCTTCTGAGATTCATTCTCCGTTGATTTTCTATAAATAGTGAAATAAAAACTAACAAGCAAGATAGTCAATAGAAGCGAGCTGAGAATAATTATTTTTTTCTTCATCTACTTGCGCTCCCTTCAGCTTTTTTCTCCTCCTTCTCCACAACAAACTCTCTAACTAAGCGGTAGATAACTGCAAAGATAGGCGTGAAGAAAATCATGCCGACCAAGCCAAAGAGGTTGCCCCCAATCAGGGCGGCGGCTAGGGTAAAGAGAGTTGGGAGACCGACGGACTGGCCAACCACGCGCGGATAGATAACATTGCCCTCAATCAGCTGCACTCCCTGAAAGACTGCGATAGAGAGAAGGGCTTTCCAAGGGCTATCGGTAAAGATAAAGATAGCTCCCAGAGCACAAGCTGAGAATGGCCCGATGTAGGGAATAAAGGATAGCACTCCAGCCAAAACTCCTGTCAAGGCCGCATAAGGCAGGCCTGTCAGAGAGTAGGCGATAAAGACTAAAACACCGACAATGACGGCCTCTATCATCTGCCCCATTAGGAACTTATCATAGGTCTCAACAATGACAGAACCGACATAGGATAGGCGTTTGACAGCTTTCTCAGGAAGCAGAACCTGCAAGAGACGGCTAGTGATTGTCTGCAAATGCTCCTTGCTGCTCAAGAAAGCAAACATGAGAAAGATAGACATAATGACAGAGAAGAAATTGCCAAAAATAGCAGAGATATTGCCCGTCAGACTCCCCAGAAGAGAGATGGCTCGGTTGACAATGTCGCTGTTTTGTAACTGCTTGGTCAAATCTTTCAACTGGCTAGAGGAAAGCAAGCCAGACTGCTGCAGCCACTTAGCTACCTGAGGCGCTACTTTGCCGATTGTCGCACTCAGCTGATTGACCGCTGTGGTCAGAGTCGGCACGACAATAGAAACAATCCCTGTCATAATTAGAACTAAAATCAGCACCTCTAAAACTAAGGCCAAACCGCGCTGCAACTTTTGTGGGACTCGGCATTTATCCAAGAAGTCTTCCAGTTTTTTCATTGGGACATTAAAGATAAAGGCTAGGACTCCACCCAATATAATGGGTGAAAAAACCGAAGTCAGACTCTGCAGGCCAGACCAGATGTTCCCGATATAGAGAACCAGAGCCAGAGCAAGCGCCGCAAAGACGATTAGTTTATAAGATTCATTTATTTTTTTCATAAGGTTTCCTTTTAAGGTTTTGTCATTTCCTTATTTTATCATAATTTCCGAGGGCTTTCGAGCAGGAGGAAATAGGTTAGTCAGCTTTGTCTTCACTCTTAAATTTTTGAAAATCTTGAAGATAGAAACTTCCTGAGATGAGAGCCAGAAGACACGAAAAAATAGACAGAAATGGGATAGACTCTACGAAGTCCTTAAGGGGGGAATAATGAGAGAAAAGAAAAGCTTAAAGGATTTTTTAGAGCTTTTTTAAAAATTTCTATCTCTAATATAAATTTTTATAGCATCATTAATCTAAATATTAAAAATCGTTATTTCCGTCTTTTTTTGTATTGTAAAAAAATGTTTGCAATGATATAATAAAAATGACTCTAATAGAGTCTACCAACAAAGTTGGAGCGAAAGTTGGCTCTTTATTAGAAGTAACTTTTCTTAAACCCGAGCGAAACTAATATCGTCCAGTGGGTCAAGCCGAATAAAAAGCTTTTAAGGCCTTAAGGAGTTATATGAAATTTATTTTTAAGAAAAAGAACACTGAATTTGCATTAAGCATCAGTCCAACTTCAATCCTCATTATCGCAGCGCTGTTGCACTTGATTTAACATAATCAAGCTATTGCTCAATCCCTAACCTATCCCCAAGGTTGGGATTTTTTATAATAAAAAATTCAAAGGGATGAGCTTCCCCAAGCTCATCCCTTTTATGCTAAACCCTGGATCTGTTTTAAAGCATTAACTGCATTTAAAACATCACTAACACATAGTTACTGTTCTCCTTTATTTATGCGACACAAATTATGCGACACAAACTATATTACACAAATTAATGTGATTTCTTTTTTGAAGCGAGCTATTGCAATTACTCTAAGGGTTATAACATTTATTTTAAGAAAAATTCCTTAATCCTCAACTCAAGTGTAACATATAATCTATAAAAAGTAAAGGAAATGTTCTTTTTTCTCCCATAAAACGCCCCAACCAGAGTTTTCAACCAGTTTTGGAACTAAAAGTGCCATCGCTTAGAAGAAGCGTAAAGGATGATGAGGCCTCCTAAAATTCCAGTAATTCCATTTACTAATAACAATTTATTTGATTTCATAGCAATCTCATTCTTTCTTTTTTAAACATAGTATACCTAGCTACTTTCTAATCTGTCAACCGTTATAAAAGAATGATTGTCTCATCCGATAAATACGTTTTCATTCAAATTATCTTATGATAAAATAACTTTATGCACAAGAAAACGATTATTGATTTTAAGCAGTTGGGCCAACGCCTGATTTTTACGAATCCCATCAAGGAGCTAAAGACTCGCCGTCTTGACCAAGTGGAGGAACTTTTGACAGAGATTGAGGGCTGGCAGGAGAAAGGATACTATGCTGTCGGCTATGTCAGCTATGAAGCAGCTCCAGCCTTCGAGGAAAAGTTTCAGGTTCATTCGGCTCCGCTCCAGAAAGAATACCTCCTTTACTTTACTATCCACGATAAGGCCGAGAAGGATGCCATTCCCTTGACCTATGAGGAAGTGGAAATGCCAGCAGCTTGGCAGGGGCTGACTTCTGAGCAAGAGTACCAGAAGGCTATCGAGACCATTCATCATCATATCCGCCAGGGCGATACCTATCAAGTCAACTACACGGTGCAACTGTGCGCGGAGCTCAATCCTGAGGATAGCTTGGCTATTTACAACAGGCTGGTCGTTGAGCAAAATGCGGCCTACAATGCCTATGTAGAGCATGACGAGACTGCCATCTTGTCCATCAGCCCTGAGCTCTTTTTCGAGGAGCACCGAGGCCAACTGACCACTCGACCTATGAAAGGGACCACAAATCGGGGACTGACCTTAGGGCAGGATAGGGAGCAGGCTGCATGGCTGGCCCAGGATGCTAAAAACCGAGCAGAAAATATGATGATTGTCGATCTGCTGCGCAATGATATGAACCGTATTTCTCAAACAGGCAGCGAGCGGGTTGAGCATCTCTGTAACGTCGAGCAATACTCTACAGTATGGCAGATGACCTCTACCATCAAAAGCCAGCTGCAGGAGGAAATCGGACTGGCAGAGCTTTTCAGAGCGCTCTTTCCTTGCGGATCCATCACAGGCGCACCTAAGATTTCGACCATGGCAATCATCAAGGCGACAGAAAAAGCTGCCCGCGGAGTCTACTGCGGCACAGTCGGCATCTGCCTACCAGACCAGAGACGGATTTTTAACGTCGCCATCCGCACCATTCAACTGGAGGGAAAAAAAGCCATCTACGGCGTTGGCGGCGGCATAACTTGGGACAGCACCTGGAAATCCGAATACATCGAAACCCAGCAAAAATCTGCTGTCCTCTATCGGAAAAATCCGCGATTCAACCTAATTTCGACTGGAAAAGTAACGGATGGAAAGCTGACCTTGCAAGACCAACACCTGCAAAGACTGACGGAAGCAGCTAGCTACTTCGCCTATCCTTTTGACCAAGACAAACTAGAGCAAGAGTTAGAAGAAACCTGCGCTCAGCTGAATAAAGAACAGGATTACAGGCTGCGTATAGCTCTAAAAAAAGACGGCAGTATTGAACTAGAAACGACTCCTCTACTTCCACTAACGGATACTTTCAGAAAGGCAAAACTGGTCGAGCAGACAGCCAATCTAGCCCAGCCCTTTACCTTTTTCAAAACCAGCCATCGGCCACATCTGACCTTGGAGCAGCAAGAACAGATTTATTACAATGCCCAAGGCAAGCTGCTGGAAACCTCTATCGGCAATCTGCTTCTGGAGCTAGACGGCAAGCTCTACACGCCTCCAGCTGAACTGGGCCTGCTCAAGGGCATCTACCGTCAGCAGTTATTAGATAAGGGCCAAGCTACTGAGAAAGTTTTAACGCTGGCTGACCTGGCTCAAGCAGAGAAAATCTACGCCTGCAACGCAGTCAGAGGACTGTACGAGCTGGAGATTGATAAAGGAGAGCTCTGACATGAAAGTTATCTTTCTGCACGGACTAGGGCAAGATGAACATTCTTGGAAGAAAGTTCAAGAAGCTCTAGCTGATGTCCCAACGGAGTCGCTGGCTCTTTTTCCAAGGGGCAATGAGAGCTACCAAGACATTCGACAAGCAACCCTCCAGCACCTTCAGGCCGAGAAACAGCCATTTATCTTAGTCGGTTTGTCACTCGGTGGCCTGCTGGCACTGGACCTGGCCGACCAAGCTCTTCCTCATCTAAAGGGGTTGATTTTATCTGGGACTCAATACAATTTAGCAGATAATTTTCTCTACAGACTGCAGATTTTCGTCTTTAAACTGATCCCCAAAAGCATCTTCACCAAGCAAGGAGCAGATAAAAGCCAAATGATACGGATTTTGACCGAGCTACGTAAGGTAAATCTCACTGATAAAATTAAGAAAATCAAGCTACCAATCCTGCTGGTTTGCGGCAGCAAAGACAAGCCCAATCTAAAAGCTGCCTATAAACTTAACAAGCTGCTGAAAGGTTCTCGGCTTCGCATTATAGAAAAGGGCGGCCATACTCTGAATAGCCAAGCGCCAGAAACATTTGCTCAAATAATAGAGAAATTCCTACATAAGTTCTGACCCTTTTACAAGACAAACCAAAAACTTTAGAAATATTTGAGAAATTCTTTATAAATATTTGAAGGTTTGGCGCTATACTAATTAATAAGAAGAGGAGTTTTCTCTCCTAACATCATGAAAAGGAGACTCAATCATGGAAAATGTTTTGGTTTTACAGCAAGTCAGCAAAAAATTCGGCCGGCAGTACGCTCTGACCGATGTGAGTCTGACGATAAAAAAAGGAGATATTTACGGTTTAATTGGCAAGAACGGGGCCGGAAAGACCACTCTGATCAAGGTCATCACCCAGCTCTTGGAAGCAAGCAATGGCAATGTCTCCCTCTTTGGCTCTCAGAACTATCAAGAATGGACGCAAAGTCTCAAGCGGGTCGGTTCTGTCATCGAAACTCCAGTCGCTCACAACCACCTGACAGCCTATGAAAATCTCAGCTACTACTGCAAGCTCCGCCATATTCCCCATGCAGATAAGGTCATCCGTGAAACCTTGGAATACGTGGACTTGACGGATACCGGCAAAAAGAAATTCCGCGATTTCTCACTCGGGATGAAACAGCGGCTGGGTCTGGCTATTGCGCTTCTTACTAGACCTGACCTGATGATACTGGACGAGCCTATCAATGGCCTGGATCCAGTCGGCATCAAGGAATTCCGCCAGCTGGTACAGCGGCTAAACGAAGAGTTGGGCATGACCTTTATCATCTCCAGCCATATCCTGTCTGAACTCTACTTAGTGGGGACCCGGTTCGGCATTATCGAGGAAGGACGGCTGATTCGCGAGATTTCCAAGGCGGAGTTTGAAGAACAGAGCGAAGACTATATCGTGCTTAAAACGTCGCAGTTGGAAGAAGCCAGCCGGCTGATTCACGACCAGCTCATGCATCGTATCAAGGTGGTCAATGCTTCTGACGAGATTCATATCTTCACCCATTCGCATGAGATTAGCAAGATAGTCAAGGAACTTGCGGTTGCAGATATACCAGTGCAGGAGATTTACTATGCACGACAAAACCTAGAAAACTTCTTTACAGACTTGGTCGAATGAAAAAGGGAGGCTTATCATGATGGATTTCATTAGAGCCGATTTTTACCGGCTCATGCGTTCAAAAGGCTTTTGGATTACTGAGTTTTTACTATTCTGTGTGATTTTCTCAGCAACCTTCTTCCAAGCAAATATTCATTTAGGAGTAAATATCTCCAGAAATGAGGCTGCTACTCAAGCTCTAGGAAAACTAACCGGAATTCAAGCTCTGGACTATTTTGCAGGCAATACAGACGGTCTGCTCTTTTTCACCATCATTGGTATCGGTATGGTCCTTGGAGTGGACCTGTCTCGGAAACTTTATAAAAACTGTCTGAGCTATGGCATCTCTAAGCTCAGCTATTATTGTTCTAAATTCTTTGTCTGCGTTAGCATCGCAGCCTTTCACTTCCTGATGATTTTATCTATCTCCTTTGTGACCGCTAGTCTGTCCAACGGAATTGGAAGTGCCCCCAGCTCTTTTTTGCCTCAGCTGGGAACTGCTCTCTTCATTCAATTTCTCAGCACGGTTGCATGGATTGCCATCATTTCTTTTGTACTCTATGCCAGCCACTCCATCGTATCTATCTTTCTGACCTATTTCCTTGGTGGTACCTTACTGACTATTCCCCTCATCTTTTACCCGGACAATGAATGGCTGATCTATCTGACTCTGCGTTTTAACACAAATATGGCAGCAGATGGCGGGGCTGTTATCAAGGCTATCCTGACAGTGGTAACGGTCACCCTGCTCTTTCTAGGTGGCGGGCTGATGGTTTTCAAAAAGAAAGATTTATAAAAAGCAGGAACAATCTTAATCATTCAGAGGAGATTTCATGTTACATACTATTCAGGCGGAGCTCTACCAGCTTGTCCGCTCCAAGCTTTTTTGGCTAATAGAAGGGCTGCTATTTTTCCTCATTTTCATCAGCTCTCTTGGTGAAAGAAACTTTAATTTTTATATCTCTACATCTTCTGATCCAGAAGAAATAGTCATCCAAGGTTGGACAGGATTTGAAGCTCTCGGGCAGCTTGCTAAAGACTTCCTGCCCTTTGTCATGATTACTGTCCTTGTGCTCATCATCTTTCTGCTAGGTCGTGACCTGACTAGAAAACTATACAAGAATATATTGGCTAGCGGGGTTTCTCGGAAAGAATTTTACTTATCCAAAATAGCTGTTCTTGTCATAATTATCATCTTTCAACTAGTGGCAGCCTTTGCTATAGCCTTTATCTTTGGGAGCCTCTTCCACGGACTTGGGACTATGCCAAAGAACTTTTTCTGGAGCTTTTCCTTGTCTTTCTTTCGCTCCTTTCTCTTTATTATGACCTGCAGTTCCGTAGTTACCTGTCTTCTCTACCTGACCCGCTCCACCCTAGCCAGCTATCTCGTCTTTTTCGCCCTGATTATGCTTCAGTCTAGCCTCGTTATCGTTTTCCCCCAGATAAATTCTGAACTATTCTTATTCCTTATCCTAGCTGGTTCTCTCTTAGGTGGTTACCAAGCCTTTCAGCACAGAGACTTATAAATTTAAGCAGTCAGCCCTTTGGCTGCTTTTTTATTGCTTTTGGATTGGTTCTGCATTTCTTTAGAAATATTTTAGAATTTCTTGAGAAATATTTGAAGTCTAGCTTGTATACTAAAATCAAACCTAAGAAAGCGAGAATATACCATGCAAACTGTTTTAGAAGTAAAGCAAGTTACCAAACAATATGGCCAGCAATACGCCCTCGATCATGTGAGTCTTTCAATCCAGAAAGGCGATATTTATGGACTGATTGGCAAGAACGGGGCTGGCAAAACCACTCTTCTCAAGACCATTAGCCGGCTCATTCATGCCAACAGCGGAACCGTTTCTGTCTTTGGTTCGCAGAACTCTAAGGAATGGAATGAAGCCCTGCGCAAGATAGGTACTGTCATCGAAACACCAGTTGCTTACAATCAGATGACTGCTTATCAAAATCTCAACTACTACTGCAAGGTCCACCAGATTGCCCAGCCCGACCAGCTCATCAAGGAAACCCTGGCCTATGTCGGATTGAGCAATACTGGTAAAAAGAAATTCCGCAACTTTTCGCTAGGAATGAAGCAGCGTCTAGGAATCGCTATTGCACTTATCAGTAAGCCTGAACTCATGATTTTAGACGAGCCCATCAACGGCCTAGATCCTCTTGGCATCAAGGAATTTCGACTGATGATTCAGCGACTCAATCAAGAATTGGGAATCACTTTTATCATTTCCAGCCACATCTTGTCCGAGCTTTATCTGGTAGCCACCAAGTTTGGAGTGATTGACCAAGGACGGCTTGTCGCAGAATTCACCAAGGATGACTTTGACCGAGCCAGCGAAGATTATATCGTCCTCAAGACTAGCGATAAAGAACAGGCTGCCAATCTCATCCAAGGCAAGCTCCACTATCAGCTCAAGGACGCTGATAAATCTGACGAACTGCACATTGTCGCCCAAGAGCAGGAACTAAATGACATCAACAGGGAGTTGGTCCTATCCAACATTCATGTCAATGGTATCTATGCAGCTCACAAAGATTTAGAAAAATACTTTACAGATTTAGTCCAGTAAGGAGAAAAAACCATGTTACATACTTTTCAAGCAGATTTTTACCGCTTCTTTCGTTCCAAGGCTGTTTGGATTACCGAATTCATCTTTCTACTGACGACCTTGAGCGCAGTCTTTGGCAAATTAAATGCCGTCCAGCTTATACAAGCGGTGTCTAACGCTATCGGTAATAATACTTTTATCATCATTATCCTGTCTATGGTCGTCATCGGGACAGATCTGAACAAGCAGCTTTACAAGAATACATTAACCAGCGGTGTTTCCCGTACCAGTTTCTTCGTCTCTAAAGCCCTAATCATGGTCTGCGTAACGTTCCTGCAGTTGACTCTCTATTATAGCATCAACTTTATCCTAGCAGCCATTCTAAACGGTATCGGTGATTTATCCGCCACCTTCCTGCTTCAGTTTATTCTTCTATTCTTTGTGCAGTGCCTGACTGTCATTGCTTGGACAGCCATTATTTCCTTTATTCTTTATCTGAGTAAATCTATGATTGCTGCTCTGGGAGGTTACCTTTTCTGCGCATCCTTAACCGGAGCTCTTGCTCAATTTTATCCCAAATCTTTATGGCTGCAGCATTTAACCATGAGCTTTGATTTTGAGACACTTCAAAGCAACGGTGTAACCTTAAGAATTGTTCTAATCGCCTTGTTTTTGGGGACCGTCTTCACAGCAGCAAGCCTCTATACTTTCCATAAAAAGGATTTATAGTAGAAAATGAGCTAGTTCTTGACTGGCTCATTTTAATCTCTTCAATTACATATTTCTTTAGAAATATTTTAGAATTTCTTGAGAAATATTTGATAATTAGTTTGTATAATAAAAGTATAAACAAAGTAATTAAAGGAGAAACATCATGCAAAATGTTTTAGAAGTGAAAGGACTCACTAAAAAATACGGTGATCAATATGCTCTGAAAGACGTCAGTCTTTCCATCAAGAAAGGAGAGATCTACGGTCTCATCGGAAAAAACGGTGCTGGTAAGACCACACTGATCAAAATCATCACTCAAGTCATCTATCCTAGCGGAGGGTCCGTGTCTGTCCTGGGCTCTCAGAACCAACAAGAATGGACCAAGGCCCTCAGCCATACTGGATCTGTTATCGAGACCCCTGTAGCTCATGCCCACATGTCGGCCTATGAAAATCTGCGCTACTACTGTACCGACCGGGGCATTCCAAATGCTGACAAAGTCATCAAAGAAACCCTGCAATATGTCGGCCTGACCGATACTGGAAAGAAAAAATTCCGCAATTTCTCTCTAGGGATGAAACAGCGGTTGGGCATTGCCATTGCCATTTTGGGGCGTCCCGACTTGCTCATTCTGGACGAGCCCATCAATGGTTTAGATCCAGTTGGGATTCAGGAATTTAGAGAAATGGTCAAGCGCCTCAATCAAGAATTAGGCATCACCATCATCATTTCCAGCCATATCCTGTCCGAGCTTTATCTAGTAGCAACTCGCTTTGGCTTTATCAATCAAGGGCATTTCATCAAGGAGCTGTCTAAGGAAGAATTTAACCGAGAAAGCGGCGACTATATCATCCTCAAAACGGATAATCTCAAGCAAGCTGCTCATTTAGTGCAAGACAAGCTAGGCTACCAGCTCAGACCGACCAACAAGGAAGATGAGCTGCATATTTCCGGTAAGGTACAAGAAATTCGCAAGATTGCCAAGGAATTAGTCCTAGCCGACATCCCAATCGGGGAAATCTACTACGCCCACAAAGACTTAGAAAAATACTTTACAGACTTAATCAACCAACAAGGAGGAAACACTCATGTTTAATAGTATCAAGGCGGATTACTACCGTCTCTTCCGCTCCGTAGGATTCTGGGGAGTGCAGGCTTTCTGCATCTTTGGAATTCTCCTCGCCATTTTCACTTCCAAAGTTGTCAGTTCCGACAACGGTATCTTTTTTGCCATAGATGTCGTCTCCTACAACAGCGGCATGCTCTTTATTGCCTGCAATGTCATGACTAGCTTGCTTCTCGGTGTTGATCTCAATGACAAACTTTATCACAATAACCTGACTACAGGCAAGACTCGGACCCAGTATTACTTCTCTAAAGCACTGGTTATCGGTAGCTTACTGCCTATGCAGTTCATACTGCTCTACATTTTAGGTATTGTCATCGAATTTGTCCGAACCGGCGGTAATATGGGAACCCTGCCAGCTAATTTCTGGGGACAATTCGCAATACTCTTTGTCATGCAGGTCATCTGTACCTATGCTTGGTACTGCATTACCAGCTTTGTCCTCTACTTGACTCGAAACTATAGTGTCGTCTTTATCACCTATATCATGACCTACATCTTACTCGGCCTCCCTAGTCAAATGGTTGATGCCAATAATGAATGGTTCAAGGCTATCAAGATGGAGTTCGTCTACGGAGACGCTTCAATACCAGGTGTCATCACCAAAACAGCTATCTTTGCTCTCAGTCTGATCACAGTCTTTAGCTTAGCAGGACTGGCTACACTGAAAAAGAGAGATTTGTAAAATAAAAACTCAGCTAATTTAGTGATTAGCTGAGTTTTTATTTTTGAGCGGATTTTGATTGGATTATGAGCGGATTTCACTCCTTCTGGTCTAGCCCTCTTTATCGGCTTTCTTTCACTGCTTCCAATCTTGCTTTTTCAAGAACAAACTGATGCAGACTCCTAGGATAAGGTAGAAAGTGACAAAGGTAAGACTGGCTGCCAGACTGGTCGGATATGGAAAGATCTTGCCCAGAGGAAAAAGAATATTAGATAGAAATCCGAGGGGAACAAAGAGCAAGAATAAAATCAAGGCTAGCTTAACCTGAAAAGAAGGTCTTACCTCGGATAGATTGCGGCCCGTTCCCCACACCAGCAGCCCTACTCCCTGAACGATCAGCACCGGCGTTAGCAAGATACTGATCTTGAGAAAATCAGCTAGGATAATGGAGAGGATGATGCCCAGACCGATAAAGCCAAGAGAGAGCTGATAGCAAATATTGCTGGCTATTCTCCTGTGCTTGATTGACTGCTCTTCCTCTTTCTGTACTACAGGCTCAACTCCCTTGAGCAGATAGTCTGTGGTCACCTCAAAATAGTCACTCATGGAAATGATCTTATCCAAATCAGGCATACTCTGCTCGCTCTCCCACTTGGAAACGGCCTGTCTAGACACACCGAGTTGGTCGGCTAGCCCCTCCTGAGAAATGCCCCGCACTTTTCGCAGGTACTGGATTCTGTCTGATAGATTCATGGATTGTTTTACCTATTCTTTCTTATTTTTTATACTTTCTTTTATTAAAACTTATTATAGCACAAGGCGGCGAGACTGCAAAGTCTGATTGTCACCTCTTCATAAAATGCTAGACTTCTTCTTTAGATGGAAGTGCTTTTTCCTCCCTATCCGTCCGATACCAGAGATAGATACTATAAAGTGTCAGGATAATCACACCTCCAAAGTAAAGGAAGGGATTGACTTGAGAGAAATCCAATTGATTGTTAGCTTGAGCTATCCCAACAAAAGTCGGGATGAGGGTGTTGGAGAGCGCATGAAAGATGTTACAAGCAAGGCCAGACTGGGTCTTCTTATACAGAGCTGCAAGCCAAAAAGATAGAAGGATACTGAAAATGATAAAAACTGGGAAAAGATCCTGACTTCGATCATAAAAGCGATCGTAAAACCAAAGGGGAATATGCCAGATGGCCCAAATGATACCGGTCATCAAAGTAGAGACAAAGAAAGAAAACTTTTTCTCTAAGGCCGGCTGTAGGAAGCCGCGCCAGCCGAATTCTTCAATCCCGCCCGATAGGACAATACAATAGATAAAAAACCAAGGAAAGCTTACTAAAGCGCCGTCTACCAGCTTGCCGCCAGAAGCTAAGGCATAGAGGGCAGTCAGACCGCCACCATAGATTAGCAAGTAGAGCCAGGTCTCTTTCTTGCCTGAAAAGAGATAGGAGCAAATAGCCTTAAAACCTTTCTTTTTCAGTACAATCAGGCTGGCCAGCATAGGCCCAAACATAGCAATGCCATTTAGAATAGCTTCAAGAGCTAGATAGGCTGTAGGTGGACTGTCTGGCCAAAGGTTTTTGAGGATAATGTCCAATAGCCAGAATCCCCATGTCCAGCCGAAGTTCCAAGCCAGGAACGGCAAAATTAGTTTTGGTTGTGGTTTGATAGATGTTTCTGTATTCATGAGAATACCTCCTTATAATATAATTAAACTCAAGTTTTTGATCCAAATCTTCAAAGACAGCGACTCGTTCATTCCGAAATCAAAAACTTGGTTTCTGCTTTCAGATTAACAAAAAAGCCAGTTGCCTTTCTAGCGACTGGACTTGGAATAAAGAAAAAATCTAGTTGCTTTTTGAGTGATTGAACTTGGAATCATTGTCAACTGTCAGTTGCAAATCAGTTATATCAAGGGTTTAGAGCAGTTAGCTGATTTTTCACTTTGACTGGTAAAATGACCTCGCTAATATGACTTGCTTTTCAAATCACAAAACAAAAAGGCATCTTTATCATGCCTTTCTTCGACTTAATCTAAAAATAAACCTCCGCCAATTCGAAAATTAGCTGAGGTTTATGAGCGGATTTTGAGGCTAGCTGATAGAGCTGAGCCTTCCTTATTTTGCTTTTTCAAGTCTTTTTTACAAAGTCACAACTAGTTCAAACCAGTCGGCCTCGGCTTTCATTGTCAAGTCCCCGCCTAGGATTTCGACCAACTGCTGGGTGATGTAGAGCCCCAACCCTGAAGACTCCTCGCTGCTGGATAGGTTTTCTGAGTAAAAGCGATTGGTCAGCTTATCCAGATATTGGATAGGCTGCTGGACGATATTTTTGACGGTAAAGATACAATGCTCGCCCTCTTTTTTCAAAGAAATACTTGCAGCCTTACGACCGTGCTTGAGGACATTGCTTATCATATTCTGAACAATGCGCTCTAGAATTTCTGGGTCTGTCTCTAGCTCTAGACCTTCAGCCAGCTCTACCTGCAGGTCAATCTGGGCTTTCTGAAAGGCATCATAATAAGTAAAAAGCTGCTGAGTTACTAGCTGGGATATATCTGTCGGCTGGACATTGGCCCGAATGGCACCCTCCATCAGCCGGCGATACTCCATCAAAGCTTCCAGCCGTTTGGACACCATTCCCAGACTATCTACTATTTTGACTAGCTGCTGACTTTCCTGACTATCATCCTTCAGCAGCTGCTGGGTGTAGCCACTGGCAATGGTCAGAGGGGTACGGATATCATGGGCGATATTACTGATAGCCATATCCAGCGTCTTCTTTTCCTGCTGGACGACAAAGGTCGTCTTATCTAGCTCCCTAAAGAGCAGCTCTGCTTCCTCTGTCAGCTCCAAAATACTAGGTGCATGAGCAGCAGGAGTCAGACGATTCTGGCTCCCTGTCTGCCGCTTCCGACGAATCTGCTGTGCCACATCCTTGACCGCCAGATGATAGCGTATGAAACCAATAGCCAGAAACAGACTGATAAGGGCAAATAAAATGACTAACACCAACATATCAGTCCTCCTTGAGCCGGACACCCAGTCCCCAAACAGTCTCTATGTATTCCTCTGTTGGGTCCAACTGAGCCAGTTTCTTACGTAGATTGCTGAGGTGAGTATTCAGGGTATTATCCCCAGGCAGATAGCTCTCTTCCCAGACCTGCTCAAAGAGCTCTTCCTTGGTGTAGATCTTCTTGGGATGACGGAGCAAGAGCTGGAGGATATGATATTCTTTCTTGCTCAGACGGACGCTTTTCTCTCCACAGACCGCCTCAAAGGTAGCCTTGAGCAGACGGATATTTTTAAAGGACTGGCCTTCTTCCTCGCCATTCAAAGCCTGCTGGCTGCGCAGCTGCACGGTGATACGGGCAAAAACTTCATCCAGATTGAAGGGTTTGACGATATAATCATTAGCACCATTCAGCAGGTACTGACTAACCAGCGCTTTCTCCCCAAGGGCCGTCAGCATAACCACTGGCACCGTAGCATTGCTGCTGCGAATTTCCCTCAACACTTCATCGCCATTCTTTCCCGGCAGCATGATATCCAAAAGGACCAAATCAATCTCCTCCCGCTCAAACAGCGAAATGCCCTCCGTCCCCGAATAGGCGGAATAAACCGTGTGTTCCTTCTGAAAAAGATCTTTTAGAATTTCATGAATATCACTGTTGTCTTCGATGAGTAAAATATGAGCCATAAACACTCGCCTCCAGAAATTTCCTATCACTAGTGTAGCAAGGATAAGAGGCTAAGTCAATAAAAGATGGACTATTCGAAAAACTTTAGAAATATTTTAGAATTACTTGAAGGATATTTGAGAATCGAACTTTAAAATAGAAAGAAATAAGAAATGCATGTGCTATAAAAAGGAGGCTCAATATGTTTAAAATTTTTTGCAAAATCGTTTTTAAAAGTATTACTTTCGCCCTTGAGGGCTAAGGAAAAAAAGCTGAGACATTCATATCTCAGCCTTTTTTCTATTTCACAGATTCTCCGTTAGTCGCGATGACTTCCTTGTACCAGTCAAAGGATTTTTTCTTGGAACGTTTGAGTGTTCCCTTTCCTTCATTGTCCCGGTCCACGTAGATAAAGCCATAGCGCTTCTTCATCTCGCCAGTGCCGGCTGATACTAGGTCGATACAGCCCCAGGTCGTGTAGCCCCAAAGCACCACGCCGTCCTCATTGATGGCTTCACGCATGGCCTTGACATGGGCCGCCAAGTAGTCAATCCGGTAGTCATCAGCCACATAGCCATTTTCATCCGGAGTATCCACTGCACCCAGACCATTTTCCACAATAAACATGGGCTTTTGATAGCGATCCCAGATGGTATTTAGCGTAATGCGCAAGCCCAGCGGATCAATCTGCCAGCCCCACTCAGAAGCTTCCAAATAAGGGTTTTTGAGAGAAGCAAAGATATTGCCCTCGGTCAGCTCATTAACCTTAGGATCTCCCGAAGCTACCCGGCTAGAGTAGTATGAGAAGGAAATGAAGTCCACCGTATGCTCCTTGAGCAGCTGCAGGTCTTCTTCTGTCATCTCGACAGTGATACCCTCGCGCTCCCAAGCTTTCTTGGCATAGTTAGGATATTCTCCACGCGCCTGCACGTCGATGAAGAAATAGTTTTTCCTGTCTTCCTCCATACCAGCCCATATATCGCGTGGATGACAGGTATTAGGATAATTTTGACCCGCCGCTAACATACAGCCGACCTTATTTTCCGGATCAATCTCATGAGCCAGCTTGGTAGCAATAGCTGAGGCAACCAGCTCATGATGGGCCGCTTGGTACTTGACCTGCTCTTCATTTTCACCTTCTTCAAAGCAGAGCCCCGCCCCCATAAATGGTGCATGGAGGATCATGTTAATTTCATTGAAGGTCAGCCAGTACTTGACCAAGCCCTTGTAGCGGGTAAAGAGAGTACGGCAGAGACGCTCATAAAATTCCAGCATCTTACGGCTCCGCCAACCACCATACTCCTCAATCAAGTGCATGGGACAGTCAAAGTGAGTAATGGTCACCAAGGGCTCAATGCCGTACTTATGGCATTCCTTAAAGAGGTCTTCGTAAAATTTCAAGCCAGCTTCATTGGGCTCCATCTCATCCCCCTTAGGAAAAATCCGGCTCCAAGCAATGGACAGCCGATAGGTCTTAAAACCCATCTCACCAAAGAGGGCAATGTCCTCCTTGAAGCGATGGTACATATCAATGGCTTCCTTGGCTGGGTAGAAATAGCCATCCTCAAAGTCAAACATCTTTTTCTTACCTGTTATGATAGCCAGACGCTCCTCACCAATCGGCACCACATCTACATTGGCCAGCCCGCGACCATCCGCATCATAAGCACCCTCGCACTGGTTGGCAGCTGTCGCTCCGCCCCACAAGAAACCATCCGGAAAAGTCAGTTTTTCGGTCATCTTTTTGCCTCCTTATCAATTAAACGTTTTTCTTATATTATAATAAACAATCAGCAAATAAACTTCTAGCATCCTATGGAAAATTGATACTATTCCAAGTTCTATGGTGTCTGTGAGGTTCGGCATTTCCGATACTCTTCAGCTCATGTGGAGGCACCTCAAAGGAGGTCAAGACGGCAGGACGTCCAGTTGCTGGCCAATGAGGAGAGAGGTGGCATTAGGAGGGGGATCAACTAATCTGTATTTTATTTGTAATAGCATAGATATCATTGTCATCTATCAGGAACTGGCTATCATCATGAGGATCCACATAGACTGGGATAGGTCTAGGATTCTGGCTGTAAGAGATAAAATGATGTTCTCTTAAGGGAAGGCAAATGCTGGTTTGATAGGGCACTTGGTTAATATCAAATTCAAGCCAAATCTCATGCAACGGATTATACTCTCTAAACTGTTCAGCGGGGATAACATCGATAATATAGCCGTCATAGACAGGCCCTAGTCTTCTGGCTTGAGCGAGGCTAGCCTTCTTTATCCAAGCAGCAATCATTAGAGAGAGAATCTTGCCGACTAGCAATAGACTAAAGCCAGGCAAGAAGACTATATAAAAGAAATGACGGTTTTCACTAGAAGCACTCTGATAGGGATACTCAGGATTATAGGCAATAGGGATTTGACTTTGAATTTTGGGTTTTGTAAATCTACCGAGAACAGAATAGCCTTCATAAGCCACGCCGTCTACTTGATATTGGTAGATGCTATTATAAAGACTTAGTCCTCTTCCTCCTCTACTTCCTCCGGTTTCATACACATCATAGTCAATGACTTGAGCGGATGTAGTTTTCCAACCATAAAATACGGCTTTGAATTGCCCTGATGCAGTGATACAGATATAAGTGAGGGCTATCATAATCAGGCTTAGGTAGACTAAAGATACAATGGGATTCTCTTTACGAACTGTTCCCTCAACAATACTGATCCTTTTTGCAGCCTTAGGTTGCGACTTTGGCTCCTGTAGAGGATTAAAGGCCTGATAGAGGGAGCCGGCAGCAAATGCCATAAATAATAAGAATCCCAGCAATGGCATGAGTACAAGGACAGGGATGGGGATGTCATTCTTATATTGGCTCTGCTCAGGCGACTTGGGATTATAGAGAATGCTAATGGTTTGCCCAGACTTAGGCACTTCATATTGATAGATGTCTGAAATCCCCTGGTAGGTTTGGCCATCAACAATGTAGTGATAAATAGGGTAGTAAGCGGGCGTAGAGCGATTTTCCGGACTGGTCGTAAAATCGCTCACCTCAGCCGTTATGGTCTTCCACCCCTGAAATCGACTCTTATACCAATTAGTGGACGAGACATCTTTCAGCATCATGAACAGAAACGACAGCCCCACGAAACAGCTGAATAAAGCAAAGAGTAGTTTGTATAATTTGTTTGAAATAGTATTGTCTTTTGTCATATTATCCTATTATACCATAGGTCAGGGATTTTTAGCCTTTTTATACTCATCCAAAATCAAAGCGCAATTTTTTATAACCACCTTGGTTTAATCGAGCTCACAACTGAAATAACAAATTCCCAATCTGGCATTTCTCTTCAGACCAGTGATAGATTTTCCTTATCAGTGCGATAAAAAATACATATTACTAAAGGTCTGTTATCTATGCTAAACTAGGAACATCAAGTGTTTAAGGAGTGAGAGCCGTGAACTGGGACGTCGTCAGTGATTACTATCCCCTCTATCAAGAGGCCTTTCTTTTAACCATGTTCATAGCCTTTTGGGGAATTTTGGGATCAATTGCTGTCGGATTCTTAGTCAGTCTGATTCGCTTTTACAAGATTCCAGTTTTGAAGCCGCTAGCAACCGCCTATATCGAGTTTTCCCGCAATACGCCACTGTTGCTGCAGCTTTTCTTTCTCTACTTTGGCTTGCCTCGTGTTGGACTCGTTCTATCCTCTGAGGCTTGTGCGACGATTGGGCTAATCTTTCTGGGTGGTTCCTATATGGCTGAGTCTTTCCGAAGCGGCCTAGAAGCAGTCAGCCAAACGCAGAGGGAAGTCGGACTCTCTATCGGCCTACGACCAGTACAAGTCTTCTACTATGTCATCCTGCCTCAGGCTGCAGCTATTGCCCTGCCTTCCTTTAGTGCCAATGTCATCTTTTTAATCAAGGAAACCTCAGTATTTTCAGCTGTTGCCTTGGCAGACCTAATGTTTGTAGCTAAGGACTTGATTGGCCTTTACTACGAGACAGATACAGCTCTGCTCATGTTGGTCATTGCTTATCTGATTATTTTGCTGCCAATTTCACTTGGCTTTAGCTGGATAGAAAGGAGGCTGCGGCGTGCAGGATTCGGGCATTCAAGTTCTCTTTCAGGGGAATAATTTCTTACGTATCTTACAGGGGCTGGGCGTTACCATTGGTATTTCTATCCTCTCGGTCATCATCTCCCTTATCTTGGGAACTATTTTTGGCATCATCATGACCTCACACTCAAAAGTCGTGCGCTTTCTGTCCAGAGCCTATCTAGAGTTTATCCGCGTCATGCCTCAACTGGTTCTGCTCTTGCTGGTTTACTTTGGCCTAGCCAGAAACTTCAACATCAATATCTCTGGTGAGCTTTCAGCCATCATCGTCTTCTCTCTTTGGGGAACAGCAGAAATGGGAGACTTGGTACGAGGTGCCATTACTTCCCTGCCCAAGCATCAGTTTGAGAGCGGTCAGGCATTGGGACTGTCGCAGCGCCAGCTATATGTCTATATTATCATCCCGCAGGTACTGCGACGGCTTTTGCCGCAGGCGATTAATCTAATCACGCGGATGATTAAGACAACCTCACTCATCGTCCTTATCGGAGTCATTGAGGTTGTCAAGGTCGGCCAGCAGATCATTGACAGCAATCGTCTGTCTATCCCTTCTGCTGCTTTTTGGATTTATGGCTGCATTCTGCTGCTTTACTTCGCAGTCTGCTTTCCTATTTCTAAGCTGTCCTCTTATTTGGAAACAATCTGGAAGGAGTAACGGACACCATGTCGGAAATCATTTTAGAATTACAGGACATTCGCAAGTCTTTCGGTAGCAATGCCATCCTTAAAGGCCTGTCCCTCTCTGTCCAAAAAGGAGAGGTCGTGGTCATCCTAGGATCATCTGGCTGCGGCAAGTCGACCCTGCTTCGCTGTATCAACGGCCTTGAAAGCATCCAGTCTGGCGATATTTTGCTAGACGGCCAATCCATCCTCAGTCAGAAAAAGGACTTCCATCTCGTTCGTCAGAAGATCGGCATGGTCTTTCAAAGCTATGAGCTCTTCCCCCATCTGGATGTCCTGCAAAATCTGATTCTTGGTCCCATAAAGGCTCAAGGGCGCAAGAAGGATGAGGTCATCAAGGAAGCTGAAAGCCTGCTGGAACGAGTCGGCCTGGCGGATAAAAAGCACAGTTTTGCTCGCCAACTGTCTGGCGGCCAAAAGCAGCGGGTGGCAATCGTCCGTTCGCTCCTCATGCACCCAGAAATCATCCTTTTTGATGAGGTGACTGCTTCGCTGGATCCCGAGATGGTCCGCGAAGTGCTAGAACTCATTAATGACCTGGCTGAGGAAGGCCGGACCATGCTGATTGTGACCCACGAAATGCAGTTCGCCCGCGCCATTGCCGATCGGATCATCTTCATGGACCAAGGTGGTATCCTCGAGGAAAATACCGCCCAGCAGTTCTTCAGCCAACCCAAAACCCAGCGAGCCCAGGAATTTCTCAATGTCTTTGACTTCAGCCATCTAGGCTGACAGTTATGCCTACCCCACCACTGATGTGGCTGCTCTTTGGTATCTCTGTGTTTTCTTCACATTCTCATATCTTATAAAGGAGTCTCTTATGAAATTATCTAAAACAATCTTTGCTTTAACAACCCTTACTCTGGCTTTCTTCCTTGTCGCTTGCGGCAGTTCCAGCAAGAAAGATGCTGGTAACAAAGACGCAGCTTCCAGCAAAACGGTCAAGGCCCGCAGCCTTGAGGAAATTAAAAAGAGCGGTAAGCTTCGTATCGCGGTTTTCAGTGACAAGAAACCGTTCGGCTATGTAGATAACAACGGCAAATATCAAGGCTATGACATTTATCTGGGCGACCAACTAGCCAAAGATTTAGGGGTTAAGCCAGAGTATGTGCCTGTAGATGCTGCCAATAGGGCTGAATACTTAATCTCCAACAAGGTCGATATTACCCTAGCCAACTTCACTGTCACAGACGAGCGGAAAAAACAAGTTGACTTCGCCCTGCCCTATATGAAAGTATCTCTCGGAGTCGTATCACCAAAAGGCTCAGTTATCACCAAGCCTGAGCAGTTGGAAGGTAAGACCCTAATCATCACCAAGGGAACCACGGCTGAAACCTACTTTGAAAAGAACTACCCGAATATCAAGCTGCAAAAGTATGATCAATACAGCGATGCTTACCAAGCCCTGCTGGACGGCCGCGGCGATGCCTTTTCTACAGACAATACTGAAGTCCTTGCCTGGGCGCTGGAAAACAAAGGCTTTGAAGTCGGCATCACTTCGCTAGGTGATCCAGACACCATTGCCCCAGCTGTGCAGAAAGGCAATACCGAGCTGCTCAACTACATCAACGACGAAATCAAGAAACTTGGCAAAGAAAACTTCTTCCACAAGGCCTATGAAGAAACTCTCCACCCAACATACGGCGAAGCTGCTAAGGCTGACGACCTAGTTGTTGAAGGCGGGGAAGTTAAATAAACCTGCTGATATAGAGCAAGAAGTTAGAAAAAACTCAATTTCTAGCCGAAATATAATAATAGTTCACATAAAAACGCATAAAATCAACACTTTTGTAATCAGTTGATTTTATGCGTTTTTTCTATGTTAAACAGACCTATTTCATTCGATAAAAATCAATCACTAGACCAGCAGGGCCTTTAACTAGCAGGGACTCCGTTCCCCAATCAGTTACAGCTGGGCCGTGTAAAATCTCGGCACCAAGCTCTTTCAATCGTTGGTAATTCTGGTCTACATCCTCAACCTCGATGTGAAGAATGATTCCTGACTGAAAATTTTCCAAAGGAATCAGATGATTTTGTGACAACATGAGGCAGTGACTGCCAATCGTGAACTGAGCAAAACTGTCGTCAACATAGTCTGCCTTTTTATCCAAAATACGCTCCAAGTCAGCACAGACTTGGGAAACATCTAAAACGATAATATCTAATTGATTTAAATTCATTGACTATTCTCCAGAAAAAGACCAGATTGCTCCGATCTTTTCAAGTTCGACTCTAAGAAAATCAAAGAATAAACAAGACATCGAACCGCAGCCAGTACTGGAGTACGGCAAGGTGAAGATGACACAGTTTACATTTGATTTTCGATGAGAGGATTATTTAATTGCGCGTGATTGCAACCCTTCTTCTTCCAAGAAGAAGCGGAATGGTACGAGTTCTTCTGCTTCGTATTTTTCCTTGAAGGCTTTGATTGCTTCTTCTGAGTGAAGTTTTGGATCGAGTTCAAGTACTTCTACTGGAAGCGGACGGTGTTGCGTGATGCGGGCATCGATGACAACTGTCTTGCCTTCTTTGTTCAATTTAACAGCTTCTGCAACGACTGCGTCGATGTCTTCGATACGGTCAACTGTAAATCCAACGGCACCTTGTGCTTCGGCAATTTTCGCGTAATCAGCGTTTGTGAAGTCTACACCAAACAAGTGTTTGTTGGTATCTTCGTATTTGTTCTTGATGAAGCCGTACTCAGCATTTGAGAAGACAAGGTTGATAACTGGAAGGTCGTATTGAACGTTTGTGATCACGTCTGGGTAGCACATGTTGAATGCACCGTCACCCATGATGTTCCATACTTGGCGATCTGGATTGTCTTTCTTAGCAGCGATACCACCAGGAAGGGCAATACCCATTGTCGCAAAGAGCGGAGATGTACGCCACATGTTCTTAGGTGTCATGTGAAGGTGACGAGTAGATGTTTGAGTAGTGTTACCTACGTCAATTGAGTAGATAGCGTCTTGATCAGCGTATTTGTTAACTGCGTTGTATACTTGGTACAATTGCAACTCACCCTCAGTTTTACCTTCGAGTTTGTTCATGTAATCGCGCCAGTTTTGGTTATTCTTAACGTTTGCACGCCACCATGGAGTAGACTCAACTGGGTTCACTTTGTCAAGGATTGCTTTCGCTGCTTGACCTGCATCACCAAGGATTGAAGCGTCAAGGGCATGACGTTTACCAAGTTTGTAAGGGTCGATATCAACTTGGATGAATTTTTCAGTGTTCTTGAATGCTTCGTAAACTTCAGCAAATGGGAAGTTTGAGCCAAGGAAAAGAACGGTGTCTGCTTCGAAGACCACTTCGTTGGCTGGTTTCCAACCAACACGGTAAGCAGAACCTGTCAAACCTTCATAGTTCCATTCAAATGCTTCAAAGTTTTTACCAGTTGTGATGATTGGTGCTTTGATTTTACGTGACAATTCAGTAATCACTTCACCAGCTTTGACACCACCGTAACCAGCATAGATAACTGGACGTTCAGCATTGTTCAAGATTTCAACTGCTTTGTCGATTTCAACTTCGTTCAAGGCAGGAGCGATGAATGAACGTTCGTATGAACCTGAACCGTAGTATGAGTTTTCGTCGATTTCTTGGAAACCGAAGTTTACAGGGATTTCAACAACAGCTGGCCCTTTTTTAGAAACAGCAGCACGGCAAGCTTCGTCGATTACTTTTGGCAATTGCTCAGCGTAAGCTACACGTTTGTTGTATACAGCGATACCGTTGTACATTGGGTTTTGGTTGAGCTCTTGGAAGGCATCCATGTTGAGTTCGTTGACTGGACGTGATCCAAGGATAGCAAGGAATGGAGTATTATCCATAGCTGCATCGTAAACACCGTTAATCAAGTGAGTCGCACCTGGACCACCTGAACCAACTGCAACCCCGATTGAGCCGCCGAATTTAGCTTGCATGACCGCTGCAAGAGCACCTGTTTCTTCGTGGCGAACTTGCAAGAAGCGGATATCTTTGTCTTCAGCCAAAGCATCCATCAATGAGCTGAGTGTTCCTGATGGGATACCGTAGATAGTGTCTACGCCCCATGTTTTCAATACGTTGAGCATTGCTGCAGATGCAGTAATTTTTCCTTGAGTCATAATAATAACTCCCCTTCAATAAAATAAATTTTCAGTTGTTGAAAACATTTCCATTTATGAATGAAAACGCTTCAAGAAACTTTACTCTACCAATTTATCATGTTTTTTCGCTCTTGTATAAGAATATGCTCAGAGATGCTCAATCCCTATTACATGACAGATGCTCTTTTTGAGAAAATTTCACAAACTATAGTAGAATAGGATATTTTATTATAATTTGCATGCACCTCTAAGACTTGTAGCTGTAGGAAATCGAACAAAAAGAGACTGGGACAAAAGTCCTAGCCTCTTAATTGTTTTTGGATTGTCGAGCAAGACGCAGTGGTTGAGTGGGCTCTACTACATTGATTTCATTAGCTTTTACAGCCCTACTCAACTGTGCGGAGGTGAGACGACGAAATCGAATTCTAACGAATTACCGATTTCTGCCCCACTCTCTTTTTATTTCATTTAATCAATTTTCGCAACATTGAGAAGCAGCGAGCTAGTCAAAACAGACACAGAACTTAAGGCCATGGCAAGACCTGCTAGTTCTGGATTGAGGGTCAATCCCAGTCCTGCAAAGACTCCAGCAGCAATTGGAATCCCAAGGATATTGTAGATAGAGGCCCAGAAGAGATTGAGTAAGATCCTGCGGAAGGTCTTTTGACTCATGTCAAAGGCGCGCACAACGCCAAGTAAATCATTTTGCGTGAGCACGATGCCACCGGACTCGATCGCAATATCCGTTCCAGATCCCATAGCGATCCCCACATCCGCGATCGAGAGAGCTGGAGCATCATTGATCCCATCTCCAACAAAGGCGACCTTGCTAGCTTCTTGCAGTTTTTGGATGGCGCTAGCTTTTTCTTGAGGAAGGACATCAGCAATGACGGTGTCAATTCCCACTTGCTTAGCAATAGCTTGTGCCACCCGTTCATTATCCCCCGTTAACATGACCGTTTTCAAGCCCCGTTCTTTGAGCTTTTTGATCGCTTCTTTTGAGCTGGCCTTCGGAGCATCTTGAATGGCAATCAAGCCAATCACTTGCCCATCCACAGACAAACTGATCACTGTTTTGGCCTGCTCTTGCAACTCTACCATCCGTTTTTCAAGCTCCGGATCCATCGCTGTCCCGTCATGAAGTTTGCCATTTCCCAAGGTCACCAACTGCTGGTCGATCTGACCTTGGACCCCTTTTCCTTCAATCGCTTGGAAGTTTTCCACAGGGGATAACACCAAACCTTTTTCTTCTGCTTGGGATAACACCGCTTGGGCTAGTGGATGTTCTGAAAAAGTTTCAAGACTAGCAGCCAGTGTCAAGACACGCGCTTCATCTCCTACAACATCGGTTACAAGTGGTTGGCCAATGGTAATAGTCCCTGTCTTATCAAACACAACGGTTTGAATCTTTTGCACTTCTTGAAGAACTGTTCCATTTTTAATCAGAACGCCCATCTTGGCACTACGGCCGGTTCCGACCATCAGGGCTGTTGGGGTTGCTAAACCAAGGGCACAAGGACAGGCAATAATGAGGACAGAGACTGCATAGAGCATGGCCTCTTGAAGCGACGCGCCCAAAAGCACGGACCAAACCCAGAAAGTCGCAATGGCCAAAATCGTCACCACTGGAACAAAGATACCTGAAATCTTATCCGTCAAATCTTGAATAGGAGCACGACTGGATTGGGCCATTTTGACAAAGTCCACAATTTGAGATAAGAGGGTCTCACTACCGACTTTTTCAGCCTTAAAGAGAATGGTCCCATTGCTGTTGATAGTGGAGCCGATAACTGCATCACCAACTGATTTTTCCACAGGCAAGCTTTCACCTGTCACCATCGACTCATCAATGGTCGTACTTCCTTCTACAATCGTCCCATCAACCGCGATCTTTTCCCCAGGACGGACCCGAATCAAGTCATCAATTTGGATATCTTCTGCCGCCACCTCGACATAGTTCCCATCACGGAGAACTTGAGCCGTTTTTGCCTGCAAATCCAACAACTTTTCCACAGCCTCGGAGGCATTGTTACGCATCCGTTCTTCAAAGATTTGCCCTAAGAGGACAAAGAAGATGATAAAACCCGCAGCCTCAAAGTATACTGGCTGACCAGTAAAAAGGGCAAATACACTATAGACATAGGCTACCAGGGTTCCAAGAGCTACCAAGGTATCCATATTGGAATGGTGCTTCTTAAATGAGGCCCAGGCACTCTTGATAAAAGGAACTCCTGCTACCAACATGATCGGCGTTGTCGCTAGAAAAGTCCCCCAGCGACTGACTGGATGGGATACAAATCCTGCCATCATCCCGATCATCAAGATCAATAAGGGAAGAGTAAAGATACTAGTAATCCAAAAGCGACCCCGTAAACTTAAGACACGACGGCGTTTTTCCACAACCGTGTAGGAACCCTTTTGCATCTTCATTCCACATGAAAACTCGAAGTCCCCTGTTTCTGTCGGAGTAAAGGATATCACCTTATCCACACCGACTTCCAAAGGCTCTAAAATCCCCTGATCTTCAAACAAAATTTCCTTGTAACAGCCGGAAGGATTGACCCGATGAAAGGTGATTTCAGCAGGGATCCCTTTTTGAAGTTGAAATTCCTTTGGACTATAGCCTTTTTCTGCTGTAATACGGATCTTTTGCACTCCGTTTTCCACAACTGCTTTTTGTTTTTCTACCATACCTACTCCTTTATTCCACAATCATGTGACCATGCATCATGTTCATTCCACATGAATACCCATATTCGCCCGCTTTTTCTGGCGTAATTTCAATGACATGTTTTTCACCTAAAGGCAAATCTTCATGAACGCCAAAATCTGGAAAGATCACTTGAGCCAGACATGAAGATGGATCCTTGCGATTAAAGATGATCCGGGCTGGAACATTCTTTTTCAGGACAATGGTTTCAGGCGAATAGCCCCCCATGACTTCGACTTCAATTTCTTGATAACCTGATTTCTGACGAGCGTGGCCGCTTACCTTTTCATGCTCTGCAAAGAACCACCAAGCAATAAAAGCAACCACAAGTAAACAAACAATACTAATCAACAATCCAAACATGGAATTTCCTTCTTTCTATTACATACAATTGCAAGGGACTGTTTCGACAGCCTCTGCTTTCTTTTCTTCCAGGACCTGCTGCAGCTGATTAAGATCTGCAAGCGTAAAGTCACTCTCCTGAATCAAGTTTTCAAGCACCTGGACAATCCTTTTGGAGCAAACCTTGTCTTTCACATCCTCAACGACCAAGTCTAAACTCTGGTCCTGCTTCAACAAAGCCGAGTAAACAAAGGCTTTGCCTGATTTTTCTCTAGTCAAACATCCTTTCTCCACCAAGCGGGTCAAGAGAGTCTTGACCGTCGACTTCGACCAGTCAAAGCGCTCGGACAAGACGGCGATCAAATCCGTGCTGGTCTGCTTGCCTTCCATCCAGATAATCTTCATGATGCGCCATTCCGCATTGGAAATTTGCATAGCTTCTCCTTTCAAAATCTACATTTGTAAATCTTATGATACTATTTTATCTCTAAGATTTACATTTGTCAACCAAAAGTTTTTAAAAAAAATCTTCCTTTGAAGATTTGTCTGGTTGGGCTTTTTTCGCTCCCTATTTTTATCTCTATAACGTCTCCTGCAAAGCCTTGGACAGGGCTGCATAGCCAGCAATGGTCAGATGGAGGCCGTCAGTTGTGTAGTCTGGGCGCAGCTGGCCTTCCTCGTCCAGAAAAGCATCGTAGAGATCGATAAACTGGACATTCATGTAGGCGCTGGCCAGCTGGCGATAGGCCTGATTAAGGGCCAGAATCTTTTCATTGCTGCGGACATAGACCGTGCTCTTGTAGGCTGGAGCTTCATTGACCGGCAGGACCGACAGTAATTGGATCTGAGCCAGAGGATAGTCACGAGAAATCTCCTGAATAACGGCTTCTAAATTAGCTAGCGTTTCTGTCTGAGGCATCTCCTTGCCAATGTCATTGGTACCTATCAAGATAAAGACCTTATCCAGAGCCTGCCCAAAAAGATGGGCATCTAGATTGTCTAAAAGCAAATCAGTCTTATAGCCCCGAATGCCACGGTTGACCAGTCTTTTATCCGTCTGCAGGAGCTCATAGAGAGGATAGTATTCCACAATGGAGTCTCCGATAAAGATGATGTCTGGCTCCTTGACGGAGAGTTGATTGAGTTCTCTGTAGTTTTGCTGCAATTTTGCCTGCTCCTTGAGAAGCCATTCTTCTAATAATTGTACTGCCATTATTCTTTTTCCTCTTCTAAGTATTGCTCAATCACCTGTAGAACACCGGCTTCTGTATTGGCCGGTGCTAGGTAATCTGCTACCTTTTTGACCCGCTCATCCCCATTCTCCATAGCGTAAGAAATACCAGCTAATTCAAGCATTTCTATATCATTTTCACTATCGCCAAAAGCCATGATTTCCGAGCTTTGAATCTGCCACTTAGCCATCAGTTGCTGCAAGCCCCATGCCTTGTGCATCCCATCTTGGAGGATGTCAATGGCTCCATAACCACTAGCAACCGCGCTCAATCGGCCTGCAAAATGCTGATTAATCAGACGAGCATGCTCTGCTGCTGCAGCCTCTTCTACCATCATACTCATTTTCAAGACCTTGTCAAAGGGATAATCCTGTAGGCTAGGCACAAAGTTCATCCGCTTGTGGAAAAACTGGGCCATTTCCTTGGTCATGACTTTTTCAATCAAGGGAAACTCTGTCCCCTCTTGGACAAAGCCACCTCTTTCAGAAGTCACAACCAGCTGAAGCTCCTTTTCACGCCCAGCAAAGTAAGCCAGCGCATCCCTAATCAATCCAGGTTCCCAGAAGCTACTCATGCTTAGCTGGTTCTTTTCAAAAATCCGAGCTCCGTTGGCGACTACCAAGGCCATTCGTTCTACCAAATCTCCCAATAGCAGACGCATTCGTGGAATTTCATTACCAGTAGCCACCACAAAGCGAATGTCTCTCTTCTCCAGCTCATCTAAAATAGTAGCCAGACGCGGCAAATCCAGCTGTCCCTGTCCGTCCAGTAAGGTTCCATCCATGTCTGTCGCTACCATCTTTACAGTCATCTTTTTATCCATTTCTATCTTTATCATCTGGTTTTTACTGTTCCTTTTCCAGAAGACCTCTAACTTTTAGACATATTATACTACTTAAAAAAGTAAAAAGAAAGGCAAGAAGAGGCGGATAAGACGGTCGATTTTACAAAGGCCACTTTTCAATCTTCCAGTTTTATATTATAATCATAGCTATATTCCTGTCGTAAAATTGGAGGTCCTCATGAGCAAAAAAGAAGTCGCATTCCCACGCTACCAGCAGATTGCCGTCGCCATTGCCGAGCGAATCGTTGACGGCAAATATCCTATCGGCAGCAAGATCTATGCTCGCTCTACCTTAGCCAGCAACTTCAATGTCTCCCCTGAGACAGCCCGCAAGGCTATCAATGTGCTGGTAGATCTGGAAATCATGGAAGTCCGTCATGGTAGTGGAGCTTTCATCTCCTCCAAGGAAAAAGCTCAGCAGTTTCTTGAGACCTATAAAGATGTCAACTCTCTGCAGGATCTCAAAAGCAAGCTCCACCAGAGCATCCAGCGCCAAGAGGAAGAATTTGCCAACTTTTCCCAGTTGCTTAATCAGCTTCTCAGCCGAACTAAAGATGTCCAGCAGCGCTTTCCTTTCAATCCCTACGAGCTCCAGCTCTCAGCAGACGCCATTAACCTAGGAAAATCTATCAATGAGCTCAATATCTGGCACTCGACTGGCGCTACCATTGTCGCAGTCCAGCAGGGAGACCAACTCCTAATCTCGCCTGGTCCTTACACCAAGCTGGAAGCCGGCAATACCATCTACTTTGTTGGCAACGAATTATCGGTCGGTTTGATGCATAATTTATTTTTTAATGAAATTGAAACAAACAAGTGAAACAGCACTTGTTTTTTCTTTGTCAAAAAACAGAATAGACAGGCAAATCCGCTGTCTGACAAGGTTTTTACGACTTTCAAAAATATTTCAAAAAATCACTCCCCTTTTTTATAATAGCCGAAAAAGGCCGGTCTGACGGTCTTTTGGGTTTGACAAAGTGACCACACGATGTTATACTGTGATGGTCTTTTAAGTGACAACTTATCAAAACAAACATGTAGTCACTTGTGCAAAAGGAGAAATACGTTGAATAAACTAGAAGTAAAACATTTGACTAAAATTTTCGGAAAAAGGCAAAAGCAGGCACTAGAAATGGTGCAGCAAGCCAAAAGCAAGACGGAAATTTTAGAAAAAACCGGTGCTACTGTCGGAGTTTACGATGTAAACTTTGAGGTTCAGACCGGAGAAATTTTTGTCATCATGGGACTGTCCGGTAGTGGGAAGTCTACCCTTATCCGCCTGCTCAACCGATTGATTGACCCAACATCAGGCGACATTTACATCGACGGCCAAGATGTAGCCAAGATGAACGAAGAGGAGCTGCGTGACGTTCGCCGCCACAAGCTCAATATGGTCTTCCAGAACTTTGGACTCTTCCCGCATCGGACCATTCTGGAAAATACTGAGTTCGGTCTGGAAGTTCGAGGTGTTGATAAGGAAGAGCGCACGCGCCTAGCTGAACAAGCTCTGGATAATGCCGGTCTCCTGTCCTTCAAGGACCAATACCCCGATCAGCTCTCTGGTGGGATGCAGCAGCGGGTTGGTCTGGCTCGAGCTTTGGCCAATAATCCTGATATTCTGCTTATGGACGAGGCCTTCTCAGCTTTAGACCCCCTTATCCGCCGTGAAATGCAGGATGAGCTGCTGGATCTGCAGGCAGAGCATGAGCGTACCATTATCTTTATCACGCACGATCTCAATGAGGCCCTGCGTATCGGTGACCGTATTGCCATTATGGCTGACGGTCAGATTATGCAGATTGGCACCGGTGAGGAAATCCTGACCAATCCAGCCAACGACTTCGTTCGAGAGTTCGTTGAAGATGTGGACCGCTCCAAGGTCTTGACTGCCCAGAATATCATGACAACGCCACTGACTACTAACATTGACATTGACGGACCAACCGTGGCTCTTAATCGGATGAAAAAAGAAGAGGTCAGTATGCTGCTGGCTGTGGATAGGAAGCGGCATCTCAAGGGCAGTCTGACTGCCGAAGCTGCCCGCGACGCCCGTAAACAGCATCAAGCACTGGCTGAAGTGATTGATAAGAACGTACGCAAGGTTACTCAGGAAACTCTGATTACTGATATTTTCCCGCTGATTTACGATTCACCAGCGCCTCTGGCCGTTGTAGATGATAAGGACAAGTTAGTCGGCGTTATTATCAAAGGCCGAGTCATCGAAGCCTTGGCCAATACTACTGAATCTGAAGAATAAGGGAGGTTCGCATTTTGAATATTTTACAACAGCCAATCCCCGTTTCTCAATGGGTTGAGTCCTTTACTAACTGGGTAACAGATACCTTCTCCGGGCTTTTCTCGGTCCTTCAGGCTATCGGAAATGCCATCATGAATGGGATGACAGACACCCTGCTCTTCATTCCGCCCCTGCTCTTTATCGCAGTCATCACTATTTTTACCTATTTGATTTCCAAGCGTAAGCTGGGGCTGCCCCTGCTCACCTTCCTAGGCTTGCTCTTTGTTTACAACCAAGGCCTATGGGAAAATCTTATGAACACTGTGACCTTGGTTATCGTCTCCAGTGCCATTTCCATTATCATCGGTATTCCACTGGGGATTTGGATGGCTAAGAGCAACCGCGTCGAAGCAGTTATCAAGCCCTTGCTGGACTTTATGCAGACTATGCCGGCCTTTGTCTACCTGATACCGGCCGTGGCCTTCTTCGGTATCGGTATGGTGCCTGGGGTCTTTGCCTCTGTCATCTTTGCCCTGCCACCGACTGTCCGCTTTACCAATCTAGCCATTCGTCAGATTCCGACTGAGCTGATTGAAGCGTCAGACTCCTTCGGGGGCACTGGCAAGCAGAAGCTCTTCAAAGTTGAGCTGCCTCTGGCTAAAAATACCATCCTAGCTGGGGTTAATCAGACCATCATGTTAGCTCTGTCTATGGTCGTTACTGCCTCTATGATTGGGGCGCCAGGACTGGGCCGCGGCGTTCTCTCTGCCCTGCAGCATGCCGACATCGGTTCCGGATTTGTCAATGGGGTATCTCTGGTTATCCTGGCCATTATCATTGACCGCCTGACTCAGAAGCTCAACCAACCTCTGGCTAAAAAATCACCAGTCACTACTAAGGAAAAACGTAACAAGGTTATGCTCTGGTCTGCTCTAGCTGCTGTCTTCCTGACAGCCTTTGTCGGAAATCAAGTAACCAAGCTTCAGCAAAGCAAAAAAGAAAAGGTCAACCTTGCCTATGTTGAATGGGACTCCGAAGTTGCCTCAACCAATGTCGTAGCGGAAGCCCTCAAGGAAATGGGCTACGATGTCACCATTACACCGCTAGACAATGCCGTTATGTGGAAGTCCGTTGCTAATAGCGAAGCAGATGCCATGGTTTCTGCCTGGTTGCCGACCACCCACGCTGCTCTCTATGAAGAGTACAAGGACAAACTAGTAGACTTGGGGCCAAACCTTGAGGGCGTTAAGACAGGGCTAGTCGTACCAAGCTATATGGACGCTGATTCTATCGAAGACCTGTCAGACCAAGCCAAGAAAACTATCACAGGTATTGAGCCCGGCGCTGGTATCATGACCGCCACTGAGAAGACTATGCAAGAATACAGCAATCTCAGTGGCTGGAATCTTTCTTCTTCCTCAACAGGAGCCATGACCACTGCTCTGGATCAAGCTATTAAGAATAAAGAAGATATCATCGTAACTGGTTGGTCACCACACTGGATGTTCTCCAAATACGACCTCAAATACCTCAAGGATCCTAAGGGAACCATGGGCGGCAAGGAAGCTATCCACACTATGACTCGAAAAAATCTAGACAAGGACTTACCAGAAGTCAACAAGGTCCTGGATAACTTCAACTGGACTCAAAAGGACATGGAAGAAGTCATGCTTAAGATTAACGAAGGCAGCTCACCAGAAGCAGCAGCCAAAGAGTGGATCAAAAACCACCAGAAAGAAGTCGAAAGCTGGAAGAAATAAAAGTATAGAAAAACCCTGAGATACTGTTATCTCAGGGTTTTTGATTGGCTTCTTCCTTGCCTTACAAGGCTTAGGCATCTTTTAAAGATTGCTTCTATTTGGAGCATCATTCTTTAATAGCATCTTCGTATCTGTCAAAGGCATAGTGGCTCTGTGCGTAGAGTGGATTATCCATGGCCAATAGCAAGTATTCATTTTCTTTTTTAGTGCTGTCTCCATCAGAGTCATTCCAGGTAACATCTAAAGCCAGCCACTGACCATCTACTTTTGCGAAGTTCCAAGCATGCGGGTCAAAATCATCTGTATTTCCACTCACATACATGGTTTCGAGACCAGCTTCCTGAGCAAGAGCCTGGAAAGTTACAGCGTAAGCTTGACAGACTCCCTTACCCTCAAATAGCGGACCAGTAATATCAAAACTAGATTCATACTTGCGAATACCGTCTTGCATATCTTTAAACGCTTTTGAAATAGCTTCTTCTGATTCTTTATTCTCAATAGATGTTTTGTAATTCAAAAAGCCTTGGTAAGCAGCCTTATCATAGCTAATATGCTCAATCATATACTGATTAATTGCCTCAACCTTTTCTCGGTCGCTCATCTGGTCTTTGATGATGTCTTTGACAATCTCTTTGACTTTTTTGCGGGCCTTCTTATATTTGGCAGTTTCATCAGCATCGTATTTAAAACTTACCACATGTTGCTTAGCATCAATGGTAGGAACTACTCCCTGCTGAATGACTGGATTTTGCTCTAAAACATCGTGAAGCAATTCACTGACATCTCCTTCACTCAGCTCTGGAAACTCACTGTAATCAACATATTCAGCATCTGACAGAAGGGCCTTAGCAAAATATTCCTGCGCTGCACTTCTGGCTGCCACTCTTTCCTCAATGTCACTAACATCATGAACGACTGTTTTACCCTTGAGATCCAAGTCTGCCTGCTCTACGCTGATATATTTCTCTGAAACACCCGACTTGCTTTCCTCTTTATTGACCTTTTCATTATGCCTATCTACAACAGGCTGCACTTCTTCGACACTGGCCTGTTCAATGAAAAAGTCCGTTTTGACAGTAGGCATGCCCTTGATAGAGACCAGACATCTGACATCCCGGCCTTCTTTTTCAATTTTTTCATAGACGATTGGAAAGTTCTGAATCTGGCCATCCATCATCTGCAGCGGTGCTTCTTCAGGAATGTTTCCTTTCTGCCTCAGGGCGGAAACCTGGTCAGAAAAAGTCCGAAAATCGATTTGATTCGGCATCAGTTTCGCAAAGCTATCAGATGAGATAGGATTGCTGATAGTTCCTAAAGCTTCTTTGTCTTTAAGGGGAACAACAAGGAGTTCATAAGGCTTTTTCTCAACCGTTTTCTTACTGTAATCCTGGTCGTAAGCCTGCAGCAACCGTTGTCTGGCAAGTATCGGGTCATCACCAGAACGGCCTCCGTTGCGGCTATCATAGTGGGTAGGCAAATCTGTCCGATACACTGTCGAAGTGACCCTGTCGACCTCTTTATAGTTGTAAAGACCTGTCTTAGTATCACTGCCAGGCATGGTCACATACTCTCTTTTTATAATGGAATAAGAGTCCGCTCCCGGTACTTCCGTCCATTCTAGCTGCAAGCGACCATCTCCGAGCAGGCTGCTCTTAGTTTTCAGAGCTAGCTTGTCACGCCCTTTCTTATCTATCTTAACAATCCAAAGTTTTGGCTTTTTAAGCTTTTTACCTGTGCGCTCATCATCCCGTTGCAGCAAATAGAGCGTATCAAAAACACCCCAGCTCTCACCTTGCTTGGCTAGACCATATTCCGTATGCTCTCCATTTGCCTCCACTCTAGTCGCAGAGAAATGATAAGCTGGCTCAATCACTATCTGCCGCTTATCATTCATCTTAAAGTCACCCCCTAAAATAGCTCGTAAGTTGCTGTCTCCATAAATTTCAAAGGAAGAAATCAACTCAGTCTGTCCTTCATGTGGCAGTGTCTCAAAATCGTTAGGCTTTTGTACCTCTGTCGGAAATGTAATAGGCTCATTTTCCTTGATCTGAATGACCTTTTCTTGGACATCATAAGGAGTATTTTTGCTGTATTTTTCTCTCAGCTTACGAACACTTTCCGAAAATTGGCTGCCTTGCTCTCCCGGACCTCCACCGTTCTTTTGAAAAAGACTGCAGCCCATCAGAAAACAAATCAACAGAGTAAGCAGAGAAATGAAACGGATTTTCCTACTCATGATTTCCCCTCCTGAAGTAAATATTCTTAATATATTATACCATATTTTATTTGAGGTGTCTTTGTTTTTTTGTAAACGGATTCAAATATCTGCAATTTTGCGAATAAATTCTTATTTTTTTATAGAGACAGATTCCCTCGAAACACTGCCTTTTCTCATCTTGCTTTTAAAATCAAGAGGATTCAGCCAATTCCCATCTTAAAATATTAAAAAACCAAGCCAGATAGGACTTGGTTTATTTTATAAGGAGCTATTTTGTTTAAGTCATTCAATCCTGATAGAGACTGTCTCCATTCGTCGCAATGACTTCTTTGTACCAATCAAAAGATTTTTTCTTGTAGCGGGCTAGAGTTCCGCTACCGTCATCGTTGCGGTCAACGTAGATAAAGCCATAACGTTTGCTAAGTTCTGCCGTGCTGGCTGAGACTAGATCAATACAGCCCCAAGTCGTGTAACCTAGCAGTTCTACGCCATCTTCCAGAGCTTCTCCTACCTGCTGCAAATGCTGTTTGAGATAATCAATGCGGTAGTCATCTTCAACCGTTGGACCATTTGGACCATCCACCAAGACATCCTTGGCACCGAGACCATTTTCCACGATGAAGAGAGGCAGTTGATAGCGGTCATAAAAGCTATTTAGCACTAAGCGCAGGCCGACTGGGTCAATCTGCCAACCCCATTCTGAGCTAGCCAGATGAGGATTTAGGATACCACCTAAAAGATTGCCTCGGCCGGAAGAATAATTTTCCGGATCATGGGCCGCAACTACACTCATATAGTAGGAGAAGGAAATAAAGTCTACAGTATTTTCAGCCAAAAGCTCTTTGTCTCCCGGCGCAAACTGAATCTCAATCCCATTCTCCTTGAAGAAACGATTGATATAGGCTGGATATTTTCCACGCACATGGATATCAGAGAAGAGATAGTTTTGATTTTCAAATTCCCGTGCTGCCAACACATCTTCAGGTTTAGGTGTCATGGGATAGGCCGGCATGGCGAGAACCATACAGCCAATCTTAAAATCAGGATTGATCTCATGACCAATCTTCGTTGCTAAGGCAGACGCCACCAGCTCATGATGGACCGCTTGATAGAGGTCCTGCTTGGATAACTCTTCAGCTGGCGTGGCAATGCCGCCACTCATAAAGGGCGCATGGAGAACAGAGTTGATTTCATTAAAGGTCAGCCAATACTTGACCTTGTCCCTGTAGCGGGTAAAAACCGTGCGAACATAGCGCTCGTAGAAGCCAATCAAATCACGGTTGGCCCAGCCATTGTATTGACACGCCAAATGCAGGGGCGTTTCATAGTGAGACAGGGTAATCAGCGGCTCAATGCCATATTTAGCCAGTTCATCAAAAAGATTGTCATAGAATTGCAGACCAGCTTCATTGGGCTCCTGCTCGTCTCCATTTGGGAAAATCCGAGACCAGGCTATGGAAGTCCGATAAACCTTGAAACCCATCTCCGCAAAGAGGGCAATGTCCTCCTTATAACGATGGTAGAAATCAATCCCTTCTAGCTTGAGATTATCTGGTGTCGGCTCCTCGGTAATCAAAGGATTGCAATCACCTGGCTTGGCTGGCACTCCGCCTTTTGGAGTCACATCCTGAACAGACAGGCCTTTTCCATCCATATTATAGGCACCTTCATACTGGTTGGCTGCAGTTGCACCGCACCAGAGGAAATTCTGCGGAAATTTACCCATTTGCATTTTCTCGCTTTCGTTTTTTTTATATTTATATTATAATAGTTGTCAAACATATTTTCTAACACAATTATCTTAATAAATTGTACTATTCTATGAAAGAGTGTCCCCATGATTGATTTAGGCCAACTACATAAAAATACCGTTTTTAAAAACCAAGGAACCCCTTATTCTCTGACCCGCACCATCACTGAAAATGGTCATCCAGATATTCTTTTCCACTGGCATACCGATGTTGAAATGATTTATGTCCACGAAGGAAAAGCACAATTTCATATTGATGACGACTACTTTAACAGCGAAAAAGGTGATATTATCCTGATTCGCCCCAATGCCCTGCACTCCATCCACCCCATCAACGACGAGCGTCATTATATGGACGCCATTAATTTCCATCTGGATCTGATGGGCTACTCTGCCATGGATCAGGCCAGCATCAACTACTTGCAGCCCCTCTACAATGGCCAGTTGGACTTGACTCATGTTATCAAGCCTACGGATACAGCCTATGCCGAGATTCGCCAGTACCTCTTAGCAGCTATGGAAACAGGCTATTTCCGCAAATCTCACTACGAGTTTCAGCTCAAAGCCCAGCTTAACCAGCTCTTCTACCTGCTCTTTGAGAATGGCTATGTCATTTCCAAAGACCTATCACCAGAAGGCTACCGCAAGGAAGAAAAGATTCGCTCCATCATCGACTACATCAATGCCCATTACCAAGAAGACCTAAATATTGACCAATTAGCTGGCATCTGCGGCTACAGCTCCACCCATTTCATGAACTTCTTCAAGAAGCATCTGGGCGTTTCCTGCATTGAGTACCTGATTCAATTCCGCCTGCGCAAGGCAGCCGAACTCCTGCAGCACTCCAATCTCTCTGTACTGGAAATCTCCAGTCAAGCAGGCTTTAATAACCTGTCCAACTTCAACCGCCAGTTCAAAAAATACTACCAAATGACACCAAGCCAGTATCGGAAGAAATGAAGCTCTAAAATAGAAAATAAAAAACGAATACCTGCTAAGCTAAGTGAACTTGGAGGTATTCGTTTTTTGTAATGCTAATATTATAAGAAGGATAGAAACAGCACCATGTTTTGTAAGATATTATTCTATATCTCGGTCCCTACCTTCTGAGCCATAGACTCTGTGATAGGCTTTGACATAAAAAGATATGGGTTTATCTGATTCGTTTTGGACAGTGATATCTTGATCACTGTCGCTTACACTAAAAACAAACGCTCTATTTTGGGTAAAGTTGACATCAATGCTATAGTTTTCGTTAAACTCAACACCTAAATCGGATAAAGCCTGTTCGTTTGGGATTGTTATCCCCCCATCCTTTTCATTATAGTAGTGAACAGACTTTTTTTCTGCATCATAGATATACTCATTTTCACCTATCTGCTCTCTCAAATAAGAATCGTATATTCTAATTTTCCCATCTGTTTTATCTTTAAATTTTAAAACACTGACTCCTGAACCCTTTATTAGGTCAAGATAAGGCTTTTTAATCTTTACATAAACAGCTTCGCCTGGCTTTAATTTGACTAATTGATAGGAGCCGCCATGATCTTCTCCGCCAAAATAAACCAGATTCCAAATCAAAGTTCCCAAAAAGAGTAGACTAATCACTTTCCCATAAATGCTTTTGTAGAAAGGTTTCTTTATACAGATATAAACTATCCATGAAACGATAAAAACAACAAAGATAAATAAGAGTGGTAAAAAGTGAATTAAAAAGTCTATTAAAAGAAAAAGTTGTTCAAAAAAATTCATATTTCGCCTTTCTTTAATTCTCAATCAATATTTAGTTTCAGCAAACAAGGATAAAGTTAGTCTCTATCATTTCATTTGGATTGTTCTCCTTACGAACTCATCATTTCTATACTAGCAAGTTCAGCAGGAGATTGAAGAGCCCCAGCCAAAGGATAGCTAGCAGCAAATTGCGGCCCTGCTTTTCCTTGAAGAGATTTCTTCTCAGAAACAGGCAGAAAATCAACAAGACCAGGGAGCACACTAGCAACAAAAACAAGATAAACATAGGTATAAGATACAAAAGCAACCACAAACCAAAATACATTTCATTTTATTTCCAATAACATAATAGACGAGCTCGAAAGCGGTCAGTTTCATTCATTAACAGTTCTATAATCCTTTTTAATTATAACAAAATCTTAAATTTCAAAATAGCAAAAACCAGATTGGTAAATCCAATCTGGCTAAAATCATATTCAAGCAATTTATTGCCCCGGCCAATTCAGTCCAACATGAGAATTCATTTCCTGATAGGCGGTATCAATCCGTGCTCTGGTTTCTTGATCCAGTTTGTCTCGATACTTGCCACCTTCGACAAAATCGTCCAAAATCCAGGTCTGGTAAGTGTATAAAGGTAGACCGTCTGCCGAAGTAGTGCCCTTTTCAACTCGGCTGACCCAGCTCGGATGAGCCTGGGCACTTTTTATCTGTGTGCCCTTTGGTGTCTTTTCAATGGTAACATCCATCAGCACTCCGCGCTCGGTCCAATGAGCATTTTCAATTCCCTCCATAGTTTCGATGCGCTGATTGGAAATGAAATTCCCCATAGAATACATGATCAGCTTCTTCTGGCCGTCATTCTCTAAAATCTCTGCCGGCTGAACCACATGCGGATGCCCTCCAAAGACGATATCTGCTCCCCAGTCAACCATTTTATGGTAGAGGGTCATCTGCTCCTCTGTCGGCTCCAGCTGGTACTCTATCCCCATCTGAGGCATGACGACTGTAATATCTGCTTCCTTTTCTGCCCGCTCAATCTCGGCTCGCATCTTTTCTTCATCCAGATCGGACAGTCGATTGTCATAGTCTTCCTGACTGAGAAGCCCCTCCATGCCATTGTAGCCATAAGAGTAGGCTAGCAGTGCAATCCTAATGCCTTTTACTTCCTTTATCAAGAGCGGTGCCTGACTGCGGCTTTCATGCGGATAAACACCGACGGGAGTGATTCCCTCTTTTTCAAAAGCCTGAGCTGTAGTGAAAACTCCCTCCAAGCCAGAGTCTAAAATGTGATTATGAGCCAGATCCATCACCTGATAGCCAGCATCCTTGATTGCTGGAACTACGGCTTCTGGAGCATTAAAGAGCGGATAGCCATTCAAGGGATAGTCCGGCCGAATCGTGCCTTCAAAGTCCCCTAAGACCAAATCTCCCTGCCGAAGCCATTCCTTGGCATAGTGGAAATTCTCAGAAAAATCATAAGTGCCATCTTCTTTCTGAGCGCTCAGATAAAGGCCATCGTGATAAAGCAAATCCCCAGTTGCCATGATGCGAACCGTCTGATTCTGAGAGGAATCTGACTGCTGCTCTTTCTTACTAGGAGACAGAAAGGTAAAATCCTGCAAATGTTCTGACAAGAGGATTAAGCTGGCTGACAGCCCTACTACGGTCAAAAGCACTCCGACAAACTGGCGATTGCTAAGCTGTTTTTGAAAGATTTTGGGACGAGGAAATGGAAGTTCCTTAAACCAGTCCCGCCAAGCATGGTAAGCATCTACTAAAAGATTATGCTTTGCAACAAAACCCGATATCTTTTTCCAAAGTTCCTGAAAAAAAGTCTGAATCTTCTCCCAAAGAAATTTTTTATCCATCACATTTCTCCGCTTTTTCTTACTTGATAATAGTGCATCAACATTTACTATATTGTACTATTTTTACCGTCAAAAGGAAAGCAAAGCAAAAAGCAGGAGCGGGGAGAAGCATGCTACAATCTCCAAATTGCGGCACTTTCTCCCATTCTCCTGCTTCATTATCTATTTTTTCAATTCTAAGAGCTGATCACCAAGCTGAACTTCTCCTTTTGCAAGGACTTCAATCTGCTTATAATTGGCTGTGTTAGTAACAATGATTGGAGTTGTCACTGGATAACCAGCCTCCTTGATAGTATCGATATCAAAACTAAGCAAAAGCTGACCTTTCTTGACTTTAGAGCCTTGGACAACATGGGCTGTGAACCCTTTTCCGTCAAGGGCTACTGTATCCATACCAACGTGAATCAACAGTTCTGCTCCATCATCCGTAGCTAAACCAATAGCATGGTTGGTAGGGAAGAGCAGGCGAATGACCCCATCAGCAGGCGCTACTACTTCACCGACACTAGGCTCAATGGCAACTCCTTTGCCCATAGCTCCGCTGGCAAAAACTGCGTCCGGAGTGTCCTCAAGAGCGATTATCTCGCCAGCTAATGGACTGGTCACGACTTGCTCTGTAATTCCCGCTGAGACTGCTTCTTTTTCAGAATCTAAAGACTCAGCAGCATCTTTTTCTGACGGACTACCGAAAAGATTTGGAATCTTGACCAGCTGAGTCAGGCCAAAACCTAGCACAAAATTTGCCACAATAGCAATGAGGAAGTGAATCAAAGTCATGCTATTGCCAGCTTCGATAAAGGATGGAATAGCAAAGAGTCCCAAACCACCCATAACCTGCATTTTAACATCAAAGAAAGCCAGATAAGCACCAGTCAGAGCTCCAGAAATACAGGTCATGATGAATGGCAAGCGCATAGGGAGTGTGATCCCGTAAATAGCTGGCTCCGTTACACCAAAGAGAGCTGAGATGAAAGCTGGAATTGAAAGCTGACGAACCTTCTCTTCCTTGGTTCGCATCATGATGTTAATTAGAGCACCTGCTTGTGCAAAACAGATAGCAATAGAGGCAACCAGAATGACACCTGGACCCTTTTGAAGTTCCAAGATTGCTAGTGGCACCAAGCCCCAGTGAAGACCAAACATAACCAGAACCTGCCAAGCAGCACCAAGAACAATACCGTATAGCACCGGACTAAAATCATAGATACCTGTAAAGAGAGCACCAACCAAATCAGACGCCCAACTCATGACCGGACCGATGACCAGAAAGGCCAGTGGCACTGTAATTAAAAGGGTAAAGAATGGTACGATAAAGACTTTGACAACATCTGGAATGATTTTTTTAAAGCCTTTTTCAATCTTGGCCCCAACCCAAACAGCTGTAATTACTGGAAGGACCGTTGACAGGTAGCTAGATGCAGGGAAGATAATAGGAAGACCGAAGAAAGTCGAGAAAATCGGAGACTCGATAGGTGTACCTGCAAAAAGTGTATAAAGCGGTTTTTCTGCTGTAAAACTAGCAGCGATATTTGGATAAACCAAGGCAAAACCGATAGCCAAAGCCGTGAACTGATTCATCTTGAAACGTTTAGCAGATGTAATAGCTAAAATTAAAGGAAGAAACTGGAAGATACCATCACCAGCTGCATTGAGAACAACATAAGCACCATCTGTTTTGGCAACGCCTAAGGCTGCCATAATGGCTACCACACCTTTTATCATACCTGCTGCTGACAAGGTACCAAGCATAGGCTGGAAGAGACCAGATACGAGCGCAATGAAGCGGTCAAACAGATTTCCTTCCACAGCATCATCGTCTGCATCAACACTGCCCTCACCAGAAATACCAGCAACCTTGAGCACAGTTTCGTAGACATCAGGCACATGATTGCCAATAACAACTTGATATTGACCACCAGCCTTGACAACCGTTACAACTCCGTCGCGCTTCATCAGATAGTCTGTATCTGCCTTAGATTCATCCTTTAGAGAAAAACGCAAGCGTGTCACACAGTGTACCAGTTTTGTGATATTATCCTTGCCACCTACATGGGCAACAATATCCTGAGCTAATTCTGTATAGTCTTTAGCCATAATGGATCCTCCTTGTATTTTTTAGGTTAGCAGTCTGTTCCTATTCCCAGAAAATAGGGCACGAAAAAAACCTAAACACACACCAAATAGAAAGCAAGAAACTGCTTCGTATCTCGTATTTGCTTAGGTTTTGCCTGCTTGACCAGTAACAATCCATAAGTCCATTATATCAGAAGCCAGAGAAATTGCAAGCGTTTTCTGAATAATTTGTAGAATTTTATAAAAACAAATGGAAGCAAGGCTTGTTCCTCACTTCCATTTTAAGCTTTTACACTTACACAAAATTTCCTACATCAACGGTCAGCACTTGGCCATTTCGGACAACCTGCTGCCCTGCAATGTAGACATCCTGAACATCGCTGCCCTTGACCGCGTATACTAGATGCGACAGCATATTTTCCAAAGGATAGAGATGAAGCCGTCCCTTAGGCTGAATGACAATGAAATCGGCTTGCTTGCCCGCTTCCAGACTACCGATTTTGTTATCCAATCCCAACGCCTTGGCTCCTTCAATAGTCAAAGCTTTCAAGGCCTGCTCAATCGTAAACTGGGTTGCATCGCCTGCCCGCATCTTCTGAAGGAGAGCAGCTGTCCGGCCTTCTTCAAACATGTCCAGATTATTATTGGAAGCGACAGAGTCTGTCGCTAAGCCAACGGTCACCCCAGCGGCTAGTAAGTCGGTCACCGGAGCTACACCGGAAGCCAGCTTGAGGTTGCTGATAGGATTGTGGGCGATGCTGACTGGTGAAGCCGCCAAATCCGCAATCTCTGACGGATTCAGTTCAACTCCGTGAGCAAAAATTGCTGGCTGCTCCAAGTAGCCTAGGCCTTTCAAGAAAGCCAGCGGCCGTTTACCATAACGCTCCAGTATGATTTTATTTTCATCCTGTGTCTCCGCCACATGGATATGAAGCTTCAAATCCAGTTCACGCGCTAGCTCAAGACTGCCCTTGAGCAAAGCTTCATCACTGGCATAAGGCGAATGAGGCGCCACCATGACCTGAAAACCTTCATCGTCATAGGAGAGAATTTTCTCAATAATGGCACGAGTACGAGCCAGAGTCTCTTCTGCAGTTTCCGCCTCTGAGCTAAAGAGGGTTGGTGAGAAATAGCAGCGCATACCGGACTGCCGCACAGCCTGATAAATCCGGTCAATATCCACTCCCTGAGGATTATACATGTCGTTAAAAGTCGTTGTTCCTGACAGCAGCATTTCAGCCAGAGCCAGCTGGACAGCCTGGGTCGTTAAATCCGCTGTGAATTGACTTTCTGCTGGCCAAATATAATCCTCCAGCCATTCATGCAGATTGCTGTCATCACGAATCCCGCGCAGCAAGGTCATGGCCGAGTGAGTATGACAGTTGACCAGCCCTGGCATAATCCAAGCACCTTCATAATCTACTCTTTCACTGCACTTCCCTAGCCAGTTTTCTTCATAGGGACCACAGTAGGCAATGCGGTCGTCCTCAACCACTAGCAGCCCGTCCCGGTAAACATGAAATGCGCTGTCACAGGTCACCAGATTGACATTTGTATAAGCTTTCATCCGCCATATCCTCACTTTCCCAACACTTGGTTTCAAAAGATTTTAGCTATTATAACAAGCCTAATCTAATTGTGCAAGTCTTTTTATAAAATTATGGCATAAAAAAGAGCCCCAGCTAAGGCTCTAGTTGTCAATCATTATCTATGACTAATCTTCCGTGTCAGGAAATCCCCAACAAACTGAATAAAGAAGATGAGCAGCAAAATAAGAATAGTCGCAAGAATGGTCACATCATGATTGAAACGCTGATAACCATAAGTCAGGGCAACATTTCCTAGTCCACCAGCTCCAATCGCTCCGGCCATAGCGGTCTCACCAACCAGAGAGATGAGCGTAACAGTCGTCACCCGAATCAAGTCCGGCAGACCTTCCCGCAGGTAAACACCGACAATGTCCCAGAAAGTTGCTCCACTAGCCTGCGCCGCCTCAATGACTCCTCGGTCTAGTTCGGATAAGACCACCTGAACCTGACGGGCAAAGAAAGGAAAAACAGCCAGTGAAAGAGGCACCAAGGCAGCAGTCGGTCCAATCCCAGTTCCCACAATAATCCGAGTAAAAGGATTGATGAGGGCTAGGAGAATGATGAACGGAATAGCCCGGAAGATAGAGGTAACCTTGTCCAATACGAAAAAGACAAGTCTATTTTCCAAAATACCTCTCGGCCCTGTCAAGACAAGCAAGAGACCTGCGATAAAGCCTAGAATCCCTCCGATAAAGAAAGGAATGATAGTCATATACAGAGTCAGGTAAATAGCTGTTCCCCAGCCAGCCTGCCCAGACCAGCCCATTCTATAAACATTGGGCATAAATTGTTGAATCAGCTGTAGCATTAGTTACTCCCTTCTTTCAAAACATGCAGCTCTACTCCTGCTTCGCGCAGACTTTCCTGCACCGCCGCCAGTTGCTTGGTCTCTCCAGATAAGATAACGACCATTTCTCCGACTGGTACATGGTCTAAAATCTCAATATTGGCGTGAAGAATATTGGCAGATATGTGATACTGCTTGTAAATATCGTTTATAATGGCTGTGTCCGTCACCACACCTGAGTATTTCAGGTGGGCCAGAATGGAATTTTCCGGCAGGTTTTGCACAATCTTTTGCTGATTGATTTTGATCATGGCCTCATTGATACCCGTTGCAGTCGTAATGAAGTCTTGGGTCAGCTCATTCTTGGGATTAGAGAAAATATCCAGAACTGAACCTTCCTCAATCAGCTGACCATTCTGCATAACGGCTACCCGGTTGGCAATGTCCTTGACAATCTGCATTTCGTGGGTAATGAGGACAATAGTCAGACCCAATTTTTGATTCAAATCCTGCAATAGAGCCAGAATCTGCTTGGTGGTCTTAGGATCCAGAGCAGATGTGGACTCGTCCGAGATTAGGATTTTGGGATCATTGGCTAAGGCCCGTGCAATGGCCACCCGCTGCTTCTGACCGCCAGACAGCTGGGCAGGATAATTGTCCGCCCGATCTGCTAAGCCTACCAAGTCCAAAAGAGTGTGAACTTTCTTCTCTTTTTCAGCAGCTGATAAAGGTGAATGCTTAAGCGCAAAAGCAACATTTTCCTTGGCTGTCATCTGAGCCATGAGGTTAAAATGCTGGAAAATCATCCCGATATCCTTACGCTTTTGACGTAGCTGAGCCGCAGTAAGCTGAACCTGATGATGATCATAGAAAACCGTATCATCCACCGTAATCTTACCGGCAGACGGCACCTGCAGCAAGTTAATGACACGAACCAGAGTAGATTTTCCGGCACCAGAATAACCTACAATTCCATAAATATCTCCCTGATTAATATGAATGGTCACATCTTCTACGGCCTTAATGTTTTGCTTTTTTTGATTAAAAACGACATCAATGTGATCCAATTTGATAATTTCTTTGCCCATAATTTCCGATTCACTCCTTGATTTGTCCAATATGTGATGTATCCTCTGTAGCCTTTTAGTTTGATTTCCGTCTGTCGCTCGACTAGGGAAATGTAAAATCATAAGTTGCAATCTGTACCAACCTAGCTCAAAGCTAGATACTGTTCAAACTAAATGACCCTAATAGCAGACAAAGGGCTGGAGAAGCTAATCTCCGCCCTTCTTAATCATTTCATTTATTCAATACAATGACCTTCTGCCGGTAAAAAATTACCAAACTGGTTGATCCATGCCATCTGATGATTCTTCGATAACTTTTTTCACTTCATCAGTGTGGTAAGCCTTGATAATTTTTTCAATTGCGTCAGCCTTGTCTGATTTCTTCCAATCTGGTTTCGCTGCAATCAGGTTATACCATTGTTTTGAGTTTTCATTGGCTTCTTCTTTGAAGAGGGCCTTCTTGTAGTCAATACCTGCTTCGCGGACGAAAGTATTATTGACAACTGCAGCATCTGCTGAAGTCAGAGAAGCTGGTGTTTGAGAAGCATCCAACTCAGAAATTGTCAGATTCTTCTTGTTTTCTTTGATGTTGGCAACAGTCGCAAGTTCCTTACCTTTAACATCAAGCTTGATCAAACCAGCTGATTCGAGAAGATAAAGAGCACGACTCTCATTTGTCGCATCATTTGGAACGGCAATCGTACCATTTTCTGGGATGTCTTTCACATCTGTGTATTTATTTTTGCCGTCCTTTGTACCAGAGTAGAGACGAATAGGTGCGATATAAGTATCCGCAACAGACACAAGGTCTGCTCCCTTCTCTTTATTCCAGTTTTCAAGGAAGTTGTAATGTTGGAAAGCGTTGATATCCACATCACCGTCAAGTAGAGCTTGGTTAGGCTGAGAGTAGTCGGTAAACTGTGTATACTCTAATTTAACGCCTGCATTTTCTTTGTCAAGAATCTCTTGAACCTTGTTCCAGCGCGCTTCTTCTGTATCACTCAGGCTCATTACCCCAACCTTGACGGTTACAGGTCCGTCTGCTGATTTGCTCTCCTTACTAGAAGAACCTCCACAAGCTGCCAAACCCAAGGCTGCAAGGCCAACTAAGCCTACTGAAAAGATTTTTTTCAAATTCATCATTTATTCTCCTTTAATGGATAAAATTCTAAATCTTCTATTTTATAAGATTACTTCTCATTTTACCATGTTCAAGGAGACTTGGCTTATATAAATAATTTATCACCGTGATAAAAAATTTATATGACTGATTGAAGCATTTGAGTTGATTTTATGCCCTTTTACTGCATGAAGGTCAGCAGATAGCCATATCCTTCTGCTTCCATTTTCTCTTTTGGAATAAATCGCAGAGCTGCTGAGTTGATACAGTAGCGCAAGCCGCCTGCTGCTTCTGGTCCGTCTGTGAAGACATGCCCCAGATGGGCATTGCCAGAACGGCTGCGCACTTCAATCCGCTCCATGCCAAGACTCTTGTCTTCATAGTATTTTAGAACATCTCTGGCAATCGGCCGGCTAAAACTAGGCCAGCCGCAGCCAGATTCAAACTTGTCTCCAGCAAAAAAGAGGGGCTCACCAGTCGTCACATCTACATAAATTCCTTCTTCAAAAGTGGCATTGTAGGCATTATGGAAAGGGCGCTCTGTCGCACTATGCTGGGTCACCTGATACTGCTCTTCCGTCAGCTGCTCTTTTAGTTCCACATCTGTAGGCTTCTCGTATTGGCCTGGATCGACCAAGGGCTGATAGGCATCATTGACATTGATATGGCAGTAGCCACCAGGATTTTTCTTGAGATAATCCTGATGGTAGTCCTCAGCTAGGACATAGTGGCGCAAAGGCTCTAGCTCAACAGCAATCTTTTGTCCCAGCTGCTTTTCCTGCTCAGCAAAGACCTGCTCAATGACCGCCTTATCGGCTTGATCCGTATAGTAAACGCCCGTCCGATACTGACGCCCCACATCATTTCCCTGCTTATTGACCGACAGAGGATCAATAACTCGGAAATAATAGAGCAGGATTTCCCGCAGGCTGACTCGCTTTTCATCATAGATTAGATGAACTGTTTCTGCATGGTCCGTCTGGTGAATCAGCTGGTAGCTGGTTGTTTCTACTTGTCCATTGGCGTAGCCCACTGTCGTTTCCTCCACACCCTCAATGCGAGAAAAGTACTCTTCCAAGCCCCAGAAGCATCCGCCTGCTAAATAAATTTCAGCCATAAAAACACCTCATTTCTTTGCACCTATTTTCTCATAAAAGAAGTTGAAATTATAGCAATTTGATTAGAACTTTCTTCAAATTGATATGAAAAGCTGGGTCTTAATGACAATCAACCCAGCCATGTTCTTCATTTCAAATCACTACAACTCTTGTATAGAAGATTACTCCTCAATATACTTCAATTTCCCTCGGAAATCTTCCAGGTTTTCATAGCCTTTTTCTTCCATAATAGCCTTGAGTTCTGTGGTGATACGCTCGAAGGCTGCCACTCCTTCTTTATGAAGGGTTGTTCCTACCTGCACCATACTGGCTCCACAGAGGATATGCTCAAAGGCATCTCGCCCCGTCAGGACACCACCAGTACCAATGATTTGGATTTCCGGTTTCAGACGTTGGTAAAAGGCATGGACATTGGCCAGAGCGGTCGGCTTGATGTACTGACCTCCGATACCTCCAAAGCCATTTTTCGGACGAATGACCACTGACTCATCTTCTATATAAAGACCATTTCCGATAGAGTTTACACAATTGACAAACTTGAGCGGATATTTGTTAAAAATCGCAGCGGCTTGGTCAAAATGCACGATGTCAAAATAAGGAGGCAGCTTGATACCCAGCGGTTTGGTAAAATAAGCAAAAACCTCTGACAAAATCTTTTCCGTCGTTTCAAAGTCATAGGCAATCTGCGGCTTGCCAGGGACATTGGGGCAGGAGAGATTGAGCTCAGTAATGCCTTTAAAGTCACTTGCCTGCACTTTCTTAAGAATGGTGTGAGTTTCTTCTGGCGACATACCGACCAAAGAGAGGAAGAAAGCGCGATTTGGTTCGCTTTCCTGGAGTTCCAGCAGGTAGTCAAGATAGTAGTCCAAACCATTGTTGGGCAGGCCCATGGAGTTGATAGACCCCAGCGGAACATCCTGATAGCGCGGTTCTGGGTTTCCCTGACGAAATTCCAGTGTCGCTGTCTTGGTCACAAACGTTCCCGCAGCAGAATCTTTGACTTCTGCCAGTTCCTCTTTTGTCATGCAGGCAACCCCAGCTGCATTCATCAGGCAGTTGTCAAATGCAAAACCAGCAATCTGTGTAGATGTCGAAACCATAGTAAAACGCTCCTTTTTTTCTGAAGGCGAGTGCCTTTAGCTCATTTCCTCTATTATATCACCAAACTCCACTTTTTCGTTTTTTAAACCGGCAATTCCTGACTAACGTTCGGAAAACATCCCGTTCGCTTGACTATTTTCTGGAATGTTTCAGAAAATAAATTGTGGAAATTTTTAGAAAATTCAACTTTTTTCTTTACAAGAGAAAAAAAGTCTGCTATAATGTTCCATGTAATAAAATATGACATCTAAAAGATGCCTGTTTTAAAAATTTAAACACATCCTCGTCACACAAGCTGCAAGCAGCTTCCGACAGGATGGTTTACTATTTTATTTAAAGGAGAATGACAGATGACAACTGCTAAAGAATATATCCAAAGCACTTTCGAGACCGTAAAAGCCCGCAACGGACACGAGGCAGAATTCCTCCAAGCTGTTGAAGAGTTTCTCAATACTCTGGAGCCCGTTTTCGAAAAACACCCAGAATACATTGAAGAAAACATCCTAGCACGTATTACTGAGCCTGAGCGCGTTATCAGCTTCCGTGTTCCTTGGGTAGACCGCGAAGGCAACGTACAAGTCAACCGTGGTTACCGCATACAATTTAACTCAGCAGTTGGCCCTTATAAAGGCGGACTTCGTTTCCACCCAACTGTAAACCAAGGTATCTTGAAATTCCTCGGATTTGAGCAAATCTTTAAAAATGTATTGACTGGACTGCCAATCGGCGGTGGTAAAGGTGGATCTGACTTTGATCCCAAAGGTAAGACTGATGCTGAAGTGATGCGCTTCTGCCAAAGCTTTATGACAGAATTGCAAAAACACATCGGTCCATCTCTTGACGTTCCAGCTGGTGATATCGGTGTCGGCGGACGTGAAATCGGCTACCTCTATGGCCAATACAAACGCCTTAACCAATTCGATGCTGGGGTCTTGACTGGTAAACCCCTTGGATTTGGCGGCAGCTTGATCCGTCCAGAAGCAACAGGATACGGCTTGGTTTACTACACAGAAGAAATGCTTAAAGCTAACGGCCAAAGCTTTGCTGGCAAGAAGGTGGTTATTTCTGGTTCTGGTAACGTAGCCCAATACGCTCTTCAAAAAGCAACAGAGCTTGGTGCAACTGTTATCTCTGTATCTGACTCAAACGGTTATGTTATCGATGAAAACGGTATTGACTTTGATCTCTTGGTTGATGTTAAAGAAAAACGCCGCGCTCGCTTGACAGAATATGCTGCTGAAAAAGCAACTGCTACTTACCATGAAGGTTCTGTCTGGACTTACGCTGAGAAATATGACATCGCTCTGCCATGTGCGACACAAAATGAAATCAATGGTGACGCAGCTAAACGTTTGGTTGCTCAAGGCGTTATCTGTGTATCTGAAGGTGCCAACATGCCGAGCGACCTGGATGCTATCGCAGTTTACAAAGAGAATGGTATTTTCTACGGACCTGCCAAAGCTGCCAATGCTGGTGGTGTAGCAGTATCCGCTCTGGAAATGAGCCAAAACAGTCTTCGTCTGTCATGGACTCGCGAAGAAGTTGACGGCCGTCTCAAAGACATCATGACAAATATCTTCAACACAGCTAAAACAACTGCTGAAACTTACGGACTTGGCAAAGATTACCTAGCTGGTGCTAACATTGCTGCCTTCGAAAACGTAGCAAATGCTATGATTGCGCAAGGTATTGTTTAACTAGTCGATACATCCTATCGGAGGACTATCATGAACTTACGGCCAATGGAAGTGAGAGACAATCCGGCTGTAGCGCAGCTCATTCGAGCCAGCCTAGAAGAATTCGGACTTAACAAACCAGGAACTGTCTACTTTGATTCTCATCTAGATCATTTGGCCGACTATTATCAACAGCAAGAGAGGGCAGCTTACTTTGTTCTGGAAGATGAAGGTCAACTCGTTGGCTGTGGTGGCTTTGCACCTGTGTCTGATAAGATTGCTGAATTACAAAAACTGTATGTCACTAAAAATAGTCGTGGCAAAGGTTATTCCAGCCGGTTGATAATGCGGATATTCCAGGAAGCCCGTCTAGCAGGTTATGAACAGCTTTATCTAGAAACTACTACTGAACTGGCTACGGCCGTGGCCATCTATCAGCACTATGGTTTTACATCACTGCAACAACCACTTTCTAACGCTGCCGGCCACCCAGCTATGAATATCTGGATGATAAAATCCCTCTCATCAGATGAATAGATGTCAGTATACTCTGGCCATCTCAAGGACATCATGACAAACATCTTCAACACAGCTAAAACTACTGCTGAAACATACGAAATTGTCAAAGACTACCTGGCTAGTGTTAACATCTCTACCTTCGAAAACGTAGCCAATGCTATGGTATTGTTTAAGATTCTTTGCTCAATCCTCAATCACAACGATTGGGGATTTTTATATTGGTTTCAAAAAAGCTCACTATTTTTAATAGTAAGCTTAAAAATCAAGATTTATTTTACTTCTACTAAGGCAGAAGATAGGCAGTCAACAATTTCGTTTACTGCTTCATCTATGTTCACATCTTCCTTATCATTCAACATCATTGGAATAACATAAGAAAGACTCAAGGCTAGAATATAACGAACGATTCTTTCATTTGACCAATCTCGGATAACACCATTTTCTTTAAACTGATTCAGAACTGGACTAATTGGCTTAATGATAGAGTGAACAATAACATTCCCTAACTGATCAGAAATATTTTTATCAATAAAAGAACGACTCAAGAGAATTTTAACTTTCATTTGATTCTCCTGAATGAAAACTAGTCTATCTCGAACAATGCTTCTCAAAAACACTGGAAAACTCTCTTGGTTTGCTGTAAATTTCTTCTCAGAAAAATCAGCAATCACATCTGGAATAACTTGTTCGAGAAAAGTTGACAGAATAGCTTCTAATATTCCTTCCTTGGTTTTAAAGTAACTAAAAACTGTCCCCTCTGAAACTCCAGCCTCCTTGGCAATAAGGCTTGCTGTTGTATTCTCAAAACCAATTTCTGAAAATAGCTTTAGACTTGATAATAATACTTGACGTTGTTTTAAACTCAAGTTGCTATTTTCTAATGTCTGAGCATACTTTTGTTCTAAACTTTCCATTGCTGGCACCTCTCTGCTACTCTCTTACTTTTACAACTTTCTTACCTCGAGTGTGTCCCGACTTCAGACCACGATATGCCTCTCTAACAGACTTTAGAGAAAAATCATAAACCTGATCAATATTCAGCCGAACCTTCCCATCTGAGACCATTTCCGCCAGAGTGTTCAAATCATCATATGTGGAATGTCTCGGACCCGTGAACTGAGCTCCTCTTATCATAACATATGGTGAAGGTACTAGCGTTCCAATATCCGTGCCCTTCAATCCCAAACTGAAAGCTAATTTAACATAATCACTTCCATAGCAATCCAAGAATTTTGTAATCGGCTTTGGACTTGCTGATAGAAGAGCATTCTGGATGTTCTCTTCGTAAGCTACTGGTATAGCACCTAAAGACTTCAGATATTCTGAATTCTTCTTACTTGCAATTCCGATAACTGTTGCACCCTTAGCAACTGCATACTGTACTGCAATACTTCCAATACCACCTGCCGCTGCTGAAATAACCACAATATCTTTAGAACTTAACTCAATTTTTCTAAAAGCACCTCCCACTGTTAGAGAAGCTACCCCCATAGTAGCAGCATGATTCATATCAATCATATCTGGTTTCGATACGATTTCCGATTCATTGACACAAATTTCTGTTGCCAAAGCTCCCCTCTTGGTTCCCAATCCAGGGTCACTGATCATTGTACCAAAAACCTTGTCCCCTACTGCAAACCAACTTACTCCTTCACCGATTTCTGTGATAACTCCAGCAAAATCCCGACCAACACCTCTTGGAAAAAGAGATGATTTTGACTCAAACCAACGACTTGGCTTCCTTAGTTTCGTCATAAAAGATAGAAAACGAAGTGGCTTTGCACCCTCAAAAGTCTTATAATCAATAGGATTTAAACCAACTGCATAAACTTCTACCCTAACTTGATTCACTTCCAAAACATCAGATTTAATGTTCACCAAATCTAGTACTTCTTCATCACCGAAATGACTATATTGTATTGCTTGAACAACCATTTTATGAACTCCTTTACTTATTCATAAATTGAGTGAGTACTCAATCATTTTCTTGATTGTACGCTTATTCTTCAAAGATGTCAACTATAGTATTCCCACAACTTCTAACTAAGTTAGCTGTTCATGATAAAAATGGATCCAATTTCAGTATCTTGGTAAGTAAAAAAAAACTGCCGGTTCAATAGCTCTATATTTCCTCATGAAAGATTATTAAACTATAACTTAAAGAAATCCGACTGCTTTTATAAGCAGTCGGATTTTTATATATCTAATTTTTCAAAAAATTTGCCTACTACCTGCTTTTCTTTTAGCTTCTCTAACAACTCATTCTCCAGAAAAGGACTTAGTTCGTCAAAATCTTGGCAAACCTTAAAGACAGTTTCTCTGTCCAACTGGCCATAAGCTAGTTCGTAATAATCCTTCTTATGGTGCCAGTTCTGGTCATAGTTGACATCTGTCTGTTGATAGTAAACAATGTTTTGCTTCGGTGTCAGGTAAATCTTCTGCGTCAGAATGCTTTTCTGATCTTTGGACAGCTTGCTGCGGCTGAAAATCTTAACACCCTGAAAAATCTTGCGCTCATGGATACCTTGATTTGTGACTTTCAATTCTATTCTTTTATAATGCATACTGATACCTCCAGAAATCACCTACATTATATCAAGTTTTGACAGATTTTCAAGTAAAAGTGTCATTTCCAAAAGTCTTTAGTCGCCTCTAAAATCTCTGCCGTCGGTGTTACTGTGGCCTCAATAATGCTCTTGCCAGTCTTTTTCAGATAAGCTTGTATCAGATGATAGCCATAAGCATAGCCTGCAGCATAAGGCATTCCAACTGCTATTTGACCTTGTATTTCTGCAATTTCATCACCGTAGAGATAGGGAGCCATTTCCGCCATCCCCGTTAGCTGAAGCTGACTGGAGATGATGGGTTTAATCTCTTCTAATTGTTCTGGACTGGTTGAAGTGACCCAAGGTCCGATGAGCTCCTTGCCATAGAGCTCAGCAGCAAAGGACTCTGCCAATCCTTCACTAACTACCCAGTCTGCTAGTGTCGTCTGCTGGTTCCATTTGATAAATTGGAAGCGGACATTATGGTTGCACTCGTGGGCCAGAGCTGCCTGAATACGTGGCAAAGTATAGTCATTCGGTAGCATACTAAGCATGAGGTAGCCTGGAATTCCACCATCTCCGCTGTAACCCTTATTGAGCTGTAGCATGAGCTTTTCTGGATTGCCTAACAAAATAGTAAAATAGTAATCCTCAACCTCTAAATCATAGCCAGCTTGCTCAAAAAGACCGATACTCCTCTTGATGGTATCTTGACAATTTTGCCAGAGTTGATCAGAGCTCAGAGCATCAATAGCCGGTCTATCCTTTTCTGACAGAGTAGCAGGGAGATGATTCATAAAGCCAAGTAGGAAAAGAGCATCAAACCCTCCGGGATACTTCGCTTTCAGAGGAATGTGTTGTGTTCGATATTTTGTTGCAAAAGGTGCTAATATTTTAGCGCGAAAACAGCCTTCTCTCTTTTCTAAAGGCAGCTCGAGCATCTCTTGATAAACCTTATCTGAACGAATGATATTGATTTGCATGGTAATCTCCTTTTCTAATTTTCACCAGTATACACCCTCCTCTAAGGTCAGAGTCAAGAAAAAGATTTGAAACTTTCGCCTCAAATCTTCTTTTATCTATACAGTTTGCTGCTTCCACTTTCAAATCTAGTGCGGAAAGTAGCAAAGACATTAAAGTAATAGGATGATTTTCCCTATTGCTCCTTCTTTTTCTCTTGCTTTGTCTTGTTTTTCTCCTTTTGCCACTTAGCATTGTCGTAGGTCACGGTATAGGTATCCTCATCGCCGCCTTCCCCATCAAAGATTAGGTCAAAACGGACAGACTTGCCTGGCGCCAGATTGGTGCCGATTTGTGTATTGTCAAAGGTTGAGCCATCCAAAATATAGACATTTTCCTTCTTGTCATAGAGTCCAAAATCATAAGGACTAACCAGAATGGGCTTTTTAGAAGTATTTTCAACCGTGATAGTCGCAACGACAGCTACTCCTGTTGACTCATCGCTCATGACTTTCTTGTTGTCTTCCACTGCCGAATGAACAGTCACCTTGAGTCCACTGGAAAATTCAACTGTTTTCTCAAAAGCATGGCTGTTATAGGACTCTAAAGGCGAGTTATGGTAGCCTGTGAGAGACTTGAGATGGTCATTTTCCTCCATAAGGCCAATCGTAGTGATGACGAGGAGAATGCTGAGCAAGGCCAGAAGAAAGATGATAATACCAGACACCAGAGCTGCCCAAAAGAGCCCCTGCTTGTGGAGAGGACGTTTTAAACGGTAAACACGATTGTCCTCACTGACAATTTCCTGCTGAATTCGCTGATTCATATGGACCTTTCTAATCAATAATTACTTGCCTTTTGTAAGAGGCCCAAGCGTCGGAAGTTCAACCCCCTCTCGCAAAAGCGCTTCATGGTAAAGGCGGTAGAAGATATGGTAAATAGAAACCTGCATGCCACCTTGTACGATCATGCTGATACGGAAGTTGAACTGGCCATTTGAAGCCATCTGCGGCCCCAAGACATCCGGTTCCTTGAGAATCTCTGGATGTTCTGGCACTGCTTCTTCATTGACCTTGGAAATGATGCGGTAAATCTCGTCTAAATCCGTCTGGGCATAAATGGGAATGTCAATCAGAACACGCATGTCTCCACGAGACAGATTGCTGACAACCATGATATTGCGGTTGGGTACAAAATGAAGCGTTCCGTCCGCGTCCCGCACTTGTGTCGTCCGAATCCCTATACTGATTACTGTTCCAGCGATGTTGATAGGACCGTTAGTCAGGCGGACATTGTCACCGACATCTAACTGTCGCTCGAGAAGAATAAAGAAGCCATTGACTAGATCTGACAGGAAGCCCTGAGCTCCCATCCCAATGGCCACCCCGGCAATTCCCGCACCAGCCAAAAGACTGGAAACCGGCAGACCCAAGATGGATAAAACCCAGTAAATCAAGAGGAAATACAAGACATAATTAAGCAGATTCTCAATCAGCCGAGTAATGGTTTTCTGTCTGGCTACATCCTGCTTGGATAGCTTGAGAGAGGGAGCAATGATCTTGGTCACTGACAAATGCAGGATTTTCTTAACGATGTAAAATAAGATAAAAAGCAGAAGTAAAGAGACCAGCTTGGAAAAAAGGTCATCTGCAATCTTGCTCCAGTCAAACTGCTGGATATAACGGGAAAAGACATTTCCGGTCTTAGACATAGGCTACCTCCAAAAAGATTACTACCATTATACCACAAAGACCAATCTGCATGGACATAGAATGGTTAGCGTGACCTAGCATTGCTTTCACCCCCTTCCTATCGTATAATAAAATAAGTATCTAAGACAAGAAAGGAACTTACATGGTCCATCGCTTCATCACTATTTGGAATAAAACCAATCTAATCAAGCGGATTTCCATTGGTATTGGCATTGGTGTCCTGCTGGCTGTCATCTTCCCCCAAGCACAGGCCATTGGACTTCTGGGCCAAATCTTCGTTGGCGGCCTCAAGGCCATTGCTCCGCTCCTAGTCTTCGCTCTGGTGGCAAACGCCCTGTCTCAACAGCAGAAAGGGCAAAAGAGCAATATGAAGACAGTCATCTTGCTCTATCTTCTGGGAACCTTTGCGGCTGCCCTGGTCGCGGTTCTGGTCAACTTCTTCTTTCCCATTAGTATAGAGTTGGCTTCTTCCTCCCAAAAGGTTTCTCCGCCAGACGGAATCGGACAAGTCCTCAGCAATCTTCTGCTTCAGCTGGTGGACAATCCCGTCAACGCACTCATCACCGCTAACTATATCGGTATCCTTTCCTGGGCTGTCATCTTTGGGATTGCCATGCGAGAAGCTAGCCACCACAGCAAGGAACTGCTGCAGACCTTGGCAGATATCACTTCTAAGATTGTCGAGTGGATTATCAATCTAGCCCCTCTCGGTATTCTAGGCCTGGTCTACACGACCATTTCCGGGAAAGGCTTCCAGGCTCTAAAAAGCTATGGTGTCCTGCTGCTAGCCTTGATAGCCAGCATGCTGATTGTCGCTCTGATTATCAATCCTTTGATTAGCTTCATCATGCTGCGGAAAAATCCCTATCCCTTGGTCTGGCGCTGCTTGCGAGTCAGTGGTGTGACTGCTTTTTTCACGCGCAGCTCAGCGGCTAACATCCCCGTCAACATGAAACTCTGTCGGGATCTGGGGCTCAATCCAGAGACCTACTCAGTCTCTATTCCTCTGGGGGCTACTATCAATATGGCAGGGGCTGCTATTACTATCAATACCCTGACCTTGGCTGCTGTCAATACGCTGGGTATCCGGGTTGACTTTGGCACAGCTCTCGTTCTCAGTGTCGTAGCAGCAATTTCTGCCTGTGGGGCTTCCGGTGTAGCTGGCGGGTCTCTTCTGCTCATTCCAGTCGCTTGCAGCCTCTTTGGGATTTCCAATGATTTAGCCATGCAGGTAGTCAGCGTCGGCTTTGTCATCGGTGTCATTCAGGACTCCTGCGAGACAGCCCTCAACTCTTCTACTGACGTTCTCTTTACAGCTGTGGCCGAGATGAGCAACTGGCCAAAAGAAAAACGCTATTAATTTCAACAAAAACCTCTAGACTTCCACCATTACGGAAAGCTAGAGGCTTTTTTATGTGCGAAAATCAGTTCTTTCGATGCTTGGCAAAGTATTTCTTTGTTTCACTGATAACAATAGGAGAAAGCACCAGAAGAGCGATTAAGTTTGGCAAGGCCATGAGGGCATTGACAATATCTGCAAGAATCCAAACCGCCTCTAGACCCACAAAGCCACCGAGAACAATCATAAGGACAAAGAGCAAGCGATAAACGCGGATATAGCGCACCCCAAAGAGAAATTCAAAACAGCGCTCACCATAGTAGTTCCAGCCCAAGATAGTCGTAAAGGCAAATAGAACTAGGAAGACTGAAAGCAGAACCGGACCAAAATTAGCAAAAACACTCGCAAAGGCTGCCTGAGTCAGGGACACACCGTTGAGATTGCCATCCCAGACCCCTGTGATTAAAATCGTCAAGCCTGTCAGACTACAAATAATCAGGGTGTCGATGAAGGTTCCGGTCATGGAAATCAAGCCCTGTTCTACCGGTTCCTTGGTCCGAGCTGCCGCCGCTGCAATGGGAGCTGACCCCAAACCAGATTCATTGGAGAAAACTCCACGCGCGACCCCGTTTTGAATTGCCATCTGGATGGTCGCACCGGCAAAACCACCGACAGCAGCCGTCTGACTAAATGCTGAGCTAAAGACCAGTTGGAGAGTGGGCAGCAGACGATCTAGATTGACCGCTAAGACAGTCACAGTCCCCAAGATATAAATCGCTGCCATAAAGGGCACAACCTTGGTCGATACTCGAGCAATAGACTGGATGCCACTGAAAATAACCAGAGCCACCAAAATAGCCAAGATAGAAGCTGTCACAGCTGGAGGCAGCTGAATGGTATTCTGCATAGCCTCTGTGATGGAATTGACCTGCGTAAAGGTCCCAATCCCCAAGAGAGCCACCAAGATACCAGCTATCGCAAAAAAGATAGCCAGCGGGCGCCATTTCTCGCCCATCCCTAGTAAGATATAGTGCATGGGACCGCCCGCCATAGCACCATGAGCATCCTTGCGGCGGTACTTGATAGCCAAGAGGCCTTCGGCATACTTCGTCGCCATCCCAAAGAAAGCAGCTACCCACATCCAGAAGAGGGCACCCGGTCCACCGGTTTTAATGGCCGTTGCCACTCCGATGATATTTCCCGTTCCCACAGTCGCAGCCAGAGCCGTACAGAGAGCCGCAAAGCTAGAGACATCGCCCTGATGCTCCTCGTCTGATACAAAGATTAATCGAAAGGCACGCGGAAGACGAAAAATCTGCAGCAAGCCCAGACGCAGACTGAGATAAATACCGGTACCAACCAGCAAAATGAGCAGGGGCGGACCCCAAACAAAAGAATCTAATTGATTCAATATTTCCAACATGATATAAGCTCCTTTTCACACCGAGAAAAAGAAAGAGCACATGCAAAACATGTACTCTGGATGTGCTGGAGTAGGGAAATCCCTGCCTCTTCGCTCTGTCCTTTTACCTGAGAGTTTGAGCGGTTCTAAACCGCCTTGCCCCTTCGGTGCCATTCATGGTCTCTCCAGAGTTCCGTCCATTTCACAGTCAGAAGCGCCCGCCTCTTTCTGAAAAACTTCGTTCGGTGTTGATTATTAATTTTCTATTATTCTAAAAGAACATTCGCCTTTTGTCAATATTTTATAAAAAAATTTAAGCATGTAAACGTTTTTTGACACAAAAAAGAAGCCCCAAGGCTTCTTGCTTAGCTTAATTCGGCGATAATAGCCTTGAGCTGGTCTTTGGTGTGAACACCTGCGACTTGCTTAACGACTTGACCGTCTTTCTTGAACAGAAGGGTCGGAATGGACATAATGCCGAATTCACGGGCAGTATTTGGATTTTCATCCACATCCATTTTAAGGATTTTTAATTCGTCCTCATGAACTTCCCCTGCCAACTGCTCCAAGATAGGCGCCTGCATACGGCATGGACCGCACCAAGTTGCCCAAAAGTCAATCAGAACCAATCCGTCTTTTGTATCTTCTGCGAATGTTGCATCTGTAACTGCTGCTACCATAAATCTTCTCCTTTGAATAGCTTACTTTTGATAACATTTTACACCAAAAGCAAGAGAAAGAAAAATATTTGCTACGGGTAACCCTTAGTCGCTCAGTGAGAAATGATTGGTCATGAGATTGCTGGCATCCAAGAGAACTTTCTCCAAGAGCTGGTCTGTCGCTTCTTGCACCTTGTCGCTCATGGCTTGATTTTCAGCTTCAAAGTCCACATCCTCGCCCTTAGCCAGAGCTCGGTCTACCCGACCAATCATTTCGTGGCCCCAGGCCATGGTCTTCTCCTGATAATCATCCAAGTCTCCGACATGACTGCTAAAATGAGCATCAGCCAGCCCAGCAATCAGGCGATTGGCCCAGTAGAAAGAATCTGTCGAAACCTTGTCCGTCGTATTGGCAAAGTAGTCTGGCGTTGTCGAGACTTGAGTAAAGAAAGGAACAGCTGTATTGTAAGGCATGGAGCCGTAGGATAGCCACTGAATCCCAGTCGTTTCCTGCGGTTGATTAGGGCGCAGCTGCAAGATGGCTGTCTGACTGGTCCGATTGATCCCAATAGTCCGAAAAGCCCGTCTGCTGTGGTGGTCCCCCTCTGCTCCGTAAGGATCATAAGGCGAATCCTGATAGTGACTGCTCAGGACATACTTGACATCTTCGATCGTGATCTTGCGGTAAGGCTTGCGGCACCATGGAATGAAGAAGCTCCTTGGATCTTGCTCCACTTCTGGATTGAGAAAACGCTGGATATCCCAAGCTCGCGGCGTATTGTAATGACGGTCCTTATCCTTCTGACTGCCAAAAGCATAGCGTGGATTGAAGCCCTCGTCTAAGTAATTCAGATTGAGATGGTTTTCCTCGATAAACTTTTGGAGATTTGGATGACAGAGAAAATGCTCAGGATTATCAAATTCAAAATAATCGCTGCCCAGCTGATTGGGATTGGTCACATAGGCATCATCTGGCACGCGCCGCGCCATCCAATGGTGGCCGCCAATGGTTTCCAGCCACCAGATCTCATTGACATCTGAAATGGCAATCCCATTGGACTCATACGTGCCGTACTCCTCCAGGATTTTTCCTAAGCGTAGAACCCCTTCGCGAGCCGTTTTGATATAGGGAAGAACCAGCGTGAGGATATCTTCCTCACTAATACCTGATTCTACTAAAGGGTCAGCCCCCAGCACGCGGCTGTTGGTCGTAATCGTTTCCGTTGCGCTGACAGCAACATTATAGCTGTTAATTCCAGCTGCTCCCCAAATCCCATCTTTGGGAACTGCATCTGGCACTGCCGTATAGCGGACTGGATTATCTGGCAACTCCATCTCAAAAGATGTCAAAACAGACTGATAATGACGGGGCTGGTCTTGCGGCTCCACTACAACAAATTTCTTGGGCGTAAAGACCCCATTTTGTGAATCCTCTGTACGAGCCACAATGGTTGAACCGTCGTAACTGGCCTTCTTGCCTACCAAAATAGTCGTGCAAGAATCTGATGCATGTTTTATTCTCATTACTTTCCCTCCGAAACACTTTATGCTGCTTATATTATAGCAAAAAGCAGGCCCTCATAAAAGAACCTGCTGTTATCTCTTCGCTGAAACTTCCAATGCCCTATTCAATTTTCAAGACATAGGTATGCTCTTTGTAAAGCTCATCAATATCAAAATGCTCTAAATCTTCTTTCCTTGAGACAATATAATGCCCTTCTCTTTGATAATAGCCTAAGGAATTTCCTGACTTATCTGTCAGACAGATTGTCTGCTGCTTAGTATCAACGCTGAAAGAAAACGGTATTTGACCTTTGGGTCGCCCGACAACTAAATAATCTTGACAAATCAGCTTGCCGCCCCACTTCTGATAGAGATGATTTGCTTGTTCTCCGTCTCTGGTGAAGATGATCAAGGCCTCAACTTTCTTTTCATGCAGCTGCTCTCGAGCAGTTTGAAAGAGTTGACTGGCTATCCCTTGATTCTGAAAATCAGGATGGACAGCCAGATTAGCGAAGTAAGCTATCTTTTCTCCCGGATAATATGCATAAGAACGACTTGATTCTTCGGTGTAAATCCCAATATCTAGAAGCCCCACAACCTGATCATCTTCCACTGCTATAAGCTCAACCGAATCTTGGTAAGGTTCTTCGGTAAACTCATCCTTGCGACGGCTCATATCATCAAAGAAAGGCGAAAAGAGATAACTCAAAGCCTTTGTATAAACCCAACTTTTCTCATAAGTCGAATCATAGGTTTGTATTTTCATTTCTGGCCTCTTACTTAAAGATCACAATCGTTGCACCGCTGCCGCCAGCATTTTGCGGAGCATAGCCAAAGGACTTGACGTGCTTGTTGCGGCGGAGGTATTTTGTCACCCCTTCACGGATGACCCCGGTCCCGATACCGTGGATAATATCCACCTGAGTCATGTTATTGAGGAGGGCCTGATCGATAAAGGCATCAAGCTCTTCCATGGCCTCTTCATAGCGCTTGCCACGCAGATCCAGTCTGGCTTTCGGTCCAGCAGTATTGGCCCGCTTAACCACATTAACCTGCTTGCGCTTAGGTTGCTGCTCCTTTTCAGCCTTGAGTAAGTTAAACTCCTGCTCTTCTAGAGTCATCTTGATAAGACCGACCTGAGCTTCCCAACGGCCGTCCTTGAGCTGCTTGACCAAGGTTCCCCGCTGACTATAGCTGGTGACTAGGATATCATCTCCCACCTTGGGCGCCCGATTTTTCTTGGCCTGCTTGAGCACCTTATTCTTTGATAAATCAACGGTTTCTGGTGCCAGCTTCTCAAGCTGAGCCTTGGCTTCAATAATCTCATGCGGTTTGAGACTGGACTTATCATGGAGATTTTTGAGAATGCTCTCACTCTCTGACAAAGCCAAATCAACGATTTCCTGAGCTTCCAAGCGTGCCTTATTGAGCTCGGTTTCCTTTTCTCGGTTAAACTCATTGTAAAGTTTTTTGAGGGCTCGGTTAAATTTGAGATTTTCCTGCTCAACCTCGCGGATATTATCCAAGCGCTTGCGGCTTTCCAGCGTCTGTTCCTCTAGGCGCTCAATGATTCGATTAACATCGCTGTCTGTGTTGGTCTGCTCTTGGGCATGACCAACGATAACTTCCGACAAGCCCAAACGCCGAGCGATTTCAAAGGCATTGGAGCGGCCAGGCACTCCCTGCATAAAGCGATAGGTCGGCCTTAAACTATCTGTATCAAACTCCATGCTGGCATTTTCCACCCAATCCGTCTCAATCCCATAGGCTTTGAGCTCAGGATAATGGGTCGTCGCCATGGTTTTAATCTGTCTTAGCCGCAAGTCTTCCAAGATAGCAATAGCCAGAGCTGCTCCCTCCTGCGGGTCAGTTCCAGCTCCCAGCTCATCCAGCAGAACCAGACTCTCGCTATCAACCTGCTCTAAAATAGAGACGATATTAGTCATGTGACTGGAGAAAGTCGACAAACTCTGCTCAATGGACTGCTCATCACCAATGTCTGCAAAAATCTGACTGAAAATCCCGACGCGGCTCCCCTTGTCCGCCAGAATCGGCAGACCTGACTGAGCCATGATCTGAGCTAAGCCCAAGGTCTTCAACATAATGGTCTTACCACCCGTATTAGGCCCTGTAATGACAATCTCTGTCAAGTCTGGCCCGAAATGCAGGTCATTAGCCACTGCATTTTCAATCAGGGGATGGCGGACACTGAGCAGTTGGATATCCTGCTCTTCCGACAGGTCTGGTACCACCGCTCCCGTCTCCTGCATGAAGCAGACCTTGGCACGCACCAGGTCCAGATGTCCGATAATCCAAGCATTGTTGCCAATTTCAGCTGCATGGGGACGGAAGAGGTCTGATAATTCCTGCAAAATCCGCTGAATTTCATAACGTTCGTCCGCCCGACTGCTGGCAATTTCTTCGTTGAGATTGACAACTGCTCTAGGCTCGATATAGACGGTATTGCCGCTGGCTGAAATATCGTGAACCACACCAGAAATACGGTTGTGATAGGTATTTTTTACAGGCAGCACATTGCGGCCATTCCGGCTGGCCACTACCTGATCCGCCAGCATCTCTCCCTTGTTTTTAAGAATCTCTTGCAGAATTTCCCGCACCTGGTTTTCATTTTCTTGAATTTTTCGGCGAATGCGGCTCAAACTTTCGCTAGCAAAGCTTTCGATAAAGCCGCCATCATTCACAGCCTGCAGACTTCCTTGCAGCTTAGGGAAAACAACTAGATTCTCAAACAGACGATCCAGCTTTTCCAAGTGCACATTTTCCAAGTCATCATAAAAAGACTTGAGCTCCTGAGTCACTGCCAAAACGCGCTTGAGAGCCAAAAACTCCTCAATATTCAAGTCGCTTTCCAGCTCCAAGCGCTTGGTCAAGGCAGTAATATCCTGAGTCGCAGCCAGACTAAAGTGCGGATGCTGCACAAAAATCTGCTGCATATCCGTCATTTCCAGAAAAGCCGAGGCCACCGTCTCCTTCTTGCTGGTCGGCAAAAGCAGACCCAGCTCCAGCTGCCCCTGCTCAGTCAAAAGATAGGGAGCAAAAAGTTCTTTAATCTTGCTAAATTCTAAGGTTTCTAAAATTTTTGTGTTCATAATTTTCTTTTCTAGTAAAAAAGAACCCAGCTAGCAGGCCAACTGAGTCGTCTTTTATCCGATAACTTGATTCACCCAGAGATCTTTGAGGATATTGGATGTGATAGGGGTATACTTGACAATAAAGCGAATCATAAAGCTGCTGTTGAGCCGCTCCTGAACCATCTCCATCGGCACTGTCGCTAAAATAGTCAGGCACATTCCCAAAACAAAAATAGAGATGCAAACAGCGATGGCTCCGCTGGTCACATTGTACCATTTGGTATCCAGCTTATTGGGGTAGGGAATCAGATTCGCAAAAATCCCGAAAAAGCGCCCAAGGATGTAGACAGCTGTAAAAATAATAAGATAGGCCAAACCAGCATAAAAAACCTGATCCAAGTGAAAAAGTTGGGAGCTAGGGAAAAAGTAGGTCGAAGAGCCCTGAGTCGCGCTGGCATAAGGCACCCAAAGACTGATAAACTTGGCCAAGCTCTTATAAAAAGCTCCAGCTACCAGCATGGAAACCATGGTTGCAGCAGCATAATAGCCCTGCAGAACAATACCACGCGAGTAGCCAATATAAAAGCTCCAGGCCAATATTAGTAAAATAATAATAGAAAACATTATTTCTCCTCTATTTACCCGACTTTTCTCTCAGCTCACTGAGCATTTTGTGACGAAAATCTTCTAGTTCTTTTTCCTTGTCGTCAAACTCAATCTCGCGACTGAGCTGAGTAGATAGGCTATTAACCGCTAGCAAAATCGCTAGGACTTCATCATCTGCCGCAGGCATCTGCTCTTTGATAGCCTTGTATTTTTCCTTTGCTACCCGTTCTACTTCTTCCATAAAGAGATTATCGTGTTCTGTTGTTAGAGTTAAGGTCTTGTTTCCAAATGTAAATTTATATCGATTCAAATTTGCCATAAAATCACCTTATTGTATTATATCAAAAAAGAAGCCCTTTGTCAGTTATAAAAACACTTAGAACTAGACAGGGACTTTCTTTTTCATCTTTTTTGACATTGCAAGCAGCGGTGCTCTCCTACAAAATTTTTGTAGGATTTTCAATCTTATGACTTTCGACTTTTCCTTTTTATGGTACAATAGGGGGTATGGAAACTATCACCCTCAGTCCCAAACAGCAAGAAATTCAGGCTTTTGTTGAGAAATATCAGAGCCAGCTGGCTCCCAGCAAGAACCCTCATATTCAATATTTCTTCCGGCTGGATCAGGCGACGGTCAGTGTCTTTAGCTCCGGAAAAGTTCTCTTTCAAGGGGCAAAAGCTGTTCACTACGCTGGCTTTTTCGGCCATCAAGCAGGCAAATCCAGTTCTAGTCCTGCTTCTCAGAATTTTGCCCTCATTGGGACCGATGAGGTCGGCAACGGCTCCTACTTTGGAGGTCTAGCCGTCGTAGCTTCTTTCGTCACTCCAGACCAGCACGACTTTCTGAGAAAACTTGGTGTCGGTGATTCTAAAACCTTGAACGATAGCAAGATTCGCCAACTAGCTCCTGTCTTGAAAGAAAAGATTGCCCATCAAGCTCTGCTCCTATCGCCAGAGAAGTACAACGAAGTCATCGCTTCTGGCTACAACGCCGTCTCTGTCAAGGTAGCCTTACATAATCAAGCTATTTACCTACTGCTGCAAAAAGGTCTAAATCCCGAAAAAATCGTCATCGATGCCTTTACCAGCCAGCAAAACTACAATAAATACCTAAAGCAGGAAAAAAATCATTTTCCAAATCCGGTAAGTCTGATTGAAAAGGCTGAAGGGAAGTTCCTAGCTGTTGCGGTCAGCTCTATTATTGCTCGCGACCTCTTTCTGGAAAATCTAGAAAATCTTAGTCAAGAGTTAGGCTATACCCTGCCTAGCGGAGCCGGAAGCAAGAGCGATTACGTTGCCAGCCAGATTCTTCAAGCCTATGGAATGGCCGGTCTGCAGCATTCTGCTAAACTCCACTTTAAAAATACTGAAAAAGCACAAAAACTTCTAGAAAGGTAACCTATGAAAAAATCAAATCCTGTCCTCTCATTTCTCAAAGAATGGAGCCTCTTTCTCTTCTTCATTTCTGTCATTATCCTGTCACGGCTCTTTCTCTGGTCCCCTGTAAAGGTAGATGGCCACTCTATGGATCCTACCCTGGCCAATGGGGAATACCTACTTGTCCTCAAACATCAGTCTATTGACCGATTTGATATCGTTGTCGCCACTGAAACAGATAAAGATGGAACGACCAAGGAGATTGTCAAGCGGGTCATCGGTATGCCAGGTGACACTATTCAGTATGAAAATGATACTCTTTACATCAACGGCAAAAAAACAGACGAGCCTTACCTGACGGACTACATCAAAAAATTCAAAGAAGACAAGCTCCAATCCACTTATACTGGGGATGATTATGATGACAATGGTGTGTTTTTCAGAAAACTCGCTGCTCAGGCTCAAGCTTTCACTGTTGATAGTGAAGGCAGCCCTGTATTCACCATCAAGCTTCTGGATGATGAATACCTGCTTCTGGGTGACGACCGGATTGTTTCCAAGGATAGTCGCCAAGTCGGTACCTTCCAAAAAGAACAAATCCAGGGCGAAGCCAAGTTTCGCTTCTGGCCGCTGCTGCCTTTTAAGACCTATTAAGCATACCGAACTCAGTTGAACGTCAGCTGGGTTCGTTTTAAAAGAAGAACCTATAAACTATGGAATTTTACTTTTCAGGAACGATTGAACGCATTATTTTTGAAAATTCCAGCAATTTTTTCCGTATCCTGCTCTTAGATATTGAGGATACAGATGCCGAGGATTTTGAAGATTTTGAAATCATTGTCACCGGATCCATGGCAGATGTCATGGAAGGCGAAGATTACACCTTCTGGGGAAGTCTCGTCCAGCACCCCAAATATGGCCAGCAGCTGAAAATTTCCCGCTATGAGCGTGCCAAACCCAGCAGTAAAGGCCTAGTAAAATACTTCTCCAGCGACCATTTCAAGGGCATCGGGGTCAAGACTGCTCAAAAAATCGTCCAACTCTACGGAGAAGATACCGAGGACACCATCAACAAGATTTTAGCAGAGCCAGAAAAGCTAACCCAGATAAACGGCTTAGCAGCTAAGAACCGCGAGGCCTTTGTCGCCAAGCTAAGACTCAACTACGGAACTGAGATGGTACTAGCCAAGCTGGCAGCCTACGGCATTCCCAATAAGCTAGCTTTTCAAATCCAGGATACCTACAAGGAAGAAACGCTGGATATTGTCGAAAAATATCCCTATCAGCTGGTAGAGGATATTCAGGGGATCGGCTTTAAAATCGCTGACCATCTGGCAGAAGAGCTGGGTATCCAAAGTGATGCCCCTGAGCGTTTTCGGGCTGGTCTTGTCCACACCTTGCTGACCCAGTCTATGGAGCGGGGAGATACCTATGTTGAAGCTCGTGATTTACTAGAGCATACCATCGAGCTCTTAGAAAGCTCACGCCAAGTGGAGCTGGACCCTAGTCTAGTCGCTGATGAGCTGGCTCATCTGATTGAGGAAGATAAGGTCCAAAATGTAGAAACCAAGATTTTTGAAAACAGCCTATTTTTTTCTGAAGAAGGAATAAAAAGTAATCTGGTCCGTCTGTTGGAAAAAGGAGAGCAAGACTGCTTTGACACAGATAACATTACTGCGGCTATCCAGCAAGTGGAGGAAAGATCTGGTATCTCCTATGACAGTATCCAAAAAGAAGCCATCCGTCAGGCTATCAATCAGAAGGTCTTTATCCTAACCGGCGGACCGGGAACTGGAAAAACTACTGTTATCAACTGCATCATCGCAGTCTACGCCCAGCTTCGTGGCTTGGATCTTCGAAAGGTCAATGATTTGCCTATTCTGCTTGCAGCTCCTACCGGACGTGCTGCTCGTCGCATGAACGAATTGACCGGTCTTCCTAGTGCCACTATCCACCGCCACTTGGGGATGACTGGAGATGATGATACCAGTCATTTGGATGATTATCTAGATGCTGATTTTATCATTGTGGATGAATTTTCCATGGTGGATACTTGGCTGGCTAATCAGCTGCTCAGCAATATCTCCTCTCAGACCAAACTCTTGATTGTCGGAGATGCAGACCAGCTGCCCTCTGTCAGTCCCGGTCAGGTTCTGGCAGATTTGCTGCAGATACCGACTATTCCACAGACCAAGCTGGAAACCATCTATCGGCAGAGCGAGGAGTCTACAATTGTCACACTGGCCAGCCAGATTCAGAAGGGCATTTTACCAGCAGATTTTACAGAGAAAAAAGCGGACCGCTCATATTTTGAAGCTAGAAATGAGCATATCCCGCCTATGATTGAGAAAATCGCTAGCGCAGCCATTCGCAGCGGTATCCCAGCTCAAGATGTTCAAGTATTGGCACCTATGTATCGGGGGCCAGCCGGCATTGACCAGATTAATAATCTTATGCAAAATCTCATCAATCCTGTCGAGAAAGATGAACTGACCTTTGAAGCTCCCGACTGTCAGTATCGCCAAGGAGACAGGGTTATTCACTTGGTCAATGATGCTGAAAGCAATGTCTTTAACGGTGACTTAGGATATATCAGCGACCTGCTGCCTGCTAAGTACACCGACTCCAAGCAGGACGAGCTGACCATTGACTTTGATGGCAATGAACTTGTTTATCAGCGTAGCGAGTGGTACAAGATTCGCCTGGCCTACGCCATGAGTATCCACAAGTCTCAGGGCAGTGAATTTCCCGTGGTCATCTTGCCCATCACCAAGAGCAGTCATCGGATGCTGCAGCGCAACCTCATCTACACCGCTATCACCCGCGCCAAGAGCAAGTTGATCTTACTTGGGGAAAAAGCAGCCTTTGACTATGCTGCAAAAAACACTGGCACCGCCCGCAAAACCTATCTGAGAGAGCGTTTTGAAGACCTTAAGTCCCCTCCAGAACTTGCCCACACTCCTGTGGATAGGTTGGAAAAAGCTGTGGAAAACTATGTCCTGACTGAGGAAAATTTCCTGAAAATCGACCCCCTAATCGGCCTGACCGAGGAGGATATCCACAGTATATTTAAAACATGAATAAAAAGGCCTAGACAGAGCCAATTTTTAAGTTCTGTTCCAGCGCCTTTTTTAATGCTTATTTTTCTGGCTAAAGAGCTGCAGGAGCTCGTCAGTAAAGATATCCAGACCGACCGAGGTCATCATAAACTGCAGAAAATGGAAACGTTCTGGCAGTTTTTCGGGCTCACTTTCAAAAGCGGTCCCATGCATCCAGAAGTTCACCAGCAGCAGAAAAACTTCTGCAGCCTCTTCCGGATACTGGGTCTGAAGGGAGCCATCTGCCATCCCTTTTTTGATAATGTCACTGACCACAGGGGCGCCTATCCGCAGATTGTCCCGCATCATGGTCAAAATAAAGCCCGCGTCCTTCTCATACTCACCCACAATGCCGTCCGTAGCCCGGGCTGTCTGACTTTCCAGATTAGACTTGAGGATGGTCTGCAGCTGCTCCCTGCCAGTCAGATTTTCCGTAGCCTTGAGCCACTGCTTCATCTCTTCTTCCATCAACTCCTGCCGGCTCCTCATCACCGCCACGACAATCTCATCTTTTGACTTGAAATGATGGTAGATAGCCCCCTTGGAAATGCCTGCCGTCTGGGCGATATCCTGCATACTGGTCTTTTCGGACCCCTTTTGGATAAAGAGCTGGGTTGCTGTATTTAAAATTTTTTCTCTCATGGCCTGGGATTTGTCTTTTCGTTGCGCCATTCTGTTCCCCTTTGTTTCTAATATAGCTTTATTCTACCAAAAAAGCCGGGGAAATACAAAATCATAAAAATATCTTTAAGCCTTGTCTTGCTGATCCCTTTGATACCAAAGATAGATACTGTAAGCCGCCATCAAGATATAGCCTAGGAAAAAGAGCGGATTTTCCGTCCCCTTCCCCAGGAAAATGCCTTCACCAATGGTATTGATGGCCCCGTGGAAAAGAACACAGTAAAGGATGGACTGACTGACCTTGTAAAGAGCCGCCAGCCAGAAACGGGCGAGCAGGCAACCGGCTGTAAAGAGCAGAAGAGAGGTCCCCGCCTGACTGCTGCCGGGGGTAAAGAAGAGGGGCAGATGCCAGACAACCCAGATTAACCCAGTTGTTACAGTTGCCAAAGGGAAGGGCAGGATCTTCTCCAGACTTGGCTGCAGGAAGCCCTGCCAGCCAATCTCTTCATTGCCGCCTGTCAGAAAAGTCGTCATGAGAAAAAGCAGAGCAATCCTGAGGGGGCTAAAACCAGGCAGGAGCGGGCTCCAAAAGACTATGGAAAGGGTATAAAGAATTGTCAAAATCAAGAGATGGACCCAAGTCCTTTTTCGGGCCAATCCGATAGAAGCCAAGAGCTCCTTGAACGATTTTCCTAAGACCAGTTTGGCTCCAATGGCCGGGCCAAAAACACCAGCGATGGTTAGGAGCTGGGAAATAATAGGAATCCTCAGGAAAGCCGAAGCCAGCCAGGCAGACCAGCTGATACCAAAGGTCCAGGCCAGAAAGGGCAGGATATGCCTTGTCTCTGGCTCTACATGTGTTTGTGTTTTCATATGATTACTCCTTTTTCTTTGGAAGAAGAGCGATTGCCAAGATTTTTAGCCTGCATCTTTCTGAACTCCTTTCCGGTTGCCCTTCCAATACCACCAGCCGACCAGCAGAGCGGTCATGACCAGATTAGCAGCCTGGAAGCTGAGATACCTTCCGCCATTTGTAGCACTGCCGACAATCGTCGCCTGAGCAAAGTTAATGCAGCCGTGAAAGACCATGCAGGCAAAGACAGAGGCCGTCTGCTTGTAGAGAACCGCCTGACAGAAACAGAGCAAGATACCAAAGGAGAGATAGAAGGGCAAAGAAATCTGACTTTGACTCGTTCCCGGAATCAGCCAGAGGGGCAGATGCCAGGCCACCCAGACCAGAGCCGTGATGACAGTTGCCAGAGGGAAGGAGAATTGTTTCTCCAGAGCCGGCTGCAGGAGGCCCCGCCAGCCCAGCTCTTCATTCCCGCCCCCAGCAAAGGTGACAAAGGTCCAGCCCAGAGGAAACATCAGAATGGCATTGAGCGGTGGTAATACAGGATTGGCGATAAAAAGGGTCAAAACCCGAACCAAACAGAAGACCAGCATGTAAATCCACCAGCCCTTAGCATGAGAAAAGATAAAGTCCAGCATCTTCTTAGGATGAGAAATTTTGAGGCTGATAAAAGTTCCCAAGGTCGGTCCGAAGCCCCCGATGAAATTGAGAGCAAAGCCCAAAGGATCAGCCCCGCTGGTCAGCTTCAGGGCGGTTAAAATATACTGAAGCAGCCAGGATCCCCAGGTAATGCCAAAAGTCCAGGCCAGAAAGGGCAGGATATGCCTTGTCTCTGGCTCTACATGTGTTTGTGTGTTCATACGATAACTCCTTATCAAATGTAGAATAGTGAAAAGTCATCCGAAAACTGGACAAAAGCATCCTTTACTCTCAGTCTTTCAGATGATTGCCTGTTTTGAAACGCAGATTTTTAAAATCCGACCATTCGGTTTGTTTTATTATAAAAAATAAAGACCTGCGCCAAATAGAAAACGTAGTCTTTTAGTCCTTGCCTAAAATAAAAAGCAAAGATAGACTAAATAATGCTAAAAACTATGTCAGCACCGTTTAGCTACTGCCTGCTGCTTTTAGTTTCTAAGTTGTCCTGACTCTGATGCTTAAGACAGGCCATTTCTCTGCTACTTGCTCCTTTCTTGATTTTGCAATCGCCGAATTTGCCAGAGATTGGAGGCAAGGCTCAGACCCCCTACTGCCATAATACCCAGTCCTCGCCAAGGGCTAAAGACAGAAGTCAGCAAGCCACCAGCAAGGACAGCATATCCAGCTTTGACTCCCCACTTAGAATAGCGTATGAGATTCTCACCCTGTGTTATCTTTTCTAGCCACACCTTACGTTTTTCTGCCTGCTGCTGCAAAAACTCTTTCTGACCTTCCCGCTGCCGATCCAGCTCCTGATTAAACTTGAGGATGTGCTCGCTTGTTTTTTCTACTACAGATTTCTTCATTTCTGCTCCTTTCTTTTTAAAAACCGACCAGACGGTTTTTTATTTTATAAACTCAGTATAACAGACACAGAAAACTTTGTCCAGTATTTTTTCAAAAAAGATTATTTTTAGTCAATGAAAATTATCAGACAACTTAGAAACTTGTCACAAGCAAATCTCTCATTCTAAAAACTATATCTAAAAAAGCCTGGTAATGAACCAAGCCTTTATCTTTATTCAAACCCCGTCACTGTCAGTCCTAGCAGCCGGATACCTCGTGGTTGTTCTTCCAAGCTATCGTATATCTCATGCGCAGTTCGCTCGATTTGCTCCTTGTCTTGAGTGGCTAGATTCAAACTTTTCCTTTTAGTCAAGGTGGAGAAATCGGCATAACGAATTTTCAGAACGATGGTTCGTCCTTTCTTATCATGCTTAGTCAGGCTATTTTCTACCTTCTGTGCCAGCAGGGTCAGCTCTTTCTTGATATCCTCCTCACTATAGAGTAGTTTGGCATAGGTCCGCTCCTTCCCGATTGACCTACGGATGCGATTGGACTTGACTGGACTATTACTGATGCCACGCGCTTTCCGGTAGAGATCAAAACCAAAGCGACCAAACTTATCAATCAAGGTCATTTCTGGTATCTTGAGCAGATCTGCACCAGTATAAACTCCCATTTCATGCAGTTTTTCAACGCTTTTCTTACCAACTCCATGAAACTTGGCAATGTCCATAGGCGCCAGAAAGGCCTCAGCCTCTTCGGGTAGAATAACAGTCAGACCATGAGGCTTCTCATAGTCACTGGCAATCTTGGCCAGAAACTTATTATAAGAAACGCCTGCCGAAGCTGTCAGATGAAGCTCATTCCAGATATCGTGCTGAATCAGCTTGGCTATTTTGACTGCGGATTTAATCTCTAGCTTGTTTTCCGTTACATCCAGATAAGCCTCGTCGATACTCATTGGCTCAATCAAGTCCGTATAGCGTTTGAAAATTTCTCGGATCTGCAAGCCGACTACCTGATATTTTTCGTAATTCCCCGATATAAAAATCCCCTGAGGGCAACGCTCATAGGCTTCCTTGGAGCTCATAGCCGAATGAACTCCGAACTTTCTGGCCTCATAATTGCAGGTGGAGACGACACCACGACCACCAGTCAAACGGGGATCGCTGCCGATAATGACCGGATGTCCCTTTAGCTTAGGATTATCCCGCTCTTCCACCGAAGCAAAAAAAGCGTCCATATCAATGTGGATAATCTTCCGAGATGTATCGTTAATCAGTGGAAAAATCAGCATGCCCTCCTCCTTTCTCCTGCCATCAATCTCAGCTTACAGGCTTTCACAAAGTCGGCCCTTTTTGCTCAAATAAATCTGAAACAGTTTTTCATTCTTGTAAAAAGTATTTTAAACGTAAGATTCTTCGCCAGTAATTTTTATATGACATTTTAATTACTTTTATTATAACTTTTTTACCCATTTTTCCAAAATATTTGAAAAGAGTTATGTTTTTCAAATCTATAGTACACATCCGAGACTTTTTACTTTCTGTATTATAAAAGAAAGTCTTTCTTTCTGCCGAAAATGGTTTGTGAAACCGATTACCGTATGATATACTTTACTTATAAATGTAACAGTTTATGTTGCTAGAATAAAGAGGAAAATCAAATGGTTGTAAAAACAGTTGTTGAAGCTCAAGATATTTTTGACAAAGCTTGGGAAGGCTTCAAAGGTGAAGACTGGAAAGAGAAAGCAAGTGTTTCTCGCTTCGTTCAAGCTAACTACACACCTTATGATGGAGATGAAAGCTTCTTGGCAGGTCCTACTGAGCGCTCACTCCACATCAAGAAAATCGTAGAAGAAACAAAAGCTCACTACGAAGAAACTCGTTTCCCAATGGACACTCGTCCAGCATCTATCGCTGATATTGACGCTGGTTACATTGACAAGGACAACGAACTGATTTACGGTATCCAAAACGACGAACTCTTCAAATTGAACTTCATGCCAAAAGGCGGTATCCGCATGGCTGAAACTACTTTGAAAGAAAATGGATACGAACCAGATCCTGCTGTTCATGAAATCTTTACTAAATATGTTACTACAGTAAATGACGGTATCTTCCGTGCTTACACTTCTAACATCCGTCGTGCTCGTCACGCCCACACTGTAACTGGTCTTCCAGATGCTTACTCACGCGGACGTATCATCGGGGTTTACGCACGTCTTGCTCTTTATGGAGCTGACTACCTCATGGCTGAAAAAGTTCGCGACTGGAATGGTTTGACTGATATTGACGAAGAAACAATCCGTCTGCGCGAAGAAATCAACCTGCAATACCAAGCACTTGGTGAAGTTGTAAAACTTGGTGACCTTTACGGAGTTGACGTTCGCCGCCCTGCCTTCGACGTTAAAGAAGCTATCCAATGGACTAACATCGCCTTCATGGCTGTCTGCCGTGTCATCAATGGTGCTGCTACTTCTCTCGGACGTGTGCCTATCGTTCTTGACATCTACGCAGAACGTGACTTGGCTCGCGGTACTTACACTGAATCAGAAATCCAAGAATTTGTTGATGATTTCGTTATGAAACTTCGTACAGTGAAGTTTGCTCGTACTAAAGCTTACGACCAACTTTACTCTGGTGACCCAACCTTCATCACTACTTCTATGGCTGGTATGGGTAACGATGGCCGTCACCGTGTTACAAAGATGGACTACCGTTTCCTTAACACACTTGACAACATTGGTAACTCTCCAGAGCCAAACTTGACTGTTCTCTGGACTGACAAACTTCCATACTCATTCCGTCGCTACTGTATGCACATGAGCCACAAGCACTCTTCTATCCAATACGAAGGTGTAACAACTATGGCTAAAGACGGTTACGGTGAAATGAGCTGTATCTCTTGCTGTGTGTCTCCACTTGATCCTGAAAATGAAGAACAACGCCACAACATCCAATACTTTGGTGCTCGTGTAAACGTACTGAAAGCCCTTCTGACAGGTCTCAACGGTGGTTACGACGATGTTCATAAAGACTACAAGGTATTTGACATCGAGCCTATTCGTGACGAAGTTCTTGAATTCGAATCAGTTAAAGCAAACTTTGAAAAATCTCTGGACTGGTTGACTGACACTTACGTAGATGCCTTGAACATCATCCACTACATGACTGACAAGTACAACTACGAAGCTGTTCAAATGGCCTTCTTGCCAACTTACCAACGCGCTAACATGGGATTCGGTATCTGTGGATTTGCCAACACTGTTGATACCTTGTCTGCTATCAAGTATGCAACTGTTAAGCCAATTCGCGACGAAAACGGCTATATCTACGACTATGAAACAATCGGAGAATACCCACGTTGGGGTGAAGATGATCCTCGCTCTAACGAATTGGCTGAATGGTTGGTTGAAGCTTACACAACTCGTCTGCGCAGCCACAAACTTTACAAGAACGCTGAAGCTACAGTATCACTCTTGACAATCACATCTAACGTTGCTTACTCTAAACAAACTGGTAACTCACCAGTCCACAAAGGAGTGTACCTCAACGAAGATGGTAGCGTGAACTTGTCTAAACTGGAATTCTTCTCACCAGGTGCCAACCCATCTAACAAGGCAAAAGGTGGCTGGTTGCAAAACTTGAACTCACTTGCTAGCTTGGACTTCAGTTACGCAGCTGACGGTATCTCATTGACAACTCAAGTTTCACCTCGTGCGCTTGGTAAGACACACGACGAACAAGTAGACAACTTGGTTACTATCCTGGATGGCTACTTTGAAAACGGTGGTCAGCACGTTAACTTGAACGTTATGGACTTGAAGGACGTTTACGACAAGATTATGTCTGGTGAAGACGTTATCGTTCGTATCTCAGGTTACTGTGTAAATACTAAGTACTTGACTCCAGAGCAAAAGACTGAATTGACTCAACGTGTCTTCCATGAAGTACTCTCTATGGACGATGCTTTGAGCTAATAAACGACTAAGGACTTACAAACCATTTGAAAGAAGATTGGAAATCCCCAATCTTCTTTTTTGTATTTCAGACTTCGAGTGACTGCCAACTTGATGATATTTTTCAGAGGCTTTATGGTATAATGGTTCTATTGCTATACTAGGAAAAGGACTGGGGAAATGACAGAGAAAGGTATCAGGGAAGAAGCCAAAGATTTCAATCTGGCGGTAGATGTCATCATGCTGGCTGGGACACTGCTGCTGCAGAGCGGATCCGAGACTTATCGGGTGGAAGACACCATGATTCGTATCGCTCATTCGCAAGGGATTATCGACTGCAATGCCTTAGCAATGCCAGTAGCTATTTTCTTTTCGATTGAAAATACAAATGTCTCACGGATGAAGCGCAATCTCAAGACCAACTACAATATCGAGAAGGTCTGTGACGTCAATCAGGTCTCCCGTCAGTTGGTAACAGGAGAAATCAGCCTTCAAGAGGCTTTTGATGAGCTGAATTGCCTCAAAGTTAAGGAGCTGCCCTATAACAACAAGCAACTGATTGCTGCCGCAACGCTCAGTGCTCCCTTCTTCTCCATCATGTTTGGCGGAAATTTCTACGATGCTTTGGGTGCGGCTATTGCTACCTTCTTTGGCTTTGCTTTCTCTTTGTATGTGGACAAGTATATCCGCATTCCTTTTGTGACAGCTTTTGCCGGAGCCTTCGTCTTTGGACTGCTGGCTCATATCTGGACACGCTATTCTGGTTTTAACTCCACAGATGATTTGATTATTGCGGGTTCTGTCATGCCTTTTGTGCCCGGCATTGCTCTGACCAACTCTGTGCGTGACATCATGACCAACCATATCAACTCTGGGATGAGCAAGCTCTTTGAATCGCTCCTCATCACTCTTGCTCTCGGTGCAGGCACTTCTGTTGCCCTCCTTATTATGAAATAAGCTTATGACAATCTTGACATTCTTACTGCAAGCAGTTGCCAGCCTACTGGCTATCATTACTTTTTTAATCGTTCTAAATGTCCAGCGCAGTATGCTGATTCCCGGCGGAGTGCTGGGCATGGCTATTTGGCTACTCTATCTCCTGCTCAAAGGACCGACCAACGTCATCATAGCAACCTTTGTGGCTGCTATCATTGGTTCCTGCGTCAGCCAAATCCTCAGCATCATCTACAAAACGCCCGCTGTTGTTTTTATTTTGGCCATTCTAGCACCTTTAGTCCCAGGCTACATTTCCTATCGGACGACTGCCTTCTTTGTAACTGGTGATTACAGCCAGGCCATGATTCACGCCACTCTGGTGGTCATTCTGGCCTTGGTTATCTCGATTGGCATGGCCAGTGGCACTGTCGTACTCAAGCTCTATCACTATTTAAAAAAGCGCCAAACCAAACTCACAGCAAACAAACAGTAGAGCCATCTGCTGTTTTTATTTTGGAAAATACATCTTAAGCCTGATTTAGCTGAGATTAGATGTTTTTGTAAGAGTTTTATTCCTAAGTATGGTAAAATAGTTTTCGGAATATACTAGAATAAAAGGATTTAAAGAGGTCTTATAATGACAATCGGAATCGACAAAATCGGTTTTGCGACCAGTAATTATGTTTTAAAATTAAATGATTTAGCGGCAGCCCGTGGAACTGACCCAGACAAGCTTAGCAAGGGGCTCTTACTCAAGGAACTAAGCATTGCTCCTCTGACTGAGGATATTGTTACCTTGGGAGCCGCGGCAGCAGAGCCCATCCTGACAACAGAGGACAAAGAAAAGATTGATATGGTCATTGTGGCTACTGAGTCAGGGATTGACCAGAGCAAGGCGGCGGCCGTTTTTGTCCACGGCCTTTTGGGTATCCAGCCTTTTGCCCGCAGCTTTGAAATTAAGGAAGCCTGCTATGGAGCTACTGCTGCACTGGACTATGCCAAGCTCCATATCGAAAAACATCCAGACAGCAAAGTTTTGGTGTTAGCTAGCGACATTGCCAAATATGGCATTAACACACCTGGCGAACCAACTCAGGGAGCGGGAGCTATTTCTATGCTGATTTGCAGCAATCCTCGTATCCTGGCTTTCAATGATGATAATGTAGCTCAGACACGCGATGTCATGGATTTTTGGCGCCCAAATTACTCGACAACGCCTTATGTCAACGGGCTCTATTCAACCCAGCAGTATCTGGATAGCTTAAAGACAACTTGGACGGAATACCAGAAACGCCACAAGCTAGCTCTCAAAGATTTTGCGGCCTACTGCTTCCACCTGCCTTATCCAAAACTGGCCCTTAAAGGCCTCAATAAAATCATGGATAAAAGCCTGCCCCAAGAGCAGCAAGACCAGCTCAGAAAGAACTTTGAAGCCTCTATTCTCTACAGCCAAAAAGTTGGAAATATCTATACCGGCTCCCTCTTCCTAGGTCTTCTGTCTCTTTTAGAAAACTCTGACAACCTCAAGGCTGGCGATCGGATTGCTCTCTTTGGCTATGGCAGCGGAGCTGTCTCTGAAATCTTTAGTGCCAATTTGGTAGAGGGCTATGAAAAGCATCTATCTCAAACACGCCTAGAGGAATTAGACCAGCGTCAGGCTCTTTCCATCCCGAATTACGAGCGCATCTTTTTTGAAGAAGCTGAGCTGGATGCGGAAGGCAATGCCAGCTTCTCTGGCTATGAGGAACAAAGCTTTGCTCTGGCAGAAATTGCAGAGCATCAACGTAAGTACATCAAAGTTGAGAAATCATCATGAAAGTAAACTGGACTGGATTTTCTAAAAAAACTCCTGCTGAACGGCTGCAGATGTTGAAAGAAAAGGGACTTTTACAAGATGAACATTGGCAGCTGCTAGACAGTCAGCAGACTTTGCCTCTGGAAACAGCCAACCAGATGAGTGAAAATGTACTGGCCACTCTGGCCCTGCCCTACTCTCTGGTGCCAGACTTTCTGGTGGATGGCAAAAGCTATCAAGTTCCATTTGTGACAGAAGAGCCATCTGTGGTAGCAGCGGCTAGCTTTGCGGCTAAAATTATCAAACGTTCAGGCGGATTTGAAACCGAGGTTCACAAACGCCAGATGATTGGGCAAATTGCCCTCTATCAGGTTGATATGGCAGACCAAGCCATCAAAGATGTTCTCAGGAAAAAGAAAGAGTTGCTGGAACAGGCCAACCAAGCCTATCCATCGATTGTTGCTCGTGGTGGAGGTGCTAGAGATCTCTGGCTGGAGCCAAAGGATGACTTCCTCATTTTTTATCTTTCTGTGGATACACAGGAAGCCATGGGTGCCAATATGCTCAACACCATGCTGGAGGCCCTCACCCTTTCTCTGGAAGAGCTGACTGGCGGTAAAAGTCTGATGGCTATCCTATCAAACTATGCAACAGATAGCCTAGTAACAGCCCGCTGTGTCATCGACTATCGTTTTCTCAGTCGGGATAAGGCCGAGGCGGAACTTCTTGCGGATAAAATGCAACTAGCCAGTAAATTAGCAAAGGTCGACCCTTACCGGGCAGCTACCCACAATAAAGGTATCTTTAATGGTATTGATGCTTTGGTGCTGGCTACTGGAAATGACTGGAGGGCTATAGAAGCTGGCGCTCATGCCTATGCCAGCCGAGAAGGAAGCTACAGCGGACTCTCTACTTGGAATGCGGATTCAGACAACCGACAGCTTCATGGTCAGATGACACTGCCCATGCCCATTGCAACTAAGGGAGGCTCCATCGGCCTCAATCCCGCAGTGGCAGCCAGCTTTGACTTGCTAGGGCAGCCTCAGGCCAAGGACTTGGCTTCCCTCATCGTATCGGTCGGATTGGCACAAAACTTCGCTGCCCTCAAAGCCCTGGTCAGTACTGGCATCCAAGCCGGACACATGAAATTGCAAGCCAAATCTTTAGCATTACAAGCTGGAGCCCAAGGCGAAGAAATTGCTGCTGTAGCCAATCGCTTAACAGCCAAGAAGACTTTCAACCTCGCTACTGCTCAAGAAATCCTAGCTGACTTACGAAAACAGGACAAGTAAAAAGGCCATTGATGGCCTTTTTTGTATGACTTTATGCTATTTATTGAATCTGTTCATGAGCTTCTTTTAGCCGACCGTAGAGTAGATAGGGTACACTCTTTAATTCTTGCAAATTTCGGCACGACAGGGCGCACATGATGAGACGCAGATCCGATTTCCAGCCTTCTACAATATCAATAACCTCTTCTACTGAGTGATTTTCCACCAAGTCCAGCATAGTGCGAGAGAGACCGACCGCCTTGGCTCCTAAGACCAGAGCTTTGACCATATCCAAAGGATGGCGGACACCTCCACTAGCCAAGAGTTCGACCTCATCGCGAAGTGGCTGAAGCGCTAACAGACTCTGCAGAGTAGATTGCCCCCAATCATTGAGGTAGTCACGATTGCCACCCCGCTGATTTTCAATATAGGCAAAGCTAGTGCCACCCCGGCCGGAAATATCAAAAGTCTGAATCCCCAAGGAGCGCGCTTCTTCGACAGTAGAGCGATCCATGCCAAAGCCAACTTCTTTAAGAATTAGGGGAAGATCCAGCCGCTGACTATAATCTGTCAAGTGCTGGCGCCAAGAGCGAAACTCCCGCTCGCCCTCTGGCATCAGCAATTCCTGCATAAGATTGACATGGACCTGCAAAAAGAGGGGCTGCAAATCAGCTATCGCCTGCTGGGCAGCTTGATAAGGCTTGTCCAAGCCGATATTGGTAGCCAGTAATAAATCAGGCCGACCAGCCGCCACCCGATAGGAAAGATCAGAAGGATTTTTCAAGGCTGCACTATAAGAGCCAGTCACAAAAAGAAGGCCACAACTTTCAGCTACTTGAGCCAGTTTTTCATTGATCTGACCGCCTTTTTGGCTGCCGCCAGTCATGGCATTGATGTAAAAAGGAAACTCCCAATCACGACCAGCAAAGTGAGTAGATAGGTCAATCTCTGCCAAATCATACTTGGGCAGAGAACGGTGAACCAGTTCCATTTCATCAAAACTGTTGTAACCCAGACGCTGCTCTAAGGCGTATTTGATATGGTCATCCTTACGATTCTGGCTCATCATGGCCCATCCTTTCTCTGTATAATAGATCAATGCCAGCTTCTTGCCAGGCTTGAATCAGTTGGTTGCTAGATGCATCATCAAAGCTGAGAGCAATCCCGCAGTCGCCACCGCCAGCACCACTGCTCTTAGCCACACAGTTCAGTCCCTCTGCCGCTTCTTTTAAGACTTTCAGCCTGTCTATATAAATAGCTGGACTGAGCCTTTCTAATAGCTGACTAGCCTTTTCCATACTAGACTGAATAGCGAACTTCTCTCCTGCTAATAAAGCTCTCTCCAAAGCATCAACCTGCGTCCTACTGCCTGTCAAAAAGGACTCCGAAATAGCTGACTTGACCTGATTGACCAAGTCCTTAGAAATCGCCGGCTGCTTGGTCCAGCCAACCAGAAAATCCATGGCTAAGCAAGGCTTAATACTACGAATTTCAAGACCCCAATCCTCTGCTAGTAATTGCTGTAAATCAACTTTGTCCATGAGCTTGCGGACCAGCTCTCTATCAAAAGACCGGTAGTAAATCAGATCTTCATAAGCAATGCAGGCTAGATCTCCCATAGAGCCATTGTCTCCGCGCTTGAGGAGAACGTAAGAAGCCAGCTTAAAGAGTAGCTCTGGCTCTAAGTCCAGCTCATAAAGGGCTGCCATGGCCTTGATGGTCAGAATAACAACACTACCACTGGAGCCAATCCCGAACTTCTTGCCTTCTCTTTCCATCTTGCCACTAATCTTCAGAGAAAAAGGCTGAAGTTGGTAGCCTAAGGCTAGCAGATAAGTGTTCATAACCCCTACCGCCTCCTGAATCAAGGCATAATCAGGGTCTGGCTCTAGGTTAGCACTATGATTAAACATATCTGATGTCAAGCGATAGGCAGAGGCTGCCTGGATTTCCGCCGTCATATAGATGGGAATGGCCTTGATAATGGCCGGCTGACCGGCCGTCAGCACTGCATATTCACCCGCCAGATAGAGCTTGCCACAGGTTTGGACTCTTGCACTAGCTTTCATCTGACAAGTCCTTTGTTTTGGAGACGATAAGTCGGTAGTCCTTCTCAAAAATGGCCACCAGATGGTCTAGGTCTTCCTCCAAGCAGAGCACCTTGACATTGGGCCCTGCGTCCATGGTAAAGTAGCAACGCTCGCCCTGCTCCCGCAGCTTTCTGACAGCATCCATAGCTTGGTAAGACTCCTCTGTCAGATAAGAAAACGGCGGATAAGCTTTTTCTGTTGTAGCATGCATCCGAAGAGCATTTTCTTCCGTCAGCTGACCAACCTTGGAAAAATCATTGTCCCGCAAATAACCTAGCATGGCCTGATAATCCAAGGCAGACTGGGTAATCCAATCTGGGAAAATGGTGGAAGTTTTGGCGCAGAGCTCCATACCGTCGCGGCTGGAAATGGGCTTTTTCTCATCGTGCAGAACCAACATAATCATGGCTAGTTTCAAATCCGTCTTGACTGGATAAATGGCCCCACTGTCCTTATCCCAGGCTGCTAGCGGACCAAAGAAAGACCGAGCAGACGATCCTGAAGCAAACTTAGCCAGCTGGGCCAGCTCTTGCGTCTGATAGCCCGTCTGAAAATAAGCATTGCAGGCCTTGACTAGGGCAGACAGACCGCTGGAGCTGGAAGACAGACCCGCTGCTGTTGGCATATTATTGCTGGTATCAACGCGGACAAAACCATCTTCTGGAGAGCGGAAACGGTCAATAATCTTACTGATTTTGGCATGTTCTGCCGGGCTTTGCAGCTGACCGTCAATATAAAACTCATCTCCAGTCGCTGAATCCGGCAAAGGACTCAGCTGCGTCTCGGTATACATATTTTCCAGTGTCAGCGAGATACTGCTGGTAGACGGAATCATCTTTTCTGCATCTTTCTTCCCCCAATATTTGACAATTGCAATATTGGCATAGGATTTGACACTTACAGGCTTTCGATCCATGTGTTAATGGCCCCTTTCTCTCTCAATAATGCGGCTAAGGCCTCCGCCTGATTTCTTTCTCCTACAAGAGCAATGACACAGCCACCCAGACCACCGCCGCTCATTTTAGCTCCCAAAGCTCCGTTTTCAAGAGCTGCCGCTACTAGCTCATCTGCTTTCTGGCAAGACACTCCTAGCTTGGCTAACTTCTCATGAGCCTTGGTCATAGCTTGTCCCATTGTCATCAGGTCCTTGATAGAAATGGCTTTCTCAAGGATTTTCGTTAAATTCCCCAATTCCTGCAGCAAAGGCAGAGCCTTTTGGCCCTGACTTTCTACAGCACGGATAGCTTCGCGGGTATGACCGTGAATGCCCGTATCTGCAATCACTAAAAAGGCATCCAGATCCAGCTCAATTTCGCTGAAACCGAAATTGCGGATAAACTTAATAGCTACATCGCTAAGGCAGGTCTTGGCATCAAGGCCACTGGGATTCATATGGGCAATCATCTCTGCCCGATTGGCTAGAATCTCCAGTGTCTGGTCATCCAGCTCTTCCTCAAAGTAGTCAAAGACCGCACGAATAGCCGCAATACTGACTGCGGCTGAAGACCCCATACCCCTCTTCTCAGGGACCATGGACTCCACCTGACAGCGAATCTTAGCCCCTTGCCGACCTAGATGTTCTAGACAGGCAAAAACAGCCATAGACAGCGTATCCTCGGCGTAGAGGGTCCAGGCCCGCTCAGACGGAAAGACCTGACAGGTCACTTCAATACGATTAAGAGGCAGGGAAATGGCCGGATAGCCGTAGACCACCGAATGCTCTCCCATTAAAATAATTTTACTGTGTGCCTTGCCGACACCGATTTCTTTTGTCATATTCTTCTCTTGTCTGTAGATTCTCTCTATCTTATTTTAATATACTTTGGCAAAAAAAGCGATTTTTATTAAGAGAAAATCACTGGGGCTAGAGACCGATATTTATATAGGCAGACACGATAAAACTCCGGGGCTTGCAGCCGGAGTCTTTTAAAGTTCTCTTCTTATCAGGTCCATCAGCTGGTTACGATCCAAGATCCATTGAGCCCGCTCGTCTTTTTCATAGGTCCGGTTGGACAGGAAAATAGCCGCTTTTTGCTCCTTGCGATTATACATGATAAAGGTTCCCGTGTAGCCAGTGTGTTCCAGCCAGCAGCCCTCTAGATTCCAGGCTAGACTACGTCTTTTGCCTGGCTTCTTGGAAAAATTCTGGGTCAGATTGGCCGCAAAATCATCCTGCAGATAATGTTCCAGAAATATTTCCAAATCCTTGATAGTTGAAAATAAGCCAGCACTGCCAGCATGGACACCCAGCACACGCGCCTTGGGATCATGAACCTGACCATCCTGGACACCGCGAACGGTCGGCACAGCTCCTAGAACTGGTCCAAAACTAGTCTCAGCCAAACTCCAAGGCTGGAAAATCTGACTTTGAAAAATCTGATCCAAGGCCTGACCGTAGATTTCTTCCAACATAAAGCCCAAGAGCAGAAAATTCACATCCGTATAGCGAAAGGTCTTATCTTCAAGCACTGTCAAATAATTGAGTGCTTCTTTCAACTCGGGAGCTGTCAGCTGATCACGATTAGGAATAAAGGGATCTAGTCCTGATGTGTGGGTCAAGAGCTGACGCAAGGTCACATCTTCTTGATGAAAGGCCGGATAATAATGCTGTAAGGGCAAATCCAGTTCCAGCTTGCCCTGCTCATACAAAAAGGCTGCCAGAGTACCAACTCCGACCACCTTGCTGACGCTAGCCAAGTCATAGACCAAACCCACTTGAGTGGCCTTTCCTTCTTGCGGATCAGCTAGACCAAAGTAGAATTCCTGCCACCGTCCAGCTTGGTACAAGGCCAGACTAGCACCGGGATAGATACCATCTTTTAGCTGTTCTTTGATTTTACTGATGATGTTTTCTAGAGTCATGCTTCAAACCACAATTCAATCTTGCTCGAATCCTGACTCAGCAGGAACTTATCTGACTTGGGTACAAAGACCTCACGTCCTTCAAAGATAGGACGCAGGGCAGCAGTTTCTAAACGATTGACCTGAGCTTTGAGCATGGTCAAGTCCCAAGTTAGGGCATTGTCTGCCTGCAAGTCTTGTCCCTCTGCTTCTGTAAAGGTCAGGAAATCCAGCGCATTTTCAATCTTGCTGTAAAATTCTTGGGCTGCATTGGCATCAGGCACACGAATTTCTACTGTCTCTATCTCAAATTGACTAAGACCGATGAAGTCCTCTTGCTTTTCAAATTCAGGCGCCTCCGCCACTTCTTGAAGATTTGTTCTATTCTCTTCTGCATGCAGGAGAACTAGATCGCCCTCTGGTGACAGAGCTTCAAAAGCATAGCCTTTCTCTCCTTGATACAGCTTTGTCCAAGCAGGTTTTTGAGCCAATAGAGACTCGATTTCTTTAGCGTCTGCAACCTTGACAACGATTCTGGCTAATTTTTTAGGACCTTTGACTCGCCGCGACCGCATACTGGGTGATTCTTCCAGCTGCAGTTTCTCTGTCTTAGTCTGATCACCCAAGGACAGAAATGCAGCTTCCTCTAAAAGGGCCTTCATGCCCAGCTGATTTACGAAAAATTCTTGATTTAAATGACGATTATTGATCTTTAATACAGGGATAATTCTAATAATATGATTCGCGCTCATAATTCCTCCAAACCATTTTATTGTAATGGATTTTCATCTTTTTGACAAGAAATTATGCGCAAATAAACAATTTTTAAAACAAGAAGGCCTTGGATTTATTGGTAAATGGTCTGAGCAATAACCAAACCCCTAGCGGACTCAAACTCGTACTGCAGATAGGACTGGTAGGTACCGGGCGCGATAATACCACGAATATCCAGAATATCTGTCCCAGCCTGTCCAATAATCGAATCTGCTAGCAGGCAACAGTTGGTCGACAGGACAAAATACGTCTTGAAACGACTGGTTTTAAACTTATATAGCTGCGCTCCTAGTTCATGCTTCAACTTATAGGAGTATGTTGACTGGCCATTTTTCAGTTCTGCTGGCGGTTCCCATTCCACCAACAGCTGATCAATTTCAGCCAGGCGCTTCTCAACTGCTTCCTTCTCCTTATCCGTCAAAGCCAAAGAATAACCAAAGAGTGTTTTCTTGCTTTCTTTTTTGCAAAGCTCAATATAAGCGTCTTTAGGAACCTTGAAGAGCACACCATCTCCAATCATACCCTTGCATCGCTCAGAAAAAACATCATAGCTACCATAAGAAATCACTTGTCCCTGATAGCAAATATCTACATGGCCAATGGCCCCTAATAAACTTGTCTTTGAAGTATGAACCAAAACCTCCAAGTCCGCCTTTTTTTCTCTATTCTTAACAAGACTATAAACATTTTTACGATCAGAAGCTGCATCTCCCTGAATCAGTCGATTAAAGCGTTCCAGATTTTCTACCGGAATAAAAGCTGCAAAAATAATAGGTAGGTTAATACGAATTTGCCTACGCAGCCGATGTTTTTCCCAGTCGTTGTCGAAAAAGAGGCCATCCCGGATATTGGACATTCCCAGCATCATCAAATAGATTCCCAAAATCAAAAACTGTAAGTGTCCGTCGGTCGCAGGCGAAAGAATACTGGTCAGCCCAATCCCACCATAGAGAATGGTATCAAATAGATAGCGCAAACCTCCCTTGACATGATTTTGCCGATAAAGCAGATAGGTCATTCCGTAAATACCGGCAGTCAAGAGCTGGTAGCTACCCAAACTGATAATCACAATATTGACAGGCACATCACTGATTCGGTTGAGCCAGCTGATACCCATGGCGACTGCAATCTGAAGCAGACTATGCCAGACAGCCCCTTCTTTCTTGCGCGTAAAAACATGAAGAACAATATTTACCAAGCCAACAACTGTCAGATAAAGCGAAATAAAATCGAAGGCCAGCTTGGTAAATCTGAAGCCATTGACAATGATAATCAGGCCAAAAACAAGGGCTAAAAAACCAAAGAGTAAGGTCCTGCGGCCACTGACCTTATGAAATTTTGATACTTGCATCTCCATCTTTACCTTCTCTATCGTTCAAAAAAGAGCTGGGGGAAATCCCCCCAACTCTGATCTTATGTGCTTATCCGTAGATTGTTTTAAACAAGAGGACTGCTGTGATACTTGCAAGAATCGGTGCCACAACTGGAACCCAAGAATACCACCATTTTGAATCACCCTTGTGTTTGCCCAAAATGGATTCTGGCAGGATGAAGTGGAGGATACGAGGTCCGAGGTCACGAGCTGGGTTCAGTCCTGGTCCTGTAGGGCCTCCCAGAGAGGTTACCAAAGCCATTACCAAGAAACCAAGTGCCAAGTGAGCGACTGAAAGGCTACCAACTTGGAATGGTGCAACTTGGTCTTTAGCCTGAGATATTGCAGCAGCAATCTGTTCTTTAGGAACTGAAGTCCCTTGTGCTGCCATCTGAGCAGCTTGCGAATTGATAGTTGCTTCAGCTTTGCTCAACAATTCTGCTCCAAAGAAGTTCTTGGTCAAGCCCATAGCAGCAAAGAAAAGAACAAAAGAACCAACAAATTCATTGATAAAACCATTGAACAAGGCTGCTTTACGTGATTCAGGCGTGCCATGGTCTAGACTAGAGATGGTAGAGAAAGTACCCAAAATATTATTAGGATTTTCTGTTCCCAAATAGTAAGGGCGATGGGTCGCAACGACTAAAGCCTGTCCGAAGATAGCTCCCAAAATCTGCGCTGCAATATATGGTGCAACCTGTGCCCAAGGGAAATAACCGCTGACAGCAAGTCCCAAAGTAAAGGCAGGGTTGATATGGTTACCGGACACATTACCAAACATCAAAGCTGGAATCATAACCCCCATACCGTATCCGACAGCGATGACTAACCAACCGCTCTGGTGTCCCTTAGTTCCTTTTAATTCAACGTTGGCAACAGCTCCGTTCCCCAAGACAATGAGGATAGCTGTTCCTAAAAATTCTGTGGCGTATTTAACGACCCATTCGAAATCCATTTAGTGATTCTCCTTAAATATTTTTTAGACAAAGTCTATTTTATCAAGTATAATGGATAATGTAAAGGTCATTTTTAATAAAAATAAGAAAAAGAGGGAAGAATATGCGTTTTAATCAGTATAGTTATGCAAGAACGAAACGGGAAAATATGTTGATAGAATTAGCTGAATTAGGCTTTTTTTATGACAGCAATCGCTCTGACAAGGAAAATCTTGAAGATTTTCTCCGCACCAGCTTTTTCACTTATAAAAATACAGATTATCCCTTGAAATCCTGGGCTGCTGACAGCCAAACAGACCTGCTGAGCTTTTTCCAGTCTGACAGAGAACTGACAGCACCTATCTTTTACACTGTGGCTTTTCAACTGCTTGAGTTCTCGCCCTTTATTGATTTTACAGATGTTGAGGCCTTTCGCAAGGAAACAGGCTTTCCCATTACATTTGGAGACTTGTTGGAAAATCTCTACCAGCTGCTCAACACTCGGACAAAAAATGGCAACCTCTTAGTTGATAAGCTAGTCAGCGAGGGTTTGATTCCTGAGGACAATACCCACCACTACTTCAACGGCAAGAGCCTGGCAACCTTTTCCAGCCACGATGCCATCCGAGAGGTGGTTTATGTAGAAAGCCGAGTTGATACCGATGGAAACGGTCGGCCAGACCTCATCAAGGTCAGCATTATCCGGCCCCGCTATCAAGGACAAGTTCCTGCTGTCATGACCGCTTCTCCTTATCATCAAGGAACCAATGACCCCGCCAGCGACAAGGCTCTCCATGATATGAATGTGGACTTAGTAAAAAAAGAGCCTCATCAAATCACAGTACAAGATCCTGAGCTCAAATTGCTCCAACTGGATTTGCCAGCTCCTGCCCAAGAAGTCTCTGAAGCCGAGGAAAAATTAGGTCATATCGGCACCTACACGCTCAATGATTACTTGCTGCCTCGCGGATTTGCCAATCTCTATGTGTCTGGCATAGGAACTAAAGACTCTGAAGGACTGATGACCAGCGGCGACTATCAGCAGATCGAGGCTTATAAGAATGTTATTGATTGGCTCAACGGCCGCTGCCGAGCCTTCACCGACCACACTCGCCAACGGGAAATCAAGGCCACTTGGTCCAACGGAAAAGTGGCTACGACCGGTATCTCCTATCTGGGCACCATGTCCAACGGGCTGGCAACGACTGGCGTAGATGGTTTGGAGGTCATTATCGCTGAAGCTGGAATTTCTTCTTGGTACAATTACTACCGCGAAAACGGACTTGTCACTAGTCCTGGCGGCTATCCAGGAGAGGACTTTGAATCCCTGACCGAACTGACCTACTCCCGCAACCTGAGGGCTGGTGACTACCTGCGTAACAACGACGCTTATCAGCAAAGCCTAGAGCAGCAGCGCAAAGACCTAGACCGGCAAACTGGGGATTACAATCAATTTTGGCATGACCGCAACTACCTTCTCCACGCAGATAAGGTCAAGGCCGAAGTCGTCTTCACCCATGGCACTCAAGACTGGAATGTCAAGCCCCTTCACGTCTATCAAATGTTTAGAGCCCTACCCTCCCACATCAAGAAACACCTCTTCTTTCACAATGGCGCCCATGTCTACATAAACAACTGGCAATCCATCGACTTCCGCGAGTCTATCAATGCTCTGCTGAGCAAGAAATTACTAGCTTGTGAATCAGACTTCGAACTGCCTACAGTCATCTGGCAGGACAACAGCCAAGCTCAAAGCTGGCTGACCTTGGAAGACTTCGGAGGGCAAGAGCAGAATCTTCATCTCCAACTAGGCCAAGACTGCCAATCTATCCAAAATCAATATCCAGAAGAAGACTATAATCGTTTTGCTAAAAATTACCAAAGCTTCAAGACTGAGCTTTTTGAAGGTAAGGTCAACCAGATTACTCTAGACTGGACCTTAGAAAAGGACCTCTTTCTCAACGGAGCGAGCCAGCTCAATCTTCGCCTCAAATCCAGCACCGATAAGGGGCTGATTTCTGCTCAATTGCTGGACTTCGGACCAGCTAAACGCCTCACACCACTTCCTACGCCTATTGAGCCTAGAGTCATGGACAACGGCCGCTACTATATGCTGGACAATCTGGTCGAACTCCCCCATACTGAAACGCCTCATCGCGTCATCACCAAAGGTTTTCTCAATCTGCAAAATCGAACCAATCTACTGACAGTCGAAGAAGTCACTCCTGACCAATGGCTGGAATTTTCCTTTGAACTGCAACCAACCATCTATAAGATGAAAAAAGGCGACCAACTGCGCCTTGTCCTCTACACTACAGACTTTGAGCATACCGTCCGTGATAAGACTGACTATGAGCTGACTATAGATTTGGAGCAATCTAGTCTGGATTTGCCGACCATGAACTTTAATATGAACGAAGATTTAGACGAAACAAGCGATTAAAAGAGCACGGCTCGCGTCAACTATGTTTCATTAAAAATTCTCAATACGATACACATTCCTCTTATAAGAGCATAGCCTGCTTTTCATTATGGAAAAACTCTGGCTCTGCTTCTTGCCACTTTTTCAAAAAATGATATAATTTGAAGAGTGAAGATTACCGAGGGCTAAGCCCTTGCGAGAGAAAGGAAAGAAAATCTTATGATGAACATGCAAAGCATGATGAAGCAGGCACAAAAGCTTCAAAAACAAATGGAAAAAGGACAGGCTGAACTGGCTGCAACAGAATTCACCGGCAAATCAGCCCAAGATTTAGTCGTTGCTAAACTGACAGGCGATAAAAAGGTAGTCAGCATTGACTTCAATCCGGCCGTTGTGGATCCTGAAGATTTGGAAACTTTGTCAGAGATGACCGCGCAGGCCCTGAATCAGGCGCTGGCTCAGATTGATGATGCCACTCAGAAGAAAATGGGCGCTTTCGCAGGCAAATTGCCTTTTTAAGCAAGATAAATAACCTTACCTCTTGACTAAACATAAATCAAGAGATACTCGAACCAGCAAAAAAGACTGAAGAATCTCAGTCTTTTTGATTTATAGTCGTTTCCTCACTAGCCTACTACACAAAATTAAGCAAATCCGCTGCCTTACTCATCAAAAGTAGGGAATAGTCAGGATTATTCTGCAGTTCCTTGATAGAGCTCTGCACCAGCTCTAAATCATCGGTAATCATCCCGTCAACGCCCAGACGGAAGGATTTGCCAATGCTGTCTGCATCATTGATGGTCCAGTCGTAGAGCTGCTTATCTGTCGTCCATAGCTTATCGACAAAGTTTTCATCGAGGGTCGAGTACTCCATCGTATAGCCGGAAGCCTGTGTTCTTGGGAAAATAGTATTGTAGGGCAGGATAAAGAAGGTCGGTATACTCTCATCATACTGGACTGTCTTGTCAATAACCTGATAGTCCAAAGACTGAATCTGATGGCCATAAACTTTGATATTGGCTCCGTATTGGCTCAGGAAACGATCCATCATATCGTCTGAGTCCAAGCTGCTGGTCTTGATTTCTATCAAGAGTCTCTGGCCCATTTGATTGGCTCGTTTGAGATAAGCATCAAAGCTTGAAATTTTGGCAGTGTGTCCATTTTCTGAAATATCTAAAGCCGTCAGCTCTTGCAGAGTCAGCTCTTGCGGTCTAGCATCGATGCCGGCCAAAGCTTCTAGATTGGCATCGTGCATCATGACAAACTGGCCATCCTTGGTCTCCTGAACATCCATTTCGATATAGTCTGGCTTGAGCAGAGCTGTCTTCTCAAGCGACTCAACTGTATTCTGGACACCATTTCCCTGCGAAACTCCACGATGCGAGATGGTCAGAGGGACGTTTTCCAAGGGCAGATTGAGATAGGCAAAGCCTTCAAGGGCAAAGACAGAGCTAGTGACCAAAAGGATAAACCAGCGCATTAGAGGCAGGCCTTTTCTGTAGCGGTATTCAGACAGCTTACTGTCTGTCAGAAAAGCCACAAACTTAATCAGAAAGTAGGCTACCATAAAGTAATAAGCCAGCTTGATGAGGCAGTAATTGACAACCGCTGCTGTCAAGGCTATCTGATTGGACTGGCCATCCGCATACTGCTGCAACACTAAAATCGGAATGCTGCTTAAAAGAAAGAAGAGAAAGCTCTTGGCCAATATCCAAAAGAGCTGCCAAGTATAGCGAATCAAGTGCCCCTTGGTCTTATCCAAACTATACCTAATCGCATCTCGTAGGCGGAAATGCTCAAAAAAGAGCTTGGGCAGGGCAAACATTAGGCGGACAGCTATCAAAAAAAGCAGAAAACCTAAAGCATAGATTGATAATTTCATCCATAAGGCCGTCTTGAGATAGGTCACGATAAATTCTGGAATCAGAATTTTATTCAAGTAGTAGATTTTAAGAATTTGCCGCAGAAAGGGAAAGATAAAGCCCATATACAGTGCAATAAAGAGGACCTTGCTGGGTCGGGCGTAGCGAATCAGCGAGCCACTGTCTTTGAAACTTTTCTTGATAAACTGAAAAGCGCTTCGCTCTTCCTCATCTAAAAGATTGCGGAGCCCCATAAATATCAGTCCAATCTGAAAATAAGCGACAAAGAGATTGGCCGCAAAAAGCGCTAGAAAGGCTAAGCCAACCCAGACATTTGAAGTCAGAACTTTCAGGGCATTCGTATAAGATAAGAAGAGGTAGCCTGTCTGCTTGAGCAGAGTCTCTGCTGCAAAGGAGTTGAAAGGCACCCAAGCCAGCTCCATGAGCATAAAGACTGTGAAAAAGAGCAACAAAATTTTATCAAGATTACGATAGAGACGTAAAAGACCTAGTCTTTGTGATTTCATTTTCTTCCTTTATGTTGTAAACAATACAAAACTTGCTAAAAAGCGATTCTTATTTAAAACAAGGTTGAGACAGATGTCCCAACCTTATTTTTATTTTCCAAATAAACGTGCCCAGAAGCCCTTGCTTTCTTGCTCCTGCACCTTTTCCTTGGCTTCATCTAATTCCAACAGCAAGGTTTCACGCTCATTCATAGCCTTAGCTGTCAGCTGCTGCTGCTGGTCCAGTTGCTTGTCCTTTTCAGCAATCTGAACATCCTTGATGCGCAACTGCTCATCTTTCTTAGCCAGCTGGCTATCCTTGGCTTTAAGCTGTTCATAGAGACGCACAATCTCAGCATTTTTTTCGTCCACCAAGATTTCCATCAGCTCGCGTTGCTTCACATCTTCGCTAACAGGTTCATCTTCAAAAATAGTTTTCTTATAAATCTCTTCCAGCTTAATCAAGCCGCTGCGGGTCACCACCGTGACTCCTTTTTCATTCTTTTCCGTATCTTCTGGCGGCAGTGCCTTGACACGATTGTTAATCGCCTGGCGGCTAACTCCAAGAATCTCGGCTAACTCGCTGACTGTCTTTTCAATTGCCATAATTTCCTCAAAAACTTTTTCTAGTTTGTAGATACCTAAATCTTATCATATCAAGCCTTAACTGTCAAATTTCACAAGATTTTTTGAGCCTGACTCCTATCTTTTTAGCCCTTTTTTATGATACAATGAGACAGATTAGTTTAGTAAGAAAAATAAAAAAGATTGAATGTAGAAACCTCGAGATTTCTAGTTTCATTCTTCCAAGAGGAGCGGTAAGGCTGCAAAAAGGATACTCAGCTAGGAAGTGCAAGATCTCCGACTGATAACGAACACCCCCTCTCCACGAAAGGAAAAAGATACATGAACCATTTCGACACAATCATCATCGGAGGAGGACCGGCTGGCATGATGGCTGCCATTTCCAGTTCTTTCTACGGACAGAAGACCCTGCTCCTTGAGAAAAATAAACGACTGGGCAAGAAACTAGCCGGAACGGGTGGTGGCCGCTGCAATGTGACCAACAACGGAAACCTAGATGACCTCATGGCCGGCATTCCAGGCAACGGACGCTTTCTTTACAGCGTCTTTTCTCAGTTTGACAACCATGATATCATCAACTTCTTTACAGAGAACGGCGTCAAACTCAAGGTCGAAGACCACGGCCGAGTTTTCCCAGCGACAGACAAGTCCCGCACCATTATCGAAGCTTTGGAAAAGAAAATTGCAGAGCTGGGTGGTACTGTTATCACCAATACCGAAATTGTCTCCGTCAAAAAATCCGATAGCCTTTTTACTGTCAGAGCCAGCGACCAGACTTGGACCTGCCAGAAATTAATTGTGACGACTGGTGGCAAATCCTATCCTTCAACTGGCTCAACAGGATTTGGCCACGATATTGCCCGACACTTCAAGCATACAGTAACCGACCTAGAGGCTGCTGAAAGTCCTCTTATGACTGATTTTCCTCACAAAGCGCTTCAGGGGATTTCTCTGGACGATGTGACCCTGAGCTACGGAAAGCATATCATCACCCACGACCTGCTCTTTACCCACTTTGGCCTATCAGGTCCGGCAGCCCTGCGCTTGTCTAGCTTTGTCAAAGGCGGCGAAAATATCTATCTGGACCTTTTGCCACAGATGAGTCAGCAGGCTCTGGCGGATTTTTTAGAAGAACATCGGGAAAAATCCCTGAAGAACTGCCTGAAAATCCTCCTGCCCGAGCGAATGGCAGACTTTTTGGCCCAGCCCTTCCCCGAGAAAGTCAAACAACTCAATCTCAGTGAAAAAGAGGCTCTCATCAAACAAATCAAAGAACTGCCCATCCCTGTCACTGGCAAAATGTCCCTGGCCAAGTCCTTTGTAACCAAGGGTGGCGTCAGCCTCAAGGAAATCAATCCCAAAACTCTGGAAAGCAAACTGGTTCCCGGTCTCCACTTTGCTGGAGAGGTCCTAGACATCAATGCCCACACGGGCGGCTTCAACATCACATCTGCCCTCTGCACCGGCTGGGTGGCAGGGAGCTTGCATTATGAGTGATTGGGAAAATATTTTAAAGTAATTGAAAAAACTGGTTGAAGAACATTGTACTGACCTCAAAAAGTTAGACAGAAAAATCTAACTTTTGGGATCAGTGCAGAACTTTCTCACCAGTTTTTATTTCGCATTTGTCCGTACATAAGAAGCAATCACATCTGCTGTGTACTGGGCAGTTCCTAGTCCGAATTGATCGATATTCTTCTTGAATTCTGGATTGTGGACATAGCCCTGACCGATGTAAGCAAAGACTTGCAGTGAGCAGTCAAAGCCGTAAGTGCGAATGGCTTGTAAGAGACGCGCTGCCTGTTCTTGATTTTCTGCTGCGTCAACTGACAAGCCTTGCTGCATATTCTCTGCCAGACTTTGAAAAACTTGATTGAAGGCTGCGACAGATTCTTCTTCCCGTCCATTTTGACGAGCCAGAGCTTCCGCCATAACTTCTTGACCGTATTCTTCGACAGCTTCTTGATGATATTTGTGATTGTCTTCGTAGGTAAAGCCTGCGAATTTTTCTTTCATTGTCATTTTTCTTTCTCCTTTTTCTTCTTGGATGGTTTTTTGTAAGGTGGAAATCAAGATATCCAAGCGGTCTCTTTCCTGCTGCAAATACTCTAACTGCCTAACCAGATGCGGCAATAAGGCCTGTTCGTCCTGACTCAGCAGCTCTGCTATTTTCTCCAAAGAAAAACCCAGATACTTATAGTAAAGGATGACTTGCAACCTCTCTAAATCATCTTGGCTGTATGTCCGATAGCCATTTTCTGATTTGGCGGGTACTAAAAGTCCGATTTTGTCGTAATGATGCAGGGTTTTGACAGAGACTCCCGAAAGTTGCGCAGCTTCTTTGATATGGTACATGATAGACCTCCTTACCACTATAGTATAAGCCCTGACCAAAGGTCAGAGTCAAGCTTTTTTAGAAATTTTTTAAAACCGCTTTAGAGTTTCCAAAGCGGCTAGCAGTTATTTACGAGAAACCATAGCAATAAAGCCCAGTTTTTCCTGATTTTTTTGAAACATCTTAAACATCTTCATAAATTGACTGTAGTTTTCTTTCTTAAGGGCATTGAAGCAGATTTTCAGTGTGCCGCCCAGTCCTTCGTCATATATCATCCCTCGAAGGCTCATCAAGGTCATTTCGCCGATAAAGGTGTCTACACGGTCAAAAGCATGAGAGCGCGCTAGCTGAATCCAAGAACCTTCTGTCAGAGGCCCCACATTGACATTAATCGCACGAGATAGCTCTTCCCGGACATTCTCATCTCTTTGTTTGAGCATGACGTCGTGGGTGAGGAGCACTCCGCCTGGCTTCAGCACCCGGTAGTACTCATCCATACATTTGGCTTTTCCCTTCTCCGTCTGCATGGTCAGCATGGCTTCATTGATAACAATATCAAAAGAATTGTCATCATAAGGCAGCTTCATAGCATTAGCCTGCTCAAATGTGACGAGTTCACTCACACCAGCCTTGTCTCCATTAAGCTTAGCCTGAGCCAGCGCAGCCTTATCCAAATCAACTGCAGTAATTTGGCAGCCATATTTTTTAGCTAGCTCGATTGTTGTGGTCCCCATATTGCAGGCAACCTCTAGAACTTTCTTATCGCTGGAAAAATGCCCCTGCTCAATCAGCCAGTCCGTTGCCAGCTTGCCACCGGGACGAAGGCGTTTCTTTCCTAATTTTGCTAAAAATTTATGACCTGCTTCTGCCATTTCCGAACCTCCATGATTTTTATTGCTTCCATTATAGCATAAAATATTATATTTTCAGATAATTCTTAGAATTCAGCAAAAAAACAGACCGAATCGACCGATTCAATCTGTCTTGTATCTCTTTACAGCCCAAGAAATCCAGCCAGATAGCGCAGCAAGGCCACCAAGACTACGCCAAATACAACAGTTGCAATTAAGTTCTTATACTTAAAAGCTACATAGCTAGTCGGAAAAACGGCTATCAAATCCAGCCATTTAAAACTCGGCAGCTGACCTGTTTTAGCATTGGTGACACTAGACAGGATAAGGGCAAAGATAATGGAAACTGGCAGATATTTGAGAAAACGCTCTACCATGAGCGGAAGCCCCTTGTACTTGACTAGGATAAAGGGCAAAATCCGCGGAATCCAAGTGACCAGGGCTGACAAAAGAATGGCCAGCAAAATATACTTACTTATCATCCAAGATCACCCCCACCGTACAGCCTAGCAAGGTTGCAAAAAGCACCGCCAGCGAATTTTGAAGTAGCATAGTTAGGACTAAGTAGGCAATGCCAACCACCCCCAGAACTAAAAAGAGCTTCTTTATCTTGACCCGTCGCAGCATGATTGTAAATTGAGAGGAGAAGATACCAATAAACATGGCGACTAGGGCAAAGTCTAGGCCAAAGCTCTCAGGATTGGGCAGAAGGGCGCCGAGGGCAGTTCCTAAAATAGTACCCAAAATCCAAGAAGTATAACCCATAAAATTATTGCCCATCATCCAACGAGCAGCGATTTCCTCTGTATGTGCCCGCTCTCCCATCAAGACTCCATAAGATTCATCCGTCAAAAAAGAGCCAATGACAATATTCTGAGTCAAGCTAGACTTACGAAAAAGAGTTGATGCATGTAAGCCGAGCAGAAGATTCCGGATATTAATAAGAAAAACGGTCAGTGCGATGGCTAAAACCGGCGCCTGCTGGGCAAATAAACCAATCATGGCAAACTGGGCACTGCCAGCATAAACCAGAACACTCATCAGCCCCATCTCCAAGGGATTCATATAAGGCGCCGCCATGATGCCGCAGGCTAGGCCAATCCCAATATAGCCCAGAGCCGTTGGCACTGCAGCTTGTGCCCCTTGTTTAAATGTCTGTCCGCGCATTCTTCTCCTTTACTCCATGGTTTCAAATGCTAGGCTAGGTTTTGCATTCAGGTCCAAACTGGCAAAATTCTCCTTGTTCCACTCACTGACACTGGCATAGGCAATCATACCAGCATTGTCACCGCAGAGGCGAAGCGGTGGAATAATCACCTTAACATCCTGAATCTCAGCTGCCAAGAGTTCTCTCAGTCCTTGATTGGCCGCAACACCGCCCGCCACGACCAGAGTCTTGACTGGATATTTTTCCAGCGCTTTCTTAGTCTTGGCCATGAGAATATCCATGACCGCCGCCTGAAAGCTTGCTGACAAGTCTTGATTAGATAAGACCTCTCCTTTTTGCTGGGCATTGTGGTGCAGGTTGATAAAGGCCGACTTGAGACCGGAAAAAGAAAATTCCAGATTGTCTTCCTTAATCATGGCCCGCGGAAAATCATAAATATCCTGTCCCTCATGAGCCAGCTGATCAATCTCCCGGCCTGCTGGATAGGTCAGGCCCATGACTCGACCGACCTTATCATAGGCTTCACCGACCGCATCATCGCGAGTTTCCCCCACAATCTTATAGTCACCAGCCTGACTGACATAGACCAGCTCAGTATGACCGCCACTGACCAAGAGAGCCAGCAAGGGAAACTCCAAAGGCTCCACGCTCTGGGCTGCCATCAGGTGCCCAGCCATATGATTGACTGGAATCAAGGGAATATCGTGAGCCCAGGCAAAAGACTTGGCCGCTGCCAAGCCGACCAAAAGTGCCCCAACCAGACCAGGACCGTAGGTGACAGCCACCGCTGTGACTTGCTCCTCACTAATCCCTGCTTCTGCCAAAGCCTCCTCAATGCAAACCGTAATGACCTCTACATGGTGACGGCTGGCCACTTCTGGTACCACTCCGCCAAAACGCTTGTGGCTCTCAATCTGGCTGGCAATGACATTGCTCAAAAGCTCAGTCTCATTCTTCAGAACTGCCACACTGGTCTCGTCACAAGACGTCTCAAAAGCTAAAATATATCTATCTTTCATGGATCTCTCTTTTCATGACAATCGCATCTTCCACTGGCGCATAGTAATAGGCCTTCCGCCGCGCGATTTCTTCAAATTTTTCTTTTTTGTAAAATAGCAGAGCTGGCCTGTTCGACTCTCTCACTTCGAGGAATATTTCCTTGTCGGCAGGCAAAAAGTCAAACAAGGCTGTCGCGATTTTCTGCCCCTGATAGTTAGGCAATACAGCAATCTGCAGAACTTCTGCTTCAAAGTCTGTATCCTGCCAGACTAAAAAGCCGACAAGCTGACTCCCATCTTCTGCTAGCGCACATCTATTCACATTCGAGAGCAGGACCTCTTCCAATTGACCCACAGTCCAAGGGCTGACCGCATAGACTGCAAGTAAGAGCTGTTCCAGCTCTTCTGCTAGAACTGCCACGTCCACATCCGAGCTGTCGCTCCATTTTCTCAACTTAATCATAGGCGCTGAATGTAAGAATTACTGGATTCCTGGTGGGTCTTGAGCCAATTTTCCTCGGCTTCTACCCGCTTGAGATAGTTAGGAACAAAGTCATGAATGGACTGAGCTGGCAGGTCTAAACCGAAACGACCAATAGCTGCCGCATCTGGTAAGGTCGGCTGAATGGCAGCCTGAGGAAGAGCCGCTTCAATCTGCTCCGTAAAAGCTGTCGTTTCTCCGACAAAGGTGACTGATTGGTTAGCAGCGCCAGCCATTTCCAAAACCTCTGCCAATGGCAGATGAGCCTCCGGCCGTACAGACTGACCAGACTGATAAAAGCCAGCATAGACATTATTGCGGCGGGCATCCATGACAGGAATGACCAAACCTTCCACCTGCTCTGGGACTAAAGCCAGCAAACTAGACACACCGACCAGCTCAATCTTGAGGGTATGAGCCAGAGTCTTGGCTGTCGCCACCGCCATTCGCAGACCTGTGTAGCTGCCCGGACCCTGAGCAACTACGATACGATCCAAATCCGTCGGCTTCATGTCCAGACTATTCATCAGAAAATCAATAGCCGGCATCAGGGTAATGCTGTGGTTTTTCTTTATATTTAAAGTCATCTGCGCCAGCAAGGTCTCGTCCTCTAAAATCGCGAGCGTCAGCGCCTTACTTGACGTATCAAAAGCTGCAATCTTCATGCTTATCCTCTATTTTTCCTCTTGCCGCCAAAGTGAGCGGCGTTTTAATTTGTCTTCGTAGAAACTATCTACCAAAAATTCCTCTAAAATCTGGCTAAAAGCCTCCAAATTAGGCACTTGCTGCGCCAAGTATTTTCCAAAAATCGCTTCTTGCTCAGCAATCTTGGGCAGCAAATCCGCTCCAGCAGCAGTCAAGCTCAAGCGAGAACTGCGCTTGTCCTTGCTAGAAATTTCCTTCTTGACCAAGCCTTTTTTAATCAAAGCCTGCACCAAGCGACTAGGGCTTTTTTCCTCACAAATCAGGGATTCCCCCAAGCCCTTGAGAGACAGCGGAGCATGTTCGCCCAAAACGAGCAAGACCTCGCTTTGATTGGGCGTAATTCCCAAAGGCTCTAGCAACTTCCCATATTCTCTCGTCGCTAAGCTCTCTGCACTTCTAAACAAATAGCCAAATCGAATTCCTTCTGCTACCACGCTGCTCTCCTTTCAAAAATCACTTCTATACTATTTTACACTAGATTAGGTAAATTGTTGACAATTTTAGTTAAAAAATATAAAATCTTAAATAGATGATATATCATCTATTTGCAAAAGGAGGAAAAACGGATGACCCCAAACCCTACAAATCAAAAACCAGCTAGAACAATGACCCACGCTTTTGTGACTGGTGCGACCGGTCTTTTAGGAAATAATCTCGTGCGTGCTCTGCTAAAAGAAAACATTCAAGTGACCGCTCTCGTTCGCTCCGAGGAAAAAGCGCGCAAACAATTTGCCGACCTGCCTATCCAGATTGTCAAGGGGGATATTTTAGAGCCCGAAAGCTATCGTGACTATCTAGCAGGCTGCGACAGCCTCTTTCATACCGCTGCTTTTTTCCGCGATAATTATAAAGGCGGCAAGCACTGGCAGGAGCTCTACGACACTAATATTATAGGCACAAATAACCTCCTAGAAGCTGCTTACGAGGCTGGTATCCGCCAATTTGTCCATACTTCCTCCTGTGTCGTACTGGAAGGTGAGGCCAATCAGCTAATCGATGAAAGCATGTCTCGCTCAAAAGATACTCCTTTTGATTACTATCGCAGCAAGATTTTGAGTGAAGAGGCCGTTCGTGATTTCTTGGACAAGCATTCAGATGTTTTCGGTTGCTTTATCTTGCCGAGTGTAATGTTGGGTCCTAGAGACCTTGGTCCGACCTCCAGTGGGCAGCTGATTATCAATTTTGTAGAGCAAAAACTTCCAGGTATCTTAAAGGCTAGCTATAATATGGTGGATGCTAGAGATGTAGCAGATATTCATCTCCGCGCCATGAAATACGGACGCTCAAAGGAGCGCTATCTGGCAGTTGGACGGCAAGTGACCATGACAGAATTGTACCAAATACTGGAAAAAATCACTGGCGTTCCCGCCCCCAAGCGCAAGATCTCCCCTCTTTTCGTCAAAATCTATGCCCAAGCAAGTGAGCTCTACCACCGGCTCACCAAAAAACCAATTTTGGTTACCAATGAGCTCGCTCATCTCATGGCCGAAGAATATCTCAAAAGTAATTTTAGCTTTGCCAAAACCGAGAGCGAGCTAGGCGGACAGCATCGCCCTCTCGAAGAAAGCTTAGCTGACGTGGTAGATTGGTACCGCAAGCACGGCTATTTCGCCAAATAAGCAGCCCTCAAAATCAAGTGACCAAATGTTCATCGCTTGATTTTTCTTTTTGTCAAGCCGCTTTGGCTGAAAAACCGTCTCTGAAATTCACCGTCCCGACTTGCTTCCTAAGCTCATTATATGGTATAATTACAATAATAATTAAACATCAGGTCAATTTCATTACTCTTACTTTTCCATAAGATACAAGGCTAAAACAGCATTTTAGCCTCTTCATTTGAGTAAGCCCTATCAGAAGTCACAGCAATCGCTCACTTTCCATTTATCATTTTTAATTTATCATGTGAAGAAATGCGCTAACGCCTGCCTTCTTTTATTTTTTAGACCTTATCACAGAAAGGAATCTTATGATTTACAAAGTTTTTTATCAGGAAACAAAAGAGCGCAGCCCGCGCCGTGAAAAGACACTTGCCCTTTATTTAGAGATTGAAGCGGCTAATGAATTGGAAGGCCGCATTCAAGCTCGTAAGCTCATCGAAGAAAATACCCCTTACAATATTGAATTTATCGAGCTCTTGTCTGACAAACACCTCGAATACGAAAAAGAGTCAGGCACTTTTGAATTGACGGAGTTCTAACCCATGGCATATACCTTAAAACCCAAAGAAGTTGGCGTTTTTGCGATTGGTGGGTTAGGCGAAATCGGTAAAAACACCTACGGGATTGAATACCAAAATGAAATCATCATCGTGGATGCCGGTATCAAATTCCCAGAAGACGACCTGCTAGGAATTGACTATGTCATTCCCGACTACTCTTATATCGTGGAAAATATTGACCGCGTAAAAGCTGTCCTCATCACCCACGGGCACGAGGACCATATCGGCGGTATTCCTTTCCTGCTCAAGCAAGCCAATGTTCCTATCTATGCCGGTCCTTTGGCCTTGGCCCTCATTCGCGGCAAGCTAGAAGAACATGGACTTTTGCGCGATGCCAAGCTCTATGAAATCAATCAAAACACAGAACTGCAGTTCAAGCATCTGAAAGCTACTTTCTTCCGGACAACCCACTCTATTCCAGAGCCTTTGGGAATTGTCATCCATACGCCGCAGGGTAAGATTGTCTGTACTGGTGACTTCAAGTTTGACTTTACACCAGTCGGTGAGCCGGCAGACTTGCACCGTATGGCTGCTCTGGGTGAGGAAGGCGTTCTCTGTCTCCTATCTGACTCGACCAATGCTGAAGTGCCGACCTTTACCAATTCCGAAAAAGTGGTTGGACAGTCTATTATGAAGATTATTGAAGGCATCCACGGACGGATTATTTTCGCCTCTTTTGCTTCAAATATCTTCCGGCTCCAGCAGGCAGCCGATGCTGCCGTTAAGACCGGTCGTAAGATTGCGGTCTTTGGCCGATCCATGGAAAAGGCTATTGTCAACGGGATTGAGCTGGGCTATATCAAGGTTCCTAAAGATACCTTCATCGAGCCAAATGAACTCAAGGACTATCCAGCTGGCGAAGTGCTGATTATGTGTACTGGAAGTCAGGGTGAGCCGATGGCAGCCCTATCTCGGATTGCCAATGGTACTCACCGTCAGGTTCAGCTGCAGCCTGGAGATACAGTCATCTTCTCATCTAGTCCTATCCCTGGCAATACGACCAGCGTTAACAAGCTGATTAACATCATTTCCGAGGCTGGTGTAGAAGTGATTCACGGTAAGATTAACAACATCCACACCTCTGGACACGGTGGCCAGCAAGAGCAGAAACTCATGCTTCGCTTGATCAAGCCTAAATATTTCATGCCAGTCCATGGTGAATACCGTATGCAGAAAGTCCATGCAGGTCTAGCCGTTGATACTGGAGTACCAAAAGACAATATCTTCATCATGAGCAATGGTGATGTGCTGGCTCTGACAGCTGACTCAGCTCGTATTGCCGGCAGCTTCAACGCTCAGGATATTTATGTTGATGGGAACCGCATTGGTGAAATCGGAGCTGCAGTCCTGCGCGACCGTAAAGACCTGTCAGAGGACGGTGTGGTTCTGGCTGTCGCAACAGTTGACTTTGAGTCCAAGATGATCTTAGCCGGTCCAGATATTCTCAGCCGCGGCTTTATCTACATGCGCGAATCAGGTGACCTCATTCGCCAAAGCCAGCGTATCCTCTTCAATGCCATTCGCATTGCACTCAAGAATAAAGACGCCAGCGTCCAATCTGTCAGCGGCGCTATCGTCAACGCCTTGCGTCCTTTCCTCTACGAAAGCACTGAGCGCGAACCTATTATCATTCCGATGGTGCTTACACCAGACGAAGACAACTAAAAAATAAGCTTTGCTAGATTTAGCAAGGCTTATTTTCTGCTTTATTTTTTGTTCGCGAAGCATGCTTGATAATCCAAGCGCAACTCGGACTCAGCTTTTCCTCTTGCCAAGTCCCAATCACCCTCTCAAACTTTTCAGGATCTTCTTTATATAAATCATTCAGATTATTAGCGACACTTTTTTGGATTGATTTATCCGCATCATCCTTTAGATTCCTTAAAATAGCGGTAAATTCATCAAAATAATCTAAGACCACAGTCTGCTTCTTAGCCCAGGGCAGTCGGATACGCATACACTCGCTGGCTAATCTGCGGACGCGCATATTCTCATCTCGGCTCCACTCTAGCAGTAACTCCATCGTAGCTTTAGGATAATTAGCCAGCAAGGGTCGCATGGAAAATTCTCCAGTAAATCGCTTGGTTAATTCCTTACTGAAGGCTGCACTCAGCTCGAATTCCTGACTTCCGTAAAGTTCTACGTATTTGCCAATCGGCCACAACCAGTACCCTTCTGAGAACATCCCCAAGCCGCCCTCTAACTCCGGACCAAGTATCTGCTCAAAAACCTTCAGAGAATCAGCATAGGAAAGCGGCAAGCATTCTTTGATACTCTTTGCCAGCAACTCTTGACGCTGAGTAAATTCCAAAGCCTCTAATTCGCTTTCAACTAGATACATAAAATGCTGAGCATCAAATTTATCTGTGACTTCTTGCAAGCGACGGCTCAAGTCCTCCGCATAAACCAAATCATAATAATCTTTAACCTTTTTCGCCATGATTTTTAAATCCCCTTAACAGACTTCTCACTGCTTCTCTGACTTCTGCTTCTCCCTCTTTCTCAGCTAGAAAAAGAGACAACTCATTCAAGGCGCCTGAAATCATATGAGCTGCCATATCCAAATCAATAGAGATAAGTCTTCCTTCTTTAGATAAAATGTCTAATTGCTCTCTCAAATGAAAGAAAGAATTAGCCTCGTCCTGACGACGCCACTCTTTCCACTCAATGACATTGGGACCATCAAGCAGGAGAATACGTTTATTTTTAGTCAAGGTCGCAAAACGAACAAAAGCAACACAGCCTTCCACCAACTGCTCCCAAGAATCGTGTGCTTCCAGGGCGTTTTTTTCTACATAAGATCCCAGTTCGGACTGAATTTGTGCCAGTACGGCGGTAAATAAAGTCTTCTTATTCCCGAAATGGTGATAAAGTGCACCTCTTGTCATTCCCAACTCATCTACAATTTCTTCCAAGGAAGTTTCTGAAAAACCCTTTAAAGAAAAATGTTTCCGGGCGATAGCTAATATTTTCTTGCTTGTCTCTAAGGAAGCCTGCTGTTTTTTATTCATCTTCACTCTCCAAATAATTTGCTGCAAACTCAGCGTTAGGTGGAATGACTTGAATTACATCAACCAAAACAGAACCCGGCGCTTCCACAATGAAATGGCGCTGACCAAAATCTTCACTCTTAATGGGAAGAAGGAACTCCATTTCTTCTTGCTGACGCAATTCTTCATAAAAACAATCCACATTGTCAACTTCGATATTGATGATTAGGCCACTCGCCTTAGACTGGTAGGCTTGTGGCACTGTCCCATGCTTGCTATCAATAAAAGCAAGCTCAAAACCACTCTCGATATTCTTTAAACTAATATACCAATCTGAACGGAAAGATTCCTGAAATTGGAAATGGTCAATGAAAAATTGTGCCACTTGATGGACATCTTCGCTCATTAAAACGGGGTATAAACTGGTAATCATTTGTTCTCCTTTTCTTAAACTTTATTTTAACATACATACTGAATGTATGCAAATGAATATTAAAAAACAGAAGCCAAATTGACTTCCATCTACTTGAGAATAGCTCAGCTCAATCGCTTGATAAAATGATATTTGGTAATGCCCTTTTGTGGGACATCTGATAGACTGGCGTAGATTTCATAGCCTTGCTTGATGTAAAAATCCTTGGCCTGATAAGATTTAGTGGACAAGGTTATGCTAGTTACTCCAGTTTCTGCAGCCTTTTCTTCTAATTCTGCCAGCAGACTGGCTCCCAAACCTTTTTTCTGATGTTCTTTACCCACCACCAAAGCCTTGATATGAATGTTTTCCAGCACCTGTTGGGCATGGAGCAAGGCAATCAACCGGCCACCCTCCTCCCGCCTTAAATAATAATCTTGAGGTTCAAGTTTTTCAAGCATACCTGAACCAAAATTAGTTTCATATTGCTCATCAAAAACACGCTTTATAAAATCATGAAATTTTTCCATCTTTTTCCTCCTCCACGAAAAAGCAGGGGATATGCCAATCCTCCTGCTCTAAGTTTAGTATAAATCTAAATAATTATCCACTTCCCATTGAGAGACAAAGGTTGCATAGCTAGCCCACTCGATACGCTTAGCTTCTAAGAAGCTAGTATAGATATGCTCGCCAAGTGCTGCTTTCACAACTTCGTCTTCTGTCAAGGCCTTCAAGGCATTGTGAAGAGTTGATGGCAAGTCTGTAATTCCTGCTTCCTTACGCTCCTCTGGAGTCATGATATAGATATTCTCTTCGATTGGTGCTGGAGCTTCGATTTTATTTTCGACACCGTGCAGTCCAACTTCCAAGAGAACAGCCATAGCAATATATGGATTGGCCATCGGGTCAACGGAGCGCAACTCCAAGCGAGTACCCATACCACGAGAAGCCGGCACGCGCACCAACGGTGAACGATTGCGTCCTGCCCAAGCGATATATACTGGCGCTTCATAGCCAGGAACCAGACGTTTGTATGAGTTAACCGTTGGGTTCATGATAGCTGTGTAGTTATAGGCATGGTTAATCAAACCACCCAAGAAATGGTAGGCTGTTTCTGACAGCTGCATACCTTTTGGATCTTCTGGATCGAAGAAGGCATTATTGCCATCTTGATCAAAGAGGGACATGTTACAGTGCATACCAGATCCCGCAATACCAAACTTAGGCTTAGCCATAAAGGTTGCATACAGACCATGCTTACGAGCAATGGTCTTGACAACCAGCTTGAAAATCTGAATCTTATCACAAGCACGAAGCACTTCGTCATACTTAAAGTCAATCTCGTGCTGGCCGACTGCTACCTCATGGTGGCTAGCTTCTACTTCAAAACCCATCTTCGTCAGGACATTGACGATTTCGCGACGAGTATTGTCTGCCAAGTCAGTCGGCGCCAAGTCAAAATAGCCACCCTTATCATTTACTTCCAGCGTCGGATCGCCATTTTCATCCAGCTTAAAGAGGAAAAATTCTGGCTCTGGTCCTAGGTTAAAGGACTTGAATCCCAGCTCTTCCATATGCTTGAGGGCACGCTTGAGGTTGCTGCGAGGATCCCCTAGAAACGGTACATGATCCGTCGTATAAACATCACAAATCAGGCCCGCTACACTGCCGTTTTCATCTCCCCAGGGAAAGACTGTCCAAGTATCCAGATCAGGATAAAGATACATATCTGATTCATTGATACGGACAAAACCTTCAATGGAAGAACCATCAAACATGGCTTTATTGGATAAGACTTTGTCAAGCTGTTCATCCGTGGCAGGAATTTCCACATTCTTCATAGTTCCTAAAATATCAGAGAACATAAGACGAATAAAGGTAACATTTTTCTCTTTTACTTCGCGACGGATATCAGCTGCTGTAATAGACATTAAATTTCTCCTTGTAATTCAAACAAAATAACTATGGTCGACGCATCTGACCAAAGGTTGGCAGAGAAGAAGCAAAACGGCCTTGCTGCAAGATGTCATGATGCAAAGCACGGCGGACATCTTTTTCACTAATGGTCTTGTGGGACTTGGCTTCACGCTCAGCATATTTCCTCTTAATTGCAGCGATATTATAACCTTCCGAAATATAATCTTTAATTTCTAAAAGACGATCCATATCATTCAAAGAATACATCCGACGATTGCCCTCATTCCGAGCAGGAGTAATCAGATTCTGATCTTCATAATAACGGATCTGACGGGCAGATAGGTCCGTCAGTTTCATAACACTGCCGATGGGAAAGACTGCCATGTTTCGGCGAAACTCTTTTTCCTTCATTCAAATTCCTCTCTACGCACTATTATAGGACGAAATAAATCTTATGTCAAGAAATAATGTCAGATTTTCTTACACGGATTTTATTTTTTCTTTTCAAAGATGGTTCGCAGCCGATCTATATCAGAATTTACCAGAATTGCAACAAAGACTCCCATAAAGGTTTCAAAGATTCTGGCAAAGACATACAAGATGGTATCTTCCGGCCGAATAGACAGGGTAATAATCAGCATGGCAGATACTCCGCCAATGACTCCGGCCTTGTTGTTCATGGCAACATTGGTCATGATTGTCAGCATGGTACAGACCGGCACCAAAAGGAGGGTGACCCAATACTGCTCCTTAAAGACACTATTAGCAATGAAAAAGAGCAGAGCGTAAAAACCACCAATGCTGTTTCCCAAGATTCGTGATGTCCCGAAGTGGACACTCTTATCAAAATCCTCACGAAGACTAAAGACTGCCGTCAAAGCACCGATTTGCAGCCCTTTCCAACCAAAAAGGCCAAAGAGCAGTAGAATGATGAAGACAGCCAGACCGGTTTTAAAGGTACGCATGCCCAGACGAAATTTCGATTTATCAAACTTGTACTTATTGAAATAACTCATTAGTCTCCTTCCAGGAAATCCTCCCTCTCTTCATTTTAACATATTTCGTCTCAAAAAAACTCTTTCTGCTCAGGACTTTTCCCACACAAAGAAAAAGCCCTATCAGCTACCGCATCAAGAGCTATCGACTATTTAAAAGCTGAGACATTATCTGTCCCAGCCGCATTTTATTTTCTTTAGTTTGGATAAATGTAGGTAACTCCACCCATAAATTCATTCGGGTTAAAGTAGCCACGATAGTTGTTGATCTGCTTTTGGCGATTGTAGTTCGCTTCTAGAACTTGAATTGAGCTGTCGCTTTGCACATCTGTCACATAAGCAACATGTCCGTATTCGCCACCATCCCAAACTGCAATAGCGCCGGCTACTGGGACATTTCCTGTTGCATAACCCTGAGCACCAGCATTGATTGCCCAAGTATTAGCATTGCCCCACCAGTTGCTTGCCCAAGGAGCCATTTCTTTCACACCCCAGGTACATTGGCCGATTGGGTAAGAATTGCCATAATCAGTTGGTGTATTTAAGACAACATCTTCTGTATCAGATACCAAAGCAGCATCACTTGTCGCTTCATAAGCTGGAGCGCTGTAAGGATTGTATGTCTGAGCCAAAGCAGTGCCATTTACTTGCAACACATCCCCTGGATTAATTGTATCAAAAATTGATTTTCCATTATTAGCAGCAAGTTCGTAAGGATTCATCCCATTAGCGCTAGCAATGGCAAAAAAAGAGTCCCCTTGCTGGACAACGTAAGAATCTGCATTGACAACTTGTGCGCCGATTGTCGCCAAAAAAGCTGTAGAAGTTAAACCAAGAGTCGCTTTAGCAAATGCTTTTTTCATAACTGTGTTTCTCCGTAAAATTTGATGATAAAAAAATCATACAATATTTACATGTCAGTTTTTTTAGAGTTATATTTTTGTCATGTTACAAATGATTTAGACTTTTGCTACATGAGGTTTAACAGTTTTTTTAAAGATAAAAAGGCTAGAGATTGATTCCCTAGCCTCATCTATTATCAGTCTTCTCTACGTCTCAATTTTCCTAGACCTAAAGCACCAATAATGGCTGCTAAACCTAGATATGGCAGATAGACTGTATCTTTTGCTCCCGTTTCTGGCAGAAGAGAAACAGGAATCTTTTTAGCCACTGGAGTTGGATTGGCTCTTCTTGGATCGTTTACATCTGAAACAAGCAGATGCTGTGCCTTAGGAGTGACTGTTGTAACTGTATTTGAAGCATAGACTACATGATTGACAGTATTAATGTAGGTATTTTCAAAACTACCCGCAGCAATCCGCTTCATCTGTAGATAGGTTTCAGCCTGAAAAGCTGAATCCAGAGAAATAGTCTCTAAGAATTCTTCCTTGAAACGAATAGAAATCAAGCCTTTCTCAAGATCAACATTCGCAGCTGTATACTCAGTCAAATCTGTACCAGCCTTTATCACCTTACCATCTTTGAGCGTGATGTCCACTTTGGCAAAGGTTTTGTAAGCACCCGTGTACTCATCTCCTCGTTGGTCATAATCATCCACAAAGCTATAGTCTGTCAAACCTTCAGAGTGGTTAGCAGGGATCAAGCCGCCGATGAGACGGTAGTTAAAGTGCCGTCCCAAAGTCAGTTCCTTGCCATCCAAGTTTTCTGCACTTGCTGGATCAAGACTCAATGTAATATCTTTTTCAGGACTGATTTTAGGAACATTGTTCACGACTACGTCTGTCGCATAACCATTTCCAAAGTCAATTTGATAAGCCCGGTTCTCGAATTTACCGCCTGTGCGGCCCATTCCTTCTTTGACTGCCATAGGGCTTGTTATGGTCAAAGACTTACCTGTTACGACATATTGGTCATAAAAGGCTTGGGCATCGTCTGCTGCAAAGAGTTGGAAAGAACCTTTAACAGTGATATTCGCCTTTTGAAGGAGCTCTCGAACTGCTGCAGGGGCTTTTTCAAGGCTCTCGTAGTGGGTCACTGTCACACCTGCCACAGCCTTGCCATCTGCATCTACTAGCTTGACTAATTCCGGACGAAGTTCAAGTGCTTCTTCCGGATAGTCATCTACATAGTAGAAACCTTTTTGAATCGTGCTCTTAGATGACTTGTCACCCTTATACTGATCCAAATCCCAAGTCAGCTCGTAGTAATTGGTCGAACCAGCCAAGACTTCCTTACCATCAATCACCAAGCCTGCCTTGTTTTTATTGACCTTGGTTGGCTTGATGTAATTATTGCTAGGATTGTCTGAATCATCAGGCTTGCCTGGCGTGGTCACGCGTACTACGTTTGAGCGGACACCATAGGCATCATTGACTGTCAGGGTGAAATTATTAGTATAAGTTGCGCCATCATTGAGTACTCGGCCGACTACCGTTGGAAAGAGCGTAGCAACTTCTTTGGTCCTATCAGCGTTATAAGTAGCTAGCATTGCTGCAGTTGCTTTAAATGTCACTGTGTGACCAGCCTTATCATAGCTGACGTCAAAACCTGCACTAGCAGCTTTTGTTGCTTCTAAGTCAACTTCATAACCACTTGGCAACGGATCAGCAATGACAAAGGAAGTCGTTTCACTGCGTCCGGCTGGAAGAGCTTCTGTCTTTAAGGCAAACTGAACGACGGACTGCTTAGCCACCAGAGTCTTATCAATATTAGTGCCTTGGTCATTTTGAATCTCTTTATTAATCTGCGGTTGAGATTGCAAGAGATGATAATGATAGTGCACAGTCGGAGCTACAGGCGCTGCTGGCTCTTTTTGATAAACAGGCTCTGCTGGGGAGGTTGGCAGCGGGCTATAAGTTGGTTCCACCGGCTTGTTAGGCTCTGGGGTATCCGGTGTAGGAGTTGGCGCTTCCGGCTCCTTCTCATAAGTCGGTACTGCCGGAGGTGTTGGCTCCTTTTCATAGGTCGGTTCTACCACTTCTGGCCGGACAGCTTTTTCTACTTCATAGCTTGGCTCAGAAGGCTTACTAGGCTCTGGGGTATCCGGTGTACGCGTCGGTGGCGTCGGTTCTTTTTCATAAGTCGGTGCTGCCGGAGGTGTTGGAAGAGCCTTCGGTGTTGGTGCAGTTGGAGCTGGATCCAAAGGCTTAAGCGCTTCTTCACTTGGCACTGCAGGAGCTGTAGGAGCTACGGGCGCTTCCGGTTCTTCTACTGTGATGATTGGCAGATCAGTCGCTCGGATATCACCATTAATCGCAAACCAAATATTTGGTTTCTTAGGAGCTAGTTTGTCAGCCCTACGTGGATCAGTTGCTGCTGGCTGGCCTAACACTTCAGAAGACGAAATTGTTCCAATCGTCATGCTGTTGGTCGTACCAGAAATTTCTACCGCTCCTGCTCCATACCATGAATTCGGAGCATCTGTAGTATCCCAGCCAGGCACACCGCGGCGTGTATACATTGTAAAACGAGAACCGCCCTCTCCTTCTCGGAAGTTTTCAGACTCGGTCGCATAGATTTGACCGTTCTTTTCACCAATAGATGAACCCGAAATCTTGTTGAAAGTTCCGGTATAATCTTTGGCCATTTCGATAGAATTAGCTTCACGGTTGAGGGAAGCCACGGACATCAAAGCCTGATCAAAATTAATAGGTTGGCCTTTATCATCATAAAAGACAAATTCCGTCTTCACAAAGAGAGAGGTTGCATCTTCAAAATTTCCTGTATAAGCTGAAGCAAAAACTCCCATGGTCGGGTCTTTAAAAATACCTAACCAGGCCTTATCATTGCGGAATTGAGAGCTTGGATCAAGGGTATAAGTATAGACAATTTTAGAAACTTTTTTCCCTCGATAATAAGTCCCCTGGAGATTTGTATAGGTTGCTGTAGCAGACTCACCACGACGCAACAAGACAGAAGACCATTCAGTTGGCCCTTTACCACTTGTTACGTTAGAACTATAGTCTGCATACTTACCAACCGTACCAAAGCTTTCCTGCTGATTGGTCTGATAGTTAGCATTTTGAATATCTGTTACTTTGAAGTTGTCCAACTGGAAGAGTTTCTTAGAAAACTCTGCAGTATTCTTCACAGCGGCTTCCATGCCAGCATAGCTGACAAACTCACCAGTTGTAGTCAGTGACAGTTCAGCATTAGGTTCTGATTTGAAAACCAGGCTTTGCGCAATTGGACGGCTCAAATGACCGTCTTCAGCCTTCTTTGTTTCTGCGAGAGCCAGACCATCCTTAATCTTGGCCTGTTCAGCATCATATTTAGCCTTATCTTGCTGATACTTGGCTAATTTTGTGTTATAGACAGCCAAATCAGCATTATACTGGGCCAACTGAGCTTGATAATTTGCTTGGGCTTGAGCATTACGCTTCTTGATTTCTTCATTTTCAGCTGCTATAGTGGCATTCTTAGCTTGATTCTCTGCTAGCTTTTGCTCATATTCTTTTTGAGCTGCGGCATTTTCAGCTTCAATTTGAGTCTTTTTAGCTTCATAAGCTGCTAAATCTGCTTCATATTGATCTTTTTTATCTTGATTTTCCTTTTTGATACGGGCCAATTCTGCCTGATAATTCGCCTGAGCAGCTTGATATGCCGCTTCATTATCAGCATTCGTCTTTCGGACAGTAGCTAAATCTGTTTGATATTGGGCAAGTGCTGCCTCGTAGGACGCTTTTGCAGCCGCATTCCGCTGTTTAATAGCTTCATTATCAGCAGCAATCTTAGAATTTGCAGCTTGAGTATCCGCTAAAGCTTTTTCATACCGTGCCTTAGCCGCCGCATTCGCCTTCTGAACACGATCAAGCTCACTTGCATAAGCCGCCAGAGCCGCATCATAATTAGCCTTTGTTTCTGCGTTCAGTTTTTGGACACGGGCCAACTCTGCATCATAGGCCGCTTTTGCCGCTTGGTAAGCCGCCGCGTTATCCGCATTCGTCTTTTGAACCGCTGCTAAATCCGTTTTGTATTTACTAAGGGCAGCTTCATAATCTGCTTTCAGCTGAGCATTTTCTGCTGTGATCCGAGCTACTTCTGCTTGATGGGCAGCCAAATCTTTAGCATATTGTTCCGCTGTCGCTTTGTTTTCTGCTGTAATCCGAACTACTTCAGCCTCGTAGGCTGATACCTTTTCTTTATACTCCTTGACCTTGGCATCAATCTCGGTTACTTGTGCTTGATAATCTGCTGCAATCTCCGCTTTTTTGTCTGCTGTGTCTTGATCAGTCTGAGCTACTCCTTTGTCAACAGCTGGATCTTTGACCACTGTCAGCCCAGCTTCTTGAGCTTTTTTGGCGCTTTCATCTAAACCAGCTGTTGGAACAGTCACTGTCACACCGCCATCTGCCTGACCTGCTCGCGCCTGACTCTCTTTAGATGCCTGACTGGCTGGTCCTTGAGCTTGAGGCAGATTGGTCGCTGCATTTCCAGTGCCCACTATTTCAGTATTGATAGGACCATTGGTATCAGATACTACTTCATCTGCTCTTGCTTGCATCGTTGACGTTAAAAAAGCCGCACCTAGAACAGCACCGCATAAAGTTTTAACAGCCTTGTTTTTCCTAAAACCATAAACTTCTTTTTTCATTTTTCTCCTCCCTCTGCTAACTTTTACAGTCAGCAGTTTTCCCATGCCCTCAGAACATCAAAAAGTAATGGAAACCTCCAATCGGAAGTTTCTTTCTCATTTTGATCCTCTTTAAGCATCAGAATAAATATGTATCTTAATCCTAACAAGTTTTGCCTCGTTTTGCAAGCATTTTTTGCTCCTTTTATTTACCTCGAAACAAATTTAGACATGCATCTACATATTGTCTATTTTTATTCTTCTTTGCTCTCTCTTCCTTCAAATAAACAATGAGAATACAAGAAAAAGACCAGCTTTTGCTAGTCTTTCCTTATTACAGTTTTGTACTTGTTCTCTACAAGATTAAAAATTCTAAACTTGCTGCTTATTTTTCAGTCAATGCTGCAAGTCCTGGCAATACTTTACCTTCAAGGAGTTCCATTGATGCACCACCACCAGTAGAAATCCATGAGAACTTGTCTGCACGGCCAAGGTTGATGGCTGCGGCAGCTGAGTCACCACCACCGATGATTGATTTCACGCCTGGTTGTTTCACGATAGCGTCCATAACACCGATTGTACCAGCTTGGAAGTCTGGGTTTTCAAAGACACCCATAGGGCCATTCCAGACAACAGTTTTCGCGCCAGTCAAAGCTTCATCAAATTTAGCGATAGATTTAGGACCGATATCCAAACCAAGGAAGCCTGGATCCACTGCTTCACCTTCAGTGTCTTTCACTTCAGTGTAGTCCGCAAAAGCATTTGCTTCTTTTGAGTCAACAGGGAGAACCAATTTGCCATTTGCTTTTTCAAGAAGAGCTTTCGCAACATCCAATTTGTCTTCTTCTACAAGTGAGTTACCGATTTCGATACCTTGTGCTTTGTAGAATGTGTAAGTCATACCACCACCGATAAGGACTTTATCAGCTTTTTCAAGCAAGTTTTCGATAACACCGATCTTGTCAGAAACTTTTGAACCACCAAGAATAGCTACGAATGGACGTTCTGGAGTTTCAACCGCTTCTTGGATATAGGCAATTTCGTTTTCAAGAAGGAAGCCAGCAACAGCTTTTTCAACGTTTGCTGAGATACCAACATTTGATGCGTGTGCACGGTGAGCTGTACCAAATGCATCATTTACGAAAATACCATCTCCAAGAGATGCCCAGTATTTACCAAGTTCTGGATCATTTTTAGATTCTTTCTTGCCGTCAACATCTTCGAAACGAGTGTTTTCAACCAAAAGAACTTGTCCATCTTCAAGAGCATTGATAGCTGCTTCCAATTCAGCACCACGAGTGACACCTGGGAAAACAACGTCCTGACCCAATTTAGCAGCCAAGTCTGCAGCTACTGGCGCAAGAGATTTACCTTCTTTGTCTGCTTCTTCTTTGACACGTCCAAGGTGAGAGAAGAGAATTGCGCGACCGCCTTGCTCGATGATGTATTTAATAGTTGGAAGAGCTGCAGTGATACGGTTGTCATTTGTAATCACTCCGTCTTTCAATGGTACGTTAAAGTCTACACGAACGAGGACTTTTTTACCTTTCAAATCAACGTCTTTAACAGTAAGTTTTGCCATGTTACAAAAACTCCTTTTCATATTTTATACGCAACTATTATATCATATTTTCCAAAAGTTTTCTTGATATAAAGAAAATTTTCACAAAAAAGAAGTGCCACGCACTTCTTTCTCTCGAACTTTAGAATTAGAGAATGAGAAAAGGGTTCTGAACTCATTCAGACAATAGTTAAAGCTGGATTTTTCTCTAAGTTTGACAACTCAAAAAGCCAGTAAAACTACTGACTTTAACTCTTCTCATTACTAAATTGCAAAAGCCTGCCCTACTACATAGGTGACCGCCATGGTTAAAAGGCCGATCACGAGGTTGCGAATCATGGCATTTTTGAGCGGTGCTTTGCCCAATCTAGCGCTGGTGTAACCTGTTCCCAAAAGGGCCAAGGCCACGATTAGAACGGTTGCCCAGATACGGACGCTGGCAGGAAGCAGGATAATCGTAATCATAGGAAAAAGTGCACCAACAGCAAAGGCTAAAAAGCTTGATACGGCAGCATGCCAAGGATTAGTGAACTCCTCAATCTCGATTCCATATTTTTCCTGTACCAAAGCCTCCAACGGATCTTGGAGAAAAGCCCGGTTAGTCATGAGCTGGGCAGAAGTCTCACACTCGCCATTTTGAACATAAGCAGCATAGAGAGACTGCCTAGCGATATCCGGATTTTTCTCTAAAAGCTCCCGCTCTCTGGCAACAGCAGCTTCTTCTGTATCCTTTTGAGTAGAAACTGATACATACTCTCCGCCAGCCATAGAAAAGGCGCCCGCAAAGACTGCCGCCAAACCAGACAGAAAGATAATCCAGACATCGACCGTCGCACTAGCTACCCCAATAACCACACCTGCTATGGAAATAATACCATCATTGGCTCCTAAAACCCCTGCCCGCAATATATTCAGCCGCCCACTAAAGTTCGTATCAATTTTATGTTCTTCCACTATTTTAATTTTCTCTTTCTTTTTATTTATAATGATTATAAATAAAATCCAGAAGTAATACAAGAGAAAATCGAAAAATGAGAAAAGTTCTACTATTTAAGAGAAAGAATAGATTAATAAAAATATTCCTCAAAGATAAATCTTAAACTTCATTAATACAATGCAAGCATCATCTCCACAAGCCACCTAAGATCTGTTTTTCTAACAAATCTAAGTCTTCTTCCCTTATTTCGCCATTGTCCCCAATGATATACAATTGAGCAAAGTAAGCTATTAAAGGACCTGTAAAGATCCGAATCATTTGATCAATTGAGATTTCTGGATTGACGCGTGCATCGGTCGCTAATTGAGCACGAAGCTCTATAATTTTATCCTGAAGAAGATTCCAAATTAGTGTCTGTTCTTGCTTCAATTTATTATTTGATAACATCTCCTGCAAAATTATTTTCAACAAGGCTTGATTTGTTTTGAGGTAAGCCATTCGATCATGGACTAAATAGTGAATTTTTTCCTCGGTTGTCTGTAAAATCAACAGCTGGTCTAAAAAACTTCCAAACAGACTAGGAAGGACAGGATGCAAAATAGCTGTTAAAAGGTCTTCCTTAGTTTTAAAATACTTGAACAGAGTCGCCTGACTGAGTCCGGCATACTCCGCAATTTGCAGAGTGGAAGTTCCATTGTAGCCCTTTGTTGATATGAGATCAACTGCTGCTTGCATGATTTTCTTTTTTCCCTTGGGATAGTCTGCTCCCTCTAAGTAATCCTCAAAAGATTCAAAAATAGTTTTATCCATTTAAACTGCTCACCTTTTTAGTATTTTTTATCTTCAGCTTTAAACTTTACGGTAACGACGCAAACCTACAATATTAAGGATTGTCAAAGCGACAAGGAAAATCAGTAAGATACCGAGATTAGGCAAAATGTCTCCAAGATTATGTCCGTAAAGAATAATCTGTCTCATAGCATCACCAGAATAGGTCAATGGTAAGAATTTTCCAATCGTTTGAGCCCAAGATCCCATTGATTCCAAAGGAATAATCCCTGAGAAAAAGAGTTGAGGCATAATGACGAGAGGAATAAATTGCATCATCTGGAATTCTGATTTTGCTAAGGTAGACAAAAGAATCCCAAACGCCAGTGCTACAAGAGCCAGTATGACATTAACTATTATAACATTTATTAAACTTCCAACAACTTCAATATCAAGTAGCCAAATAGCTGCTAAGACAACAACTGCCGTTTGAAGAATGGCGATCAGCCCATAAGATAGCATATAACCATAGACGATTTCAGAACGTTTCACTGGAGTTGCTAACAAGCGATCCAAGGTTCCACTTGTGCGCTCTTTCAAAAGAGCCATACCAGAAATCAAAAAGACAAAGAAGAAGACCACAAAGCCTATCAAAACAGGAATCATACTGGTAAAGAAGCTTGTATTTTCATCTCCATACTGGTAAGATTCCTTGATTTCTGGTGTTTTTGTGTCCGAGTCCAATTGTGGAAGAGCTTGTTTGACACGAGATAGTAACTGATCGGTGCCCTCACTGGCGATACTTGTTCGTAACACCTGTCGTATCATAGATGTTTTGGAGGCATCTGTGTTTGCGTAGTCTACCTGATACTCCCAGTCTTTATAAGAAATCACAGCATCGACTTTCTCATTAGCTAGTGCTTCTTTGGCTTGATCTAAGCCTTGATAAGTCTCAACGTCCACATGATCGAGCTCATCCATTTTCGTTACCAAACTAGTTGGTAGATCTTGTGTCGCTAACTTGACATTCACGGTTGTACTAGCTGAAAACATGAGGTTCATCAACCACATAATAAATACCGGCGCTACAAACATCATAGCCAAGGTTCGTTTGTCACGAAGTAATTCTTTGATAACTTTTTTAGCAATAGCAATGGTTCTCATCTTACTCTCCTTCTGCTTTCAAAAATACTTCTTCAATACTTGAAACATTGTAACTCTCTTTGAGATTCTTCGGTGTATCAAAAGCAATGATTTCTCCTCCTAAGAGTAAGCCTACCTTATCCGTCAACTCCGCTTCATCCATGACGTGAGTTGTCACCAAGATTCCTACTCCTTTGTCTCTTAGAGTGATTAACTCTTTCCAAATTTTCTTACGCAGAGAAGGATCAATCCCAACTGTTGGCTCATCTAAAATCAAGAGCTGAGGATTCCCCAGAAGTGCGATGGCCAGAGATAAACGTCGTTTCATTCCTCCAGAATAACCGAATACTGTTTTATTCAAATGCTCTGTCAAATCCACAACTTGAGCCACATGGGCAATTTCAACTGTCAGATCTCTTTTGGGTAGCCCTTTTAGCTGACCAAAAAATTCCAGATTTTCTTGACCTGACAAAGCCTCATATAATGCATCTGACTGGGCCATATAACCAATATCTCCTAAAATATGACGATTGGGCATAGTATGATCCAATACCAAAGCAACCCCTCCATCAGCTTTTTCCATCCCTAACATGGTCTTAATCATAGTTGATTTACCAGCACCAGACGGACCAATTAAGCCTATAATTTCTCCTGGCTGCAACTCAAAGCTGACATGATTCAAAACCATTTGACGACCAAAAGACTTATCCAAATCTTGTAAATGTAGCAATTTTTTCATATGCTTCCTCCTAGGTGAGTGTATACTCACTTTTTAAATCACAAGAGCTATTATAGTGAGTGTTCACTCACTTGTCAAGAAAAAAGTTGAAATTCTTTAAAAAAATAAAAACACCAGATGATATTATCTGATGCTTATAAAAAATATCTCTGATTTTAGGAGTGTTTCTGAATCTCTTCTCGATACTCCGATATCGTCTTTCCTGTCCACTTTTTAAAGGCTCGTGAGAAGGAAGATACTTCCGAATAACCAAGCAAATAGGCTACATCATCCGTTGTCATGTCAGGATTTTTGAAGTAACCAAAGGCTAGAATCTTCTGCACATTTTGCAATTCCTGGTTAAACTTGGTCCCTTCTGCCGTCAGATTTCGTTGCAAGGTTCGGCTGCTAATGCCAAGGGTCGCTGCAATATCCTCAATACCAAAGGCACCACTTGGGATGGCCTGGTAGAGTTTTTGCTGGACAAGTCCTGTGAAACTTTCACTCGTCGTAGCTTCTGCCAAACGCTCCTTAAGTTGGGGCTCTAGGTAGTCCAACATGACATTATTGGCTGTCAGGAATGGCTTCTTCAAATCTGACTTTTTAAAGACAACTTCATTGCCCTCCATTTGTTCGACGTGACAGCCAAATACCGTAAGACTCGCTTCTCCATAAGTATAAGGAGTGCCCACGTGTACGGGAACGATGTTTTCTCCCGCCCCTGTACGAATCAAATCCACCAATAAAAGCTGTTCATTGAGAACGGCGAAACAAGGCAAGTCAAGCTCTGGATAATCATAGCGATAGCTGACACGGACTAAATCCTCAGAGGTCTCAATGCTGACGATAATAGGACCTGTGATTTTCTTGTATTTGGCAAAATGCTCAATCGCTGCGAGGCCATTTTTCGATGAAAGAGCCGCAAAGAAAGGCGGCATAAACATCTGAATGTCCTTGATACGGCTCATGGCGATAATCTGCTCATCATTAGCGACTTTGTCAAAAGCCATCAAAAGATGGTAATAGTCCAGAGTTGAGAGATTCATCTCTTCCTTCCAGGTGGTATCTGGAAGATTAGCCAGTTCCAAAATCATATTCAGATCTAAGCCAATCAATTTCAAATTATCAATATATTGCTGACTGAGATTCAGACGCATAGGGTTTCTCCTTTTTCTCTTAAGAAGCCCGCTTCATGAGGGCATCAAACCAACGATCTGGCAAGATAGCATGCAAGAATACCAAAGGTTTAGCTCCCATACCTACTAAGTAGCGGGTTTTAGGGCGATGGCTGTTGACTGCTTTTGAAATAGCGTTTGAAATAACTTTAGGATTTGACATCATATTGCCAGAGTATTGTTTACGCATCCCTTCTGCTGCCTTGGTGGCTGCTACTTCATAAGCACCACCTTTAGCTGATTCGGCCAGTTTGTCAGCAGCGATGAAGCCCCAGTCCGTTTTAATACCGCCTGGTTCGATGATAGAGACATCAATGCCATAATCAGCCACTTCCATACGAAGACCATCTGAAAAAGCTTCGAGAGCATATTTGGTCGCATGATAACAAGCACCAAAGTAGGATGTCAAACGACCACCCATTGAGCCCACATTAATAATGCGACCTGATTTTTGGTTACGCATATAAGGAAGAACGAGTTGTGTCAAGCGAGCTAGACCAAAGATATTGACTTCGAACTGCATCTTAGCTTCTTCAATCGTTACATCTTCAACTGCACCATAGGATCCGTAACCAGCATTATTGACTAAGACATCGATACGATTTTCTTTCTTGATGATGAGATTGAGAGCTTCTTTAATGCTAACTTCATCTGTAATATCCAAACGAACTGGTGTCACGCCAAAGGCTTCAAGTGGTTTCATGGCATCCACACGGCGGGCAGCGCCATAGACAATATGACCTTCTTTAGCAAGTTGTTCAGCAGTTTGGTAGCCGATACCTGATGAAGCGCCTGTGACTAAGATAACTTTTTTGTTTGACATGTTTATTTCCTCTTTTGTTTCATTTGATTGATGAGGCTATTATACGATACAGGAAGCGACAAGTAAATGATAAATTATGACAACGGAATGACAATTTACGACATAAGCAAGAGTATTTCTTCTACTATATCATTTTTAACCGGTCAAATACTCGAATTGCAATATCTTGTAAAATTTTTAAAAAAATCATTGACATGGAACGCGTTCCACAGGATATACTTTAGAAAAACACCAAACGGAGGTTCATAATATGACAATCAAACGTATTTTTTGCGATATGGATGGAACGCTATTGAATAGCCAAGGCAGACTGACTGACAGTAATGCTAAACTTATTTCTCAGGCCAATCTTCCCTTCACCTTGGTTTCCGCACGTGCACCTATGGAAATGAAAGAGGCCATTAATAAATTAGAACTGAATGGCCCCCAGATTGGTTTCAATGGTGGATTGATTTATACCTACAAGCAAAATCAAATCAAGATCCTGCATCAGCAAGCTTTAGAAAGAAATGATTCCACTTATTTAGTCAACTTTATCAACCAGCATTTTCCTCACTTAAGTCAATCTTACTATGACTTAGAAAACTGGTATACCTATAAAATGGACAATGGAATCGACTATGAGCAACAATTGACCAGACTAGAGGCAACTATTATCGGGGAGGAGCAATACCTAAAAGTTCAAACAAGCATTTTTAAAATTATGCTCATCACTTTTGATGGAAACGAAATGAGAGCATTAAAAGCTAAACTCGAAGAATTAAATCTTCCAAATGTTTCTATACAGCAAGCTGGTGACTTCTATCTAGAAATTACTCACAAAAAAGCTAAAAAATCAGTTGGAATTGACTATATAATCAAAGAAGAAAAGCTACATAAAAAAGAACTAGTCGCCTTCGGCGATGGTCACAACGATCTCCCTATGTTTGAACGGGTTGGACTGAGTATTGCAATGGAAAATGCTAGTCAAGCAATCAAAGACAAAGTCAGTCTCATTACCAAAACTAACGATGAAGATGGCGTTGGCTATGGTATCCATCACTTTCTCCTGTAAGTACAAGCTTGCCAACAACTCCTATCATTTGGTATAGTGTATAAAGAAAGGGGGCACTATGGTTTCCATACGCGACATCGCCAAACAATCTGGCTATTCTATCTCAACTGTTTCTCGCTACATCAACAAATCAGGTTATGTCTCACAAGAAGCTGCCGAAACAATTTCAGCTATTATAAAAGAACTAGATTATAGCCCTAGTCAGATTGCTAGAGACTTAAGTGCCGGCCATACTCGAAAAATCGGTGTTGTAGTGCCTCATGTTCGGCATACCTACTTTACTGAATTGATAAAGGGGTTGCTAGACGCAGCCCTAGAGAGTCATTACCAGCTCCTATTTTTGCCATCAGACTACAGCATAGAAGCTGAGAAAGCCTATCTGGAACAGCTACGGAGCAATGCTTTTGATGCACTAATCTTTACTTCTCGGGCTATTGATATACAGACCATCGCTAGATACCGAAAATATGGCTCCATTGTTTGTCTGGAAGAAACAGACTTACCTGAGTTAATTTCTATCTCAGTGGATCGAAAACCTGGATATCAAGCTCTCTTTAAATGGATTCAGAAGCATAATCCCCAGAAAATAGCTTTGTTATTCTCTCGAAACAGTCCAATCAGTCCCACTTTTCGTGAAACCCTATCAGTCTTTGAGGAAATTTTCAAGGGCGTGGAGTATGTAACTTTTGGGGGATTAATGAGATATGAGGATGCAGGATGGATTTTTGAAAAGCTGTGTATGCAAAAAGGTTTAGACTGCATTGTTTCTAATAGCGATGACTTAGCAGTCGGACTACTAGAATTCTATAAAAAAGCTGGTATAGAACCGCCACTCATTGTCAGTCAAACCAGTCAGTTGTCCGGGAAACTGCTCAATATCCCCAGCATTGACAACTATTCTTACCAACTTGGCACACTTGCTTTTAAAGCGGCTATTGCAAAAAATTCCCAGTCAATCTGTTTGCCATCAAAATTTCTAATCAAAAGATAATAAAAGTGGTTTAGGCCACTTTTTTAGTTTTGCTAGTTTACTTGTATCTCTTGATACCCATTTTCTGTTATAATAAATTGTTAGAAATTAGCACGAAAGGTCTTACAATGACAAATCTCATCAAACACAAACGGGTGGAATTTAGCGAGCTTTTTTATGACTTGGTTTTTGTCTATGCGATTTCCAAAACAACTGCCCTCATCCATCATCTTCATCATGGGGTTCTATCCCCAGATGCTATCTTCGGCTTCCTGATGTCACTTCTAGTTCTGGTCAATTCTTGGATGATTCAGACCGTCTACACGAATCGTTACGGAAAGAATTCTCTTTTCAATATGGTCGTCATGTTCGTCAATATGGCCATGCTGCTCTTGATATCAAACATGATTACCAATGACTGGCAGTCCTATTTCCATACCTTCTGCTGGACGATTGGGACACTGACCTTGACCTTATTTTTCCAATATCTGGTTGAATATCTTCGAAAATCTACAAGCTCTGCCAATCGTAAAAGTATCAAAGGATTTCTTTGGATGACCGGTCTCAGAACCGTCCTAGTCTATCTGGCTGCTCTCTTACCAATTCATCTTGGGATTCATGTCTACATGACTGGGATTTTCCTGACCTTTATCATGCCCGTCCTATTGACTCGAAAAGTTTCCCATTTTCAAATCAACCTGCCCCACCTGATTGAACGCATTTCGCTTTTAGTTATCATCACTTTTGGTGAGATGATTATGGGACTAGCTGATTTCTTTACCCTTGAACATTTCTCCATCCATTCTATCCTTTACTTCATCATCATGGTGAACCTCTTTATGAACTACTTTGGTCAGTTTGACCATGCCATTGATGAGAAAGGGGAGAATAAAGGAATCTTCCTAATTTATAGCCACTATCCGATTTTTATCGGCTTAATTATGGTCACTGTGTCTATGAGTTTCTTGGTAAACCCTGAAGCCCATCACCTCTTTGCGACTAGCTTCTTCTATACTGGTATCGGGCTCTTCCAAGCTGCGGTCTTGTCAAATGGTCGCTTCAACAAGAGTTACCTCCGCTATAACAAGTCCTTTTATGGGTTCCAAGCAGGAATCTTCCTTCTCGGATTGGCCTTTTCATCCCTTTTTTCAGCCAGCCCAACCATCGTCATTGCTATCGCAACTCTGATGACCTTAGCAATGGAAATTCATTTTACTCATTTTTATATGAAACAGACTAAGAAATTCTCAAGACCTAATTGGGAATTGTTCTAACAAAAGACCTTGAGAGAATTTTCTCAAGGTCTTCTTTGTATTTGATAGCAATAGCATTTGTTGTCTAATGCAGACTTGATTGAAATCTCCTGCAAATGCAATAAACAAACTGATTATTTCACAACGATATTAACAAGTTTATTTGGTACGCTAATGACTTTTACAACTTCTTTGTCGGCGATTTCAGACTTGATTTTCTCATCTGCCAGGGCGATTTCCTGCAGTTCCTCTCGGCTCAGGTCCTTCGCTACGACTAACTTAGCACGAACTTTACCCTTGATTTGAACTACGATTTCAACCTCTGCCTCGACCAGCTTGCTTTCGTCATAAGTTGGCCAAGCTACATAGGAAATGCTCTGGTCTGTTTGAGCTACTACCTGCCAGAGTTCTTCAGCCAAGTGCGGTGCAAAAGGTGCCAGCAATTGGATAAAGCCTTTGGCATATTCGACATAGAGCTTTTCTTCCTTGTTGGCTGCATTGACAAAGATCATGAGCTGGGCAATGGCTGTGTTAAACTTGAGCTCCTCAATCTGCTCTGTGACAGACTTGACTGTTTCATGGTAGACCTTGTCTAAAGCTCCGCTATTTTCAGAGACAAGCTCCTTTGAGTTAAGAAGACGATAGACCCGATCCAGGAACTTGCGGCTGCCTTCTAACCCTTCCTCGCTCCAAGCGATAGACGCATCCAGCGGCCCCATGAACATTTCATAGACACGCAATGTATCGGCACCATATTGCTCCACTACATCGTCTGGGTTGACCACATTCTTCAGAGACTTAGACATCTTAGCAGGCGCCTGCTCCAGCTCTTCTCCAGTTTCGATGTTGAAGAAAGAACCATCGCGTTTTTCCACCTTGTCTGTCGCCACTAGAGCACCGCGACTATCACGGTAGCTAGTCCCCAGAATCATCCCTTGGTTAAAGAGTTTTTGGAAAGGCTCTTTGGTCGGAACCACTCCAATATCATAGAGGAACTTGTGCCAGAAACGAGCGTAGAGAAGATGGAGCACAGCATGCTCTGCACCACCGATGTAAATGTCTACTGGCAGCCAGGCCTTGAGCAAGTCTTCGTCTGCTAACTTCTCATTATTGTGCGGGTCGATGTAACGCAGGTAATACCAGCTGGAACCAGCCCATTGAGGCATGGTGTTGGTTTCACGGCGTCCTTTGACACCATCTTCCCGAGTCACTTCCAGCCAGTCAGTCAGATTGGCCAGAGGGCTTTCACCGGTACCAGAAGGGCGGATATCCTTGGTTACAGGCAGAACAAGTGGCAGTTCATTTTCAGGGACAGCAGTTGAAGTCCCATCTTCCCAATGAATGATTGGAATCGGCTCACCCCAGTAGCGCTGACGGCTAAAGAGCCAGTCGCGCAGACGATAGGTGACTTTTTCGTTTCCGACACCTTCTGCTTCCAGCCAAGCAACCATCTTTTCAATAGCGGCAGCCTTGTCTAAGCCATCTAGGAAGCCAGAGTTAATATGCGGACCGTCCTCTGTATAAGCAGCGTCAGCAACATTGCCCCCCTCTAAAACAGGAATAATCTCCAAATTAAATTGCTTAGCAAACTCCCAGTCGCGCTCGTCATGCGCAGGAACGGCCATGATAGCACCTGTTCCGTAGCTTGCAAGCACATAGTCGGCAATCCAGATTGGGATTTCCTTGCCATTGACAGGATTGATGGCATAAGCTCCTGTCCAGACACCAGTTTTATCCTTAGCCAAATCAGTCCGAGCAAGGTCAGATTTGAGACTGGCTGCGTGTTTGTAGTCTGCAACTGCTTGGGCTTGTTCTGCACTTGTAATGGCATCAACGAGAGCATGCTCCGGAGCCAAAACAGCATAGGTCGCACCAAAAAGGGTATCCGGACGAGTCGTAAAGACAGTGAAGTCCTTGTCTGTACCCTTAATCTTGAAGGTTACATTGGCACCGGTTGACTTACCAATCCAGTTGCGCTGCATATCCTTGATAGACTCAGGCCAATCCAGCTCCTCCAAGTCATTGAGCAGACGTTCTGCATAGGCTGTGATTTTCAGCATCCACTGACGCATAGGTTTACGAACGACTGGGTAGCCGCCGCGCTCAGATGTGCCGTCTGGCAGAACTTCCTCATTGGCAATAGCCGTTCCCAGCTCTTCCACCCAGTTTACTGGCACCTCAGCTTCATAAGCCAGGCCTTTTTCGTAAAGCTTGGTGAAAATCCACTGGGTCCACTTGTAATAATTAGGGTCAGTTGTATTGACCTCCCGGTCCCAGTCATAGGAGAAGCCAAGAGCGCTGATTTGACGCTTAAAGTTGGCAATGTTTTCCGCTGTAAAATCAGCTGGGTCATTGCCTGTATCCATGGCGTATTGCTCAGCCGGCAGACCAAAGGCATCCCAGCCCATAGGATGCAGGACATTATAGCCCTGAGCTCGCTTGTAGCGGCTGAGGATATCTGTCGCCGTGTAGCCCTCCGGATGCCCTACATGGAGCCCCGCTCCTGATGGGTAAGGAAACATGTCCAGCGCATAAAAGTTAGGCTTGTCCTTATCCGTACCTGTCTTAAATGTATGGTGCTCTGCCCAATATTTCTGCCACTTGGGTTCGATTTCTTTGTGATTATAATAAGCCATTCTTTTCTCCATTTTTTGTACTGTTTCTATTATACCATTTTCAAGGGATTTTGAAAGACGGAATTTCATAACTGCCAGACACATCAGCCAAAGGGACTCTCCACCAAAAAACAAGCCACGCTGTCAACCCTGCGGTTGGAAGGTGGCTTGTTTTGTATTTTGCTTTTATTTATCCAAATCCCTGACATATTGGTCGACTGCTAGGATGGCACCTGCAATGTCAGAAGCTGAAATCTCAAATGGCATCTGATGGATGGTTTCGCCCTCAATCGTCGCTTGCTGACCAACTTTGAGCAAATCTTCATAGCTGGCATTTTCTAAATGCATTTCTTTCAGAGTTGTCGGCATACCAATCTTTTGATAGAAGCGAATATATTTTTCCAATTCTTCTTTAGGTCGGTTTTCTAATAAGAGCTGGGTCAAAGTTCCATAGGCAACTTTTTCGCCGTGGGTCAAGTGATGAATATCGCCTGTAAGAGCTGTAAAGCCGTTGTGGATAGCATGGGCTGCCGCTAAACCGCCGCTCTCAAAGCCGACGCCGCTGAGAAGGGTATTGGCTTCAATGATATTTTCCAGAGCTGGGGTCACGACTTTCGCTTCGCAGGCTGCGATAGCCTGCAGGCCATCTGCAAACAGTGTTTCTTCACACTTCTTCGCAATTGCCACACCAGCTAAGCTCTGTCTTTGTCCCAGCATGGTAGTGCCATTTTTCTGCTGGACAGCACGCGCCTCTACCCAAGTCGCTAAACCATCTGCAATCCCAGAAGCCAGAAGCCGTTTTGGCGCTCCAGCAATCACTTTCGTATCCACCAAGACGAGTTCAGGGTTTTTACTATAGAAAATATACTTTTCAAAGGCGCCATCTTCTGTATAGATAACAGAAAGTGCTGAGGTTGGAGCATCTGTAGAGGCAATGGTTGGCGCAATGACCACAGGACATCCTAGTATGTCCGCAATGGCCTTCGCACTGTCAATGGTTTTTCCACCGCCTAGACCAATAACCAGGTCTGCTCCGTCTTTTTCAGCCAAAGCAACGACCCGTTCTATTTCAGCGTCAGAAGCTTCTCCGTTAAAAGCGACATGCAGCACATGAAAGCCATAACGTGTAAGGTAGTCATTGAATTTCTCCCCAACAATCTGGTAAACCACATCATCACAAAGCAAGACTGGATGGCTTCCTAATTGAAGAATCTGTTTCGCATTTTCAAACAGGGCATTTTCTCCCTGAATATAACGAGACGGGCTTGCAAAAATTCTCATAGAACACCTCTTTCATTTATTCATAAATAGAGCATTAAATATGCCTTTTAAATGTATTCCTGACTGTGAATTGCTGACCAGTCAGCAGCAAAGTCATCTACCGCCTTAGCGATAGACGGCATGGCAAAGGCTGCTGCAAAGATATCTGGTCCTGCTGTAATAGCTTGAGCCCCATCAGCAAAAGCACGATTGATTTGTCCAACATTCTTAAAGGAAGCTGCCAATATTTTGCTGGCGGAATGATCCCGCTCAATCGCCTGAGCCAACTGGCTGATGACAGCATCTGAATCAATATTGAGATTTTCCATGCGGTTATAGTAAGGAGCAAGATAGTCAGCCCCTGCTTCAATGGCTAATAGCCCTTGAAAGGTTGTATAAATGGCTGTCGCTGTAATCTTGTAACCTTCTGGTTTAAGAGTTTTGATAGCTGCCAGTCCAGCCGGTGTGACCGGAACTTTAATGTAGACAGCATCGCCGCATTTTTTTCGAATTTCAGCAGCATCTTTCAAGATTCCCTCATAATCCTTGGCAACAACCTGCACATGGATAGATGGACCTTCTCCTATGATTTCCCGAACAGCGCGAATCCGTTCGAAGAAGTCTATTTTTCCTTCTTTTTTTGCGATGGTCGGATTGGAAGTCACTCCCGCCAAAGGGAGGACTTCCGACCATTTTTTTATCTCCTCTAAATTTAAGGTATCAAGCATGAATTCCATAAATTGGACCTCTTTTACAATGTGTGCTCCGTACGTCCAATAATATCATCTTGCGTCGCCTTGGAAAGCACATTGAAGAAAGCAGAGTAGCCTGCAACGCGAACAATCAAATCGCGGTGTTTTTCAGGATGCTTCTGAGCATCAATCAAGGTTTCCCGAGAAACGACATTGTATTGGATATGATAGCCATGCAGACGGTTAAAGAATGTACGAAGCAAGGCAATAAGTTTCACTTTATCTTCTTCCTTAGACAGGGTCTGAGGATTGACTTTTTGATTGAGCAGAACGCCTCCTACGATTTCATCTGTCGGCAATTTGGAAACAGATTTTAATACAGAGGTCGGGCCATTCTTGTCCATATTGTGGGATGGAGAGCAGCCTTCAGCGAGCGGTGTTCCGGCATTGCGGCCATCTGGTGTCGCCAAAGTACCGCGACCTTGACCAACATTGGCTGAAATAGAAGATGTTCCTGAGTAGCGGATACCGCCAATTGGACCGCGGCCATAGCGGGTATTTGGATATTTAGCGATTTCATCCACATAAATATCGTAAGCATCTGTCACTAGCTTATCTGCGTAATCATCATCATTACCATATTTCGGTGCATCATGAATCAGCATCTCTTGAATTTCTTTACCACGCTCACCTGCATAGTCCGTTTCAAGTGCATGCCAGAGTTCAGCCGGAGTCAGCCTGCCTTCTTCAAAGACCAGCTTTTTGATAGCCGCCAGTGAGTCTGATAGATTGGCAATACCGACTTGAAGACCGGAAATATAGTCATAGACAGCTCCGCCCTCTTTCAAATGCTTACCGCGTCCGATACAGTCATCTGTCAAAGCTGAGCAGAGGATATCCGGCACTTCTCTTTCAAGAGACAGGTCGATAGAATTTTCCACGATAACACTCATGCGGGTCAAATGGCGCAAGGTCTTGTCCCAAGCCGTTTGCAGCTCAGCAAAGCTCTTCATATCTTTAAAGTGACCGAAGCTTGGCGCAAAGCGCTTGCCAGATGCTGGATCAATCCCATCGTTCATAGTAATCAGGAGCACCTTAGGGAAGTTCATATAGCTCATGCCTGTACAACGGTAGCCCCATTTACCAGGCACAGCAGTTTCCACACAGCCGATAGCACTGTAGTCGTAAGCATCTTCTTCTAAAACGCCTTTGGCGATAAAGGACGGAATGATGATTTCATCATTATTGAAAGCCGGCATACCGAAACCAAGCTTCATGACTTCGATACACTCATTCATAAAGCGAGCATCTAAGCCTGCATGATAGCGAACAGTCAGATTCGGCTGAGGAAGATGAGTTTGAGCTACAGATTTCAACACAAGGTAGGAAAGTGGGTTGACTGCATCTCTCTTATCTCTCGTTTGGCCACCGATTGTCACATTTTGATAAAGGGGACTGCCCGCAGATGAGAATGTGTGAGCCTGGCTGCGCACTTTATTAATGGTAATCGTCTTAATCCAGAGATTGGTTAAGCGTTCTACAATGCTAGCCTCTGTCTCACGACCAGCTTCCAAATCTGCCTTGACATAAGGATACATGTACTGGTCAAAGCGTCCATAAGAGAGTGAATGTCCGTTGGACTCGATCTGAAGGATACACTGGATAAACCAAACAGACTGAACAGCTTCAGCAAAGGTTGATGCTGGCTCGTATGGCACTTTAGAACAGATTCTAGCGATTTCTAAGAGCTCCTGACGGCGCTTAGGCTCTGCTTTTTCAGCCAGCTGATTGGCCAAAGCAACAAAACGCTCCGCATAAGCTTTCACAGCATCTACTACGATGAAAATGGAATCATAGAAGTGGTATTTGTCAAGACTAGCCGGATCGGTCAAATCCAAGGATTCCTTAGCTGCGCGAGCTTTTTCTTCAAAACCTTTCAGTCCATAGGCCAAGAGTTTTTGATAGTTGACCGCCAAGTGGGCGTCCCCAGAGTTCATCTTTCCTTCCATGCCAAAGAAGCCAGTTTCCATATAAACCTGAACTTCTTCTGGAAGTAGAGCCCCTGCTCGAGCACGGAGGTTATTGTTTTCCCAGAAAGGAGCAATACTGCGGAGCTGCTCTTTGGTTTCCTCTGTGATGTAGAAGACGTCTCCGTCCCGCTTCTCAAAAAGATCTAGTTCATTGAGTACAAACTCTAAAGTGTACTCTGGGAAAATAGGCGCATCTTTATTAGATGAAGCCTGATTGCCGACAATCATCGTTTCATCTTCGATATAAAGCGTCATATTTTCCAAAATCTCTTTGAGCATGTAAGCACGTTTCAACACATTTGGTTTTTCCTTATGCTTATCATAAGCCTTGGTAGCTAAGACAGCACGCTCTGCATCAATATAGGGCTTTTTATTTAAAACATCTTCCCGATATTTATTCATACGTTCTGTTAAGCTGCCAAAATAGTCTGTTTTTATTGTTGTTTTTTCTACTTCTTTTACTTGGATCATTTGGTCACGACCTTTCTTATGAAATTTAATTTATTTCTTTCGTAACTATTGTAACATGCAAAATCCTAGAATTCAATCATTTATAGGCGATTACTGAATTAAAGATTTTTTGCACATTTGTGCCATCTGAGCCAAGAAACTTTTGTGTTTTTATCCATCAAAATCAGATTATTCTTCATTTTTCAACTCGTTATTGTAGGCAATCTTATCCTGAAACTTCACAAATGGGAAATAGACAAAGGCGGACATGGCTAAGATGACAATTTGAATGACTGCCCCTTGCCAGCCAGCGACCATAAATCCAGAAATGATAGCCGGTGTACTCCAAGGCAAAGTCACACCTGCGAATGGTTGCATAAAGCCGACTGCAATCGCCATGTAGACAATCAAAGCAGCCAGAACCGGAACCAAAACAAAGGGCAGGAACATGACCGGATTCATCACAATCGGAAAACCAAAGACAACTGGCTCGTTGACATTAAAGATTGCCGGGAAAGCAGCAACTTTCCCCAGAGCCTTATACTGTTTGGACTTGGCAGCAAAGAGCATGGCTACGACCACTCCAAAAGTGATACCGGATCCCGATAAGATAAGAAAACTATCCAAAAATTGCTGGGTCACAATATGAGCGCCTTGACTGACAGACAACTTATCTGCAGCAAGCAGGGCCTTATTGGCATCTAGATTTGACAGTAGCAAAGCTGTTACGACACCATTGACAACAGACTGCCCATGAACGCCAAACCACCATAAGAAAGAAATGAAGAAAGCAATACCGATAGCTCCATACAGAGAGCCCGTCAGACCTTGCAAAGGCACCTGAATGACATCGTAAATCATCTCAATAAAGGTACCGCCACCAGTCGCTATCTTGGCAATAATGTAAACAACCATTGATAGCAAGAAAATAACGAAAGCTGGAATCATGGCTTCAAACTGCTTGGCAATCGCTTGCGGAACCTGCTCTGGCATTTTGATGACAATATGCTTTTGAATAAAAATCGTATAGATACTGCCAACTGCCAGACCAATGAGAATGGCTCCAATGATTCCTTGTCCGCCAAACCAGACCTTGGCAATCGCATCTGCAATCGCCTCACCCTTTTCTGGTATGTAGGAGGATTTCAAAAGGATAAAGAAAGAAGAAAGAGACAGCACCCCTGCCGGCAGAGGCTCTACACCGCTGTTCTTGGCATAAGAATAGCCGATTGAAAAACAAGAAATCAGCCCCATAATGGCAAAGGTTCCTGAATAAACCTGCATAAACGGTTCTGTCCAGTCAGCCCCAAACACACCAGCAATGGCTTGATTTAGACCTTCAAACGGCAATTGCCCTACAATCAAGAATAGACTTCCCACAACTGTAAGAGGCAAAATTGCCAACATACCGTCTTTTAAGGCGATAATCCCGCGCATATTGACAAACTTCATAATCGGCGCAATGATTTTTTGAGTATCCACTTTAGACATAACGAAGCTCCTTGATTTTAATGTTTATCCAACAAACTCAAAGCGAGGTTTAACACTTTTTCGCCATCTAGCATACCGTAATCAGCCATCGGAATAACTGCAATCGGAGTATGGCAGCTTTCGCAAATAGCTGTAGATTTGTCCAGAGTATAGGCTACCTGCGGGCCCAATAAAGCGACATCCAGATCCGCTGCATAATCAGCCAACTTAGCCTGAGAGTAAGCTTCAATCTCAGCTTCCATCCCTTTTTCAGCTGCAGCTATCTTCATATTGTTGACCAACATGCCTGTTGAAAAACCTGCCGCGCAAAATAAACCAATCTTAACCATCTTTTCATCCTCCTGATGATTCATTTTTTCCCTTGTAATTCTCTTCTCAAGTCGATGATTTCCTTGATGAGATTAATCTCCGTAATGCTGGTCATCAAATGATCTTGAGAATGAACAAACAGCGCTGTAATCTCTGTTTTCGTTCCTCCAGCTTCCTGAGCTAGGAACTTGGTCTGCAAGTTATGGGCCTCTAACAGCGCCTTATCTGCCAGCTCAATCTGCTCATCGCATTCTGAAAACTTACCATCTTTAGCTAGTGATAAAGCTTTATAAATATGCTGCTTGGCATCACCAGCGTCTAAGATAAGACCCATGATAATTTGATCTGCTACAATCATTTCCATATGTTACATTCGCTCCTATCTTTATAATTAACAAAAACCTGTTCTTTTGTTTGAAAGTGATTTATTTTTGTTTGTAACTAGAATGTATCACCTTTATCTCAGTCCGTCAATACATTATAGAACAAATTAGCTTATTTAAATTATTTTGCACATTTGTGCAGAATAAAAACTCCCCCCATAAAGGACAGTTCTGTACAGCTGTATTCATCTGCGATTCAAAGGCATTCTATTAGATTAATAACGATAAGCAGATTCGGCACAAAAAAAGAAGCAGCAGCTATTTGCTTCTACTTCCTCATATATGCTATTTTAAGAAACCGAAACTTATCTTTTTATACGGCCTTCTCAATTTCCTTTGCTATTTTACTTTTCCGCAATTTCCTCTGGAGGATGTATTTCAATAAAACAGCAAGATTCAGACTGTAGGATAATTGCCATTTAAAATAATTAATCCACTCGATGACAGCAAAAAACCAAATTGCTAAAAAGATTATGGATGTGGGAAATTCACTGTAATTTAACATAATTATCAGGGCCCCTACACCTAGTAAAATAAGGTCTAAGATCTTTAGTATTCTGTAAATCTTGCCTGTATATCTTTCAGCAAATCGTGGATTGGAAATCCTTTTTATCAAAATCCACCAGAAAACCGAGCCCTGTATCAAAATAAAACTCAGTACAAACAAGGAGAAAAAAATAGAAATTAAAGCTCCAGTAGTAAGAATCCATTTTTTGAGAAGGAAAAAATTCATCCAAAATACTAGCACAGCGACTAGCTCCCCTGTGGCTAAACTAGTCAATTTTCGTTTCATTGGCTTTTTCAAATCAAGAATCCACCTCCATACATAAGTGCTAATTCAGTATTAAAAAATAGGATTCCTAAATTTAGTTTTGGAAATCTCTTGCACCTGAGATGCCGCTACTATCAAGAAGTGAGGAAACTCCTTTCTCCGTCCAAGTCTAGCATTTTTAGAATCGTCGCTTCATCCGTAACCAAATGATTGACATAGCCAGCTCGCAACACCGCTAAGATAGCAGCAGATTTTTGACTGCCATAGGCAAAGGCCAAACTAAGCGGCACTTTTTTCAAATTTTCCAAAGAGATGGCAATCGTTCTATTTTGCAAATGCTGGTAGACCATCTCCCCTTTTTTATTAAAGAAGCGACAGCAGATTTCTCCGACAGCATCCTGACTCTCTAGAGCAAGAAAATCCTCTGAAGTCAGCATGTCCAGCCATTGACGATTTCTCGTGTCAACCTGCCCGCCAATACCAACCACAGCCACATCCAGCTCCTGCCAGCTGCTTTTCAGATCTTCAAAATATTTAGACGCCAATATTCCATTTGTCAGTTGCTCATTCTCCTGAATAATCGTGGAATTCATAAAACGGCAGTCCCCATGGTATTTTCCAGCCATGCTATAGATGAGGGTATTCACATGGTAGCGTGCATGGATATGACTGGGACCACCAGCCAAAGGAAAGAAATGGACATTTGTCAAATGCTTGCTGCTAGAGTGCTCTACTAAAAGGCTCAAGCTCTTGCCCCAAGAAAATCCCACTTTATCATTGTCTTTAATCAGGCTGCGCAGTATACCCGCAGCAGCTTGAGCCAACCTCTCTTCCAGGTCTGCTGGAGATTCATCTACTAAGTTACTGACAATTTCGATTCCCTTGAGCCCGTATTTTTCTTTTACATAGTTTTCCAAATGGAACAAGCGGGTATCGAAGTCTTCAATCTCAATCTTTACAATGCCCTCTTTTTTCGCTTCTGCCAGCATTCGGCTGATGGTGGTGCGATAAATCCCTGTCTCAGCCGCAATGTCAGACTGGCTTCTTTCTTCGATATAGTAGAGATAAGCAATTTTTGCCAATAGTTTTTTTCTTTCATTTTTCATCTTATCTCCTTCTCTGCTAGATCAGAGTCAGCTTGATATCGGCAGCTTTCAAGCGCTCAACAGCCTCTTTCGGAATCGCCTTGTCAGTCACCACTTGAGCAATCTGCTTGAAGCCAAATCTCTTAATCGTACCTTTTCTGGTAAACTTACTTGAGTCCGTCAAGACAATCATCCGGTCAGATGCCTCTGACATATACTGCACAACCTCACTCCGCATCAGATCCTTGCCTGTAAAGCCTAGATTTTCATCATAGCCATCTGTTCCGACAAAAGCATGTTCTACGTGGAAAAACCGAATCATTTCCTTGAGAAGAGGCCCTACTGTCACTTGAGAATCTTTCTGAAATTCTCCGCCCAGTAAGATAATTTTACAAGAATCAGTTTGTTTTATATAATCCGCAATAAAATAAGAATTGGTAATAATCTTGACATTCTTCTTCGTCCGGCAGATTTCCTCAGCTAGCAAGGCACAGGTCGAACCTGATTCAATCATAATGGTTTCATTATCCTGAACGATTTTTGCTGCTTCCTGGGCAATTCGGCGCTTGGTATCATAATGAAAGGAAAGCCTGACATTCAGATCATCGCCGCTATTTAAAACAGCATAGCCATGCTCTCTGCGCAACAGACCTTTGGTTTCCAGCTTATCCAAGTCCTTGCGAATCGTTACTTTGGACACTTTTAAGCGGTCAGACAAAGTATTGACATCGATTCGTTCAAATTCAGATACTAATTTAACAATTTCATCTAAACGTTCCATTCTATCACCTCTGCTATTATTGTAACAAAAGGCGCCTTAAAAATAAAATAAAAATAACTTTCATTCGTAATTGTTTTTCTTTCTAAAATAAGTTATAATGATTGTATCCAAAGGAGGCCTGAGTATGGAAACAACAAAAGGAATTATTTTCAACATCCAACATTTCAGTATTCATGATGGACCAGGGATTCGTACAACGGTTTTCCTCAAGGGCTGTCCTCTACGCTGCCCTTGGTGCTCTAATCCAGAATCACAGCAATTCAGACCCGAGCCTATGCTGGATGCTACTACCAAAAAAAGCATCACTATGGGGGAGGAAAGAAGTGTCGAGGAGATTATCAACGAAGTCCTAAAGGACAGAGATTTTTATGAAGAATCTGGCGGTGGCCTAACCTTATCTGGCGGAGAGATTTTCGCCCAGTTTGAATTTGCCAAGGCCATTCTCAAAGCGGCTAAGGAAAAAGGGATTCATACCGCTATCGAAACAACTGCCTTTGTAGAACATGAAAAATTCGTGGATCTCATCCAGTACGTTGATTTTATCTATACAGACCTGAAACATTATAACTCTGTCAACCACCGCAAGGTGACTGGAGTAAAAAACGAATTAATTGTTCAGAATATCCACTACGCCTTTACTCATCAAAAGACGATTGTTCTGCGCATTCCTGTCATTCCAGATTTTAATGACTCTTTAGAAGATGCAGAGCGGTTTGCGACTTTGTTTAATGAACTATCCATCAATCAAGTCCAGCTGTTGCCTTTCCATCAATTTGGCGAAAATAAATACAAATTACTCGGTCGAAAGTATGCCATGGAAGATGTCAAGGCCCTGCATCCTGAAGACTTATTTGAATACCAAGATGTCTTTTTGAAGCATGACATTAATTGTTATTTTTAGTCTTTAATTTTCAAACACTAAAAAAAAACAAGCCGCACTCTTAGCCCTGCGGTTGAAAGGTGGCTTGTTTTATTTATTCTCCAAATAGTTTGAGTTTGCTTTCAATTTCCTGATAGACCAGACTGGACTGCATACCGACGGCTGCAGCGCTGTCGCGACAATACTGGAGCAGGAAGGTGTAGTATTTGTAGTAGAAGCTCAGGTCATAGCCTAGCTTACCTAGAATAGCTAGCTGCTCCTCAAAACCTACAATCAGGTCTCGGAACCACTGCTCATTCCAAGTCATGGAGATGCTATTTGGACGCAAGCGATAGTAATAGAGCGGTTCATTGAGGTAGATAATCTTCTCTGACTGAAGGTAAAGCTTATAAGTCGTGAAGGCATCTTCAGCCACTCGGCCGACTGGATAGCGCACTGTATCAAAGAGCTTACGTTTATAGAGCTTGGCCCAGGCACAGAGAAAGACACCGTCTAGCATGCGCCGTCTAGGGTACTCCTCGATTATTTCTTCTCGCGTATAGAGGGTTTCAAAATGCTCTGTCGAATAGTAGAGGAAGGCTGAATCCTCAGCACGGAAACTACAGTGGTGACCAATGGCAATGTCCGCATCATACTCCTTGAGCTTTTCATAGAGGCGGGCAACATGCTGCTCAGGCAGCCAGTCATCCGAATCCACAAAAATCAAATAGTCTGCACTGGAGTGCTCAATCCCTGTGTTGCGGGCACCGGACAAACCTTGATTGTCCTGATAAATGAGACGAATCCTCGCATCCTGATCAGCTAGCTCTTGGCAAATCTGACCAGAAGCATCTGTTGAACCATCATTGACTAGAATAATTTCCAGATTTTTATAGGTCTGACGACAGACGCTGTTCACACATTCTGCTAAATACTGCTCAACATTGTAAACAGGGATGATAACACTGATTAATTCCTGAGACATGATAACTCCTATTCTTTTCCTGTCTTTTTATTATACATGATTTTTTAGGTTTGTGAGGTGTTTTTGGAAAATAAGTTTTTAAAGGGTAGTTTCCGTTTTTTAGACACATTTATAACCATTGTTTAATTATCTTGTTTTTACACTTATAAAAATCTTCCGTCCTTTATTTTGTGCTATACTCGAATTAGGGATTTTAAGGGAGATTAGGAAATGTTTGGATTCTTTTTCGTTGCATTTGTGGCTGTCTTTGGCATCGTCTTTTTTATCAGTTATAAGCTACTCGAAGACCGAGAAGATACGGACTCGGATTGGTCGTCCAGCCAAAGCCCAGAGCCTGACTATTTCCAGCAAACCCAGACTGCCCCTTGGGAACTCAAATACAACAAGGGAAAACAGGGAGAGTACCAGCTTGGTCAGGTCTTGAACCAACTCTATGGCTACAAAAAGATTTTGTACAATCTCTATATCTTCAAAGAAGATGGCACTACCATTGAGATTGATGCCCTGCTGATTCATCCATCTGGAATTTACATTTTTGAGTCCAAAAACTACAAGGGCTGGATTTTCGGCTCAGAAAATCAGCAATACTGGACTCAGGTTCTTTCTGGTGGCCGCGGAAAATCTTACAAGCATTCTTTTTTCAATCCCATTATTCAAAATAAAGTCCATCTCAGATGGCTCAGCTACTATCTCAACCAATACACGCCAAATCTATATTCCTATATCGTCTTTGGCAATGACTGTCAGCTTAAGGAAATCCATCTAAAGAGTGACAGGCATAAGGTTATTCAGACCTGGCAAGTGATTGGGGCAATCAACCAGCAGGCCTGCCAAAGTCAAGTCTGCCTGTCGCCCGAGCAGATTGACGACCTCTATCGTATGCTCCTGCCCCTGACTAAGCGAAAGCAGGTCATCAAAGAGCGCCATATTAACAGCATTGCTCAGAATAAACAACGTAGAGAAGCAGAAAAGATCTGCCCTCGCTGCCAGCATGGATTGGTGCTCCGTACAGCATCCAAAGGTTCTAGGGTTGGTCAGAAATTTTGGGGCTGCTCCAACTTCCCAAGATGCCGCTTTACTCAAAAATACCAAGAGCCTGTCTGCAGTCCGCTTGCCGAGCAGGTTGCGCAAGTACCTAATTTCGAACAGCCTGTCGTGCAAAACCTAAACCAAACACAAAGCAACAGCTAGAATCTGCTGTTGCTTTTTTGTAGATTATTTTTTTCTCTAGCTTGCAAAACTAAGATTTTTTCTTCAGGCCAAGGAAGCCAGCTCCCAGTCCTAAGAGCCCGAGTCCAAGCAGATTGGCCAATAGACTGCTTTGGCTGCCGGTCTTAGGCAGTTGTTTGGAAGAAGCTTGCTGAAGAGTTGGCTCTTGAGACGTTGCTTGAGGGTCCCTCTGGCCGCTTGCTTTGTAGGTCAGATTTTCCGCTTGGCTACCCTTTGGATCAGGCCTTGCAGGGGTTGGCTGCTGAGCTTGATTTTGGGCGACCTGCTCCATATCGGCCAGCGGCACGATACTCTTCATAAATACATCTTGTGAAATGGCCCTTTCTTCGACTGCATCTTGAATACCAGTGAGGCTGACAAAATAGTAACGAGCCCAATCCTTGGTCAGTCGCTGAATACCAGCCAGACCAGCTCCTGGATACCAGAGCGGCTTGCTCACTTCTTCAGCAAATTTCCAGTCACCGCCAACTTGAATACCAAGCTTGGCATCTGGGTCAGATTTTTCAGAAATACGAGCTTCTACGGAAACTAAAACAGCCCGAATGGTTTGAGGATTTGGAATATCACGGGCCTGATCAGAGCCCCAGTGGGCAACCCGATCCTGCTTAGGTAATACCTCAATAGCTGTTCCCCCGCCAGCCAAGGCTTCCTGCCGTGCATCTCCTACGTTGCTGGACATATTTCCCTTGAATTGAGAAACCCATTGAACTCCTTGAGGGTGATCCACAATTTTCTCCCAGACATTGGAGTCCTTCCGGAGCACGAAAGCCTGCATGTTACGAATATCCGCCCAAGCATTGCTGGCCTTATTGTCCGTCATTTCCATCACAACGCCCCAAGGATCAAATTCATTCATCCATTTGCCACGTTCCTTGTCAAAGACAGCCTTCGCTTCTTCGTCAGTCATCCCTTCGCCTTTATATGCAAGGTAGTACCAATCAGCCGCTGGGTCATAAGTCGGACGGCCGCCTAACACGACGGCTCCGCCATTAAATTGGCCAGGACCGCCATTAGGACCGCGCTTTTGACGCTCCCCATTTTCTTCAACGACATTTTCCTCCGACCAAACCCAGACATCCCCTTGATTGGCTCCCATCTGAGCAATGGCGCGCTGCTTCTGCTCATCGGACATGACCTGACTGGCTGGCAACTCGCTAGCGGCTGCAGCTGATTCGGCCTGATTTGCAGGAGCTGCTTGGGGTTCAGCTACAGCTGGATTTTCAGCCTCGGGGCTTGCTTGCGCTGCTGGAGAAGCCGGCGTTTCAGCTACTGCGGCAGGGGCAGGCGCAACATCTTCTGCTTCAACTCTTGAGACAGCTGTCAAAGCTGCTAAGGACAAGAGGGAAGCACATAGCAGCAAGCTGCTCCCATACTTAGCAGCAGAAGTAGATTTTGCTAGGGCTTGCCAAGAAAACTTATTATTCATATCATTCTCCTTTCATAAGGTGCAGAGTCGAGCTTAATCAATAAAGCAAGCAGACTAATTCACTGCTCTTAACCTTCATTGATTCTGAATAACAAATAATCTCCCTGCAAAAACAAGCTTAGGGCAGAGGATTCCCCGCGCTCTTGTAAATCTTATACCAATCAGCCCTAGAGAGTTCAATATCAAAAGCAGCCACCATTGAGCGAATTCGCTGTGGATTCATGGAGCCAACAATCGGCTGCATTTGTGCCGGATGACGCAAAATCCAAGCGAGAACTAAGGCTTCAAAAGAAACTTTATAGTCTGATGCAAAGGCATGCAGAGTTTCTGTAAGCTGAGCATATTTAGGATGCTCCATAAAAAGTCCCTGGTTCAAGTCGACCTGAAATGGTGACCAAGGCTGAATCGTGATATGATGCAATCGACAATAGTCCAGTACACTACCATCCCGAACGATTGCCAAAGGATTGAGCATATTGGCATTGAGCCCAGCGTCCAGCATCGGAGTATGGGCTGGACCAAACTGCAGTTGGTTGGCAATCAAGGGCTGCTCCACACTCTTCTGAAGCAGCTCCATTTGATAAGGGGTTTGATTGCTGACTCCGAAATAGCGGACCTTCCCAGCTTGGTGCAGCTGTGAGAAAGCTTCAGCCACCTCTTCCGGCTCCACAAGAGCATCTGGCCGGTGCAGGAGGAGCACATCCAGATAGTCTGTCTGCAAGCGCTCCAAGCTGCCTTCAACCGAGCTGATGATATAATCCTTAGAAAAGTCAAAATGGTAGTTGGTGTGAACATCCCGCAGTCCGCACTTGGACTGGATGAGAACTCGGTCCCGGGGAATCTTAGCCGAGCGAAGAGCCTGCGCAAACTTGGCTTCAGACTGGCCACCAGCATAAACATCTGAGTGGTCAAAGAAATTAATTCCCACTTCTAATGCTGTTTCAAGAACGGAAACGACCTCTTTAGTATCATGCTCTGCCAGTCGCATGCAACCCAAAATCAGCTGACTGGCTTCTTTCAGTTCATTCCCGACTGTCATATATTTCATCGCAACACCTCATTTCTTATAGACTGGATGGTCAAGCAAGGTCAACTCTTCAATCTTGACATTTTCAGTTTCAAAGACGATAAATTCATTCTTTTCCTTGAGCAGGCCAGACGGCACATAGAGATAGTGAATCGGTCCTTCATTCCAGTAGCGGCCTAGGTTGAAACCATTGACCGAAATACAGCCCTTCCCATACTTAGAGCAGTCGATGAAGGTATCAGCGATATCATCTAACTCTGCTTCAAAGCGATAGAAGGTCGGTGCTTTGACACTTTCAGGTGGAGCTGAGTAGCAGTCTAGCTTGGCCAGCATTTCCTGGTCAAACTTGAGCGCATAATGCTTCCAGCCCTTTCGAAACTGATGGTTAATCATGATACCGCCCTTGACTCCCTTAGATTGGCTGGGTGCGCCCAGCTTGTAACCATAGTTGACACGCCCCATATTTTCCACCAGCACATCAATCTGAATCCGCTCGGTATCAGCTGAGAAGAGCATCTCATCACCGATTTCTTCACGATACTGAGTAGCCAGGTGCTCCTGATTGACATAGAAATGGCAGCGGTCATGAGTCTCCAATGCCTTGAGCCTTTCCTCATGGTATTGATTTTTGATATCGGAACGGTAGAGGATATAGCCATGATTCTGCCCAATCTGCTCCATAGGCTGCGGATAATCCAGCAGAATTTCCTCTGTGATGTCCGCAGCCACATCCAGCAGATTTGCAGTCCCAAGTAGCGGAAAACTGCCATAGGCCTTGGCCTGTCGGCTAATAGGCTCCATCTGCTCAAGCTCTGGAAAGACCTCGTGGGTCACCCGCTGAACAGCGTAGTATTTCTCTGTTGGCTGCCCCCACTCAGTAATAGGTGCGTCAAAATCATAGGAGGTAATCTGTGGCAAATCCTTGGTCTTGCGGGCTGAACAGCCACTGATAAAGCCAAAATTGGTCCCACCTCTCAATAGGAAAAGGTTCATGCTGCCTAGCTGCAGCATTTCTTTGACATCCTGAGCCAAATCTTCTGCCTCTCGCCGAACGATTTCCTCGCTCCAGCGGCTGAACCAGCCATCCCAAAACTCAGTACACATAAGTGGCCATTTCTTGCCATAGCGCTCCATGAAAGCTCGTAGATTGTCTGTATTTTCCTTGGGTTGGGAGCCAAAATTCCCCGTCACAAAAATATCATCCTCAATCAAGGTCCCAGACTCCAAAGCCTCTATCCATGTCCCATCAGAGGTAAAGAGAGGAACCGTAACGCCACGTACCTTCATCATCTGCGCAATGCTGCGCATGTAGGCCTTGTCCTCGGCGTAAGAACCATATTCATTTTCCACCTGCATCATGAGGATAGGACCGCCTTGATCACTCTGATAGGGCAGAAGCTTGGGAAAGAGCCAGTCATAAAAATGACTGACCTTTTCCAGAAACAGCGGATGATTGACCCGCAGTCGCATCGAAGGATATCTCAAGAGCCAGGCCGGCAGGCCGCCAAAGTCAAACTCTGCACAGATGTAAGGCGTTGGCCGGACAATGAGATAAAGCCCCATCTCCTCAACCAACTTGAAGTATGCTTCAAAATCCAGCATGCCCTCTGCCTGAAACTGACCTTCTTGAGGCTCATGCAATGCCCAAGGAATATAGGTTTCTACCGTATTAAAGCCTAGAGCTTTGAGATTGTAAAGGGTATCTCGCCACTGGTCTGGATGAAGCCGGAAATACTGGATAGCCCCCGATAAAATCTTAAAAGGCTTGCCATCCAGGTAAAATTCTTCTTTAATTTCAAATTTTGCCATCTATCCAAGCTCCTCCTGTTTATCTGCCATCTTGACAAAGGGCAGATATATAGCGGTCGAAATAGCGATGTTAACTAGCGAAAGAATAATTGCCCGCCAGTCGAAGGCTGTCGCAAAGAAACCGTAGAGAATCGGCGGCATGACCCAAGTAACGTTTTGAGTAACCGGCGCAACCAAGCCCATAGAGGTTGCAAAGTAGGCTACTGTTACCATGACCATTGGCGTCAGTACGTATGGAATAAACATAATTGGATTCAAAACGATTGGCAGACCGTACATGACTGGCTCACCGATGTTGAAGACCATTGGGAAAATTCCTAACTTGGCCACTTCACGATAGTGCTTGTTCCGAGATTGCCAGAGAATGGCAATGGCAACTCCAATCGCATCAAACCAGACAAAAGCACCGAAAGAATTATCCGTCCACATGTAAGGAATCGCATGTCCAGCCTGATAAGCTTCCAGATTGGCCAGCATGGTCACACCAAAGAGACTGGCCATGACTGGTGCCAGCACATTACCGCCGTGCAGGCCGAAGAACCAGAAAATCTTATTGAGAAAGACAATGAGCAGTACAGCCCAGAAGCTTTGAGACAAGCTGAGAAGCGGTGCCTGCAAAATCTTGTAAATCCAGTCAATCAAGAGCTCGCCTGTCACCAGATTAAAGAGATAGGTCGCAATTCCCACGACATACATAGCAATCGCAGCCGGAATGATAGACAGGAATGGCTTCATGATAGCTGGCGGAACAGAATCTGGCAGTTTGATAGTCCAGTTACGATTCATGACCTTACAAAAGATGATAACAGATACAAAACCAATCAGAATAGCAGTAAAGTAACCACGCGCACTAATCTGGTCACCGGGAATGACACTGTTAATCGTCACAGACAAGTTACTGCCGTCAAGTTTTAGCTCTGGAAGTTTTGAAATCGCCTTGCTCAGCCCTGATGTTTTGCCAGCCAACTCAAAGGTTTTAGTAACTGATCCACCAATGGTAATGATATAGGAAGCAACAGCTACCAGACCGGCAGACACCTTATCAGTATTGTAAATCTTAGCGATATTGACCCCGAAGGTAAAGAGGAACAAGAGGGTAACGATAGGAATACTGCCCTTAAATACCAGCCAGTTAATATCAATCAGCCACTGGAAGGTAGATGAAATCCAGGTCCAGCCGAACTGTCCTGGCAAGTCAGATAGAAAGGCATTGACCATGAGGGCGAAAGAGCCCGTCATAATCACAGGCATGGTTCCAATAAAGGAATCCCGCAGGGCAACCAGAAATTTTTGGTTGCCGATTTTATTGGCAATAGGCATGAGACGCGCTTGCCATTTATCAACCAAACTACTCATCTGCATTTCTCCTATTCATCAAATTTTTTATGCAAATCAACAATCTCCTTTGCCAAATCAACAAAGGCGATACTGGTCATGAGATGATCCTGCCCATGTACCATAAATAAACTAAGTTCTGTCTTTTCTCCTTGTGCCTCCTTGGTCAGCATTTCAGCTTGAGCGTGATGGGCTTGCAGCAGGGCCTTCTGAGCCTGACTCAGCCTCTCCTGAGCTCGGTCAAAGTCCTGCTTTTTAGCTGCTGCAATGGCTTCAATAGCACAAGACTTGGCCTCTCCGCCATACATAATGAGGGTCATAGCGACCTCTAAGGAATCTTTATTTTCCATAGGAGTACCTACTTCATGAGCGACTCTGCCAGCTCCAGGACCTTATCCCCCTTCATCATTCCGTAGTCCGTCATAGGAATGACATCGACCGGAATGCCTTTTGAAGCTAATTTTTCCTGTAAATCCTCCAACAGATAGCGGACCTGAGGTCCCAGCAACAGGACATCAACCTTTTTCTCGCTTAGATAGTCTTCTGCTTCTGACACTGGCACCGCAAATATCGTCGCAGCCAAGCCGCGCTCCTCTGCAGCTTTCTGCATTTTATTGACCATGAGACTGGTGCTCATCCCAGCCGCACAGACTAACATAATTTGTTTTGTTTCCATCAGCATCCTCCTTTATGAATCTGACCTAGCCTGCAACGACGCTTGCTATTTATTTTCAATATATAAACAAAAATCCAAAAACAGAATATTTTTCACTATGTTATTAATATTCTATAAACATTATAACTATTTTTCTGTACTATGTCAACGCTTACATTTGAGATTTATAGCTTTTTTTGATAGTATAGCAGCAGAGGAAACAAGATGACACGAACTAGAAAACAAAACGAGCTAAGGGCAACTGTCCTGGATCAGCTCTATGCCAAACGACCGATTTCTCGGATTGATATTTCAAAAGAAACTCAAATCACACCAGCCACGACCGGCAGTATCATCAATGAACTAATCAAGGAAGGCTTGGTACTGGAGCTGGGTGAGCTCAATGATGAGAGCGTAGGCCGCAAGAAAACCCTGCTAGATATTGCACCTCATAGCCGCTACTATCTGGGCTTTGAGATTTCTGAAAAACAGCTGGCTATGGTCATCGCTGACAATACCGGTGAGATTGTAGAAAGCAGCATTCGGACTTATCAGGTTGAGGTGACAGGCGGCCCGTCTGACCAGGAAATTATCCGGCTGATTCAAGATTTTCTGAAAAAGAACAGCCAATACCCCATCTCAGCGATTGCCCTCGGGCTGCCGGGGCATGTGAATCTCTCTGAGAGTGATTTTATCATTTCTAAAAATCCCCACTGGGGACAGATTAACCTGCAGACTATTCAAGAAGCCTTTGACCTCCCTGTCTACTTTGCCAATAAATCCCACTGTTTGACAATGGCTGAACGCCTCTTTAGCTATCATCCTACAGACAGTAATTTTATCGTCTATCATGTCGCCAGAGGTATTCATTGCTCCTACATGTACAAGGGCAGCATTTACAGTCAGGAGAATTATCTTATCGGGGAGGTGGGGCATACCGTCATCAATCCTGAAGGCGAGCGCTGTCCTTGCGGCAAGCACGGCTGCCTGCAGGTTTATGCCAGCGAGAGTGCTCTGATTGATAAAGCAGCTATCCTGTATCGAGCTTCCCAGACCTCGCTCTTAAAGACCCTTGTAGAGGACGTCAATGACATTGATCTGACAAGTCTGATGACCGCCTATCGCTTAGGAGACTTGGGCAGCATTGAGTTGATTCATACTGCCTGCCGCTATCTGGCCATTTCCATTTCCAATCTCTGCCAGCTTATTGATAGCGAAAGGATTTATCTTGACGGCCAAATATTCTCCTATCCGGTTATTGCCGAGCAGGTTCTGGCTCAGTTAGAGCAGGAAGTACCTCTCTTCCCAAAGCAAAAGCAAGCAGAGATTGTCATTATTCCTTACTCTAAATACAGCATTGCCCGCTCTGCAGTCAGCCTCTGTGTCTATCATGAATTTTTAGATAAAAAAGGAAACCTATAAAGGCCGAGACATCAATCTCGGTCTTTTTTATAAAAAATAGAGACAGGCTTTCTAGGAGCTTACCCCTAAAAGTCTGTCTCATTTTACTATCTATTAATCGAACGTGAAATCATGGAAATGGTGTGGCGCTGTCCTCTGAGAGCCTTGCTCATGGCAAAGATATTTTCAACCGGAGCCAGACAGCCGTAGCCTGAATCTCCAATATGCTGGATATCTACACCACAGATTTTGTTGCGGATAGCCATTTGCTTGACAATATCCTCATCAGCACTCTCCTGACTGGTACCGATCGCACTCATAACCAGAGCCCCCTTTTGATGAGCCAGTCGGACAATCTGCTTCAAGTCCTGTTCATCAAAACCCGGCACACTGCCGACTGCCGGTGCTAGGACAATATCAACACCAGCTTCGATAAATTGAGCGATTGCTTCCAGGTCTGCTACCGGCTCATCCACACCCGAAGCATGCATTTTGCCTGCAATCAGGAGGCCTGAAAAATTCTCCTTGACCACTCGAATGGTGTCAATAATGGCTTGATTGGTGACACCAGTCCCCGGATTACCCGTCAGGCAGATAAAGTCAACGCCCAACTCTTCTGCTCGCTGAATGGTCGCTAGACTAGCCTGACGCCCCTCATTGATAATCAGGCGTTCTCCTGCCATCTGGGCCTGACTGTCCACCGGCTCTAGATTGATACCGATAGGACGGCCAACCAAGCGGTGAAGTTCCTGAACAAAATCTTCCTTGGCGTCCAGACCAGCTACAAAAGGCTGGAAGATATCAATCCCATTCAGCAAAATCAAGTCAGCACCAAAAGACCGAGCAATCTCTGCATTGGTCACATCACCGATATAAGATTCTTTAAAAGCCACGTTTTCAGACAGGATAACGCGGCCCTCACTGGCCTTGATGCTCTGTTTCAGCTCCGGCGCAGTCATACTTAAAATTTCTGAAGCATTTGAACTAATGAATCGTTTTACCATAAGAATATCTCTTTTCTTTATTATTCATTAATAAACACTTTGAAATCTATTCTATTTGGATATTTTGTTTGTTTTTTGTTATCAACTACAGTATAGCACAAGGTCATAGAAATGTAAACGCTTTATATTTTCTTTGACAAAATAGCCTGCTTTCACAAACAAAAGCAGACTATTGAAATGCACTCGATTATTTTTGATTTGAGCAAGATTTGATAAGTACTCTTATCTCTGCATCACCAGATGACCACCCGCTCTTCTGGGCTCCGCCACATGCCGTCTCCCTCTTTCACATCAAAGGTTGTAAAGAAGTCTTCAAAGTTTGGCAGCTGCACATTAGTCCGAAGCTTGGCCGGCGCATGGACATCGACGCTTGCCAGGAGCTTCATATATTCCTCTCGGCCCTTCATCCGCCAGATGCGGGCAAAGTTGGTAAAGAATTCCTCAGCAGAGAAATCAGCTTCTTTCTTGGCCGCTTCTAGGGCTGCTGCAATGCCACCCAGATCAGCCACGTTTTCTGAAACAGTCAGCTTGCCATTGACCTTAGCACCATAGGAATCTTGACCTTCAAACTGGTCAATGACCTTTTGAGTCCGTTCGGTGAAGGCTTGGTAGTCGTGCTCTGTCCACCAATTATTAAGACTGCCATTTTCATCAAAGGAAGCGCCATTGGTATCGAAAGCATGAGAAATCTCATGGGCAATGACCGCTCCGATACCACCGTAATTGGCTGACGAGGATTGGTGCAGGTCATAGAAAGGCGCCTGCAGGATAGCCGCTGGAAAGACAATCAGGTTTTTCTGCGGATTATAGTAGGCATTAACCATATGGGCCGGCATTCCCCATTCCTTGTAATCTACTGGTTGATTCCACTTGCTCCAGCTATAAGCAATATCAATCTGGCTCAGCTTCTGAGCATTTTCAAAGAGAGTCAGCTTTTCATCCACAACCTTGAGGGAATAGCGCTCAGGCAGCTCGTCCGGATAGCCAATATAAGGCTTGATGGCATTGAGTTTGACAATAGCCTTGTCCCGAGTTTCTGGTGTCAGCCAGTCATTCTGGGCCAGGCGGTTTTTGTAAACTTCAATCATCGTCGCCACTTTCTGCTCCACATCAGCCTTGGCTTCTGGTGAGAACTTTTGACCAGCATACCAAAGACCGACAGCTTGATTAAAGGGACCTTGGGCCAAATAAAATGCTGCTTTTTTCTTGTCCTGAGCCTGAGGTGTCCCAGATAGAGCACGATGATAAGCTCCTGCCAAGACACGGATATCATCCGTTAGATAAGGGGTTGTATTGCGGACTGCAGAGAGAATCAGCAGAGCATGGAGTTTGTCCCAGTTTGCGACTGTATAGATATCCTTAGCTGCTTTCCAGAAGCGTTCCTCAGGAACAATAACTTGGTCGGGTTCTTGACCGATCAACTTGGTGAAAATATCCGCCAAAGGCAACTCCGGCACCAAGGCTTTGAAATCTTCCCACTTATAAGGATGGTAGAGCTTAGCATACTCAGAGCTTTCTTCACTAGACAGAACATACTGAGCAAAAACAGCATCCAACTCCAAGACCTTGTCCAGAAGATCCTTGATTTCCTCTTCCGCAAAGTCAAATGTTGCCAGCAAATCTTCCTGTGTCTTACGCCATTTTGCAAGGAGATCCGCCTTCTGCGGATGGTCCTCAGCATAGTAGGTCGTGTCTGGCAAAATGGTTCCCGGTCCGTCTGCCCAGAGAACATTGATTCGGGCATCCATAAAGTCAGGCGCCACACCAAAGGGGAAATAAGTCGGCTTGCCAGCCAGCTCAAAATCAGCAATCTTAGAAGCATAGTCTTCAAAAGACGCTAGGTTGCGAATCTCATCAATGTAAGCACGCGCAGGCTCAATCCCTGCCGCTTCCCGCTTGTCATAATCCGCTGCTAGGCGATGGTAAGCAATAAAGTTCTGCAGAATTGCATTTTCTGGCACTCCATCGCCAGCCAACCATTTGTCAGTCGTGGCTAGCATAAGATCTTCAATCTCATCTGCCAAATCCATGAAGCCGCCCGTCACTGGCTTATCATCAGGAATAACCGCCGTCTTGGCCAACTCACCATTAACCGCATCATAGAAATCATCTTGTAGTCGTGTCATCTTCTTCTCACTTTCATGCTTTTGATATAACCTTATCAAAATCCACTTCTTTTTTCAAACATTTCTTATATTAATTTTAAAAATTTACTAAAAATTAACTTGACTTAATTTTTGTTTTAATGTATATTAAAACCATAGAGGTGTATGAGATGATTACGATTAAAGATTTGACTGTCAGCTATCAGGATACGCTGGCTCTTGAGCCCCTTTCATTAACCATTAAGGAGCCAACCATTACTGGGATTATTGGTCCTAACGGAGCCGGAAAATCCACCCTGCTCAAGGGCATGCTAGGGATTATTGACCACCAAGGCCAGACTCTGCTGGATCAAAAGCCGCTGCAAAACTCTCTCCAGAGGGTCGCCTACGTAGAGCAAAAGATTAATATTGATTATCATTTTCCTATCAAAGTCAAAGAGTGTGTCTCTTTGGGGCTTTACCCTCAGCTCAAGATTTTTCAGGGGCTAAAGAGTTCCCATTGGAACAAGGTGGCTGAGGCATTGAAAATTGTCGGTTTAGAAGACTTGGCAGAGCGTCAGATTAGCCAGCTGTCCGGCGGGCAATTTCAGCGGGTCTTGATTGCTCGCTGCTTGGTTCAAGAAGCGGATTGTATCTTTTTGGACGAGCCCTTCGTCGGGATTGACTCTGTCAGCGAAGAGATTATCATGTCTACCCTGCGCAGTCTCAAAGCCGCAGGCAAGATTATCCTGATTGTCCATCATGACCTGAGTAAGGTGGTTGATTATTTTGATCGGGTCATCCTGCTCAATCGTAAGCTGATTGCCTTCGGTCCTACCGAGACCAGCTTTACCAAGGACAATATGAAAAAGACTTACGGCTCCCAGCTCTTTATGAATGGAGGTGCCTAGGATGATTTTAGAATTTTTCCAAGGGCTGCGGGACTTTCACTTCCTGCAAAATGCCCTCATCACAGCCATCGTCATTGGGATTGTTGCTGGAGCTGTCGGCTGCTTTATCATTCTGCGCGGCATGTCACTCATGGGGGATGCTATCTCTCATGCGGTTCTGCCCGGTGTGGCCCTGTCCTACATTTTAGGGATTAATTTCTTTATCGGAGCCATCACCTTCGGACTTTTGGCCTCGATTATTATCACCTACATCAAGGGCAATTCCATTATCAAAAGCGATACAGCCATTGGGATTACCTTTTCTTCCTTCCTAGCTCTGGGTGTGATCCTGATTGGCGTTGCCAATAGCTCCACTGACCTCTTTCATATTCTCTTTGGGAATATTTTGGCCGTACAGGACATTGATATGTGGATTAGTATTGGAGTCGGAATAGCTGTGCTCTTAATCATCACCCTCTTTTTCAAACAGCTATTGATTACCTCCTTTGATCCCTTGCTGGCTCAAGCAATGGGCATGCCGGTCAGCTTCTACCACTATCTGCTGATGATTCTCTTGACCTTGGTCTCTGTGACAGCTATGCAGAGCGTGGGAACCATTCTGATTGTCGCTCTCTTGATAACACCGGCAGCAACGGCCTACCTCTATGCCAACAGTCTGAAAACTATGATTCTGCTGTCCTCGGGTTTGGGAGCTCTGGCTTCTGTGCTGGGACTCTTTATCGGCTATAGCTTTAATGTCGCTGCAGGATCCAGCATTGTCCTGACCTCGGCCCTCATCTTTCTCATCTCTTTCTTTATTGCCCCTAAGCAACGCTATTTAAAACTTAAAAACCAACCTAAACTAAAATAAAATTTAATGGAGGAATCCCATGAAAAAATTAGGTTTTTTATCCCTGCTTTTGCTAGCAGTCTGCACTCTCTTTGCCTGCTCCGATCAGAAGAACGCGTCCAGTGACTCGTCCAAGCTCAAGGTTGTTGCGACCAACTCAATTATCGCTGATATTACCAAAAATATAGCTGGCGATAAGATTGATCTGCACAGCATTGTACCAGTCGGCAAAGATCCCCATGAATATGAGCCCCTGCCTGAAGATGTCAAAAAGACTTCTCAAGCGGATCTCATCTTCTACAACGGTATCAATCTGGAAACTGGCGGTAATGCTTGGTTTACCAAGTTGGTCAAAAATGCCAATAAGGAAGAAAACAAGGACTACTATGCTGTCAGCGATGGCGTTGACGTCATTTACCTTGAAGGTCAAAGTGAAAAGGGTAAGGAAGACCCCCATGCTTGGCTCAACTTGGAAAACGGCATTATCTATGCGCAAAACATTGCCAAGCGTTTGATTGAAAAAGACCCTGACAATAAGGCCACTTACGAGAAAAATCTCAAAGCTTATGTGGAAAAATTGACTGCTTTGGACAAGGAAGCCAAGGAGAAATTCAACAATATTCCAGAGGAAAAGAAATTGATTGTGACCAGTGAAGGCTGCTTCAAGTACTTCTCTAAGGCCTACAATGTGCCATCAGCCTACATCTGGGAAATCAACACCGAAGAAGAAGGAACTCCAGACCAAATCAAGAGCTTAGTTGAAAAACTACGCGAGACCAAAGTGCCGTCTCTCTTTGTCGAATCAAGTGTGGACGACCGTCCGATGAAGACTGTTTCTAAAGACACTAACATCCCAATCCACGCTAAAATCTTCACTGACTCAATCGCTGAAAAGGGAGAAGAAGGCGACAGCTACTATAGCATGATGAAATACAATCTGGATAAAATTTCTGAAGGATTGGCCAAATAATGATAAAAGGTTAGGAAGACAAAATCCTAACCTCTTTATTTTTGGAGAAGGAGCTTCACATAGAGTCGATTTCAAATTTCCAGTCAAATTATTCGAAAAAAATCATTATTCGCTGTACAATGAAGCTATCAAACATGAATGGAGACTTCCTATGACAACTTTTCTCGGAAATCCTGTAACCTTTACTGGAAAGCAACTGCAAGTCGGCGACACTGCCCACGATTTTAGCTTGACAGCAACTGATCTTTCAAAGAAAACTATGGCTGACTTTGCTGGCAAAAAGAAAGTCCTGAGCATCATCCCATCTATCGATACTGGTGTCTGCTCAACTCAGACTCGTCGTTTCAACCAAGAGCTCTCTGACTTGGATAATACCGTTGTTATCACGGTTTCAGTTGATTTGCCTTTTGCACAAGGCAAGTGGTGTGCTGCTGAAGGCATTGAGAATGCTGTCATGCTCTCTGACTACTTCGACCATTCTTTCGGCCATGACTATGCTGTCCTCATCAATGAATGGCACCTTTTGGCTCGTGCAGTTCTTGTCTTAGACGAAAACAACACTGTGACCTACGCTGAATATGTCGACAATATCAATACCGAGCCTGACTATGATGCGGCGATTGCAGCAGTTAAGAGTTTATAAGAGATAGAAATACGGACCTGCTAGTCCGTATTTTTTTGTGCGAAAAACTTCTGCCAAAACTGACGGAACCAAGCCCAGGAACGCAAGAGGATGGATGGCCGATTCAGCAATTTCTTGAACCGAGCAATCTCTGCCTTTACCTGTTTCTGAGCACTCCGCCCCTTTCGAGCATAAGGGCTCTTAGCCGAACGATAGCCCAGCGGACCACGATTATTCTGAGGTGACTTGAACTTACGACCGCCATTTTCAATGGCAAGCCTTCGAAAGTGAGGATCCCAGACTGCAGGCGTTTTGACATCGTAGCGAGTATGAGAAGCCTGATTGACCGGACGATTGCGCTCACCATAGTTAAAGCTGGCGCCATTCACAATACCATTTTGGCTAGCCCCCTCTGGATCGATGATATTGAGAAAACAATCTGCCTGATCCAGAATAAACTCTGTATGAAAATCAATCAGGATTTTTATATTGGCCTGACTCGCTTGACCATCCGGATAGATAGCTTGACTAGACATCTTATCAATATAGGCTTTATTATGCAAGCGAGAGGATTCTTGAAAGTTATAAGGCAGCGCTGGAAAAGCCTTTAGATAGGAGGCCAAGGCTTCTGCATCTGTCATACCAGTCTGACGGTAGTAATCTCTGACCCACTGGGCCTGCTGGCAGGAAATGACATAGCGAAACTGATGTAGCTGCCTTTTGAGCTTTTGATTGCCATCCCTTTGGCTAAAATCATCTGCTGGAAAAGCCTGGCGCAAGGTGCTTGAAAAAATCTTCCAAAAGCGATCATGTGGTGTTAGGTTTGGAGCAATCCGAGCCAGTAAAAGATCTGTCTCTGCCTTGTTTCCGCTCAGCTCCTCAGGCATATTAACAAGATTCATAGCCAAAACCAGCAGCTCCTGAGCTCCTAACCTGCTGATTTGAGTCTCCTCAGCCTGCCAGAGCTCTTGAAAGAAGGGACTGCCAAAAAGTTGAGCCTCCTGCAGGTAATCTCTTTCTTCTGTCAATGTTTTCCCTTGCTCGTTATTTAACCCTGTAAAAACTTGTTCCAACGCTGCCTGAGACCAACCGATTGATTGCAATTGCTGAAAGAGCTGCTCTTTCCCTTCTTTCGGATACATGGCTCCCCTCCTTTCTTGTAGCTATAATAGTTCAAAACTGTAGAGATTACAATAAAAAATCTAATCTACATAGAACAATTAGATTTTATCACAAACTCACATGATAGCAAAGAACAAAATATGAACCCTTGGAGTGCTAACAATAAAGATGTTCTTAACAAATTACTCAATAAATAAAGAGAAGACCAAACTGGTCCTCTCTCAGTATGAGTTTTGTTTAAATGAGCTGTTCCAACTTTGATTTTGCTACAATTCATCTAGAATTCGATTTTATCAATAAATGCTCTTAAGCTTTACGACGTTTTGCAAAAGCCAGTCCCAGCATAGAGAGCAATCCCAATCCTGCAAGCGCTAGAGAAGATTCAGCAGATCCTGTTTTTGGAAGAGCTGCTGGAGCCTGATAGGTCTGAACTGGTTTCTTTCCGTTCTTCACTCCTGTTGTAGTGACTTTCAGAACCTTTCGCTCATTCTTAGAAACGAGGTTGGTTGGGTCGTCTGTCTCAAGGGCTGCAAGAGCTGCTTTCAAAGCTTCAAGTTTGGCATTTTCGACTCTATAGGTTTCTTCCTTACTTGCCAAGTTTGCTTTAGCATCATTGAGAGACGCTTCTGCTTCTTTTAGAAGAGCAGGGGCGTTTTGCAAGCGAGTAACATAGTCTTTAGCAGCTTGAACAGCACGTTGAGCCTCTTCCAGAGCTGTAGCCGCAGCAGTTGCCTTTTCTTGAGCGGTCGCTGTAGCTGCTTTCAATTCGGCAAGCTTGGCATTAGCTCCCTCAGCTGTTTTTTGCGCACTTGCTTGGGCTGCTTCTTTTTCTTTCAAGCTTGCTTGAGCTTTATCTAAAACCGCAAGTTTAGCCTTGGTTTCTTCAGAAGCCGAATTCTTGCTATTTTCGAGTTCAGCTTGGTAAGTACGTTCCGCCTTGGCCAACTTGTCCTTAGCAGTTTTCACAACCTCACGCAGTAATGGGGCTTTCTCCTGCTTGTTCTGAGCATTTGTTAGCGTACGTTGAGCAGCGTCCAACTTAGCTTGCGAAGCCGCCAAATCTTTACGAGCAGCGTCTGCCTCTTGATTATTGGCATTTGGATTGATTAAGGCTGGTGTTATTTTGGAAGGGTCCTGAATATCACCGTCATTATTCGCGAAGAGAAGGAAGTTAATTCGGTTAATAATGCCGTTGTTGCTAAAGTTAACAGCTACATAATCTCCCTTTTTCTGCCTATCTAGGCTGCCAACTATTTTTTGAGCATAGATTGTTGTTCTAATGGGGTCTCTAAAGCTATCTCCAAGGTCAAATAATTGGAATTTAATATTGTCATAGATAGTCTTCTTCAAATAATCAACGGACACTTTTTCTTGACTGGCCAACGTAGGATAAAAACCAAGCTCATTTAAACCAGTAACTCTATATCCAAACTGATCAAGCCCAAATTTAGCAACCACATCTTTTGGAACATTCACTTGTGAAGTTATAGGATCTTTTGCTTGGGCTCTATATTTTTGCTCACGGGCTGCTTGGCTTAGGGCCGCCGCATAATCCATACTATTTTGCGTTAATGTTACAGGAGCATTGCCTACTTGCTTACGGATTTGGTTGATTAAATCTTGAGCATAGTAGTTAATTTCCAAAAGGATCTCTTTAGGAATATCATTAATATCTACTATACGTTGAGCATCCTTTTGACTGCTAATGAAGTTATTACTTGATTTTAGAATCGCTGCTTCTTTTGCAAGCATTTCTTTCGCTTCAGGAGTTAACTGGCCCGATCCTTTTTTATCAATAGTTCTTGCTGCCCTGATGTAATCTTGCGATAGGGTAAAGGTATTGTGTACTTGGTCCTGGGAAGAAAGTTTCGCTTCTTTTTCCTTGATTTCTGCTTGAGCTGCTTTGATATCTGCCTGGGCTTGATCAATCACTGCTTGGCGTTTCGCATCTTCAGCTTCAGCTGTCTTCAACTGATCTTCGTAAGAAGCTAAGTGGTTTTTAGCCTTGTCAAGCTCATCCTTTGCCTTCGTTACCTTTTCACTCACCAGTTTGCTATCCACAGCTTTTTGGGCTGCATTCACAGCATCCTGAGCAGCTTGAGTCTCGTTTTGTGCCTTAGCTGCTTGAGCTTGAGCATCCTGAGCTACAGCTGCCTGTGTGTTTTCTACTTTTTTAGCTGTATCAAGAGCTGCTTGGGCTTGCTTGGCCGCGTTTTCTGCTGGAGCAACTTTCTTCTCAGCTTCTGTCACAGCTGCTTGAGCTTCGGCAATTTTTTGTGCACTTGTATCAGCATTATCTTTCTTAGCTGTTTCAACCTTAGTCTCAGCTGCCGCAACCTGTTCTTTGGCTTGGTCAACAGCCGCTTGGGCTTGATTAACCTGCTCAGTTTGCTGTTTAAGAGCTTCTGGGCTTGCAGATAGAGCCTTATCTTGGTTTGCAGGGGCATTTGCATCCACTGGAGTTGTATCTGCAGCTACAGTGTGAGCAATGCCAGTACTAGCAAGAACTGCTGCACCTAGAATGACATGTTTTGGGATTTTTTTCATGGTTTTCCTCCTGATATGTTAATAGTATAATGAGGAAAGCTTTGTTTGTCAAACTATTTACATGTTTTTTTGAGAACTTTTATCGCAAATATGTCCAAAAATAGAATCTCGTCTCAATCGCTTCCAAAAAAACTGTGTGTCTAGCTATAATTGTATAATGAATTTTACGCTTACTGACCTTGCCAAGGATAAAGTCTTAACAGATTACAAACATATTAGTCATAGAATGCAGAAAACCGCCCGTCAAGCAACGAGCGGTCTTCTTATTCTCGAATTTCTTATCCTTCGATGGCAATAAAGGGGGATCCTTCTGTATTATCCGTCGGATCTACGCTCTTGACTCCAAAGAGATAGTCTACTGGATACCAGCCATTATTAGCTGCATTATAAGGGTCACGGACATAGGTTTTTCCATTGTCATAGCCTTTAAGAACCAGCTCATGAGTTACTGGATAATGGGCAAAGATGCTAGTACCAACGGCACCTAGGACATGATGCCCCTGCGAAAGCACTTCTTTGACTGCGGAAGCTGTAAACAGGGTCTCAGTCGTCAAATCCCAGTGCTGGGCAGCTCGGACAATACCACGGCTGCTAGTACCAAATCCACCTTTATTAAATTCATTGGTATGGTTATATAGGTAATCCGCAACAGTTGTCGGAAGCACTTCTGTCCCAGTAATCCCAGAAATAACCATGGCTAGCGTTGTCGGCACGCATCCTGTCGCATCCACGCTGTAAGGACCATACTTCCTGCCACCCCAGCGACCATCACAATGAAGAAAATCTAAACATCAAAGAAAGGCTTAGACACTGTATTCTTGCAGCGATTTTTGTTATACTAATGATAGAAAGTTCAGCGAGGATGCAAGATGACCCCAAATAAAGAAGACTATCTCAAGTGTATCTATGAGATTGGCAGCCGCCACAAAAAAATCACCAATAAAGAAATCGCCCAGCTCATGCAGGTTTCACCTCCAGCTGTGACGGAAATGATGAAAAAAATGCTGGCGGAAGAACTTCTGGTCAAGGATAAAAAAGCCGGCTACCTGCTGACTGATTTGGGGCTAAGGCTAGTTTCTGACCTCTACCGCAAGCACCGGCTGATTGAAGTCTTTCTGGTCAACCATCTCGGCTACTCGACTGATGAAATCCATGAGGAAGCCGAAGTCCTAGAGCATACTGTTTCTGAGCGCTTCGTTGAGCGTCTAGATGCCATGCTCCAGTACCCCAAGACCTGTCCTCACGGAGGCACTATCCCAGCCAAGGGTGAGCTTCTGGACGAAGAAAACCAACTGACTCTGGAAGAGGCCTCTGCCCCTGGCGACTATATCATCAAACGGGTGCATGACGACTTTGACTTGCTCAAATACTTGGAAAAATACAACCTGCAAATCGGCCAAACCATCACTTTCATCCAATACGATTCTTTCGCTCAGGCCTATCTTCTTAAGACAGAAACTCAAGAAATCCAAATCAATCCTATGATTGCCCAGCAGATTTATGTGGAAAAACTATAAACAGAACCCAGTTCGGACTTTTTAGTCTAAACTGGGTTTTTATTGACAAAAATAAGATGTCGGAATATAATAAGTATACTTATAAAAATCTAGAGGGAAAGCTAATGGAAAAATCGCAGTTTAACTCCATCTACAAGGATGAATACAAAAAATCAACCGGTCTGCTCTTTATCCGCGCCTACCATAAGTGGCATGGGCTGATAAAAAACAAACTGAGAACGATTGATTTGACCCATCCCCAGTTTGTCGTTCTGACCACTCTTGCTGCACTCCTGTGTCAGCAAGAATGGGTTAGTCAGACCGATATTGCCCAATTTTCTGACATGGATGTTATGACCGTATCCCAAATCATCCGCCTCTTGGTCAAGAAAGGTTTGATCATGCGGGAAGTCCATCCCAAGGACAGCCGTGCCAACATCATACTCCTAACGGATACGGGGCTGCAAAAGGTTAACCAAGCCCTTCCTCTGGTAGAAGGTATTGATCAGGCGTTCTTTGGAAAATTAGGAAATAATACAGAAACATTAAACCAACTCTTAATCAAACTGGAGGCAGAAAATGACTAGATTTTGGATTGGTGTCGTATCAAAAGAACATGTACTAAGAGGTGTAGAAGGTGGATTTTGCCAAGTCTGCCATGGTAAGAAAGCACCGCTGAACCGAATGAAAAAGGGGGACTATCTTCTGTACTACAGCCCCAAGTATCAGCTGAATAGTCAGGAAAAACTGCAGGCCTTTACAGCAGTTGGCAAGATTCTAGATGACACAGCTTACCAAGTAAAGATGTTTGAAGGCTTCGTCCCATTTCGGCGAGATGTCAGCTACTACCAGCCTGTCAAAGACTGCCCCATTGACCAAGTCCGACAACATCCTCAGTGGCGCCAATATGCTTCTCAGATAAGATATGGACATTTCGAAGTTTCGAAAGACTTCTTCCTTTATGTTTTTGAGCAAATGAAATTAGACAGCACTGCAAATCAGTAAAAGCAGCTTCGTTTGACTTACACCTAAACCTTGCTCACCTGTCATTAAATCTAAAGTTCCGATTCTCAAGGAAAATCGGAACTTTTTGATTTTAAGTGAAATTATCGATTTATTAAATCAGCATAAAAGCTGATAAACTACCCGTAATCACATTTACTAAAGCATGTATGATCCAGCTGGCTAAAATGGAGCCATCAGATTTCTTTTCATTGACAAAGCCCATATAGGCCGCGATACCACCCGTACACAAAATGATGAGCAGGGTTTGCTGCCAAGAGAGCACTGTTATAAACATCAAGCCATGGAGCAGACCAAAAAGAGCAGCTTGTATGGTGTTGGCCACTACAAAGGATAAGCGGCTAGCCAATCTCTTTAAAAGAAAACCTCTGAATAACAGTTCTTCCGACAGAGAAGTTTGAAAAATACCATAAATCAGAACAGCTGGCAAGGCTTGGAAGCCGAGGCCTGAGAAATTCGAAGTCGCTGTATCTAGATTTTTTACAGCAGGATATACTAGCAAAAACGAAAGAAGCAAGAAAGATAGCGAACCCAACAAAATCCACAGCCAGATCTTTCGGCTGCCAGCATCTTTTAGTGGTTTTAAGCCAAGCCATTCTAAAAATGGACTTTTTCTTCTAGCACTTATCAACCACCAAACAAAAGGAAGAAAAGCAAACAAAGCAATTTGAATCAGAGCATTCAGCATCTGTTGAACTAGATTTTCCATGATAAGAGACTCCTTTCTTTTCTTTAATATGATTATACAAGACAAACTTCAAGAATTTATAAAGTAATTCTAAAATATTTCTAAAGAATGAAAGAAATCATAAACATAAACAATCAAGGATTATCGCCACTTCCACTTGTTTGCTATGCTCATCATTTTTGGACTAAATGATGCTCAAAAACTCTTTAAAGATCTATCTCAAAAATCTAAGAAAAGTTGCAGATAAAAATAAGGCGTTGAGTTTAAAAAATAGAAAACTGACAATGCATTAAAGAAAGAAAAAAGTCCTAAAATTTTATCACACAAAGTCAAATTTTCAGCCTATCTATCCTAGATGATTTTCTTTTTAGTCAAATACTCCCAGCTCCTGCTTATCCACTTCATCCCCCTCGGAGTCTCAATTTTTCAAGCTCAGTACCATGCCAAAAGCTGTTTTTCCCTTCTTGCCAACACGCTTACATTTTGCTAAAATGATGTCAAAAATCAGTAAGGAAAAATTATGCCACAAGAACTTTTTAAAGAATTTGCCCAGCTAGATCAAGTGGAAGCTATTGTTCTCGGTGGCTCTCGTACTGGACAGCATTTTGACAAAGACTCAGACTATGATGTTTATATCTACTTAACAGATTCTATTGCTCCCCTGACTCGACGCGATATCCTCAGCAAGTACTGCTCCTACATGGAAATCGGCAATCAGTTTTGGGAACTAGAGGATGACTGTGTGCTGAAGAGCGACATCGAAATTGAGCTCATTTACCGTACACTGGACAGCTTTGATAAAGACCTGCAGACTGTGGTCCTAGACCACCAAGCTCAGAATGCCTACACCACCTGTATGTGGCACAATCTGCTCCACAGCAAAATCATCTACGACCGAAATGGTCGCTACGAGGCACTTCAAAACAAGTACAGACTGCCTTATCCAGCTGAACTTAAAAAGAATATTATTAAGAAGCAGCTCCTCCTACTCGATCAAGCCATGCCAGCTTTCTCCAAACAAATAGAAAAAGCGCTCAAGCGTCAAGACCTGCTCAGTATCAATCACCGCAGCAGTGAATTTTTTGCTTCCTATTTTGACTTGCTCTTCGCCCTAAACGAACAGACTCACCCTGGAGAAAAGAGAATGCTGGAGTTTGCAAAAACCAACTGCACTCTATTACCTCAGCATTTTGAAGAAAATATATATACCTATTTTCAAAAACTCTACACTGAGCCCGCTGAAGCCATAAAGCTTATCAATCAGCTAGTGACGACCATCAAACAAATCATTCCTCAAGAAATGATTGATGGCTTTTAGTAATGTTGTCGGAAACTATACACTCATTGCTACAGAAGTAAAAAAAATTAGGAGTTTGAACATTAGTGTTCAAACTCCTTTTCATGCTTCTTATCAGCGATTTTTCGTATCGAGAATAATGGTCACTGGACCATCATTAACTAGTTCTACCTGCATGTCTGCTCCAAAAATCCCCGTCCGAGTCGGCACCTCTTGCTGCAAGGCAAGATTGAAGGCATCATAAAAATTGCTAGCCATCTCTGGCGGAGCAGCCTTGACAAAGGCTGGCCGATTACCCTTTTTGGTATCTGCATGCAGAGTGAATTGAGAAATCGATAAAATCTCTCCGTCAATGTCCTTGATAGACAGGTTCATCTTGCCCTCAGCATCGGAAAAAATCCGCATATTGACAATTTTCCTGACTGCATAATCCATATCCTCCTGACTATCGTCAGGGCCTACACCGACTAAGAGCAGAAGACCTTGTCCAATACTGCTGCGCAGCTGTTGGTCAATGCTGACCTGAGCACGTTTCACGCGCTGAATCACTATTTTCATATTTTTTCCTTTGATTTAAGCAAGTCACCAAGGGTAACTTACAGCTAGATAATGATTTCCGAAATGGATCAACCATTGGTCCGCTTGACCGAGTAGACCTCCGGCACGCTCTTGATCTTATCCACCACCGTCGTCAGCATAGACAGATTAGCAATACCAAAAGAAACGTGGATATTAGCAAATTTCATATCCTTGGTCGGCTGAGCATTTACCGTTGAAATATTTTTGGTGGTATTAGACAGAACCTGCAACACATCGTTGAGGAGACCAGACCGGTTGAGACCGTATATATCAATGTGAGCCGTGTACTCTTTGGTCGTGTTATTGTCTTCCCATTCCACATCAATCAGCCGCTGCTCGTAATTTTCCTGGGCCTTGAGATTCATGCAGTCCTGCCGGTGAATGGCTACACCACGTCCTTTGGTAATATAGCCAACAATATCATCACCCGGTACAGGGTTACAGCATTTGGCAATCCGGATGAGGAGACCAGACGCCCCCTGAATAACCACACCGCCTTCGTGCTTAACCTTGAGGGTGTCTTTTTTGTTTTCGACCTTGACCTCACCGCCCTTGACCAATTCCTCCGCTTCTGCTCTGGCCTTGGCTCGCTCTTCCTCACGACGCTCTTTTTCTGTCAAACGATTGAAAATACTAATGGCACCAATCTCACCGAAGCCAATCGCCGCAAAAAGCGCCTCTTCAGTCTTATAACTTGTCTTCTGCAGCACTTCTTCCATGTGCTTCTTATCCATGTACTTATTAGCTACATAGCCATGCTCCTGAAATTGAGCCTGCAAGAGCTCCCGGCCTTTGGAGATAGACAGCTCCTTGTCTTGATTTTTAAAGAACTGACGGATTTTATTTCTGGCCTTGCTGGTCTTGACAATATTGAGCCAGTCGCGGCTCGGTCCGAAGGAGTTAGCATTGGTGATGATTTCCACCTGATCCCCTGTCCTAAGCTTGGTTGTCAGAGGAACCATGCGGCCATTGACCTTGGCTCCTGTGGCTTTCTCACCGACCTTAGTGTGGATCTCATAGGCAAAGTCAATGGGACCCGAGTCCTTAGGCAGAGAGCGCACTGCTCCATCCGGTGTGAATACGTAAATTTCCTCAGCTAGATAGCTCTCCTTGACCGAGTCAACGAAATCCTTGGCATCGTTAGACTGGTCCTGCAGCTCCATCAGCTCTTTAATCCAGTTCATCCCGATGGCTGATTCTCTGCTGTCTACCTGTCCCTTGACACCTTTCTTGTAAGCCCAATGAGCCGCAACCCCATACTCAGCGACCTCATGCATTTCCTTGGTCCGAATCTGAAACTCAATCGGACCTTTGGGGCCATAAACGGTCGTATGGATAGACTGGTAACCATTGGCCTTGCGGTTGGCAATATAATCCTTGAACCGCCCCGGCATCGGCCGCCAAAGCTCATGAATGTAGCCCAGCATGGCATAAACATCACTTTGAGTATCCAAGATGCAGCGAATGGCAATCAGATCATAAATCTCATCAAAACGCTTCTTCTTGTCCTGCATCTTGCGATAGATCGAGTAGATATGCTTGGGCCGGCCATAAATCTTACCATGCAGATTGCGCTCGCCAGCATAGGTCTCAATCTTCTGAACCACCTCTTCTACCAGTTCTTCACGCTCCCGACGCTTCTCCTTCATCATGTGGGAAATTTTGTAAAATTCCACTTCATTGAGATAACGGAAGGACAAATCTTCCAGCTCCCACTTGACACTGGAAATTCCCAGGCGATGAGCCAAGGGTGCGTAGATTTCCATTGTTTCTCGGGAAATCCGCTCCTGCTTATCCTTGCGCAGATGCTTCAGCGTCCGCATATTGTGGAGACGGTCTGCCAATTTGACCAAAATAACCCGAATATCCTCCGACATGGCCATCAGCATCTTGCGATGGTTTTCCGCCAACTGCTCCTCGTGGGATTTGTACTTGACCTTGCCCAGCTTGGTAACCCCATCCACAATCACGCGCACATCCGTCCCAAACTCTCTTTCCAAATCATCCAACGTCGCACGGGTATCCTCAACCACATCATGCAGAAAGCCGCAGGCAACCGTTACCGCATCTAGCTTGAGCGTGGCCAAAATTCCTGCCACCTGAATAGGATGCACAATATAAGGCTCACCTGACCTGCGAAACTGCCCACTGTGACAGTCAATCGCATAGATCAAAGCTTTCTGTATAAAGGCCACATCCTCCGCAGCCAGATATTTTCTCGTAAGGGCCAATACCTGATCGCCCGTCAAATTCACTTCTTTTGGCATCTCGTCTCTCCAATTCCTGCCTACTATTTTATCACTTTTAACCCAATATGAAAACCTAGAAGACGGTTCATATAAAAACCCGCCTTAAACGGGCGGGAGTTATCCGATGCGAGGCTGGTAAAAACAAAGCCTTACTTATTATCCTGCAATTCCTGAATACCACTTCTCTTTTGCTGGGCACTTTCTTTGACTTGATTAGAAAATTGACCGACCAAAACTTGATTTAAGCCACCTATAATCTGACCCACAGATCGATCCCAGTCTGTCGCAATAGTAGAGACGTTTTTTTTGACATCATCTCTTTCCTTCTGAACTTCCGCCAATGCTGCCTTACCTAATGTCTTAATCGTCCCTAAAGCCAAAGTTTTAAGGTAAGCGTCTATATCAAGTTTAGCAGCTATTTTACTTTTCCCCATAGATATCTCTCCTTATATGAGCTAATTCTTCATCATATTTATCTGACTTTTTACGAAATCGTTTATCCAAAAGTGAACATTCCTCTTCAACCCCTTCGCGCTCTCTACGGTATTCTATCTCAAGATTATCTTGTGCTTGAAAAACTTTATCATAAAATTCATGGATAAGCTGAGCGCCTTCTGTAGAACGTCTCAAGCAAGCAACTGTATAATCTTCCATATCTTGTATTTGCTGCCTTGCAGAATGATAGAGGTCATCCGTTTCAGCCATCACTTCTTCGAAATTTCGCTTCTCATCTAAATATTTATCATACTCTGCATTATAGCGTTCTTGAGTACTCCTGAGCCGTTCATAAAGCTTATCCTTCTTATTCTCTATATGTTGCCCCATCTTTTGTACTCCCTAGCAAGCCCCTCATCCTTTTTCACTAATTCTTGAATTCCATTAAGAAGTTTAGAACTTAGTCCATCAAATTCTTCTTTAGTCTTGACGGCTTTGTTCCGCATATCTTTCAGCTCAGTTATGATGCTAGTTTCAACGGTATCCTTTGTAGCTCCTACTTGAGCAAGAGCATCTATCACCTCTGCTTCACTTAACAGTCTAGAGACATTCGGCATCGCCTGAGCTTGAGCTAACAGAGCATCCCACCTTCCACTGACTTTAGATACACCATAATCACAAAAAGCCATAATTGCTTCAGTCGAAATAGCTGCCAAGTTTTGCAAACTGGATGCAAAAGTCGTAGCTTGCTCACTATCTAGGTAAATCATTTCAGTTCTAGTATAACCAGCAGCAACCATTTTCTGATAGCGTTCACTCAATGCTTTTTTCTTAATATCAAGCTGCTCCATAGCTTGCTTGGCGCGGGCAAGGCGGTAATCCTGAAGATCTGACTCTCTCACATTTAAATGACCTGAGTCATATTCATAACCACCCCACATATGTTGAGTGCCTATATTTTTTCGATCCTTACTATTAATATTAACAACAGTTCCAACAGCTCCTTCACTTCCCTTTTCTGGATAACCAATAGTAACTATATCTTTTCGATCTATATAATTAAAAATTTTATACTTAATTTTATCAACTTGTCGTCTCTCCTTATCAGTTAAAATATAATAAGTATTTGGTCCCTCATAGAGATAGGCACCGTCAATTCGCTGTAAATAACTGTCTTCAAGACTCGCCAAGGCAACCTGTCCATCCATCGATCCCAGAGAGTGAGCATAGAGACTAACCCGAGCATTAGGATATTTATCCATTATTTCTTTCAACCTATCTCCAGCTAGTGCTAACTGTTTAGGCTTCGACCCTCTTATTCCTGCCCATTGCCCCATCCAAATCTTCGCTGCCATTTGAGCATCTGTTATTCCCCAATCATTCAAAGTTCCTGTCATATTATGCTTCGGATCAACAAGTGAACCCTCAAATAGCACCGTGATTTCCTTAACATCTTCTGGAGAATCAGATTCTGACATCCATCTATCTGTCAACACATAGCCATCCAAACCAACTTCATTATCCTTGACCCTTTTCATCTGTGTTGGAAATACAGATAAATCTCCCACCTCAATCTTCTTGCCTAAAATATCAGAAACATAGCCAACAGTAATCTCAGAACCATCACTTGATTTTATCTTGGCGCGCTCACCATGTGATAAATCTTTGTACTCTAGCCGTGCAATTTCATTTCTTTCTTGTTCATTATAATTAATCATTAATATCACTCACTTAATAATGCTTGCAAACCTGCTGATTCAGTCATACCATCCGTACGAATTTTCCCATTCTCTCCATCCATTTGAAGACCAGTCTTTCCAACCATACTTATACTATCATTAATGATAATATTAAACATAATTCCTCCCATCGGATTATGCTTAATGGAGCTATCATCAATTTTATAAGAGCGAATCTTCCCTTTGTCTGTTAACGCATTAGGATCTTTTCTTTTTAAATCTTCTTCAAGCAGCTTCCGCACTTCCTCACTATGGACAATTCTTGTCATTTCATTCTGAAATTCTTGATTTTTGTGAGCCATGTACATTCCTCCTCCTAGACAAACAGCCACAAACAAACTGACTATAATTAGTATAATTTTATGCTTTTTCTTCATGGGACACCCCCTATTATTCTTATAATCTATTATATAACATAGGTTTTACAATTTCAATTAAAGCCAGAGATTATCGCTATAACTAGAATAGTGAATCACTTGTCATCACTCCCCTACCAAAGCTTGCAAACCTGCTGATTCATCCATACCAACTGAACTTAGTTGCTTACTTCCGCCATCTTTTTGAATTCCCATTTTCCCAACCATACTTATACTATCATTGACGATAATATCAAACATAATACCTCCCATTGGATTATGACGAATACTCGCATCATCTATTTTATAAGAACGGATTTTCCCTTTCTCCGTTAAAGCATTTGGATCAATTGCTTTTAATTCCTCCACAATCAACTCCCTTACTTCCTCACTATGAACAATCCTGAACATTTCATTTTGAAATTCTTGATTTTTGTGAGCTAGGTAGAGACCTACTCCTATGCAAGCAGCCACAAACAAGCTAACAACTGATAAGACAATTTTATGTTTTTTCTTCATATATTCACCTCTAAATAAAGAAATCTCCTTATGACTCTTTGGCCATCACTCCTCTAGCAACTTCTGAAGACCTTTTGACCTATCCATACCAACAGTTCGTATCTCCTCATTCTCTCCATATTTTCTAAGGCCTGTTGACCCAACAATATCAGGGTCATCATTAATGATAATATCAAACATAATGCCTCCCATTGGATTATGACGAATGCTTCTATCATCAATTTTATAGGATTGAATTTTCCCCTTATCCGTTAAAGCATGAGAATCTAATTTTTTTAATTTCTTTTCTATTAGATTCTTCACTTCCTTACTATGGACAATTCTGAACATTTGCTTTTGAAATTCTTGATTTTTATGAGCTAGGCAGAGGCCCACTCCCAGCAATATCAATACACTTAGGCCAATAAGCCCCATAATCCTATTTCTTCTCTTAAACATATAAACATTCCTCAAGCTTTGCCAGTTTCATTATATAATATATTTTCCCAAAAGCAAAAACCCGCCTTAAACGGGCGGGTTGTGGTGAAGAAAGTGATGAACTTCTTCTTTGATAAATTGACAATAAGCGTAGACAAGGTAGCAAGTAGATGCCACACCTAAAAGGGCGACAAACAACTCAAATAAGGCAGACACAGTCATGGCGAACCTCCTCTCCTTATCAAGCAAAATGCAGATACGCTTCCCAGCTTAGGCAGTCTGATTTTTTCCGTTTTATTTTCCTTTCCGACTTACCCAAGTGAGCTCATCACTATTATACCAAAATACGAAAGCGGATACAAGGCGGTGAGGCAGTTGCTCCTAATAATGATTTTATCAAAATAGATAACATGCTAAATTTGAAGTATCAAAAGTAGAAATACCAATGTTAGCAAATTTTTTCCACCATCTTAATCTCCTTTTAATTTGACACGGTTTCTCTAAATGAATAAGTATTATCATATTTGACAGTTACTGAATAATAGTAATAATCGTCGTTTCGGTTTGAGCTTCCAAAACCTAAAGTTGCCTGTTCTCTTTCGTTTTTGTGAAAATACTGATTGATAGTTTGATTTTGAATCGAATAATCAATATCAAACGCCCCGTTGTTGCCATTATAACTTTTGGATTTCATAGATAAAGAAGATAGAAAAGACTGATTAATCGTTAACTTTTGAAATAAGAATCCATCAAAAGGCCATAATTCTTTCGCTTTCTCCTTATCAGAAAAGATAAATTTCCCATCTATACAATCCACCCTTATTGTTTCTTCTGGCTTTTCAGTAATATCATCAGAAGCCCGTGTCTTGGTTAACACTCCAGAAATTGTGTGATTGCTACTATCCCCTTGTAAAGACATTTCGATAAGATAAGTCCCACGTTTGATATACACTTGCTCTACTTTAAACCCATCCGGAAATTGCTTAAACAAATCAAATAGATTTTCAGTTGGATAGACGCGACTCACTTCCGCTACCTTATTCTCAATCCAATCTCGGCTGCCCCTCTTTTCTCCACATCCTATTAATCCTATCATGACTCCCCCTAAAAGTAATATTTTGAGAAAAATCCGCTTTTTCATGATATTCTCCTTGATTATTATGCTTAACAAAGTAACTTATTTCAGTCACTGTATAGTGTACCATAATTTTTTAAAGTTCTATTTTATTCTACCTCCATCTAATCATTCGCTTATCTGCTAATGTCTTCATTCAGTATTTTCAAACCAATATTAGAAAGAATGAAAGCTCTAAACTGGAAATTCCTTCTTGATGAGAGCGCTTTAATATAGTATAATATAAGTCTGAAATTCATTTTAACAAAGGAGATATTATGTCTAAATCATCCCTTCAAAAAACGGTTGTGCTTTTGAGTGCAGCGGCTCTTGCGGCAGCTGTAAATGCTGTTCAGGCTGATGAGAATGCTCCAGCAGTCACTGCTAATCCTGCCCCAGTAGAAAGCAGCGCAGCGGAAGCAAAACCAACGACTGCTGCAAATCCTACTGAAGCTACTGCGACAACAGAGAGCACGGATCCTAGCTCTGCTATTTCCCCAGAAAATGCCAGCGGAAACGCTGATGCTCTGATGGCTATGGCTCGCAATGTCGCGGCTACTGAGGATACTAAACCCGTGGAGGGACAGACTGTCGATGTTCGTATCTTGGCAACGACCGACCTCCATACCAACTTGGTCAACTACGACTACTATCAGGACAAGCCGGTGGAGACCTTAGGACTGGCTAAAACAGCCGTGCTAATCGAGAAGGCCAAGAAAGAAAATCCGAACGTCCTCTTAGTTGACAATGGCGATACCATCCAAGGAACGCCGCTTGGAACCTACAAGGCCATTGTGAATCCTGTGGAGAAGGGCGAGCAGCACCCTATGTATGCTGCTCTACAGGCTCTGGGCTTTGAAGCTGGTACGCTAGGCAATCATGAGTTCAACTACGGCCTGGACTATCTGAACCGCGTGATTGAGACAGCTGGCTTGCCTATTGTCAATGCCAATGTGCTGGATCCAGCGACTGGCAAATTCATCTATCAGCCTTACAAAATCATCGAAAAGACCTTTACGGATACTCAGGGACGCTTGACGACCGTCAAGATTGGTGTGACTGGGATTGTACCGCCGCAGATTCTCAACTGGGATAAGGCAAACCTAGAAGGAAAAGTGGTCGTTCGCGATTCTGTTGAGGCCATTCGAGACATCATTCCTGAGATGCGCAAGGCTGGTGCAGACATCACTTTGGTGCTTTCTCACTCCGGTATCGGAGATGACAAGTATGAAAAAGGCGAGGAAAATGAAGGCTATCAAATCGCCAGCCTGCCAGGTGTGGATGCTGTTGTAACAGGCCACTCCCACGCCGAATTCCCAAGCGGTAATGGAACTGGATTCTACGAAAAATACCCTGGCGTAGACGGTGTCAACGGTAAAATCAACGGCACTCCAGTAACCATGGCTGGAAAATACGGCGACCATCTGGGCGTCATCGACCTCAAACTAAATTATACCGATGGCAAATGGAAAGTCACTGACAGCAAAGGATCCATCCGCAAGGTGGATACCAAGTCTAATGTAGCCGATCAGCGCGTCATTGACATTGCCAAAGAATCCCATCAAGGGACTATCAACTATGTCCGCCAGCAAGTCGGTACTACGACTGCACCGATTACAAGCTACTTCGCTCTAGTCAAGGACGATCCATCCGTTCAGATCGTCAATAATGCTCAGCTTTGGTATGCTAAGCAAGAGCTGGCTGGCACGCCTGAAGCCAACCTTCCTATCCTGTCTGCAGCAGCTCCTTTCAAGGCAGGAACTCGTGGGGATGCAACGGCCTACACAGACATTCCAGCTGGTCCTATTGCCATCAAGAACGTAGCAGACCTCTATCTCTACGATAATGTAACTGCCATCCTCAAGGTCAACGGTGCCCAGCTCAAAGAATGGTTGGAAATGTCAGCTGGCCAATTCAACACCATTGACCCAAATAATAACCAACCGCAAAATCTGGTCAATACTGACTACCGGACTTATAACTTTGATGTTATCGACGGTGTTACCTATGAGTTTGACATTACCCAGCCTAACAAATACGACCGCGAAGGCAAACTGGCCAACCCAAATGCCAGTCGGGTCCGCAACCTGAAATACCAAGGCAAGGAGATTGACCCAAATCAGGAATTTATCGTCGTGACCAACAACTACCGGTCTAACGGTAACTTCCCTGGTGTTCGAGAAGCCAGCCTCAACCGTCTGCTCAATCTGGAAAACCGCCAAGCTATCATCAACTATATCTTAGCTGTCAAAAATATCAATCCAAGTGCAGATCAAAACTGGCATTTCGCTGATACCATCAAGGGACTGGATCTGCGCTTCCTGACAGCTGATAAGGCCAAGAACTTGATTGGTACAGACGGAGACATCGTCTATCTAGCAGCTTCTGCCCAAGAAGGATTCGGCGAATACAAATTCGTCTACGTCGCACCAAAAACTGAACCGGTTCCTATTGAGCAACCAAGCTCTCCGATTATCGCAGTCGAAGCAGCCAACCTGCAGCATAGTAGAGTAGACTTCCCTGTCTTGACTGCTGTTGACCCTAGCACAAACAAGCAAGCGTCCCATAGACAGGCAGGAGCAGAAAGCCTCCCAGCAACCGGAGAAAAGACGTCCTCGCTCGGACTCTTGGGACTTGTCATGACCGGACTTGCAGGAATCTTCGCCTTCAAAAAACGGGAAAGACAATAATAATTAAAAAATCAGCAGCCAAAACGGCTGCTGATTTTGCTTTTTAAAGACTGTCATTGCTCAATTCCAGCAAAACACTGACTGCGGTCAAGGCATAAAGCGGAGCGGTTTCAGCCCGCAGGATACGTGGACCTAGACCTGCTGACACAGCGCCTGCTTGGCCGAAGGCTACTATTTCCTCTGGCGATAGACCGCCCTCCGGTCCGAAGATAAAGAGGACTTTTGCGCCGACTTCCAAGCCTGACAGAGCTCGGACTAGTGCTGCAGATTCTCCTTCTTTGGCCGATTCTTCATAGGCTACAACGATTGTGTCAAATTGAGCCAGCTGATTCAAAAAATCTGATTTTTTTTCAAAAAGCCGAACTTCTGGAATCAGATTGCGCTTGCTCTGCTCTGCTGCTCCTTGAGCAATTTTCTCCAGTTTTTCACTCTTTTTAGCTAGCTTTTTGCCATCCCACTTGGCCACCGACCAGTCCGCTGGGAAAGCCCAGATAGCACTGGCTCCTAGCTCCGTTGCCTTTTGAGTGATAAATTCCAACTTATCACCTTTGGGAAAACCCGAAGCAATGGTCACTTGAACCGGCAGCTCGGTATTGTCCGCTAGCTCTTCCAAGATTTCCAAGCTCTGCTGGCCGGGGTCTAACACCCGGGCCAGCCGTTTCACGCCATCATCAAAGACCAGTGTGACTTGGTCGCTTGCTTTGAGCCGCATGACTGAAAACATGTGTTTGGCCGTGTCCTTATCCGTGACCGCCAGAGGAGACTGAGGATTTCCTTTTATAAAATACTGCTGCATCTAACCACCTATCACGCCTGAAATGTCCTGCGTTTTCTTAAAGACACAGGCATTCCATTCGCCCTGAATCATATGCGTTTCCAGGAAAAAACCTGCTGCTTCTGCTGACTCGCGCACCATTTCCCACTTCTCAGAAATGATTCCACTCATAATCAGATAGCCCTCATCCTTGACCAGACGGTAGGCATCCTCTGTCAGATGGATGAGAATATCGGCCAAAATGTTGGCAACAATGACATCCGCCGCAATTTCTACGCCTCGGAGAAGATCACCTGGTGCCACATGGATGTTCTCCATACCTGGATTGAGCTCAATATTTTCCTGAGCCACGCGCACTGCCACCTCGTCCAAATCATAGGCGTAGATGTCCTTAGCGCCTAAGAGTGAGCTGGCAATGGAGAGAACGCCGCTGCCCGTGCCTACATCCAACACCGTTTCACCGCCCCGCAGGACCTGCTCCAGCGCAAAGAGGCTCATCTTGGTCGTCGGGTGAGTGCCCGTACCGAAGGCCATGCCAGGATCCAGCGTGATAATCTTCTCACCAGCTGTCGCCTCATACTCCGTCCATGACGGCACAATAGTCAAGTCGTGGGTGATCCGAGCCGGCTCAAAGTACTTCTTCCAGTTGTCCGCCCAGTCTTCCTCAGCCAGTTCCTGCCGAGTCAGCTGAATATTTCCCGTCTCCAAGCCGAAGCCATCCAGCTCAGCCAGACGCTCATTGGCCTGAGCCGCAACAGCCTCTATATCCACCGAATCCGGGTAGTAGCCGGTAATCTTGACCCGATCGCTCTGCTCCACTTCTGGAAAAAGCTCACCATACTGGTCAACCTGCCCCAGATAATCTGCGCTGTCATCGATAGCCACGCCCTGACTGCCCAGCTCAATCAGAATATTAGAGGTTGCTTCTTCCGCCTCACGCTTCACTTCAATCGTTAATTCCTGCCAAGTGTCCATTATTAAATACCAGGCCCGTAAAACACAGAGCCAAAATAGGAAATTCTCTGATGACGCTTGCGTCTATGAGAACCTTATCTTTTTGGCACAATGTTTAGGGCAGATTCAGTTTAAAAATTTAACTGAACAATCCTTTCTTTGTTTATTTCATTGTCTTCGTCATGTAGACCATATCCATGCCCTCTTTTTCGGGCTCAGTATGGGTCTGATGATAGCCATTTTTCTCATAAAAAGCCACCATGCCTTTATCCTGGAAAACCGTACACAAATCCCATCTGATAACGGTGGAGAATTTCTCCTCAATCAGACCAAGGCCTTCAGAACCATATCCTTTATTCTGGTACTCTGGCAAAATCGCTACGGTTCCAATCCAGCCTGCTGTCTGTTCGTCATTTGTATTCAAGCGAATAAAGCCAAGAATCTTCTCGTCGTCTTTGACAAAATAATAAAAACTATTGGGCCGCTCAACCAGCTTCCAGCGAATCCGCTCTCGCTCCTCCAGATAGGGGTCGTATTGATCCTGATATTTTTCATAAACGGCCTTAAAACTCGCTCGCTGAATGGCAATAATGGTCTCTAAATCCTCAGCTCCCGCCCGCTCAATATGAATCATGCTCGCACCTCCAAATAATCTCTCAACCTGTCCTGTAGCTGCGGAATAACCTTTTTATCTGCTAAAAACTGGCGAATATCCATCATCTGATAAGCCTGCCCCTCATCGCCAAAGACGATGCTGGCACATTCTTCCTGAGTGATGGTTCCCACCATAAAAATCGAGGTTTTGGCTGGATCAAGCATGCCTTGATATTCCTTAGCCCAGACAATAGCTACTTCTTCAAGCTTCAAACCAAGCTCTTCGAAAACTTCTCTTTGAACACATTCAAAGGGGGTCTCCTCGTTCTCTCGGCCACCGCCTGGCAGCTCCCACATATTGGGCCAAGGAATAGTTGAAATATCGTCTCGCAAGATAGTCAGTAGCTTATCATCACAGAGCAAGGCAATCTTGCAGCCAGAAAACTCCATCTGTTTGTGCAGCAAATCTAGTCCTTCTTCATCTGCCATCAGCTCCTCCTAATACCTCGGATAAGGATAAAAGGTCGTCTCAGTCAAGTCAGCTCTGCCATTTTCAAAAGCCTCAGCATTCCAAGCCATCTCAAACTCTGCCGCCTCTGAATCTGCTAAAAAGTCCATGAGCGCATCAAGGCCGGACTCAGCTGTTTGGGTTAGGAAATCCACGAAATAAGCTAGAAACTCCCGTGACAGCCCCTTTTTAGGCTCATAGGGCAGGGTAACCAGATAGTCCTCGGCCTCAAAACGATACTTGACAGGATTATAGAAAAGCACGGCTTCCTCAAAGTAAATATCTTCAGCCGAGGCATTGCCCTCAGCATCAACCGTCTCAATACCGCCTGGATTTTGCACCTCAAGGAGAAAGGCCACTTCCACTGCGTGATTCTTCTTGTCCCAGTTTATCTCATAGTCAAAAGGAAAGCTCTTCCCCATTTCCTCGTCCAATATCTCCAAAAAACCGTACTTAGCCATGATTTCCTCTTTTCATTGTGATAAAATATTACTATCTACAATAGTAACACAAAAAGCTAAGAAAAACACTTGCAGAAAGGAAATCTTATGCCAGAAAACCTCGCCCTGCGCATGCGGCCGACCGATATTGATCAGATCATCGGCCAGCAGCATCTGGTCGGACCAGGAAAAATCATCCGCCGCATGGTTGAAGCCAACCGCATGTCCTCGATGATTCTCTACGGACCACCCGGCATCGGCAAGACCTCTATCGCCTCGGCTATTGCCGGCACAACTAAATACGCCTTTCGGACCTTTAACGCCACCGTAGATAGCAAGAAGCGCCTGCAAGAGATCGCTGAAGAAGCCAAATTTTCCGGCGGACTGGTTCTCCTGCTGGATGAGATTCACCGCTTGGACAAGACCAAGCAAGACTTCCTGCTACCGCTATTAGAAAGCGGTCTGGTCATCATGATTGGAGCGACGACAGAAAATCCTTTCTTTTCCGTCACCCCTGCTATTCGAAGCCGGGTTCAGATATTTGAGCTTGAGCCCCTCAGCAACGACGACATCCGGACGGCCATTCAGCTAGCCTTGACGGATAAGGAACGAGGATTTGATTTTTCAGTGGAGCTAGACAAAGAAGCTCTGGATTTCATTGCCATCTCTACCAACGGAGACTTACGCTCCGCTTATAATTCACTGGACCTAGCCGTACTCTCTACCCCAGAAAATGGCAAGGGTATTCGCCACATCACGCTCGATGTCATGGAAAACAGCCTGCAAAAGAGCTATATCACCATGGATAAGGACGGAGACGGCCATTACGATGTCCTCTCTGCCCTACAGAAGTCCATCCGTGGCTCCGATGTCAATGCCAGTCTCCACTACGCAGCTCGGCTCGTTGAGGCAGGAGACTTGCCTAGCCTAGCTCGACGCTTGACCGTTATCGCTTACGAGGATATTGGTCTGGCAAATCCAGACGCACAAGTCCATACCGTCACAGCTCTAGAAGCAGCTCAGCGAATCGGCTTTCCTGAAGCTCGTATCCTTATTGCCAATATTGTTATTGATCTGGCTCTATCTCCCAAGTCCAACTCAGCCTATCTGGCCATGGACAAGGCCTTAGCTGACTTACGAAAGAATGGAAATCTTCCCATTCCCCGCCACTTACGCGACGGACACTATGCCGGCAGCAAGGAACTGGGCAACGCACAGGACTATCTCTACCCTCACTCCTATCCTGGCAATTGGGTTAAGCAGGACTATCTGCCCGACAAGATAAAAGATGCCAATTACTTCACGCCTAATGAGAATGGCAAATACGAGCGAGCCCTTGGAATGACTAAGGATAAGATTGACGACTTAAAAAAATGATGACATCGTTTGCAAAAAATCACATTTTTCTCTTGAATTTTTCAAAATTTATGGTATTATAATTATAGAAACGCTGTGGTGTACGACTTCACACTTAAGTGTTGACCGACTATTTTTTGTATTATTAGGGAAACAAAAGACTTCTAACAGCATGCAAGCCGTGTCACGCGGAAGCAGCTTCAGTTAGAGCGAGTTGCCCACCTGCTTAATTGCGCGGGTTCAATACAAATCGTGAAGGTCCGGCACCAATACAGCTTTTTCTATTGCCTCCTTAGCTCAGCTGGCAGAGCAGCGGACTCTTAATCCGTGGGTCGCAGGTTCGATCCCTGCAGGGGGCATCAAACTTCAACAGTAAAAGCCTTGATTTACAAGGCTTTTTTGCTTATCTAAAGAGCATTTGCCCCATCATTTGCCCCACATCTTTTTATGAGCAATCTTTCCAAACATCTCTAATTTGATTAAATTCTTCAAAAATTTTCTCTTCTAAAGTGTGTCCATATACTTCTACTAACATTGAAATATCTCTATGCCCTAGAATTTTTGCAATAACTCCAAGGTCAAATCCTTTGTGCCAGAGGTAGCTTCCATAGGTATGACGTGCTCCTTTTGTCGTGATAATTGGATAAATATCTAATTCATTTAAAAGAACACTCAAAGCTTTATTGACACTTGCAATATCTGGTACCAAGTGAATATATCCATAATGCTGAAAAATCATTTTATACCTATTCTTGATTCCTAGCTCTTTATTAGCCTTCTCTTGTTCAATTTTTAGAAATTGTAATATCTTAATACATTCTTCGTCTATCGGTACCATCCGAATAGACGTTTTGTTTTTTGGAGGGACAAATTTATGAGAAAGGGTATTAAACCTCCTATATGTTTTTAGCAGTCCTCTGTCAAAGTCAACTTCATTCCAAGTTAACGCTATTAACTCTCCAAATCTCATGCCTGTTTTTAATAGAAAATAGACGATATAAGGAACAATTGAACGTTGGTAATCAAATTTTCTCTTTACTGCTAAAAGTAAATCCAGATAGTCCTTTTCGGTATGTAAATATTTCTCTTCCGTCATCTGTTGTTCTTTGGATGAAAATAACTCGACATGTTGTGTAAAATCATCTATTAGAACTTTGTCGGCAATTGCCATTTGGATGCTCTGATGAATCCCAGTATTCAATCTACCAAGAAAATTTCTACCAACTGTTTGCCCATACTTATTCATTATTCTTTGGTATTCACTCGCACGAATTTGAGTGACTTTTTTATTTCCAAATAATCTTTCAATTGTGTTTTTACGGAGAAGATATTTTTTCTTTGTCTCTTCCGACCTACTACTCGGTAGAATTTTTAATTCAAGCCATTCTTGATATAGATCTACAAGAGAAATATCTCTAGAAATTCTTTTTCCTAAACGAAGTTCTTGCAGAATCGGTTCAGCTTCTGACTCTGCAAGTTTTTTTGTTTTAAAACCGCTATTATGAACAACAGTTTTTCCTTCGTTACGAATTTCATAGGTCCATAAGTTACTATCTCCTCGCTTTCGGTAACGAACACTTGCCATATTACGCCACCTCTGTTCCTAGAATCTCATTTACAACACTTTTGGGAACAACCATCAAACGTTTGCGATTATAAAATGTATAGCCTCGTGATACAAGTAATTCTCTTGCCTGATGAATGATATCATTCGCTGTATGAGGGCGATAGCCCATTTCAATTAATTCTTTGTTACTAATTAAATTATTGTCCATAGTTATCCTCCTTATTTATTTCCTAAATTCAGAAACTCACCTACAAGTAGTTGTAATTCTGTATTTAATTTAGGGAGATTCTGTATTAATACTTCTTTTAATTCTTCCGCAAATTGGTTCGTTTCTTCTCTCAATAGTTTGCGGACTCTTGTTTTTTTCTTTTTGATGCTGTCTGATTTTAAATTTGGAAAAGCCAATGACAACAGTTCAGGATTGTTGAGAAAGATAATTGTAAATGCTCTTTGCTCCACTCGAATATGTTCTAGCTTATAAAATCCGAAATTATCGAGTCGATTCATAATATCTTGGACCATCTCCTCTCCAATTGCTTTGGTTCTGAGTTGGAACTCTAGTCTCCACCAAAACGGATTTACACCCAAATCTAGCTTCTCTTCGCGCTTGTGAGCAATAATTTCTTTGTTCTTATCATATAACCTAACTTGTACATTACTACCGCTAGAACCCCAATATTTCGTCTCTAATTCGCCCCCTCGACCATAGAAGACCTTATGGGTAACACCACCTTTAATATGTTGTAAATTAACGATTTCAGGCCTGTTGAAAATGTCAAATGCCAAATCAAAACGAGACAAACGTACCGTCAATGAATTCAATCTGGCAAAGTACATTAATTGCCTCCATACTTTCATTCCATCAAATTCTTTTAAAGTGTTAGGATTGAAATCAATCCGAATCAATTGTTCACCTCCATAAGTGGATAATTGAAAAAATATAATATTGATAGAATCATACTCATTAAAAACTTTAGCTAAAGTAAAGACATCATCTCGAACATTATCATATATTTCAAATGAATCAACTCTTGTACTTATTGCCTGTTTCAGATTTTTGAAAATCCGTCTTAGGGAATCAGTATCTGTATCCCAGATAACCGTTAGTCTATCAATACTGACATCTAACCTCTGTACTAATTCTCCTATTTCACATCGTTCTTGAATGCTTCTTAAATCTTGTATAGAAACCAACAAAATTGTCCCCCTTTCTTTTAGATTTTTTAGGACTCAGAAACACCGTCAAATCAACGTTTGCTCGTTCCGTCGTTCTTTGGACGTTGTCCTAAGTGTCCCTTTTTGCTGGCTGTTAGAATAGCCAGCTTTTGCTTGGCTAGAAATTGTCTGGACGGCACTCTGCAGGACTTCGCCTGACTTCCCGTCAGGCTCGTCCCTTGTCCTTGTCCACACAATTTCTAGCTCCAAGGCTTCGAATAGTCATAAGTCATAGTCTCGTCCTCAACTTCTTCCTCACTCACTATTCCTAAACAGATGAACTATTTTGTATTATTTATAACTTATTTATAAGTTATAAATATATTTTATAAAAAATATTTTTGAAAGTCAATTAAAAACTTGATTTGTAAGTTTATAGGTGATAGAATAAGTTTAAAATAAAAAACAGGAGTTCATCATGACCTTTATTATTCAAAATTTTGGACCCAATTTGGCACGACTACGCATAGAAAAAGGAGTGAGTCAAACTCAACTTGCGGAAGATTTAGGAATCGGTAAACAATCCATCTCTGACTACGAAAAACAAAAAAGCTATCCTACCTTTGCAAATTTGGATAAGATAGCGGAATATTTTAATGCAACTCCAACTCAACTTTTTGGAACAAGTAAGGAGATTGAATTAGAAAAGAGTGTTCTTGAATCGAATGAATACTCTGATAAAGTAAGTGAGATCTTAAAGGCTGTCAAATACATCGAACATTTTCTACAAACTGATGGACAGTACTTAGAGGATTTACTTTACCTAACAAGAGGCAACCAGCTATACACAGAAGATGGAGATGAGTTGTATATTGATCCAACTTCTCAGAAAAGAACACTTCATACCCAATATGAACCTGGTTTTATTGAAGCAAGAGATAAATCTCCACTAGAGCTCTTAATTGAAAATAAGGAGCTATTAGATTAAATAAAAAAAGCGAGGATAACCTCGCTTCAGATTGAAGTTAAAATCTTTAGAAGACACTTTTATAAGGACTTTGTCTTCAATCTGTGAAAAGGAGTGAAAACTCCTTTTCTTTTTGTAAGTCAGACTGAAACTTCCAAATTGTTTATTTATTTTATTGACATTTTCTATAAAAATAAGTACAATAGTTTTATTAGCAAACTATACTATATCGGAGGTATTGGTATGAAATTTTCTAATCGTTTATTGTTGTTCCTTAAAGGAGTTGTTTTTGTCTTTTTAGGACTTTTGCTATTTACAAACCCAGTAGCTAATCTTGTTGCTTACAGCTGGTGGATTGCATTTGGTTTACTGGTTTCTTCTATAGCAGCTATTTTAGGCTATTTCTCTGCACCAAAAGAGCTTCGCTCACCTGTTTATCTTTTCCAAGGGTTTGTTAGTCTTCTCTTAGCTCTTTACCTCGTGGCTTATGGCTTTGTGACCCTGCCGGTCGTCATTCCGACCATTGTAGGAATTTGGTTAATTGTAGAAGCCATTATTGCTTTCTTTAAAGGCAATCGTCTAGGATTGATTTTCCCTATTATTGGTAGCAATATCATGTGGGTAGCCTTGCTTACATTTTTACTAGGTCTAGTGATTCTGTTCAATCCAGTGGCTACAGGTGTCTTTGTCGTTTATGTCATTGCCTTTTCATTTTTAGTTACTGGCTTCACCTACATTATTGAGGCCTTTCGTAAATAGTCTAGTTGCTATTTCTATCGCATTCAAAAAAGCTGGGAAATCATATTCTCAGCTTTTTCGTCTCTTTACCTAACAAGAGGCAACCAACTATACACAGAAGATGGAAAAGAGTTGTATATTGATCCAACTTCTCAGAAAAGAACACTTCATACCCAATATGAACCTGGTTTTATTGAAGCAAGAGAT